>CADCAK010000022.1 GCA_902799385.1 uncultured bacterium | reverse complement strand
TTGAGTATGCATATTATACCATAACTGTCCTAAAAAAGACACTATGCCGCCATCTTTTCAACGCCGACCGGAAACAACAGGGCCTGATTGCCACAGTAGGTTTTCCTTGTCATAGCGGCGCGACCCTTTCGATTCACCGCTTGCCATCCTTCGTCATGGCGCGGTGGGCGACGCGACTGATCAGGTGATAGCACCGATTTGGAAGCTTTATCCTGCAACGTCTCATGCCGAACAGTGTATCATAAACTCCCGCTACTGTGGTAATCTGTGGCAATCAAGTCCCTGACGATTGAGATTTTGACCTTATAAACCCTTGTCTCGCCGGAGGCTCGACCCGAAGGATGGTTGGCAACTACCCAGCGGCGCGGCGGGCGCTTTCGAGGGTATTCCACAGAAGCATGGTTATCGTCATGGGGCCGACGCCGCCGGGGACAGGAGTGATCGCGCCGGCGACCTTTGAGCAGCTTTCGAAATCGGCGTCGCCCACGAGCCTGAAGCCCTTCGGCTTCGTCGGGTCTGGGACTCGGTTCACGCCGACGTCTATTACGACGGCACCCTCCTTGAGCATTTCGCCGGTAAGCGTATTGGGACGCCCTGCCGCGACGACGACTATGTCTGCGTCGCGAGTGAAGTGGCCGACGTCGGGGGTCCCCGTGTGGCAGAGGGTGACGGTAGCATTCGATTCCTTGCGGGCAAGAAGAGCCGCGACGGGCTTACCAACGATGTTGCTACGACCGATCACGACTGCGTGTTTGCCGCAGATGTCCATTCCCGAGAACTCTATCAGCTTGATTATGCCATGGGGCGTGCACGGGAGAAAACACTCGTCGCCGATCATCATCTTGCCGACATTGACGGGTGTAAAGCCGTCAACATCCTTGTCGGGCGCTATCGCGTCGATGACCGCCTTGTCGCGGATGTGCTTCGGGACGGGCAACTGCACGAGGATTCCGTGTATCTCGGGATCGCAATTGAGCCGTTTCACAAGCGCGACAAGCTCGTCCTCCGTCGTTTCGGCCGAGAGTCGTATTTCGCGCGAGAGCATCCCCACCTCGGCGCACGCCTTTTCCTTGGCGGTAACATAGCTCACGCTCGCGGGATTGTCGCCCACAAGAATGACGGCAAGCCCGGGGGTGACACCCTTCTCCGCCTTCAGCGCGGCGACGCCGGCCGCGATTTCCCCGCGCAGGCTCCGCGCGAGTTCCTTACCGTCGATCAGCTTCATCTTGCCGACTCCTTCCTGTCTCCCACGGGGTCTTCCTCCCATTCGACATAGCGCACGTCCTTGTCCTTCAGGTACGCCTTCGCCTTCACGGAACGGGTCATTCCCATGGACTCGCACGCTATGGTGATCTCGAAAACAGTCGTGTCGTCGGGCTTGAAGAGAAGATAGTTCCCCGCCTCGGTCCCGATGCTGGCGCTTCCGCCGCCGTAGTCCGCTACGCGTTGCTGAAGGTCCTGAAAGTCCTTGTACTGCCACCACTCCAGCGACTCGTCCACGTCGTAGTCCGGCACCTCGGCCTTGGCGCCGAGGATGGCGTCGATGTTCTCCGAACTCTTCTCAAGGTCCTCCTCGTCGTCCTCGTCGAAAATGCCAGGGACCGTCAGCAACTCGTCGCGCGTGCAGTCATTGATGTAGACCTTGGCGCTTCCGAGCGTATTGAACATGTCGGCTATACCGCGCACGTGTATCTGGTCCTTGGGGTCGTCGTCGGGATTCAGCACTCCGCCCGTGAGCACGACCGGAAACTCGCGGAAGCCCCGTATGTACGAGAGCTCCTTTATGTCCGGAATCGCGCCGTTGCGCGGATACCGCTTGTCTTCGTCGTCAACCTTGCCGTCGTCGTATTCCTCCTCGTACCAGTTCGACTCCGCCCCGCAGTCCTCGCCGTCCACCGACGTGGCGTTGTCGTCGGCGTCCACCCAGTCGGCGAAGCTTGCGACAAGCAGGTTTATGAGCTTGAACCTCGTGCGCGAGTGGTGCTGGGAATCGTATGCCTCGACCTCGTAGTCCTCGGGAATCCCGTGGCTCTTGAGTAGCATCTCCCACCTCAGCCGCCAGTTATTATCGCCGTCGGGCGTGAGCTCGTTGATGTTAAGGCCACGCGTTATGCATATCTCGACCTTGACCGTGCCGGACTCGGGGTTCTCCTCGTCCACGAGAATCGGGCCGATGGTGCAGGGTCGCCCGCTCTTTAGGTCGCGCTTCTCCCTGTACCAGCGGTCGTCTTCAAGAAGCTTGTCGACATCCTCGTCCTCGGACCATTCGGACACGCTCGAATATCCGGATATGACGACCTCGGCAAGTATTCGACCTGCATCGACAAGGCGGTTTACACGATTGCGCTCGCGCACGTAGATGTTTATGCCTGTCTGGAGATGCGCCTCGGAAGCGAAGGAGAGCACCATAATCGACAGCACGGCGATTATCCATAGAGACATCAAAAGCGCACTCGCCCTTTTCATGGTCCACCTCCTCCCGGCGGCACACTGCCGCCACCGGGCTGCCCTCCTCCGCCCCCCGGACGACCTCCACCGCCGGGCTGTCCGCCGCCGCCAGGACGAGTGCCACCCGAACCGCCGCCACTCGTTCGACCAGACCCGCCCGAAGACCTGCGCCTTGCATCGCCGCTTTCGCGCGCGGCCTTCTCGGAAGGCGGCGCCGCGCCGTCCTTGGCCTGTTCGTAGAGCGGCATGCTCACGATGCGCATGATGGGGGCCGTGTTCGAGCGGTATGCACGGCCCTCCGGGTCGGCGAGGTAGAAAGTTAGCTCAATCTTGTAGGGCACCGCGTTGGATGTGTCCCACTTATCCTCGAAAAGCGATTCGTCGTGCTCGGCCTCGACCTTGTCGGCGTTCGGCAAGACGCGGCAGTTGAAGCCTACGATGCCGTCCGCGACGAGGATGGGCTGGTACATTTCCTCGTTTGCGAAGGAGAAGTCTATGTCGTCGCGATTGTCCTTTGGGCGAAGCGTAACGTCTGGACAGTGCCGCGCATAAAGGCCGGTGACCTCGATGGGCTCGACGTAGTCGCGGTTGCCCTCCTCAAGCACCATCAGCTGGACACGGTGGACCGTGTCCGCCGCCGCGCTCTTCGTGCCGACTATCGCAGACCCGCGCTTCGACCACTCGATGATGTCCGAGCGGCCCGGATCCTCGCCGCTGCCGTTGTCCGTCAGGTAGAAGCCGTAGTCGTAGCTCTGCTCGCCGCCGTGCGGGTAGTAGAGGCTCCGAAGGCCCGATATGACCTGGTTGAGCGCGAAGTCGGTGCGCTGCATCTTGTCGAGATAGTCCGTCGAGACCTGCCAGCCGCGCGTGACGGAGTTGAACGTCATCATCGTAAGCGACGTAAGGACGCCGAGGAGAACGACGGCGAGAAGAAGCTCCACAAGGGTGAACGCGCGCCTCATTCCCTCTTCCTCCAGAACGTGACGTAGCTCTCCTCCTCGCGCTCGCCGTGCCGGCGGTTGCCCCAGCGGACCGTGATGCGCACGGTGTACAGGTTGCCGAGGCGCTTTATGTCCTCCTCGCTGTCCTTCCGGTTCAGCGCCTCGCGCTCCCACGTGTAGCCGTCGAACTTCTCCTCCTGCTCGCGCGTCAGCTTCGGGCCGTGCGAGCCCGCGATTATGTCCCAAAGTTCGCTTGCCTTGGTCTCGGTCACGTCGAGGTCCTTGTCGGGGTCCTGGACATCCGAAAGCGGGTACGCCATCTCGCCGAGGTCCATCACCTCCTGCGCCGTCTCGAGCGACGACGAGGACAGCATCATCTTCTGGCTCTGCGACATCGAGACGAGTATCGCCGCAAGCCCGGCCCCGAGGATTATCGAGGCGAGAAGGACTTCAAGCAACGTGAATCCGCTCCGCATGACGTCAATCCTCGTCGTCCGAGACCACCTTCGCAGCGCCGAAGCGGTCAACCTTGATGCAAAGGCCCTTCTCCGGCGTCGAGCCGTCGAGATACACCCACACGCGGTGCGGGTCGCAGCGCCCGTTCGCCTCCCAGACTATGCTAACGGGCTCCTGACCCTCGTCGGCCTTTGCGGACGCAGACGCCGAGGCGCCCTCGTCCTCTTCGGTCTTTTTCCCCTCCGCCTTCTTGCGCTCCCTGTATTTCCCGAGCAGGTAGTCGACATTGGAGAACACGGATATCTTGTTTGCGCTCTTCTCCTCGTCCCCGGTCGCCAGCATCTCGTCGCCGACGGCGACCTTGATGCGCACGCCACGCACTACCTCGGTCGACACCGGCTCGAAAAGCACTTCCTCCACCGTCTGTCCCGCTCCGTCCGCGAGGGACTGCGCCTCGTCGTCATTCCCGTCCCCAGCCTTGCGCTTCACCAGCGTGCCGTCGCGGTGTATCGGCTCCCCGGACAGGGTCTCGACGATGTCGGTCGCCTTCAGCGAATCCGTGAGCTTCGCGCCATCGACCTTGATCTGGGCGCAGACTTCGTCGTCCACCATCGTGGTCGAATACGTCACGACGGCCGGCTGCATAAGGACAAGCGCCATTGAGCGCGCGTGGCGTATCGACGCCATGACGTTGCGCGTTGCGCCCTTTATCCTCGCCGCCCCCTGCCCGGCGCGTATGCTGACCACGCTAACAGACACCATCGTCGCCATGATTGCGACGATGACGAGAAGCTCGATCAGGGTAAAAGCCCTGCGTAACATCTGATTGCGCGATACGGCGTACCGGTCAGTCCACGTTCGAGTATGTGGAGACCTTGTTGGACTTGCTCGACCCCTTCTTGTCACTGCGAATGTCATCCTCCGTGCCGAAGTCACCGTCAGAGCCTGCCGAGATCACGACAAAGCGCTTGCCCTTGATCTCGTACTTGAGCTCGTTGCCCCACGGATCCTCGAGGGCGCCCTCGCCGCCGTCGAGGACAGGCGGGTCGTCGTCCGAGCCCTCTACAAGCTGGTTGAGGGACGTCGGCATCTTCTTCTTGCCGATGTAATACGCGGTGACGGCCTCGGAGACGCTCTGCACCGTCGCGCGGGCGGCAGTCTCGTTGGTCCTGTCGATATACTTCTTTACGTTATGTATGGCAATAGTGCCGAGGATGCCGATGATCGCGACGACGACCAGAAGCTCCACGAGCGTAAAGCCCGCGCGCATTGCCGAAACGACTTTGTCTTCTTCTTTTCTCATGACTGCCTCCTTATTGGTAGTGATATTATACCACTTCTTGCCCCTCCGCGACAACGGCCATCTGAAACTTCGCGCTGCGGATGTCATTCCGCCGCAGGCGGCTTCGCGGCGAGGAACGCCGTTGCGTCAGCCATCGCGCGGTCCGTAAGCGCCATCAGACACCAGTTCTGCATGAAGTTCGGCGAGGTCTTGTCGGAGCCCGCCGGGCTGAGCAGCGGCACCGGCCCCCAGACGAGGGCGGAGTAGCGCTCGGAATAGTCGCAGTGCATGAGGAGCTTTCCGGTGGCGACGTCGTAGATATTCAGCTTCGCCGTCCACGTGTGGACGGCGTAGTCTGCGGTGAGAAGCGAGAATATCGTCCACGCGATCTCGGCTGCGCGCTCTCCGTCGCCGACGAAAGGCCCGCCGAACTTCACCTCTATGCGGTAGTCCGGCTTGTCGGTCTTGGGGTTAAACCCGTTGAGCTCGAGTATCTCCGTCGCGCGGTCGATGTATGCGGGCGTCATCTGCGTCTGCGGAACATACGTCTCGGTCATCACAGTGGTAGGCCCCCAGTAGCCGTAGTTACGGCGGTGCCCGTAGTAGTGGTGGTAGCGGTAGGCCGTCTCGTATCCGTACAGGACTTCGTACGTCGTGACGGCGGCCTCGAAGCCCGCAAGCTGGACTTTGACGTCCGCGTTGCCTGCGGACGACATCTCCACGGCGGGATATTCGCTCTGGAACACCGTAAAGCAGCCCGCGAAAGCGAGCAACGGCAACATGATCATGGTCTTTTTCATTTCTTCCTCAGCTCCCCCGCTCGTTTGAGCACTTGGTCGGACATCTCCTTCTTGCCGAGGCGTCGAAGGCTCATGCCGTATTTCAAGACAGCCGACGCATCCGTCGGGTTTATGACAACCATCGTCTCGTAGCACTTTGCTGCGGCCGCGACATTGCCCACGGAGAGAAGCGCCTCTGCGTTGCGCGAAAGCCTGTCGAGGCGGTCGAGCAGCATCGGGTCGCGCGGGTTTCTCAGCATCGCCCGCGCCCACACCTCGGTGGCGTCGTCCGCCTTTCCCTCGGCGGCGATGAGGTCGCCCTCTATCACAAGCCGCCGCACGACCTGCATCGAGCGAATCTCGGCGAGAGTCGCCTTGTAGATGTCCTCGTCGACGTCGCCGCGCGCCACCCAGTCGAGAGGCGGAATGTCCTTCGTCACAAAGAACTCCGGACGCACCGCGACCGAGAGGTTCGTCGAGACAAACGCCCCCGAAAGGCCAGCGAGATTACCGACATAACTTGCAAAGACGTCGGAAAGCGCGGTGGCCTTGGCCTCGGCAAGCGCCTCGAACGCCGATTCGCGCGAAAAGACTTCCATCATCGCGTCGAGCTTTATCTTTCTGGGCGAGCGGCGGCCGACGAAAACCCACTCGTCCGCGCTCGGCATCCAGAGATGCGCCGCCTCGCAGGGGAACGACTCGACGGCCGTCTTGAAGTCTGCGGCGCACATGTCCCTGACTGCAATGCGCCACGCAAGGACGCCGGCCTCGCCCGTGCGTTCAAGCGCGTACGAAAGCTTCTCGGCATCGGCCCTGCCGGCGAGAAAGACGATGTCGAACTTCGACTCGGCTGCGGCATTCTCGTTGGATACGCAGACGACGCCGAACGAGGAGAAGAACGGCCTGAACGCCTCGGCCTTGGCGTCCGCGAGCAGCGCACGCGTCGCCGTGGGCTTTTCGATGGCCGCGATGCAGGCGGTGGTTATCTTGACCGGGCGAAACGCGCTTTCCTCAGGCTCGGCCGGCGGCTTCACCACGTCGTCGCCGCCATTCCCGCAGCCTGCGACCGCGAGGAGAAGCGCTACGCAGGCAAGTGCGCGGCGTATCGACTCGACGCACTTGGGGACGACTCCCTTGCGGCGTTCGACCGCAGCCGCCGCGCGCGCGCCAAGCCCGCCGTCGTCTGCGAAAGAGCCGATGACGAACTCGCGAAGCTCGCCCTCGTCCTTCACCTGCCTTATGGCGTCGGCAGCAAGGAGATCGCTCATGACGGGTCGGAAGTTCTCTGTGTACGGCCCTACCGCAGTCGGCTTGCCGCAGAGACACGGCTCGATCATGTTCTGGCTACCGTGAGCGCAGAGGGACTTTCCGACGAACACGACGTCGGCGATGCCGTAGAGCCCCATCAGCTCGCCTGTCGTGTCGGCAAGGTAGACGGGTGCTTTCGCGCCTGCGGCGATAGTGCTTGCGCTACGACGGATGCAGGAGAAGCCGGCAGATTTTATGTTCTCTTCTACTGCGTCGGCCTTCTCGAAATGGCGCGGGGCGATTACGAGCTTGACCTGCGACTCGGCGCCTTGCGCCTTGGCGACACCAGAATAAATGCGGAGAAGCGCCTCGTCCTCGCCGGGCCACGTAGAGCCGCCGAGCAATATGCGCCCCGGACCAATCCACTCCCTGAGCTCCCTCTCCTTCGCCTCGTCGCGGTGCGCGACGTCGAACTTGAAACTTCCGGTCACTTCGACAATTCCTTCGGGGGCGCCTGCGGCGACAAGGCGAGACGCGTCGAGATCGGACTGCGCGAAGATGCGGGTGAACGACGCAAGGACGTCGCCGAAGAACCAGCGCGCGGCCCTGTAGCGAGGCGCGCTCCTGTCGCTGACGCGCGCGTTTACGAGAAACACGGGGATCCTGCGGCGTCGCGCGGCCCAGATGAAGTTGGGCCAGATTTCGCTTTCCGTGAGGACTATCGCGCGCGGGCGTACGGCTGCCAGCGCGCTCTTGGCGAAGTTCGGGAAGTCGAGCGGGTTGTATACGAGAACGTCGCGACCGGAGACTTCCCTCTCGGCCATTCTCCAGCCGGTCGAGCTTGTCGTGGAGAAGACGAACCTTACGTCTGGCTCCACCCTGCGCCATTCGCGCATAAGCTGCCCTGCGACCTGGACCTCGCCGACGGAAACGGCATGGATCCAGACGAAAGATGGTGCCTGCGCACCTTCGGTGCTGGTGCTTGCGCACGGCAAAGCCGCGCTGGTGCCTAGTGCTCCATCTTTGAACTTGCGTAGCACCTCGTCCGGATAAAGGGCGAACCTGTCGCCCATGCGCGCGGCGTATCCGCCGCGCCTGAGCATGCGCACGACGAAGCCGGGCAGGAGAAACGGATAGACGGCGGCAAACAGCAGGTTATAGACGACCTTCTTCAGCATCGCGCCATGTCCGCTTCACATATCGGTGTTAGGCGGAATGCTTTCCCTTACGCCAGTTCCGCAGCTAATCTTGGAGCCCTCGCCGATGGTGATCCACGACATGGTCGAGGCGTTGGCGAAGAAAGAGACGTTGTCGCCGACCTTGACGCCAGAGGCGATGACCGTACCGGGGCCCATGTTCACGAAGTCGCCGAGACGCGCATCGTGGCCCACGACGGCGTTGGCGCCGACTATGACGAAGCGTCCGAGCTCGGCGCCGACCTGCACGACGGCGCCTGCCGCGATGAACGCGCCTTCAAGGAAGTCTGTCGTGGGGGAAATCTGCGCCTTGGGGTCGATTATCGCGGGGAAGTCGTGCCCGCACAGGCGCTTAGCGATGTCGGCGCGCTTGGAGTTCTTGCCGACCGCGATGAACACGGACGCGCCCGGGTAGTCGCGTGAAGCCTCCTCTATGGTGCCGAGGATAGGGAACCCCTCGAAATTGTCGCCCTTGGTCCACTTGGGGTCGTCGTCGGCATAGCCGATGATGTTCCACTGTGGCTGCTGCGACAGCGCGTTGATGCGCTCGACAGTCCAGATCGCCTCGCGGCCGAAGCCGCCCGCACCTACTATGAAAAGGTCTCTCATTTGGGTTTCTCCTATTTACCGTGCGAAGATTATACCATAATTTGCTATAATAGTGCCGTGAAAAGAGTGACCGAGTCCATTCTCGTTCTGGCGACCGCCCCGCTGTGGCTGCCGGCGCTTGCGCTTGTTGCGCTGTCTGTGCTATGCGCTGACGGCGGTCCCGTGCTGTTTCGCCAGGAGCGGGCCGGCAGGGGCGGACGCCTTTTCACGATGCTTAAGTTCCGCACCATGCGCGACGGTCCGGGCGGCGACGCGGAGCGGCTCACAAGGCTCGGGCGGTTTCTGCGCGCGACTTCTCTGGACGAGCTGCCGCAGCTTCTGCACGTCCTTACGGGCAAGATGGCGCTCATCGGCCCGCGGCCTCTCCCCGCGAGGTACCTCCCGCGCTATTCGCCCGAGCAGACGCGCCGCCACGAAGTCAGGCCCGGCATCACCGGCTGGGCGCAGGTGAACGGCAGGAACGCCCTTTCGTGGGAAGAGAAGTTTCGCTTGGATGTCTGGTACGTAGACCACCGCTCGCTTCTTCTCGACATCAAGATTCTCTTCCTCACCGTCTTCAAGGCGGCGAGCCGCGACGGCATCAACCACCCCGGCTCGGACACGATGGACGAATTCCTCGGCTGAAGGCAAAGCCGACGCCAAGCCGTTCGGCTAGTACCCTGCCGAGCGTTGACTTTCCGCTCGCAGGCGCGCCGTATACGAAAATGTCCCTTCTACTGTTTTCCACTCTATCGCCCATTGGAATCCTACTCGATTATCGCGGCGACGGAGCCCTTGCCCTTTATCGTCGCGGTGCCGTGGCCGACGCCATTGAGCAGGATGCCCGTCACGTTGACCGTCGTCGCCTTCGGCTTGCCCTTCACTTCGGCATAGACCTTGAAAGAGCCCTTGAACGTGCCGTCCTTCGCCTTGTAGGAAAGCTTGAGTCCGCAGGGATTCTCGCCGAGCTTCGACTCGTCGACCGCGCCGTTCTTGTATGCGACCTTGCCTGCCTTTGGCAAAGTCCACTTCGTTCCATTCTGCGTCACCGGGACGCCGTCGGGCAGATACGGTAGCATCGCCTGGCCAAAGACCGCCGCGAACTCGTCGGCGTCGATCTGGAACGTCGCGCCGTTGGCAAGGGCACCTGTCTTGCCCGCGAGCACGTCGTTTCCAAGCCCTTCCGCTTCAATCGCCTGGCCGTCATGCGAAAGCCACAGCACAAACGCGAGGTTAGCCTTCTGCACGGCGACGGAGACACAGCTCCACTCCTCGCCGACGAGCAATACGGTGCAGGCTGAGACCTTCGCGCCATTGGCGAGCGTCCCCGAGACCTTCACCTTGCCCTTCGCCGCGACGTTGACGCTCAGCGACCCGCCGTCCCAGACGACCATAAACGAGCCAAGCCACTTGGCAAGAATGGCATTTGCCGCCAACACCTCGCCATTGTCCTTGGAGGCGAAGAGGTTGCGCGATCCGTCGATCATGTACGCCCCGTAGTAGCCAGAAAGCCCCTTCTCGCCAAGTGCAATCTCGCACGACGCGCCGCCGACAAGCTCAATCTCCGTCGGGCCGTCGGACGCAATCGCCGCCTTGCCCTTGTCGGCTGCCTTCAGCGAGACTTTAATCGTGCCGACAGTGATCGTCGCCTTGACCGATGCCATGCCGTCCTTGCCAGGCTTCCCGACCTTGACATGTATCGTGCCCTTCACCTCGCCGCTGTCTTCATCGTACAAGTAGCCGTTGTACTCGCTCGCCGCAGTCGTCGGCACCGCGCCGTCAATGTCCTCATGTAGCGCATGCGCATCATCCGGCTCCGGAGTTGGCGTGGGAGTCGGTGTTGGCGTAGGCGTGGGTTCGGGCGTCGGCTCGGGCGTCGGAGTAGGTGTGGGAGTCGGTTCCGGAGTAGGTGTCGGTTCAGGATCCGGTGTCGGCGTCGGTTCAGGATCCGGTGTCGGCTCTGGCGTCGGAGTAGGTGTGGGAGTGGGTGTTGGCGTAGGCGTGGGTTCGGGCGTCGGCTCAGGATTGACCTCCAACGCTTGCCGCACAGCCGCATGGCCATTCATCAGCGTACGCACACCAATTGGCATGGCATGGGAATCGTTAACCACCCATGTCGCAGCGAAAAGCGCAACTATCGCCACAAGTCGCTTCATTGTTGTGCCTTAATTCACGTCCTCAAGGTCTTCTCGTGCGACAAGGAAGGTCTTGTCGGCTATGCGTGTAATGGAGATCATGCACTGCATCCCGGCAGGTATCGTCAGGGGTTTTGTGCCTTTGAACGTCTTGTAGACATTGCCGGACGGCAGGGTCAATGCAACCTCGTGATCCACCGAGTTGCTCACATACAGCAGCGAATCATAGACTTTGCCGTCCGTCAAGACGAAATCGTCAAGTGCCATGTCGCCGCTGACCATCACCGAGACAATTGCACGGTCCTTCTGCGTGCGCGAGAGGTCGTATCGCGCATCCGGCTTCTGAATCGGCAGGTCGCCAGAAAGCATCTTCGCAGCAAGAATCGTCTTCGCCGCCTCCAGTTTGTTCACAAAAGGAGCATGCATGAACGCACCTTCCCCGATGCTCGTGACGCTATCGGGTATCGTCACGTGCGTAAGACCGCTACAGCCGGAGAACGCGTACTCCCCAATACTCGTAACGCCGTTGCTTATCGTAACGCGCATAAGACCGCTGCAGCCGGAAAACGCATACCCGCCAATGTTCGTAACGCCTTCGCCTATCGTCACGTTCGTAAGACCGCTGCAGTTGTAGAACGCATACCACCCGATGCTTCTCACGCCTTTGCCTATCGTCACACTCGTAAGACCTCTGCAGTATTCGAACGCATGCCCCCCGATGCTCGTCACGCTGTCGGGTATCGTCACGCTCATAAGCCCGCTGCAGCTGGAGAACGCATACCCGCCAATGTTCGTAACGCCTTCGCCTATCGTCACGCTCGTAAGACCGCTGCAGGAGTAGAACGTCCTCTCCCCGATGCTCGTAACGCCGTCAGGTATCGTCACGCTCGTAAGACTGCTGCAGCCGTGGAACGCAGACTTCCCGATGCTCGTCACGCTGTCGGGTATCGTCACGCTCCTAAGACTGCTGCCGTAGAACACCCCTTCCCCAATGCTCGTAACGCCGTTGCCAATCATCGCGCTCGTAAGACTGCTACAGCCGTGGAACGCATACTCCCCGATACTCATAACACTGTCGGGTATAGTCACGGTCGTAAGACTGCTGCAGCTACGGAACGCAGACTTCGCAATGCCCGTAACGCCGTTGCCTATCATAACGCTCGTAAGCCCGCTGCAGTATGCAAACGCATCTTCCCCGATGCTCGTAACGCTACCGGGTATCGTCAAGCTCCTAAGACTGCTGCCGTAGAACGCATCTTCCCCGATGCTCGTAACGCTGTCAGGTATCGTCACGCTCCTAAGACTTGTGCCGTAGAATGCCCCTTCCCCGATGCTCGTAACGCTGTCAGGTATGGTCACGCTCGTAAGACCCCCTGACACGGCAACAAGCATCTTTCCGTCTTTTGTAAGCAACAGTCCCGAATCTGCTTTATATGATAAATTACCAGATGCCACAATAAATGATTCAAGCCCGCTACAGTATGCGAACGCACCTTCCCCGATGCTCGTAACGCTGTCAGGTATGGTCACGCTCGTAAGACCTTTGCAACCGGAGAACGCAAAATTCCCGATGCTCGTCACACTGTCTGGTATCGCCACGCTCTTAAGTTCGCCACTGCCACGGAACGCAGACTCCCCGATGCTCGTCACAGGATATCCGCCAAGCATCGATGGAATCGTCACGGAACTTAATCTGGGATACACACTAGAAATCTCCGCAGTATCGCCGCGCACAACATACGTCCATGTGAAGTAACCGACGGTCTCGGTATATGCCCATGAGGAGACTGCCGACATCAGGGCAACTGCGGCGAAGATGAATTTGATGATGCTCGCTTGTTTCATAAGTAGTTTTCCCTTCTCACGCCTACAATATCACTTCCCAATTATACCAAAAACCGCTCATGGTTGAGCGGTGAAATTTTGCAAAACATGGCTGGGTGCGCGCGCAAGAGCGGTCGAGCAAGCGGCCAACGCCCCGCTACGACACCATGAACGGCGTGTGGGGAATCGTCGAGAGGTCGAAGCGCGGCAAAAGCGCCGCAAGCGAAATCTCCTCACCCTCCTCGGCCCAGCCGCAGCTCGCCGCAAGCCGACCCATAATCTGCCCGGGACGAACGCCCGCCGCGCGGTACGCGGCAATGCGCGTGTCGCCGTGGCGCTTCGCAAGGCGCTTGCCGTCAGGCCCCACGACAAGCGGAACGTGGCAGTAGGAAATTTCGCGCTCCACGCCAAGCGCACGGGAGACAAGAATCTGCGCGGGTGTTGCTGCAAGCAAATCGTCGCCCCGCACGACCTCGGTAACGCCCATCGCGATGTCGTCCACCGCGCAGGCAAGCGTGTAGCCCGCGCCAAACTCGTCACGCGCAAGCGGAAAGTCGCCAAGTGTCTTGGAGACGTCCTGCTCGAAACGCCCCGCAAAGACATCGTCGAAAGCGATGCGCGAGCCGTCGGCGACGCGGAACCGCCAGCAGGGGGAACGGGGAGTGGAGGAGTGGGGGAGTGGGGGAGTGGAGGAGTTTAGATAGTCGTATGCCTCGCGCCAAGAAGCAAAGCGATCGCGGCAGCTGCCGGGATAGAAAAGCTGCTCGCCCTCGTGCGGCGCTGACTGCGCCGCCTCGACATCGCGGCGCGAGCAGACGCACGGATACGCGAGGCCGCGAGAGACGAGCGAGGAAATCGCATCGCGGTAAAGGTCCTTCCTCTCGGACTGCACATATTCCTCGTCCCAGTCGAAGCCAAGCCAGCGGAGATCACAGACCGCGTCCGCCGCCGCGCCGGGCTTATCCTTCGGATGGTCGAGATCCTCCATACGGAAGACAACCTTGCCACCAAGCGAGCGGGCGCGCAGCCACGCAATCATGAAAGTGCGCACGTTGCCGAGGTGCAGCGCGCCAGTCGGACTTGGCGCAAGCCGGCCGACGTACTTCATTGCTTCTTCCAGTACTTGAACCATTCGCGGACAAAGAGCTTCATGTTGTCCTCGGTCTTGAAGGCTGCCGCAGTCGCCTGACGCATGTCCTTCGTCTCAAGGAGCGCCTTTACGTAATCGCGCTTCACGTCCTTGAACGGCTCAAAGCGGACCTCGGGAGCGCCCTTCTCGAGGAAGACTGCAATCGTCAGTGCAAGGCGGTACTTCAGCCGTCTCTCCAGATCCGTACCTGCGTAGAATTCATCATAGTCCATCGCCATCAGCGCAGGCAGCTGCTCTGCAAATTTCCCGAAATCCGCGGGATCGACGAAATCAGGCCCGTTCGGCCCCTTCTCGAAATACTGCGCGTAGCCCTCGTTGAGCCACGGCGACGCCGATATCATCGAAGTCGCGTAGGAAAGATACTGGTGGAACGCCTCGTGGCGTATCGTCTCAAGAAGCTTCTCCGAGCCGTCCTGCGGCAGATACGCTACAAGCTCGCGCCTCTTCGGACTCCAGTACGCGGCGCTCCACTCCATGTCGCCGTGGTCGTTCGCCTCAAGCGCGTCGAGGTATTCCTCGCGCGACGCGAAGATGCGCGCGACGCAGAGGACATTCGAGCCGTCGATGGGCGACGGCACCGTCGCGGCGTATGCGGCGCGCATGCGCTTAAGGTCGTTCGTGACCGAGACGGTGAAGGAATGGGCACTGCCGATGTCGTCGAGCACGGTGAACTCGTCGCCGTCGGTGACTCGCCACGTGTCGTAAAGCGCGACCGTGTGGCGCGCGTCGGCGCGAAGAAGCTCCCGCTCGCTGGGCGGCGGCGCCTTCTTCGCGCGGCCACCCTTTACGGGCGCGTCGCCGGGCGAACGGCGCTCGTCGATGGCAGGGCGCTCCTTGGCGAGAAACTCGTCCTCGAACGTCTTAAGAGCCACGTCGAAGTCGTCGCCCTCGGCAAGTGTCCACGCGGCGAACGACCAGCGTTCCGACTTCTCGAGCAGGTAGGCGCAGATGACCGCAGAATCGTTGGTGCCGTGGTAGTAGCGCACTTCCTTGTAGCCGCGCGGCGTCTGGCGGGGACGGGAGAACTCCTCGGCCGGGGGGACCGGGGAGAGCATGTCCACCGCCGAGAAGATCGCTGCGGAGTCCTTCTTCCCGAGGGGCGTCAGCGTCTCGACGTAGTCGGCGCGGGTCACAGGGGCCTCCTTGGCGATCGGCGGGACCACGTTGGCAAGCGTTGCCAGAAGGAACTCGCGCCCTTCGTCGTCGCGCCACGCGCCGTCCACCGTTCGCGATATCCAGAGATCCGTCTTGTCGAAACGGTCCTCAAGGCGATAGACGCCATTTTCCTTCACGAGATACGCCTGCGCACGCGGCATCTCCATCGGAGACGGCGTCGTGAGGAAAAGGCTCGCGGCGAGGAGTATCATGCGCGGACCGTATTCAGCGGCTTTTTGCGAATGCCTCTATGGCGAAGTCGATGTCCTCCGCCGTGTGCGCGGCGGACATCTGAGTCCTGATCCTCGCCTTGCCCATCGGCACGACGGGATAGAAGAAAGCCGTCGCGTAGACGCCGTTCCTGTAGAGGTTCTCGCTCATCTTGACGGCGACGACGGCGTCGCCGAGCATGACGGGGACGATTGGATGGTGGCCAGGGACGAGGTCGAAGCCGAGCTTCGCCATTCCCTCGCGGAAGCGCTTCGCGTTGGCGTTGAGCTGCGCCCTGAGCTCGGGTCTTGTCTTCACGAGCTCTATCGCCTTGATCGACGCGGCCGCGACAGGCGGCGGAACGGCGTTCGAGAAAAGGTACGGCCTCGCCTTCTGGCGGAGGATGTCGACGATTTCCTGCCTGGCAGCGACATAGCCGCCCGATGCGCCGCCGAGCGCCTTGCCGAACGTGCCGGTGATGATGTCGACGCGGCCAGTGACGCCGCAGTCCTCGACGGAGCCGGCGCCAGTCTCGCCAAGGACGCCGACCGCGTGCGAGTCGTCGACCATGACAAGCGCCTCGTACTTGTCCGCGAGGTCGCAGATTTCCTTGAGCGGCGCGATGATGCCGTCCATCGAGAAGACGCCGTCGGTGACGATGAGCTTGAAGCGGGCCCCCGCCTCGGCGGCGGCCTGCAACTGCTTTTCAAGATCAGCCATATCGCCGTTCGCGTAGCGGAAGCGCTTCGCCTTGCAGAGCCTTACGCCATCGATGATGGACGCATGGTTGAGGGCGTCCGAGATTATCGCGTCCTCGGGCCCGAGGAGCGCCTCGAAGACACCGCCGTTCGCGTCGAAGCACGAGCCGAAGAGAATGCAGTCATCGGTCTTCGTGAAGTCCGCGACGACGCGCTCAAGCTGCTTGTGCAAGGAGTCCGTTCCGCAAATGAAGCGGACAGAGCCCATGCCGTAGCCGTACTTCGCCGTCGCCTCGCGCGACGCCTCGACTATCTCCGGGTGGTTCGCGAGCCCGAGGTAGTTGTTCGCGCACATGTTGAGAAGCTTCGTGCCGTTTTCGAGGACGACGTTCGCGCCCTGAGGGGTCGCGATGATCTTCTCGTTCTTGTATAGGCTCTTCGCCTTGAGGTCTGCAATCGTCTGCTGCAGATGCGCCTGAAACTTTCCGTACATTCCTTGTCTCCTGACTGGTATTGGTGCTGTATGTCGGTAATTATACCATAAATCGTCCGCCCATGGTGCGCTTGGGCAGTCGCCGGCCGAATCGCGGGACCTACCGCTTTTTCGCCGGTTCTGCCGCGCCGGGGCGGTAGAACATGAGCATCGCGTCGGACGTGCGGAAGAGCAGCTCGCCTAGATGCAGATAGCCGCCCTTCTGCTCCCTGCGGCCACGGTCGCTGCCGCCTGGGAAGACGACATGGAACGTCTCAGAATCAAAGCCAAGCCCGTCGATTATCGCTATGTCCAGGGGCCAGCGCTGGGAGATTTCGTCATTGAGCGGACGGCTTTGGCGAACGAGCATGACGGGCTGCGAGAGAAGTATCCAGCGGCGAATCTCGTCCTTCTTCGCAAGTAGCGCCTCCTCGGTCGGGCAGTTGAAAAACACTGTCTCGGGCGACTTGATCTTAAGCGCCGCCGCGCATTTCGCCACCCACTCGGCGTTCTTGCCGTATTCAGGCTCGCCCTTCTTCCTCCTGGTGGTGGTGCGAGGCGCCGGCTTCGCTGGCTTCTTCTTGCCCTTGCCGTCGCCACTCTCCTTCGCCTGCTCGAAGTCGAGGAAGCCAAGCCCAGACGCCTTGACAAGAGCTTCCATCTCGCCGCGCAGCCGATTGACTTCGGCAAGCCGGAACTTCGGGCGCGAGTCGGTCGGATTCGAGTGGACGCGTGTCATGTCGAAATCTCCCTTGCCAGTCTCGGTGCCAGGGAGCACACGGTAGTAGTTTCCAATAGCCATCAGCGCCAAAAGCGGATTCGCCGAGTTGTATACGTCATCCTTAAGTCCAAAATACCGATTCTGGATGTACCAGGTAGAAAGAAGGTGGTCGGTATCGGAGAAAAGCGTCACATCGCCACTGCCAGTCCCCTCTGCGGGAAGGATGATGCCCTTCTGGTTCTTGCTGTACCTTATGCCGTTTGCGTTTCGGGCGTAGGCACGGACAAAGTTAGTGACTCCCGGCTTCAAGTCGATTATGCGCCCTTCGTAGCGGTCGCGGTGGTAGAGCGGGAAGAGCTTCCCCGTCTTTTCGGTCGGGTCCTTCTTAAGCCCGTAGCAAAAGCCATATTCCGTCAGCAACGGCTCACCCCTGTACTTGACGTTGAGCTTCGCGCGGAACGACGTCGGCATGGGCGCGTCAAGCGAGACAAGCTCCGTCTGCGGGAGAAGCGAGAAGTCAAGCTCCTGCTTCGTGAACTTTGTCGCCGGCATGTCGAGCTTGAAGGTGCATGTCCCCGCCGAAGTATCGGTCCTTATGTACGATATCGCGATTCCTGCGGGAAGGAAGTTCGGGAGCACCGCCGCTGGGTCGCTCTTCTCGTCGAATCTGTCGCCCGGCCCTAGGTACGCGACGCCGTCGCCAAGGCCCTTGTGGTCGGGATCGCCGGTCCTGTAGGTGTAGCAAAGGTCAGGCGGCCCGAGCATCGGGGAAGTCATCGTGACGTTTATGACATGGACGAGAAGCCCCTCGGCCGACGGGTCTCCGACGGGCGGACTTTCGTTGTGGCAATACTCGATATAGTATATGTAGTTGGGGTGCGTTGACGGCACGAAGATACCAAGCGGTGGAAGCCCCTCGGATCCCTTGCCCATCGGAAACCTCGCGGAGCGGGGCCCGAGCGTGTATTCGCCCGGCTTCTCGATCTTGGGATATGCGGTAGCTGGGACGAACGCGTGGTGGATGTAGCGGCAGTAGGCGGGACCGGTGGGGCCGTAGTCCCAAGGAAGGCACGGCGCGCCCTCCACGCCGTCGTGCTCCTCGGAGGCGTGGTAGTAGTCCGGCGAGCCGAGGCAGTGCCCGATCTCGTGCACGAGCGTGCGGCCGTTCCCCGGATACGTCACCTGCGGAATCGAGTTCGGCCAGAGCGGATCGGCCCACATGACCTTGGGGGCGTATCCCGCGAGCTTGTCCACCGCCCCCCTCTGAAGGGCCTCCGGCGACGGCTTCGGCGGGTAGAGCGGACGGAGAACGCGCTCAAGGAGCTCGGGGTCCTTGTTCACGGTGTTGCAGTAGACGTAGCACGTATACGCGCCCTTCTTCTTTAGGCGGCCCTTCGACTGCACGAACTTGAGCGCGTCTTCACGAAGCTTGCGCGCCCGCTCGCCGCCGTCGCCGCCATAGCCGACAAGGTTGCCGAAGGTATTCCAGCGGCAGTAGTAGCCGAACGGATGCGGCGCCATGTAGACGGCGGGGTAGACGTCGAGGACTGGCCACGTAATGCCCTGCGAATAGTCCTTGTAGTAGTCGGCAATCGTGGCGGAGCCGTCAAACGAGTTGAGCGCCGACCTAACCGCCTCGGCGGATTCGGGCTGGTGGCAGTCGGGGAACGCTATCACGACGAGATCGACCTGGAACTCGCCCGTCTGCACGGGAGTCGTTCGCGTCGGCTTGAACGTGGCCGCAGTAGTCTTCGTGGTCGTCCCGTTGCGAAACTCGGAAGAGCGCTCGCCGTCGTGGCTCTTTGGGGGAGAGGGCTTCTCGTGCTTCTTCGCGGGCGCTGCAATGGCCGTGAAGACAACGAGCATGGCCGCCGCCGAAATGACAGTAGCGCTTTTCATGACGTCTGCCTCGTGTTGACCGAGAAAGTCCTGCCGCACATGTGGCACGTGACGCCGATAGTCGGCGGAAGCGCCGCGCGTTCCTCGGCGGACAGCGCCGCGAGCATGGAGATCGCCCGGTCAGGCGAGCATCGGCAGGCGAACGAAAGCGGAGCCGTCTTGCGGAGTTCGGCGCCCTTTAGCCCGAGCTTCCCGAGGATGTTGCGCGAGGCGACGGCGAGAGCGCCTGCGCGAGACTTGCCGAGAAGGTCGACCAAGAGGACGCCGATGTCCTTCGCGTCGGGCATTTCCTCGACCATCACGCCCCGCGCCTCAAGTATCTCCACATCGTCGCTCACCGCCGCTTCGAGGAAGATCACGGCCTTGCGCTGGAGCGACCCCGCGAGGTAGCCGTCTAAGGAATTGGAAATCCCCTGCGAGAGTATCCGCCCGGGGACGGAGCGCGTGACCTGCAGCTGCTTTTCGCCTACCGCCTTCTTTGGATCGGGGACGCCCATTCCGTCGAAGTCGTCGAGTGTCTTCTTTTCCGTGTAGCCGCGCAGGGTTCCGGCGGCAGTGCATTCGACGTTGAAGCCGCCGAGAGGCCCCTTGCACTTCATCTGGAGAATCAGCGTCTCGTCCTTCTCGGACATTTCGCTTCCGAGAAGCGCGGCGGCGGCGAGCGCCTTGGAGAGAAAGTACGCGCTCGTCGGCCCGCAGAGATGCCCTCGGGCGAGCGCCTGCGCTGCGTCGGTCACGTCAACGATCGTAACCGCGACCTTCGCGTTTTTGTCGTACCATTCCTCTCGGCAGTTTTTCATATTTCTAACACAGAGACACAGAGGCACAGAGAGATTTAGAAAGAATACTGTAGACCAACGGAAAGCGTGAATGCCGTCTCGACATCGGTGTCGAGCCCAATCGTCGCGTCCGCATCGAAGCGCAGCGCCCAGGAGTCGGTTAGGTAGTAGAACGCGCCCAATCCGGCGGACGGGCCGACCTGCCCGCCATGCATCCAGCCGCGCGCGCCGAGTGTCAGGAATGGGTCGAAGCGCTCGTAGCCGAAGAGCATGTTGAACTCGTCCCAGCCATGGAGATGCCACACGGCGCGCGCCGAGAGCCCCACAACATTCTCAAGCCACGCGGCCTCGGCCTCAAACGCGAGAGAGTCGGTAAAGTAGTAGCCGACGCGCGCCGCGCCTCCGCCGATACGGTGCATGCGCGCACCACCCTGAGGCAACACAAGCTGCGCCGCCGCGCCAGAATACCAGCCGGTTTCACCGCTCGCTCCCTCGTCGGCAAACGCGGCGCAAGAAAGCGCCAATGCGAGCGCAACTGCGGAGAAAGACTTTCCCATCGTGCCGTCCTTTCAGTACATCTTCTCGTATTCGCCCCTGTTCACGCGCTTGAGCGAATGGAAGCCCGCGCGCTTGGCGCGGTAGTGGAGATCGGTCTTCGAGTGCGCGAGGCCCGGGGCCTGTATGATGCGCTGGATCTTCGCGCCGCACTCGGGACACGCCGCAAGCCTGTCGTCCTTTATCGACTGCGACACCTCAAACCCGCTGCGGCATTTCTCGCAGCCTTTCCCCGGCTCGACGGCTTCGTAGACGTAGACAGGCATTTACTTCGCGGCGACCTTGGACTTGAGTTCCTTGACCTCGGCCTTGAGCTTAGCAAGCATCTTGGGCACGAGGACGCGACCGCCGAAGTCCTTCATTGGCTCGGCGGGCGTGCCGATGACATACCTGACCGACCCGTCTAAAGACTGCGGGACGCCGGCCTGCGGGCCCACCTGAACGCCGTCCGCGATCTTGATGTGGCCTGAGACGCCTGCCTGCGCCCAGATGAGGCAGCCGTAGCCGATCTCGGTCGAGCCGGCGATGCCGGACTGGGCAATCAGCCCCGAATATCCCTTGACCTTGACGTTATGGCCGATCTGCACGAGGTTGTCGATCTTCGTCATCGGGCCGATGTAGGTGCGACCGATGCGCGCGCGGTCGATCGTCGTGTTGGAGCCAATCTCGACGCCGTCGCCGATCTCGACGATGCCGAGCTGAGGTATCTTCTCGATGAACACCGAGCCGTCCTCGCGGCGGCCGTTGTTGAAGCCGTAGCCGTCGCCGCCGAGCCTTACGCCGCAGTGGATGATGCAGTTTGAGCCGACGACCGTACCCTCGCGGAGCGTGACCTGCGGGTAGATGCGGGTCTTCGCGCCGACCTTGCAGCCCTCGCCGATGAAGACCTGCGCCTCGATGACGGCGCCGTCGCCGATTTCGGCACCCTTCTCAACAACCGTAAAGGGCCCAACGTGGACGTCCTTGCCGAGCTTTACGGACGGATCGACCACCGCGCTCGGATGGACGCCCGGGGCGCGCACGGGATCGGGCGGGGCGAACAGCTTCGCCGCCGCCATGCAGGCGCGGTTGGGGTCAACGACGCGGATCACGGTGCACGGGGCGCCCTTGTCCCATTCGGGCGGTAGCAATACGACCGACGCCTTCGTGGACTCTACGAGCTTAACGTGCTTCGGGTCCTTGCAGAAACTGATGTCGCCGGGACGGGCCTCTTCAAGCCCGCCGCAGGCCCTGACCTCAACGTCCTCTCCCTCCAGCGTTCCGCCGAGGATATTGGCGAGCTCACTTGCCTTCATCCTTGCCCCTGCCCTTGGCGTACTTGGGATCGATGCCCATCTCCTTGAGGATGCCGTCGGTGACGTCGAGCGACTTCTTGGCGAACGCCGTGACGGTGGACTCGACGATGAGGTCGTAGCCGTTGTCCTCGGCGAACTTGTTCACGACGGCGCGGATGTCCTCGGTCGTGACCTTGAGGAGCTGGGTCTCGAGCTCCTGCAGCTTCTGCTGCGACTCCATCGCCTTGGTGCGGAGCTTCTGCTGCCCTGCGACGAACTTGTTCTGTATGTCGAGCAGCTCCTTTTCGATCTTGTCCTTCTGGGCCTGCGAGAGCATCGGGTTGCGGCCCTGTTCGGCGACCTTCTTGCCCTCGTCCTGAAGCGCGTCGAGCTCGGACCGCATGTAGTCGAGCTCCTTCTGGTAGTCCTTCTCGGTGCCCTGGAGCACCTTCTTGTTGGTGTCGTAGCTCTTGTGGTTGCGGACGAGCACCATCATGTCGACCGTGCCGATCTTCATGTCCCCGAACGCGGTAGCCGCGCAGAGGGCCATCATGCCGAGCATCATTTTCTTCATTTTTGCCGTCTCCATTTTCATGTATGTCAGAAATCGTAGCCGACCGAGAACGAGAACACCTCCTCCTCGCAGTGGTCGGGCTTCTCGATGGGCGTCGCGAAGTCGAGCCGGATCGGGAACATCGGTATGTCGAGCCTCACGCCGAGGCCGACCGTCCACGCGAAGTTGTCGCTGAAGTCGAAGTCGAACTCGTCCTCGCCGACGCTGCCGAGGTCGGAGAACGCCGCGAGGCGGACCATCTTCACGATCGGCACCGTGTACTCGAAGTTCATGCAGAAGAGCGTCTGTCCGCCCCACGGGATGTAGTCGCTCCTGCTGTTGGCCTTCTTGATGTAGGGCGAGACGTAGCGGTACTCAATGCCGCGTATCGACTTGGGGCCGCCGAGGAACAGCCTGTTGTAGATCGGCACGTAGTCGTTGGAGCCGAAGCCGTCGATCGTCTCGGCGCGGAAGCCCACCATGAACACGTGCTCCTTGAGCCAGCTGTCGCCCGAGACGACACCCTTCCACGGCGAGAAGTAGTGGCGGTGGCTTAAGCCGATCTTGTAGAACTCGTTGTCGCCAGCGCCGACGTCGAGGTAGACCTGCGAGCGCGAGCCGCGCGTCGCCACGCGGTAGCTATCGCGGTCGTCGCGACTCCAGAAGAGGCGCACGACGCCCTCGACCGCGTCGCCGTACTTGCGGTCCTCCTCCTTGAGCCACTGCTTCGAGACGCCCTTGTACTCGTAGTAGTCGTTCTCGACGTCATCCATCTGGATGAACTCGCCGCCGAGCCTCACGCCGAACTTGCCGAACGAGACGTACTTGTCGGCCTGGGGGTCCCAGAAGCTTCTGGGGTTCCAGACCTTGGCGGGATAGGCGAGCGTCGCGCCGCCGCCGGAGCGGATGACATCGTAGTCGTCGTACCACCTGTTGCGGCGGTATGCCTCGACGGTCAGCTCAAGGAAGCGGTCGAGGAAGTGGGGCTCGGTCACGCTCGCCTCGTAGCTCTGGATGCGCGGGCCTGCCTGCACGAAGACGCGGCCCTTCTGCCCGCCGCCCCGGAAGAACTTTCTCGGCGCAAAGAGGTCGAAGTTCGACTGCTGCACCTCGGCGTACGCATAGACCGAGTCGACCGAGCCGGCGCCAAGGCCCACCATGAAGTTGCCGGTGTTCTTCTCCTCGACTTCGTACACGAGATCGCGCCACTCGGCGCCGTTCTCGTCCTTGCCCCTGTCGGTCGGCAGAAGCTCGTAGCGGACGCGCGAGAAGTAGTCGAGGTTCTCAAGCTTGCGTTTGCTCTGCTCGGCGCGGTCCTCGAGCATGCGGTCGCCGGGCCCGAGGGTGATCTCGCGGCGGATGACCTTGTCCTTCGTATAGTCGTTGCCGCGAATCTCGACCTTGTTGATCACGACGGGGACGCCCTCGGCGACCTCGAACACGATCTTGGCGACCACAGGGTCGGACTCGGACGGGAAGTGCTTGACTGTGACGTGCGTGTCGGCGAGGCCCGAGTCGCCCGAGCCGACGGCGACCTCGATGCGGCGCGCGGCGTCGGCGAGGGCCTTCGCGCCCGCGACTGCCCCGGCCTCGGGAAGGCTGCTCTTGGCGCGCACCGACTCCTCGGGATAGCGCTTGAGGCCGACGATCTTCGTCTCACCCACCGTGTATTGCGGCCCCTCGGCCACGTTGAAGCGGACGTCTACGCGACCGTCCCCGCGCATCACGCGCTCCGGGCCCGAGACCTTGACGTCGAGGTAACCCCGGTTGCGGAAGACCTCCTCGATCTTGGGCACGCACAGGGCCTGCTGCTCGGGCGTGACGGGGGCGTCGGAGAACCAGCCAAGCGGGTTCCACCACGGAAGCGCGTTGATCGCCTCCTTGAGCTCGTCTTCCGAAACGCCCGTGGCGCCCGCGAACACGTACGAGCCGATCTTCTGGCGCTCGCCCTCGTCGATTATGAACGTGACCGTCGCGCCGTCGCCCTCGGGGAGCATCTCGACGACAGGCGAAACCTTGGCGTCGTAGTAGTGCTTCTTGTAGTAGGCGGTCCTGACCCTGTCGGCCGCCTCGGCGAGATCGGCCTCGCCATAGAGGTAGCCGACCTTCAGCTCCGCCTCCTTGAGGATCTTGGACACGCTGAAGGCGTTGGCACCCTTCACGGTCGCGGGCGCGCTGTAGCGCATCTTCCTCTTCACGAAGAAGGTGACTTCCACGCCGCCGTCGACGCGCTGCGCGTCGGCCGAGATGTCCTCGAACTCGGACGAGTCCTTGAGGGCGCCGACGTCCCTGGTCAGCATCGCGGGATCGTATTCCTGGCCCTTCTTCGTCTGGCAGCGGCTCGCTATGGAGCCAGTGTCGCCGCCAAAGCCGTCGAGGGCCTTGAACTTCACATCAATGACCTGCGCAGACCACGCGGTCGCGGATGAAAGGAGCGCAATAAGCGCAATATGGGTTTTCATAAGTGGATATTCTACCAAAAATTCACTCGCCGCGCGAGACAGAAAGCAGATCAGCAAGAACTTCGGCGTATGCAGCGCGGTCGGGACTCCCCTCCTCGACCGACTTGCCGAGTGCGCCCGGGAGAGGTATCGCCTCGGAGCCATGGACGAGCGCCCATGCGTCGATGCCCTTCATCAGGCTTTCGTGGTTGGAGATGAGATAGTGGCTGTGCGAAAGGCCGTCGAGGGCGCCGCAGTCGGCGAGCGCCCTGCACACGAGCTCCTGGTCGTCCTCGTCCATGTACCCCTTCTTGACGGCATACGCGCAGTCAATGCATATCGCGATGGCGATCGCGTAGCCGTGCGGCAGCTTGTAGCCGCTCATTGACTCAAGCCGCGCCGCGCACCACTGCGCGAACGGGACATACGGGGCCGCGCCCCTCGACTTCAAACAATCGGCCACGACGTCGCGCATGACCTCGAAGTCACGCGCCTTGATGGCCTCGGCGCGCTTTGCGAGGCGCCTCATGAGGGGGGCGTCGCACACGGCGGCATATCGCACCGCCTCGCCGAAGCCAGCCCACCACACGCCGTCGAGGACAGTGTTCGCGAAGGTCGGGTCGATGATGACGGCGTACGGGACGCAGCGCACCGAAAGCGCGTCCTTGACCGCAACGCCGTCAACTGCGGCGAAGTCGGCAAACGCCGCGTCGATCATGGCAGCTGGCGTCGTCGGCATCCTGAGAAGCCTTAGCCCGCCCCGCACCTGGGCGGCGGCGTAGCCCGCGACATCGAGGACCGAGCCGCCGCCGAGCGCGATTACGACGTCGTTCGCGCCGATCCTGGCGTCGATGAGCGACGTCGCGACGAGAGTCGCGCACTGCAAGCCGTCGGCCTTGATCTTCTCGCCGCCCGATACGACGACTGGCGGCGCGGCAAGCGTTATGCCGTGCGCCTTGAAGTACTTCCCTATCTTGAGGCCAAGCCCCTCGTTACGCTGCACGACGTTCGCGTCGGCGACGATCGCGACCTTGGCCGCGCCGACGCCGGCGACGGCGTTGAGCGCGTCCGCGAGCGTCGCATTCCCCTCGGCGAACGCGTCTTCGACGATTGCCACGGGATACCCTATCTCAGTCTTCTTCCTTGCCATTTTCCAGCAACTCCTCGGCATGTTTCCTTGTAACGCTCGTCAGCTTCTCGCCGCCGAGCATCCTCGCGATTTCCGAAACACGGTCCTCGCCCTCCACTTCGGAAATACTCGTCCTCGTGCGCCCGCCGGACACGGCCTTCGACACCACGAGGTGCCTGTCGCCGTACACCGCGCTCTGCGGCAGGTGCGTTATCGCCACCACCTGGTGGGTCTCGGCCACGCGGCGCATCTTCTTCCCGACGGCGCGGCCCGCCTCGCCGCCTATGTTGGCGTCGATCTCGTCGAACACCAGCGTCCCGGTCGCGTCGTGCGCCGCGAGCACAGTCTTCAGCGCGAGCATGACGCGCGCGGCCTCGCCCGAACTCGCTATCGACGCGAGCGGCCTCGCGGGCTCGCCCGGGTTCGGCTCGAACATGTACGCGACTGAATCGCAGCCGTGCGCCGCAGGCTCGGCGGCGTCGAGCCGCACGCCGAACTTCGCCTGCGCGAAGCCGAGGTCCCGAAGCTCCTTCGTGACGGACTTCGCAAGCCTGTCGGACGCGGCGCGGCGGCGGCGCGTGACCTCGGCACCCTCGGCCCCGACGGACTTCCCGGCGGCCGCGAGGCGGGCCTTCAGCTCGCCAAGCCTCTCGTCTCGGCGGCAAAGCTCATCGAGGCGGGCGCGCCTCTCGGCGAGCGCGGCGACTGGGTCGCCGTACTTGCGGCGCATACGGTTCACGACGGAGAGCCTGCGGTCGAGCTCGTCGAACGCCTCGGGGTCGGCGTCGATGCGGCTCGCGGCGTCGGCGACGCTGCGGGAAAGCTCATTTATGCGGATGGAGATCTCCTCGGCCTCCGCCGCCCATTCGGACGCGGCGGGGAAGTGCCTTGCGACAGACGCGAAGACGGGGCCGAGCTTCGCAATCGCCGCCTCCGCGCCGTCGTCGCCGCCAAGCGCCTCGGTGATTGCGTTCGCGCCCTCGACGATTTCCGCCGCGTGGGCGGCTGCGGCATGGCGCTCGGCCAGGTCGTCGTCGTCGGAAGTGACGTTCGCCTCCTCAAGCTCGCCGACCTGGAACTTCAGAAGGTCGATTTCATCTTCAACCGATGCGGCACCTTCGAGGAATGCGATCTCGTCGGCGGTCCTGCGCCACTCGTCGTAGGCGGCCGAGTACTTCGAAAGCCCCACGCCGCCGAAGCGGTCGAGCGTGGCGCGCTGGAAGCCCTCTTCGAGTATGTTCTGGTTCGCGCGTGGGCCGTGGATGTCCACGAGGCCGCGAGCGAACTCCCTCAGCTCCGAGACGGCGACGCTCTCGTCGTCGATCCACGCGCGGGAGCGGCCGTCGGCGGTGACGGTGCGGCGGACGATGGTGCCGCCGAAGTCAGCCTCGACCTCGGCTTCCTTCGCGCCGTCGCGCACAACCGAGCTGTCGGCGCGACCGCCGAGCACGAGCTCAAGCGCACCGATGAGGACGGACTTTCCCGCGCCCGTCTCACCGGTGACAACATTTAGCCGGGGGCCAAAAACCACTTCGGCCCTCTCGACAACCGCAAGGTTAGAAACTGTAAGCCTGTTCAGCATCGAAAGAAATTGCAACGCCCACGCAAGCCGGCCAAAGCACGGAAGACGTGGAGCGGGCGATGGGAATCGAACCCACGTAAGAAGCTTGGGAAGCTCCTATTCTGCCATTGAATTACGCCCGCGTCAATAACGTGTTGACGCGCACATTATACCAAAATTTTCTGCGCGTGTGTGAACCAAAACGCCAAAAGTTGATTTTCTCCGCCATGGGGGAAATGCCCATGGCGGAGAAAGCATGTCACCTCAACCGAATCGAGAACGGAATGCTGTAGCCGACATAGTCGATGTAGACGCCAGTTGCGTCCTGGACGAAAACGTATGTGCCGACAGGGTCGGTGGCGACGTCCAGGGTCGCGGTCGTCTCACCTTCAGCAGGAGTCTTGCGCTCCATGTTGTCGACAACTTTTTCCTCCCCAGCCTTATTCACCTTGAAGCCCGCAACGGTGGTGCTGCTTGTATCGAACGTGGAAGACGCGCCGCCAAGCGATACGAGCTTGTGGCGGAAGATGCGCTTCACAAGCGACTCCTTGCCGAGTGGCAGAGCAGTCACCCGCTTTATCTGGAGAGTTCCCTTGGTTGCAGTGCTATTGTACTTGATGGAGCCATCTCCCTTCAAGGAATACTGGACCGTGCATCCGCTTAAGTCATAATCGGTTAGGAATTCTACGCCGTCCTTTGCCGCCACGTAAAACTTGAGAGTGCCGCCATTGTTTCCGCCGGACGCTTTGCTGCCAAGGATGAGCTTGGATGTCGCATCCACCCAATACCAGCAATCAATCCCATTTTCATTGTCACGCTGATGCTTTTTAGTATGTTCAATCTTGACACAAGCACCGTTCAGAACCCCTACGCGAAGAGAATATCCTTCCAGTGTATCAGCAGTCACCGACTTATAGCCTTCTGCATCCACTGATGTTTTCATCAAGTCGCCATCGAACAGGATGGTCCCCCACTCGCCGGAATTAGGAAGATTCGGCGCAAGATCGCGCGAATAGTCAGCCCACCGGTTATTGGAAGAAACTTTCCAGTTAGCGGTAGCCTCCCAAGTAGCATCTTCATCGCCCATGAATACGTTCGTGAACGTGGCCCCATCGCCATCAAGTGCAGGATTGTCGCGCCTGGTGTTGGCAACATCTACTGTGACGACGATATAGCCGGCATCATAAGTGAAAGTAGCGGCGGTGGATTCTACATCCCAGTCCCCGCTTGGTTCGTACACAGTGACGCTGTTGGGATTCGAACCCGTGTATGGGATTCTGACGCTCGCCTCTGTCGTACTTGCCAGCACAATCTTCACGTCAAGCGAGCTGCCCTCCGCAAAGTTCAGCGCCGTGGTCGGGCGGTTCTGACCGAAGTTGATTGTACCAGTGCCAGAAATGGTTCCGACGGAGATATCGTCCGTCCTGACCTTGAGCGTTGCGCCCTCGGCAATATTGAAATTGACGTTAGGCATGCTCACAGTTCTGTATGCATAGACCGCACCTGCCTTCACGTCAATGGTGCCTGCTCCGGCAGAACTGGTGTTGTACAGCCAGAAGCTGGCGTCGCCCGTCTTTGCGAGCGTATAACCGCCGAGTTCCAGCGAAGTCACCGCGTAGCCGTTACTCACAAGCCCAAAGTCCGAACCAGCATGGACGGTGGAATTTGCCGTCAGCGTCAATGCCGTTGTCTGGCGGTGGCCAGTTGAAATCGCCGTTCCATTGTTGCGTAAAGTGCCGCCATTGAGCGTGAACTCGTTACTGCTGTCAACTACACCGTTCAACTCAACGGTGCCAGTTACGGTTATCGCCTTGCCGCTTGGTGTTGCGCCGCCGCCCGTCGCGCCAAAGCCGCCTACCGAGCCGAGCTTCAACAGGGCGCCGCTGTCAACATCTATGTCCGTGGAAATGCTGCCGCGCGACTGGACAACGCCGGACGACACTTTCACCTTGCCTGCGCCAGTTATCGTCGTGTTAAGAATCAGCTCTTCCTGACCCGGCGCAAACACCAATGTTCCAACATAGTCACCAAAATCATACCCAGCGACAGGGGTGGTGCGCGCCACCGTCACTGTGTCAGCATCCGAGAAGTGGACGGTGTCAGCCGATATTGCATAGCACTCGTGCGAAACCAGCGTCGGCTCGGGCTCGGGATCGCCAGGTTCTTCCGAATCTGCCGGAACCTCTTCATAGTACGTGACGAGCGTACCGTCCTCGAAACGCGTGGTTCCAACGGGAAGATATACGTCCCTGCCATCACGGCATGTCACCAACAACTGATAGCACCCGTTCGTGTAGAGGAATTCCACCGTGTGCTCGCGGGCAAAAGCACCTTCCGGAAGCTGGCAGGTTACAACGTTCGCCGCCTGCTCTTCGATTTCACCCGTCAGCGGAATGAGGGTCGCGCCAGTAAGGGCAAAGACGTCGTATTTGCTATAGTCAAAGCAGAGCGAGCCACTCTCGGTTATCACCGCAGGCGCTCCGCTTATGTCTGCCGCGCCACCTTCGATCGTGACGTCCGTTGCAATAGTGGTGAGACCAGCGCTCGTCAGCAGTCCATCGCCCTTTGCAAGTGTAAGCGCGCCGTCGCCACCGAGCGTAAGGGATTCGACTTCCAGAGTCGCATTGACCGCGACTTCAGCATCGGTAAGCGAAGTAAGCATCACCGCCGCGCCGTCAGCTGGAACGGTGTAAGAGGTAGTGGCATCACCAACTTTCGACCAGCTATTCTCGCTGGCAAATGTCGTCGTGCCCGAAACGTCACGCTCATAGGACCCCTGCGGAGAATTGTAAGGATACAACTCTTTGAGTGCCTCAATCTGAGATCCAGAAAGAATATAGTCGTATATAAGCAACGCATAGAAGACACCATCGGACGACGATCCGTAATTTCTGGGATTCGCGCCAAAACCCTTGCCAATCTGTATTCCCGAATCACTAGTGGTTCCAAACGTAAAACCGTTTGCCTTTTCAACAGTCTTCCACTTCATGCCGTCCAGATAAATCGTTAGCTTCGTCTTGCCCTCCGACACGACAAAAGTATAGACATGACGCGCTGTCGCGGCATTTGGCACTGTCATCGTCGTCAGGACCTCGGAACTTGACGAATTGCCATAACCAACTACGACTTCGTTTGCCTTCGAACCAGAGGCGAGGAACAGGACCTTTTGGTTTCCGCTCCCGAAACTTACGAATGTTCTCTGCGTATTGCTCGGCATCTTGCCTACAACAGCAGTCGTGAACTCGCTCCAGTTCAGGAGAAGCGATCTTAATGAGATATAAGGATATGCAGTCGCGCCAACGCCAATGCCGTCATCACTCTCTTCGTATTGCGGAGTGGCGTCATGGCTCATCGTAGCGGAAATGCGGGACCCCTCGGCTGTCTTCACTGTATTCGTAAATGTGAAGTCATAAAGCGCTGCCGCACCCGTCACCTTCACATCAGTGCCGTCGCCGCGCGAAGCCGAGCCGTCCGTCACTGTGAGATTCGCGGTCGTACCGTCGTAGCGCGTCAGCACAACTGTCGAAACTCCTGTCAGCCCCGACACCGAGAAACGATCTTGCATATACTCTGCAACGGTTTCTGTCACCTCGACAGCTGAGCCCGTGCCGAAGACATAGCCAGACGGAAGCGTACGCGAAGTGCCGAGCGCATAGCAGGTATATGCACCAAGCGTCACCGTGCCCGTCACACCGGAGAAGTCAAGCTTTGCAAGATCTGCAGAGGTGACAGTGTATTCTGATGTTCCCGTTATGGTGAAGGATCCGTTGCATGTCACGGCGTGCGTATCCGTGACAGCCGTCGAAATGACAAGCGTTCCGTCCGGCTCTACATTCCATCCCATGTCCTCATTGCTATAATCCACATAGGAGATGTACGCGCCGGAGTCGTCCTGCGAGAATTCGTAGGAACCCACGTCGTTGGAAAGCGTCAGCCCAGAGACAGCAGTGCCGGCCACGCCTCTAAATGTCACCGTGGCGTCGGAGAACGACACTGTCTTAGTCTTTTGAGTGCCTGCGCCCATCTCAATTAGCGTCTTGACGACGATTTTCTTGTACGCTCCCTGTTCGCTCAACACACCTGTATACGATCTTACCTGATGTGTGCCTCTGTTAAGACCGGCAGTGTACTTCACCGACCCATCGCCCGAAAGATAGTACTTGAAGGTTCCTCCTTCGCTGTTGCCGCTCAAAGCGCATTGCCACTCAAAGCCTGCTGGCTCGGCAACATAAAACTTGATGTCGTTGTTGACGTTGCCGCCATCCATCGCCTTGACCGTTATCTTGGAGCCTTCACCAACATGGAACCATTTTGTCCCCTCTCCGCTCTGCAGTTTGCTAAGTCGATTCACCTCAACTTTCGCTCCGCCATATACGCCCATCTTTACAGCCCATCCTTCGCAGAACGACATGGTTATGGGCGTGTCAGGGTCAAAGTTGTCAATAAGCGCACCATCCACGAGCGCCGGGTCGTACGGGCTTTCACTCTTCCTGTCGTCGCCAGTTCCGGCACGCGAGTTGCCACTATAGGTGCCAACTTGCGGTGCATTTTTAGACGACACCGACGAGAACGAAGTATACGGCGACCAGAACTCTTCAGCGATGCCAAGGTTTGCATTCGGGGCGACACGCGTGTACCAGTTCGCACAAGTCCCCCAATTTCTGGGGTATGTCGCGTCCGTTCCACGGAAGATGTAGTTATACGTGACGTCATCGCGCTCATATCCGTCATTGTGCGTCAAAGCATAGTCTTCAACATTGAAATGCTCTGCCGTAGAGTCTATAATCTGAACACCGGCAATGCCTTCGGCATACGCGGTATAGGAAATCGTCAAGGTGCCAGCAAGCCCGTTCACGCGCAACGCATTCGTACCGTATGTTATCGTATTCTGCCCACGCGAGCCCCAGCCAGAATCACTATCGGTAACTACAGTATTGTAATTCTCAGCATCGTTGCCGCCAGCAAACTTTGTCGCAGACTTGTTCCCAGCAGTGATCGTAAGAGGAGCGAAATTCCCTGAAAAACCGCCAGTAGTGCCCGTTGCCCCTGACATGATAACTATTACGTCGTAGAAAGTAAAGGGTATGTTGCTGATTGTCAGCGTCCCAGAATGCGACGTGTTGTCCTTTGTGGCCAGCCAGCTTTTCAGCACTTGGTGCGAATAAGATGTGTCCTGTCCATGATTGCCCATCTGGCTGACATTTTCCTGTATGGACACGGTACTGGAAAGCGTGTAGGTTGACATGCCGTCAAAACCAGTCGTAGTAGTGATTGTACCATTGCCAGCAGTTGTACTTTGCGCCCAAGCCTCCGCAGGAATGTCGCCAATCAAGGTTGACACGGTCGAACTGACCTTAAAACTGTTGTCTGTGCCTTGACACAAGTTGATGTTGATTGAGTCTGCCGCCCATGCGCAAGTTGCCGCTAACGCGAAAACGGCGACAAGACCACGACTCGGGGTTTTACCTGTTCTCAGGATGTTGGCGATTAGCTGTTTCATTGTTTACTTTCCTATTTTACTTGTCTTGATTGCAGAGCGGACGAATGCGGAGGTTGCGGAAGTAGCATAAGGCACATCCACCGAGAGCGGTATCAGCAGTGATGTGTGCAAGTTTCCTAGTTATGCCCATCCTTTGTATCCTTCGTTTGCGCTATCCTCGGGAGAAAAGGACATAACCCTTCCCCGATGATGCAGATAGTCTACCAAAGCCCACGTCCTACTGTCAAGCATATACATTGACCAAAATCGATGGCGAGGCCTACGCCCGACCTCCTCGCCGCGCCGACCGATGGCTCACGGAATTGGCGGGGAGTGTTTTCGGCTCAAGGCTCGCGTCGCATTTCGCCGAAACACTCCCCGCCGCATACGCGCCAGCGACGGGGGGTAGGGCTCATACCCCCGGGGGTAAGAGCCACATACCCCCAATGTAGCAAAACGCGGATACAGAGTCTTGGCTGCAGTTCATCGACGGACGCAAAAAAGTCGCTCTCATATTAATTGGTCTTCTGGACCCAGGCGCCGTAGATGTGGAGAACCTGGCCGCCGGGCACGAGGTCCTTCACGACCTGGCCGTTCCTTGACCGACGCGCCGACGGGAATCTTCTGATCCGCGTAGTCGTTGTCGCTCGAAGAGTAGTTCCTGTGGTAGCGTATCGTCCAGCGGCGGTCGCGCCACACCGCGTACAGGTGCAGTTTCTCGCCCATCTCCGCAATGTTGTTGACGCTCTGGCCGTTCTTGTATACAACCGCAGTGCTGGTGGGCGACTTCGCCCAACCGAGGAAGTCGTACCCGGAACGAGTCCAGCCAAGGCCGGAGTCGAGCCAGAGAAGGTTCTTCGCGATGTTGGGGCGGAACTCCTGCGAGGCCGTCTTGTTCGCGCCGTCGTTGCTATGGAACACCACCTGGTAGGCGCGCTTCTGCCAGACGGCGTAGAGGTGCATCACCTTGCCAGCAGCCACCAAGTCACAAACCTGCTCGCCGTTGGCGTAGAAGGCTGCGCCCGTGGGCGACTTCGCCCACCCGAGGAATATGTAGCTGAAGCCGCCTTCGTCCTTGAGCGCCCACTTGAGCGCGGAATCGAGGTAGAGAAGCCGCTTAGTCTCCCCGACCGGGATGTTCTGGCCCCTCGTAACGTCCTCGCCGCCGTTCGGGTCGTTCTTGTGGTACTTCACCGTCCATGTCCCGTCGGTAGCAAGGTCGCCGACGAAGATGGCGTTGACCGTGGAGCCG
>CADCAK010000021.1 GCA_902799385.1 uncultured bacterium | reverse complement strand
TGCACAAGCAGCAGAGCACGCCAGCCCCAAGAAAGGCAAACGCCCCCACAAGGCAAGGCCGCAAGAGCAACCCGCCCAACAACTCCTTGACTGCCTCAAGATCCAACATCTTTCGCTACCAGATATTTTACCAAAAACTCAGTTGCCGAATCCGCGACAAGCCCGCAACACAATCAAAAGAGCAATTTGCATGAGGTAAGTCTCTCGCTTGTTTTTTAGACAGGATTAACATGATTGACAGGATTGCATTTTAAAACAACGCATCAACGACACAGAGCATAAGATTACGGTGCGAACGAAATCTTGTCACGACTGCTTCCCCTCTTCTTTTCTGTGACGAATGAATATCCGCTTGTAAACTCGATTCCCATTTATTGTCGCCTGTGCAACTCCGCTATTCGAATCCCACAAGCCCCCAGAAAAACCCTTCCCTTCGCTCTCAGTCGCACCAATTATCTCAAACTGTTCTGGATTATATTTGTCCATAAAAGTAATAGGCACTCCCATCGCCCCATCATAATCATATGGAATATCAGCAGATTTTGAAACTTCTATTGCGTCGTAATTGTCGTATTTAGGAAACTCATCAGGCGAGTATGATTTGTAGAGAGGGAACCTTTCATGGCGCTTCTTGATGTCAAGATTCGTGAACCACATAACACCAGAAACGCGAATCATACCATCACGATGGTCTGCCGCAGTAGCAACATCTTGGTAACGAGACCTAAAATGCGCGGCATTACCTTTAAAGCCAAAACCCAACCACATCTTGTCATTTTTAAAAAATGGAAATATCTCTTTGTATGTTATTGCATTCTGATTCCCAATTATCAAGAACTTCTTGTCGAGTCTTACAAGTTGCGCTACATACTCACGAAATAGGGAAAACGGGGGATTGGTGACAACAATATCCGCTTGCTTCAGAATCTCAATGCACTCTGCACTTCGGAAATCGCCGTCTCCTTTAAGGTATCGAACGCTCACTTCATCATCATCAACCGTCAGATTGCCGTTCTTGTCTCCCTCGTATATTTGATAGACAGCCCGCTCGCACTCACCCTGCGAAAACAAATCAACATCTTGGCTCTTGTAGCATGTAGCAACAAGTCGTTTTAACCCCAACTTCTCAAAGTTCTCCGTAAAATACTTGAAGAACTCGCTTTCTCGCGGATCATCGCAGTTGCAAAGCACTACCTTTCCCTTGAAGTGCGACTTGTAGTGCCGCAGCTCATTTTCAATATCGACGCGCTGGGTGTAAAACTCATCCTTCTTCGCTTTCTTCGCCGCGTTAAGTCCAGCCGTATCGCCCATTACCATGCCCCCACAACTCCGCACCTCCGCTTCTCCGCGCGAGAATTCAATGCGGAAATTCTTGCCGCGCATAAATCGTCGCGGAGACCGCCTCACATGCATAAAAAAGAGCGCACTTCCTCTCATGCACTCACTCGAAGCCCTAGCACAGGCCCAACCGAATACACGAAGAGAAAATGCGCCCAACTGGGCGCATCGCCACTTACATGCCGTTCGGTTATTGAAACAGTGCTAGTATTTCGAGTGAACGACGTGTAGCGTTGATGCTACATTGACAAGCGCCCGGTGGGTCTCCCGTTTTCCGGACTATAACCCCGCGCCGCGCATACCGCCTCGCAGGATGTGAGTATTATAGCGAAAAAGCCGCGCTCAAATCAAGCGCGGCAATTCAAAACGCCGCCAAGATGGCATATCCACCGAGGCTGTAGGCCGAGCCGCGCAAGCGGGCGCTAGCGTGGTGCTTTCCCAGTTAGCCGCATGGATGTTTCGGCGGCAGGAGGTTTTGCTTTCAGCCGCAAGGCTATCGCCAAGCCGAGCCGATGGTCGCGGGTGAGGCAGGCGGAAGGTCGCAGGCGTAAGAGAGTCTTGCGTACGCAACCAGTGATAGACGCCGAGGCACGGCAGGCTAAACTCGGCTCATTGTCTGAAGTGCGAGAGCCGTCGCGAGCCTGGAGCCGAACGAGAGCCCCGCGAGCCATCGGGCGGCGCGGCGATTTAGCCGAAACGCGCCCCGCCGCGGGAGCGCGAAATCGCTTACTTCACTTCCTCGATCGCGATCTTCCCGGCGATGCGGCGACCGTTGACGCGGCGGCCGTCGGAAAGCGCGAGGTTCTCGAACGAGACTTCGCGCCACGACTCGGGGCAGCCCTTGAAGAACTCGACCTTGCCGTTCACCTCGTGCGCCATCATCTCAAGGACGGCAGTCGCCGCCGCGCACTGCCCGTCCATCTGCATTATCTGTCCGTCGCCAGACCCGGCGAAACTACCGAAGATCGTGAATGTCGAGAACCCAGGCGCATACGCGTTGTGCAACGAGCCGTGGCCGGGGTTGCAGAAGTATGCGTCCCACGACCTTAGAAGCTCCGCCGCCGCCTGAGCGTTGCCGACATGCGTGTTGAGTATCGACGCCCACGGCACGCACCAGCCAGACCAGTAGCCAGTTCCGCGCGCGACCCATGTCCCGTACGTCTTCGCCGCGACGTCGCGCGTCGCCTTGTCGGAGAGGTCGAGCGTATCAAACGGATAGAGCCCCGCCATGTGCGAGTGGTGACGGTGCGATTCCGTGAGCGCCTGGCCCCGAAAGAGCTCTATGCCGCTCTGCCCCGCCGAATACTGCGGAAGACGCTTTTCGACGTCGAGCCACATCGCGTCCGGCTGCACGCCAAGTAGCTTCGCCGCGTCGACGAGATCACGCGCGAGGCGATGGGCTGCGGCGAGCTGGAAACTTGGATCGCGCCCGACCGCGCTTCTCACATCCGCTCCGCCCCACTCTGGCGAAGGCCCGAGTGGAAGCGTGAGCTTGCCATTCTCCTCCTCCATCATCGCGCGGTAGACATTCATCGCGCCCTTCATGAAGTCAAACGCACCGCCCTTTAGAAACTCGACATCGCCGGAGTAGCGCACATATTTCATCATCATCGCGGCGACCCACGCCGTCGAGCCGTGGTCGATCGTGCCGGTCCAAAAGCCGCCGATGCAGACACCCCTGTCGTCGACGGAGTGGGGAAGAACATAGCCATTGTCAATGCCGACGAATTTCTTCGCATTGTCCCTGAGAAGCGGACGCCACGAAAGCACCATCTTGAAAAGCGGCATAAGGTTCTTGAAGTGTCCGCCGCGGTATGCGGGCGAATAGCACTCCTGGACGTTGATGTTGAAGTGGTAGTCGCCGTTCCAGGGAACAAGCCGGTCGTCCTCAAGCCAGACGCCCTGAAGCCCAGCGGGAACGCCGTCGGGGTCTGTCATCGCGCCGAAGCGGTACATGCCGTAGTCGAAGATGCGCTGGATCACGGGGTCGGGAACCTTCACGCGCGCGCCCTCGGACCAGAAAAGCTTCCAGTATGCGACAGACTCGGTGGCGACGTCGCCAAACGACGGCTTCATGTCCCGGACAGCCTCGCCGCGTCCGGTTGTCAGGGACATCTGATTGCCGTCCTTCCGCCAACAGGTCCAAACCGGCTTGTCGACGGGCAGCTTCCATAAAAACCACCCTCCATTCGGCACGGGTGCGCCGTTTACGACAAGGGCCTTCTCGAATCCAAGCGGCTTGAGCTTCTTTTCATACACGGGAAAATCCGTCGCGGGAATCGTCTTGACCTCAAACGCAACATCCTTGGGGAACGCCATCGCAAAGACCCCGCCGTCCCTTTTCGACATCGCAAGGCCAACCGCGCCGCCTTCGACGAATTCAAGACTGCCGAGCCCTGTGAACGGGTCGAGCGTACCGCGCTTCAGAGTCTTGCCGGGAACCTTTACCACGACGCGGCCAAGGGGAAGCATGTAAGGATTGCGCGGCTCGCCCTTCGGGGTGTCTTTCTTGAAGAGTCCATAGAGACGGTCCTTGTCGCCCGAATGAACGGCGGCAACGATGTTCGTGTAACTCTGCTCGGTCGTCCAGGGATACCCACCGCGATGGTCCCAAAGGTCGGAGCGCCCAAAAGTGAGGCGAATCTCGTCGCCGCCACCCCAGACGAGGACGCCCGTCTTGCCGTCGCCGAATGCGATGCCCTCATGGCAGCTCCCCATGCGCGGGAAATCCCATTCTACCGGCGCCGCAAAGGCTGCCATTGCGGAAAACAGAAATGCCGTGACGGCAATGCTCGATGGTTTCATGTTTCAGTTCCTCGTTTTACGGCATCTTCCCAGATGCGATTGATTTCCTTATCTCAGCGAGATTTTCAAGATACGCCTTGGGACCGCCCTTCATGTAGCCGGTCTCACCGACCTTCTCGCCGTCGGCGGACATGACGGAAACGCCGGTCAGCTTGACCTTGAAATCCGCAACCTTCGGCGCATCCGCCAACGCCACGGCACCAGCGCCCATCGCAAACACGGCAAGCAGAATGCCCAAGGTTCTCCCCCGGCGATCTTCCACGACTTTTTCCTCCATGGCGCAACTCCTTGTTTGCTTATGTTTCCAGATGACACGTCAAGGCCGGGACACGGTGGTGCGACTGACTGGGTTCGAACCAGCAACCTTCGGCTTCGGAGGCCAACGCTCTATCCAATTGAGCTACAGTCGCGCGTTTTCTTTAGGTTTTTCGTCATGTTGTGTAATTTTTGTGTAATTCTTTTTGAACTTCACTCCAATCACACGCACAAAACGCCAATATTATACCATTTGATTTAAAACTGGTCAAACGGCCGTCAAGCGACAGGACATCACCGTCTCCCAGAAACAATCCCAACGGTTTCACACTCCTTAGCCGCCAAATCGCCGAGTCGCGGACAACCAATCAAGATGACCATCGACAACCGCCTTGACGTATGCTGCACGTTGGTTCTGCCAGTCGAGATAGTAGGCGTGCTCCCAGACGTCGATTACAAGTAGTGGCGTTACAAAGGGCTTGCCGCACGGCGTGTCGGCGTTGGACGTCGATTCCACGACAAGCTTGCCGTCCTTCTTAAGAAGCCACGCCCAGCCGCTTCCAAAGCGCTTCACTGCCGCGTCGGCGAGCGCGGCCTTGCAAGCGTCGAGCGAGCCGAAGGACGCGTTGATCGCCGAGAGAAGTTCCGCAGACGGCTCGCCGCCCTTCCCGGCAGGCGCGAGCGACCGCCAGTAGAAGTCGTGGTTCCAGATCTGTGCCGCGTTGTTGAAGATGGCGGTGTCATTCAAGTCGTAAGAAGAGCATGTGATCGACTCCAGCGAACGCCCCTCATAGATTTCTTTCCCCACGACAAGGCCGTTCAGCGTCTTCACGTAGCCAGCATGGTGCTTGCCGTAGTGGAACGAGATGGTCTTCGCGGATATGACGGGCGCGAGCGCGTCGTCGGCGTAGGGAAGCGGTGCAAGCGTCATTTCTTTCATGGCGGATTCTCCTTTCAGTGTTCGACTATGCAAGGCCAGCGCGGCACACGCCGCACCGGCAACAAACTGTCTTCTTGTGTTCACGGTACTCATCTATGATGGAGGGCATTTTACCATACGGACAAAAGCAAAGTCAATATCACGCGTAATTCGTCACAACGCCATACATCGTGGCGAAGCGAATCGTGACGAACCGCGCGCCGTCAATTATGGTATAATATGCGCCATCATTTCAGTCTGTGACGTCCGGGCATGGTGCTCGGCGTGGAAGAACCATCGCCACGTTTTTACGTCTGAGTCCGTTTCGGAAGGACATCCCGACAAAGTGGCAGACCAAATCTCCGATGCAATCCTCGACGCGTGCCTGAAGCATGATCCAAATGCCCATGTCGCCTGCGAGACAATGGTAGGGCCCAACATGGTCGTCCTAATGGGCGAAGTCCAGTACAGGGGCTTTGCAAAATTCAGCCTAAAGGATCCGACTAAACTGCTCAAGGGCGGATTCTCGCTGGATGCAAAGGCGATTGCGAAGACTGTCATAAAGCGAATCGGCTACGACCGTCCCGACGAGCAATTCTGCTGGAACAGCTTCAGCATGATGTCATACCTCCACGCACAGTCCCCTGACATCGCACAGGGCGTAAACCGAAAGTCCAGGAAGAAGCAGGGCGCAGGCGACCAGGGCATGATGTTCGGCTATGCGACGAACGAAACGAAGTCGCTCATGCCGGCCGCGATTGTCTATTCGCACGAGCTACTCAAGATGTTCGCGAAGCTCCGCAAGACGGACGAGAAGTATTCTTGGCTTCGCCCCGACGCGAAGAGTCAGATTTCAATCGTCTACGAAAACGGCCGTCCCGTTGCAATCGACACCGTAGTCATCTCCCACCAGACTACCGAGGCGGGTGCGACAAAGGCGCACTACGAAGAGATCAAGAAGCTTGCCAAGGACTACCTCTCGAAGACCGGCCTTCTCTCGCCAAAGACAAAGTTCTTCATCAACCCGACCGGCAAGTTCGTCATCGGCGGGCCGCTGGGCGACTCGGGGCTGACCGGTCGCAAGATCATCGTCGACACCTACGGCGGAATGGCCGCGCACGGTGGCGGCGCCTTCTCGGGCAAGGACCCGTCGAAGGTCGACCGCTCGGCCGCGTACTACGCGCGCTATGCGGCGAAGAACATCGTCGCAGCCGGTCTTGCCGACCGCTGCCAGATTCAAGTCGCCTACGCAATCGGCGTCGACAAGCCCGTCAGCTTCTGCGTAAAGACATTTGGCACAAGCAAGGGCGTAACGAACGAGCAGCTTGAGAATATGCTTGCGTCGGGAAAGGTGTTCGACTTCCGTCCCTACGAGCTCATCAAGGACCTCGGGCTTCTCTCACCCAAGGGCTGGAAGTACGAAGACACTGCCGCCTACGGCCACTTCGGCCGTTCGAAGTTCCCGTGGGAGAAGACCGACAAGGTCGTGGCACTGAAGAAGTTCTTCAAGATTGGCCGCTAACCTCTACGTCCACTTTCCATTCTGCAGGAGCAGATGCTCCTACTGTTCGCTCTACTCGCGAGTAGGGGCGTCTCCTGCAGACCGCGTCGCCTATGTTGCGCGCATAGCCGACGCCATAACTCAAACATCCAAAAGCGCAAGCGCTCAAACGCTTTCCACCCTTTACTTTGGGGGCGGATCGCCGGCGCTCTGCGACTTGACGCCACTTAAAGGCGCCCTCGCACCCCTTCTCAACGATAAAACAGAATTCACAGTCGAACTCCACCCACTCGACGTCTCGCCCGCGAAACTCGACGAACTTAAGTCAATCGGCGTCAACAGAATCTCGATGGGTGTCCAGTCGCTCGACGACGCGACTCTTCGCGCGATGGGCCGCGGCTACACCGCTAGCGACGCGTCGCGCGCCTTCGCACTCGTTAAGTCCCACTTCGACAACGCCGGAATCGACCTGATTCTCGGCTGCCCTGGCGACCCGACGACGAGGAACGCCGAAGCCCTTCTCGCACCGCTCGCGAACTGGGGTCTCCGCCACTGCTCCGTCTACTCGCTCCAGAACGAGCGCGGACTGAAGGGCGTTCCCGACGACGAAACGGTTCTGGACGGCATAAAATCTGCGGCGCGGTTCCTCAAATCGATCGGCCTCGAACGCTACGAGATTTCCAACTACGCAACCCCCGGTTTCGAATGCCGCCACAACCTCGCGGTCTGGCGCGGCGAAGACTACATCGGTCTTGGCGAAGGCGCCTATGGGCGCGAAGGTCATAAACGCACGCGTGGAACAAAAGGCGGTTACGAGCCAAGCGAAGTCTCGCCTGCGGAAGACCTCAAGGAGCGCACACTTTTCCGATTGAGAACGCGCGACGGAATTGACTCCTCTCCCTTCCCTGAATGGCGACCGACTCTCAACCGATTCGTCAGTGAGGGGCTTCTCGTTAAAGTCGGCGAATCAGTCTACCGACTCACCGAGCGCGGCACAGAAGTCTGCGACACAATCCTCGAAGAGCTCGTATAGAGCCCTGTCATGCTAAGTTTCTAATTGTCACGCATAGCTGTAGCCAATGCCATGGACAGTGCGGACGAACGTCGTATCGCCGCCGACTTCATCGACTTTGCGGCGCAGGTTCGCAACATGCTGGTCGAGGGTGCGTGTCGTGCCGAGATAGTCTACGCCCCACACTTCGTTAAGAATCCTGTCACGTGAAAGCACCTCGCTCGGATGCGCGGCGAAGAGCGAGGCAAGCTTCATTTCAATTTCCGTGAGCGGAGCGAACTTTCCATCCTTCTCAAGACGATAGTGCTTCACGCTCGCCGTCGCGCCACAAAAGGCGAAGTCCGCTGAAATCGTCGATACCGGCGCAACGGACTGTCCGGCGCGGCGCAGCGCAGCCGAAACACGTGCAAGAAGCTCACGGACGCCGAACGGCTTTGTAACGTAGTCATCCGCGCCAAGTTCCAGCCCCACAACCTTGTCTATTTCCTCGCTTTTCGCAGACAGCATCAGCACCGCGACGCGGCTCCCCGCCGCGCGGATTTCACGACAAACGTCGTATCCGCTCTTCCCAGGCATCATCACATCGAGAACAACGAGGTCAAATGGCTCAGCCGCGCCCTTCCACTGGGCAATCGCAGCCACGCCGTCCGCCGCAGTCTCTACAGCATAACCTTCTCCGGAAAGTAGGTCTTTAAGCGTCTCGCGGATGTCCGCGTCGTCTTCGGCAACAAGTATCCGCTTCATCGTGCACCTCCAAATTCTAGTTTGAACTCGGCCCCGCCACCCTCGCGCTCGCAGCAGACAAGACTGCCGCCCATGCCCTTCGCGAGCCGCCGCGCGATGGAGAGTCCAAGGCCGCTCCCTGACGACTTCGCCGCAAGCGAGTCATCGCACCGGTAGAACCGTTCGAACACACGCTCCCTGTCCCGTTTCGGGACGCCGGGTCCTCGGTCTGCAACTGTGACAGTCCCTTGCGAATCCACCCTCACGTCGAGTCGTCTCCCTTCCGCCGCGTACTTGACCGCGTTGTCTACGAGGTTCACGACGATCTGGCTCACGGCATCGCGGTCCACGCGGCGGACCACCGGTTCTGCCGCGACTTCGACCGAAAGTTCCATGCCCGCCGTCTCGACGCGCGAGCGTTGCGATTCTGCCGCTTCGCGCACGACATCGCGCAAGTCAACATCGGCTATGTCGTACTTGCGCCTGTTCTGCTCAAGCCGCCCAAAGTCGAGGACATTGTCGACAAGACGTGTCAGTCGCTCAGACTCCTTCGTTATGACGCCAAGATAGCGCTCCTTCGCCGCATCGTCTTTTGCACGCCCTTCCGAAAGCATTTCCGCACATAGACGAATCGACGTAAGTGGCGTCTTCAGCTCGTGCGAGACATTGGAGACGAACGATGTCTTCTTCTCCGATTCGCGTCTCTCGCGCCGCGCGTCCAGGACAAGAATCAATGCGCCCGCAGCAGACAGCGACAACAGTAATAGCACCACTGCGGCAGCAGCAGCAAGCGGCGCGCCGACACCCTCGACGGTAGCTGGCGGACGAGTCCGCCACAAGGCGAGCGACCGGTGTGGCATCACAGACGAAAGCTCGAAAACGGCGTCAGGATTCTTCTTCTCCGGCGTCTCGCCAGTCTTGAAAAGAGCTCCGCCCGCATCGTCGCGCACTTCGAGGACAAAGCCATCGTCCGCAGCTTCTGCAAGGATTGAGGGAAACTCAGCGAGAAAAGCAACCGTCTCCAGTTCCACGCCTACCACACTTCCATCCGCCGCCTTGCACCAGCCGACAAACGAAAGCCGGTCTCCCTCGAACCATGATCTCCAGGTGAAAAACGACCTTGCTGTGTCCTTGAAGCCTTCGTCGAAAAGCGTCACGTACCTCGCGAGGAAGCGCCGCTCCTCCTGCGTCGCACCGCGCTCCTGTGGAAAGACGACGCCGCGTCCCGGAACCCATCTAAACGAGTTCCGGACGTACGGTTCGCGCCGCGAGAGCTCAGCGAGCGAGGCATCTGTCGGATTTGCCACGGCAGAAGCGACAGCGGTCTCGGCAGCGTGCTTCGCCCGTTCGACACAAGCAGACAGACCGGATAACACGTTGTTTTCGACAACCCTCGCGTCCGCACGTTCAGCCACCTTGGCGAGCTGCTCGATGTCTCCCACAATCCAGTCAGACACCACGGCCACGAAAACGATGGCAGGCATCGCTAGCAGTACAAGTGCGACTGGAATGTGGAAGCGGCGCTTCATCGGTTCACTTCACCTTCTGCTGGTTGAAGAGCTGGAAACTTGAGGTCTTCATTTTCTTCCGCGTTCTGCCGCTGTAATCGGCGCTGTTCATGCTGCGCGAGTTGCCAAGCTGCATGTCGGCGTCAGCCTCAAGTGCAGCATCCCGTCCAATGACGGCCTGAACATCCTGCGAGTTTCTGTAGTTGCTCCGAATGAGCGCTTCCGCCGCCTTGAAATCTCCGCGGTCGGCAAGTCTGAGCGCCTCTTCAGTGCGTAGCGCATTTTCGTTCAGCGCACGCTCGCGCACGACGCTCTTGTTCACGCTCGCCGCGACTGCGGCGGCATCCGCCGAATACGTCACAGTGCCGACGCCCGTCACCATCATGGACTTCTCGTCTTTCGGGTCGATATAAGTGACCTCTGCCTTCGCGATCTCGCGCGCAGAACCTACTGAACCAGGCGCGGCGTCGCACTTGACGATTACATATTTTTCCTGTCCGCCGTAGAGCTGGTTGAGATCGATCGTCACGACGCCGTCGAGGATGCGTCCGTCGCGTCCGATGAGCGAGACCGGCGTAAAGCCGACGCCGAACTTGACTTTGAGCGCGACTTTCGTCGCGGCGACGGAAAGGACGTCCCCGAGCTCGCTCGCGAAAATACGCGGAAGGTCGTCCGACTTCTCAACGAAGTAGCTGTTACCGTCCGACTTCTGCGAGAGGCGCGTCATCAGGTCCTCGTTGTAGTCGACGCCGAGCCCGACCGTGGAGACGGCGATCCCGTCCTTCATGAGGAGCGCTCCGTAGCGTCCGAGTTCCTCGGCTGACGAGGGACCGACATTGGCCTGCCCGTCGGAAAGAAGTAGCACGCGGCTGATTTCGCATTTCCCCTTGAATTTTTTCAGTTCCGCCGCGCCTGCCGAGACGCCGTCGAATAGCGCGGTGCACCCACCGGGCTTGATCGAATTTACGCGGGCGATGATCGCCTCTTTCTCCGTCACGTACTGAGCGGGGACAATCACCTCGCTGCGGTTGTCGTATACGACGACGCTCACGATATCCTTCGAGTCGAGACGTCTTATAGCCTCGCATGCCGCCTCGCGAGCCTTGACGATTTTGTCACCGCCCATCGAGCCTGACCTGTCGAGGACTATCGCGAGGTTGACGGACGGACGGTTTGCCGCCGCGACCTTGTCCGCCGCGAGCGTCACCTTCACGTACGCCTCGCCCGCTTTGTCCGCGAGCCTTACCGAATAGTCGGGCTCGACCCGGCAGGAGACCCCCGCCGATGCCGTCCCGACAAATGCCGCCACAACCGTGGTGAACGCGAATCTTGCAATTGTTTTCTTCATATTCCGCCGTCCTTTCTTTTTATCTCCGACACCATTGCCGTAGACGGTAGACATTAAACCATTTTTTGTCGCAGCCGTTGTCAAGCCACGGTAAAACATTTGTAAAGAAATTGCAAAGCCAGTCACATCAGACTTCATGCGAATATTTTACCATATTCCACAAGCGCCAAAAATCCCCGACCGCGATTTGTAGCCGTAATCCGGGCTCTGCGATCATTTGACAAATCAGGTCTGTCCAGCATGCTTGACGGTGCGACGCGTCGCAATGGCGGTGAACGGATCTTCCGGCCAGTAGTGCTTCGGGTAGCGACCACGCATGTCCTTGCGGACGAGTTGGTACCCTTCTCGCCAGAATCCCGCGAGGTCTTTCGTTATCTGGATCGGCCGATGCGCAGGCGAAAGGAGCGTCATCACAACAGGAACTTTCCCTCCCGCAACCTTCGGCGTCTCCATTAGCCCGAAACATTCCTGAAGCCGCACTTCACACGTTGGTTCGTTACCTTCGTAGTGGATCAACATGCGGCTCCCGCTCGGAACCTCCATGCGTGTCGGCGCGAGGCGGTCGAGTTCTCGCCTGTCATGCCCCGCTTCCGCAAGGATAAAGTCGAAGACAGAAAAGAGGTCGAGTCGCTCCAGATCCTTCCATTTTGTCATCCCGCTGATGAAACCTGGGAGAGCGGCAAGAATAAAGTCGTCGGTCATGTCAGGCCAACTTTCGCCAAGCGACTTGCGGACGAAGCGCAACCTCGCGCGCAACTGAAGCGACTCCTTTGTCCAGCAGGGAAGATTCTCGACTCCCTTCTGGCGGATGCCGTCGAGAAGCGCCGCCGATATTCTTGTATCGACGTCCACCGAGAGGCGCGCGTCGGCCGCCGAGAGAGGCTTTTCGGCAAGGGTCATTTCACCAAGCTTGCGGCGAACGACGCTCTTCACCCTGTCATTCTGCCTGTCCCACGCGCAATACGGCTCCTCGATGACGCGATCACCAAAGAGGTCTTCGATCTCGTCATCGTCAATGGGGCAGCCAAGAAAGACCTTCGCATCGCCAGCACGGTCATCGAGTTCGCAGCAGACGAGGTAAGGAGACTTTGAAAGAGGATCGGTTTCGTCGACAAATGCGCCGCGCCCAGACACCATGCGGAATGTTCCATTCCCACGATTCTTCGCCACCCTGTCAGGATACGCAAGAGCGAGCAACGACCCCTCATCCCCCTCTGTGCCTCTGTGCCTTAGTGCCTCTGTGTTAAAATTATTTCTCCCCTCAAACCTTCGCGCCAACTGAAGCACCCTCTTCGAGAACGGCCTGTTCGGCGTCTCTTTTATCTCTTCAGCAATCTTCCTAATATCAGTCTCACGGCTCCTGTTCCCCTCTTCGACAATCGCCGCCAATAGCGAAGCCACACCAACCCCATCTGCACGATCTACATGTTCTACACGGCTACTCCCAATAATCATGTTCGCAAGCCGTGGATGCATCGGCAGTTTCGCCATCGCGACGCCCTTCTTCGTGAGCCGTCCATCGCCGTCAAGCGCACCAAGCATCTTGAGAAGCCCAACCGCCTGATCCCAGTTCGACGCGGGTGGCGGTGTCATCCACGGCAAATCCTCGCGTCCAAGCGCACCCCACGCAGCGCTCGTCAGGACAAGCGAGCAAAGGTCAGCATCGAGGATCTCAGGCATCATCTTCTTTGGACGCGACTGCTGCTCCCCTTCGCTCCAGAGACGATAGCAAACTCCCGCACGTACACGCCCCGCTCGACCTCTGCGCTGTTCTGCACGGTCTTGTGTAAGCGGAAGCGTGACAAGCCCAGACATGCCTGACGTAGGGCGAAAGCGCGGCACGCGCATAAGCCCCGAGTCAATCACGGTCGAGATTCCCTCTATCGTTACCGAAGTTTCCGCAATGGAAGTCGCGAGAATCACCTTTCTAAAATCGCTCGGCGCAAATACCCTGTCTTGTTCCTCTTTTGGAAGCGCTCCGTAAAGTGGCAAGACATCTACTCCGCGAGTAACGCCAACAGCCTCCTGCACGCGTCTTATCTCGCCCTCTCCCGGCAAGAAGCAAAGTATGTCGCCATCCGTTTCCTTTAGCGCCTTCGATATTGCCGCCGTCATCGAGATGTCGCCAAGGTAAGTCGTCTCTACCGGGAACATACGCCCCTCGGCGTGAATGACATCGGCGTCACCGAGATGCGCGGCAACTTCGTCCGCGTCGAGCGTAGCGGACATTACAAGAATGCGCATGTCCGGCCTAAGCGCACGACGCACTTCGAGCGCAAGCGCAAACGCGGTGTCGCACGGAAGCGAGCGCTCGTGGAATTCGTCGAAGATCACGAGCCCGACATCGGAAAGCTCCGGGTCTGAAAGAAGGCGCTGGGCAAGCAGCCCTTCCGTCACGATCTCAAGCCGCGTCGCCGCGGAAATCTTGCGTTCAAGCCGCACCTGATAACCGACAGTGCCGCCAACCGCTTCGCCGCGCTTGCGCGCAATATAGGTCGCGCAGTTGCGCGCGGCAAGTCGCCGCGGTTCGAGCATGACAATCTTCCTGCCATTGAGCCACGGCTCGTCAAGAAGTGCCGGAGGAACGCAAGTGGTCTTACCGCTGCCGGGAGGCGCAGTCAGCACGACATCCCTGTTCGCCGCAAGCGCGCGGCGAATGTCGTTTATCGTCTCCTCAACCGGAAACGCCATGTATTCTCGCGAAGCGCTACCTGATGCGCTTGATCGCCCCGAACTTGCAGACCTGGCCGCACTGCTTGCAGCCAGCGCACTGGTTGGCGTCGATGACCATCTGGAACGCGCCGGGACGAATCTCCTTGCCGCGAGTCATCGCGGGGCAGCCCATCTTGAAGCATGCACCGCACGCCTTGCACTTGGCAGAGTCAACCTCGCAAAGCCCTTCCTTAGTGAGCTTAGCCGCAATGCGGCAGGGAGCATAGGCGATAACGAGCCATGGTTCTCCCGAGTCCATCGCCGTGGAAAGCGTCTTCTCGAGTCCGCCCAAGTCGTCAGCCGAAACCTTTACGACGTTCTTGTAGCCGCAGGCCTTAGCGATGTCGCCGATCTCGGTGACAGGCGCAGGATCGCCCGCGAGGGTCTTGCCTGTGCCGGGGTTGTCCTGGTGGCCGGTCATCGCGGTGATGCGGTTGTCGAGAACGACGGTCGTGACGGGCGTTCCGTTGTAAAGCGCGGAGAGAATACCCGTAATGCCGCTGTGGAAGAACGTCGAATCGCCGAGAACAGCGCAGATGCGGCCCTTGAGCCCCGCCTTCCTCATGCCCGCCGCATTGCCGATCGACGCGCCCATGCAGATCGTCGAGTCCATCGCGTCAAGGGGAGGAAACGCACCGAGCGTGTAGCAGCCGATGTCGCCAGTGACAGTCGCGCCGAGCTTGTGGAGGACGTAGAAAACGCCGCGGTGCCCGCAGCCAGCGCAGAGGACCGGCGGACGCGTGGGCAGTCCTTCGACCGGTTTCGCGACCTTCGCCTTCGGCACGTCGCCGAGAATCTCATGGCGTAGGTTCTGTATGCGGTCGGCGTTGAGCTCGTGCATGTTGAGCTCCGTCTTGTGCGCGAGGACCTTGATGCCCATCGCCTTGATCTGCTCTTCGAGGAACGGATCGAGTTCCTCTACGACGAGCAGCTTCTTGACGGACTTCGCAAACTTTGAGACGAGCGCCTTCGGGAGCGGATTCGTCCAGCCGAGCTTCAGAATCTGGCAGTCAGGGAAAATCTCGCGCACGTACTGATACGCGACAGCCGAGGTGATTATGCCGAGTCCCTTCGCCTTCGCGGAAACCTTAACGCCCTTCGCGGGCTTCACGACCTTGTTGAACTTGGAGCGATTCGCCTCCTTCTCCATCGCCTCGGTGCGCTTTTGCGCGTTCACGCGGTGCTGACGTGCAAACATCGGAACGGGAATGTTCTTAGCGATGTTCTTCTTGTAGGGGAGAAGCGGATGGGGCGCGGGCTTGAAATCGCCGAGTTCGACGAGCGAGGCAGAGTGGCTCGTACGCGTCGTGAGACGCAGGATCACGGGCACCTGGAACTTCTCGGAAAGCTCGAACGCCTTGAGCGTCATGTCGTACGCTTCCTGCGAGTCGGCTGGCTCCAGGAGGAGCGCGCGCGCGAACTTGGCGAGGTTGCGGTTGTCCTGCTCGTTCTGCGACGAGTGCATGCCGGGGTCGTCGGCCGAGACGAGGACGAAGCCGCCCAAAGGACCGACGTAGGTGAAAGTCATCAGGGGGTCCATCGCGACGTTCAGCCCGACATGCTTCATCGCCGTGATCGCGCGCGCGCCTGCCATGGAAGCGCCGACAGCAGTCTCGACCGCGACCTTCTCGTTCACCGCCCATTCGCAGCGGATAGTGTCCTTGAACTTCGCTATGTTCTCAAGAATCTCCGTAGATGGCGTACCCGGATAGGCCGACGCCACTACACAACCTGCCTGGGCCGCAGCATGCGCGACCGCCTCGTTTGCACTAAGGAACTTCTTCATTTTCTTTGCTAAACCCTCTTTCGCTGGTCTGACGAGGCAAGCCACATGACTTGCTGACACCCATTGCCAAACCTTCGCGGTCAAGGAATAAAGTGTTGGTATTTTACCATTTCGACAGACGCACTGCAATGCGGTTACGGCTTGCCGAGCTTCGGATCCGGCGCGGGCTAAGGCAGCGGCGGAAGGACGACGTTGGGCTTGCCGTCGCTGTCCGCAGGGGTGCCGTCGATGTTGAACACGTAGCGGCGGTTCTCCCTGCCGTACTTTCCCCACATGTCGTACTTCCCGTTGGCGCGCGGCTTGACAGTCTCGCCGTTGAACCTGCCGTTCTCTCCTACCGTCCAGATTATCCCGCGCGCAGCATCGTACTTCATCTCCTCGCCTTGCGTAAAGGGGTCGCGCGGCACGGCGGGAAGGTATTCCGGCACAAGTTCCGACAGGTTCCTGGGGAATGCGCCCGTCTTGCGCTTGAACAGCGCCGCCGCCACGATCGTCTCGACGGCGCTGTGCTGGAAGCTGGACGTCAGGGTGTTCACGCCGACCGAGCGCCACGCCGGGAAGACGGCCTCCAGCACCTTCCTCCCAGCGAAGTTCGGCCCGAAACGCCAGCCGGCGTTGCATATCTCCATGTGCTCACCTTCGATCTTGTCCCAGGCCGCCCTATCGTAGCCGCGGCGGTACCCATCCTTCATCTTCTCAAGGTAGCGGGCGTAAATCGTCCATGTGCGGTTGTGATGGTATGCATAGGGCTCAAACCGCGGCATGATCCGCATCGCCCATATAACCAGTCCTCCTAGTGAATGGTCCATGGACTCCAGGCATTTCGAGAACCCCGAGGTGCCTATCGTCTCCGTCATCCGCCCAAAGAACACCATGTAGTCGTTGTTCAGCATCCTCTCCGCCCGATCAATCCGGGACGCGAGGTCAAACTGGCGCAAGGCGTCCTGAAGGCAGATAAGCTCCTCGTCCGTCGCCTTCCCGGACCTTACTATCTTCAGTGCCGTTGCGTCCGCATTGTTCAACACACCACCTGCTACCAGCCACATCACACCTGACTCGGCGTCGCGCTCCACCTTGCGCGCGAGCAGAATCATGTCGCGCACGCCCTCTATTGACGCGTCCGTCTTGCCAAGTTCCAGATTCCGCTCGGCCTGAAGACACGCCAGTTTGCACAGGCGCATGAAAGTGGTGATTCCGGGAAACGGGTCGCGTTTCCCAGACGCGTCGAGCGCGCACCATGTCTTTCGCTGCACGGCCTCGTGGAAGAGGGAGAGGACTTTCGCGGACTCGGCAAGGATCGCGTCCTTTTCCTCCGCTGACATTTCCTTTTTGGGGTGGCTGAATTTCTGCCACGCCCCTTCGTGTTTCGTAAACACCTCCGCAAGCACCGAGACTCCTGTCTTCTCGTTGACCACGTTTGTGACGGCGACGAGGCCGAAATAGACGTTGTCCGCCTCAGACGGTGTCTCGAAGGGATTCTTGAACTTCGAGAGGTCCGGCTCTTCGCTGTCGAACGAATTGAACGCGACGTATGCCACCGCCGCCAAGAGCGCCACGCCTACCGTCGCCGCTGTCCACTTGATGATCTTCTTCATGATTGCCTCCTTTACCTTTAGTTTGTTTCGGAAATCGTTTTACATCAGATATCGCCTGCCATGCAGACGTTCGCGAGGAACTCCATCGCCGCCTTTCGCGACTTTTCCCTTTCCAGCATTTTCACCATCCGTTCGCACTTGCTGCCGATGTCGTTCGCGGTTGGTCCCGCGTACGCCGCGATTCCGGCGTCAACCGGGGCGGGCACCTGCGGATTGGATCTGACGATTGCGTTTAACACGATTGAAGCACCCCCCAGCATCACGGCGATGGATGCCGCAACCTTCAGGAACACACCCCCGCCAAACGACCAGAACGGACGACGCTTCTCGGCTTCCTCAAGGATTCCCTCCACGCGCGCAACGCACCTCTCCTCGAACCCTGCGCAAGGTACGGGCCATGCGGACGCATCGCCGAGCGCCGCCGCAATCGTCGCGTCGAGCTCGTCGAATTCCGTCTCTTTGTGTCGTGTGTCCTTCATGTTTTTTCCTCCTTGCATTCAGTTGGATGCGCGAAAGGCGTGCATCCTTGGATTTTTCCCGAGATTTTTTCGCGGATTGCCTTTTTTGCCTCGTGAAGCCGGTAATACACCGTCCCTTCCGGCTCTCCCAGCGACTTCGCAATCGCGGGGACGGACATTCCGCCGAAGTAGAAAAGGACGACGGCTTCGCGCAGCCTGCAGGGGAGCGCCGTCACGGCCGCGCGCACTTCGCGAGCGTCGTCCGCACGTTCGGCGGCCTCCGCCGGCGATGGCCTTTCGTCGGACGACTCCGGCAGCTCTTCCGGGAACTCAAGTGAATTGGCGCCTTTCCTGCGCAGGCCCATCTTGAAGAAGTTCGCCATGATGGCGCACTGCCAGGTGAAGAACTCCGAATCCCCCTTGAACGAACCGATGCTTTGGACAACGCGCGCGAGCGTGCGCGAGACGAGGTCCTCCGCATCGGCCTCGTTGCGGCACAGACGCATCGCAACCGCATATAGGCGGCGTCCGTACTTGCCTACGAGAATTTGCGCCCCCTCGTCGGGGCGCTCGCTTATTTCGTGCAGGATATCGCTGTCGTCGTTCATCAGCAAGGTAAGATGCGCGATGACGGATATTCCTTGGCCGTTTTAATCACAAAGTGTCTGTCCCCAACTTTTATCCATCATCCATCTTCGTCATGGTGCACGGTGCTTCGTGCGAAATTCCATGAGATGCGCGGCGTAAGCCGTGGGGCCGCCCTTCCTGTAGCCGGTCTCGCCGACCTTCTTGCCGTCGCCATCGAGGATAAGCGCGGTGGGGAAGCCCCTGATCCCGTATTTCTTCACGAGCTTTGGGTTCTCCTTCTTCGCACGCTCGGTAAGGACACCCTTGTTGCTGGGAGTGTCGATGAATACGAGTACATAGTCCTTCTCCACGGCAGGGACGAACTCCTGCTGTGCAAACACCTCGCGCTCCAGCTTCTTGCACCACCCGCACCAGTCGCTGCCGGAGAAGCACACATAGACCAGTTTCCCCTCTTGCTTGGCCTTCGCAAGCGCCTCATCGAGATTGTCAGTGAACCCAGCTGGCGTAGACGACTTCGGCTTCGCGTTTTTGTCGAACGGCACTACGCCGAGCTTCGGGTCTGGCGCAGGCGATGGCTTCGGCGGAAGGACGACAGCACCCTTGCCGTCGCTCTTGGCATTGTTTGCAAAGAGGACGTCTACCGGAGCATCGCAGATGAAGAACGTGTTGTTGCGCGGCGCACCCTTCTCGGCTTCCAGCTCGCCGCTGATCCTGACGGACTTGAGCAGCAGGTCTTTCTCGTACGGTTCGTCGCCACCTGCGCCGAGAAGGACAATCTTCGTTATCTTCCCCTTGCCTGAGAGAAGCCCCGACCCGCTCGTTCCAAAGGGATCCTCGTCAAGAACTCCATCGTCGAAGTTGGGGGAGAGGTACATCCTCGACTTGAGATTCGTCGGGAAGCTGTACTCGAGAAAAAACACCGCGAGATTGCCGGGCGGCACGACGATGCGCGTCTGCGGCGGAAGGACTTTCGCCTTCGCGTCGTCATCGTCGTCCGAGGGCACGACGGCGACGCCGGTGAGTTTCACCGTGAAGTCCTCGAACTTCAGCGTCTCTGCAAACACCGCAGCCACGGCCACCATCATGCAAACAGCCAGTAGTTTTTTCATTGGCAAATCTCCAAACTAAGATGTCTCACACTTACTGGTTTTAACCAGTTTATTCAACTATTTTTTCCACGACGGAACGCGACCGCGTATGCGCCGACCACGGCGAAGCAGATCGCGGGAACGACGAAAGACGCGCGGAGCGAGGCCTGCGTGAGCTTGAGATTTGTATCCCACTCGCCCGAGAACATCGGCACAAGCTTCGTCCACAAGGAGTTCGCGTCGCCGATGATGGCAGCCATCCAAGGCGTGAGCAGCGCACCGCCGACGATTGCCATGATGAGCCCGGCCGCGCCAAGCTTGTGCGCCCTCTGGTCCATTCCACCAAGGGCAATGCCATATATCGTCGGGAACATCAGCGACATGAAACCAGACATCGCAATGAGGCAAATGATGTTCGCTGAGAACGGAAGCCCGTGGACGGTAAAGAGCACCTTCGTCGGCAGGTACATTACGCCGGCGCAGCTGGCTATGGCGGCAAACGCGAACGCGGCCATTATCGAAGCGGGGTTTACGTACTTCATCGCGAATGTCGCTATCCAGCGGCAGGCGATGAACGTCGATATCGCGATAAGGTAATATGTGGCGCCGTCTTTCGCCGTGACGCCAAGCTCCTTCTGGCAGTAGACGTTCATCCAGGTCCACGCCGCAATCTGGACGCCGACGTAGAACACCTGCGCCACGACGCCGAGATACCAGCGCGGCGAATGGGCGAGAATGGAGAAGATCGCCTTGTAGTCGGTCTTTTCCCCAAGCACCGCATCGACATCTGTCCTTCCCGAGCGGAAGAAGAATATCCAGATCGCCGCCGCTATCGCGCATAGGCCAACATACGGCACACACACCCAGAAAAGCTCATGGTGGACTATCGCATCGAGTTCGGCGGCTGGCATAACCGCCCTTTCGTCGGCTGTCGCCGGATTGAGGTTCGCGAGGATGAGCTGCTGCGCAAGAAGAATGCCCGCAAGCGACCCAAGAGGGTTGAACATCTGGGCGAAGTTAAGTCGCCTCACCGCCGTCGATTCATCTCCAAGCGCAAGGACGTATGGGTTGCACGTCGTCTCAAGCACAGCACAGCCGCCGGCGACGACGAAGATGCCGACGATGTAGGTCCAGAAGCTCTGCGCGATGCAGGCAGGGACATAGAGGAGAGCGCCAATGACATAGACGCCGAGGCCGACAAGCACGCCAACGCGGTAGCCAGCCCTTTGAATGAGCAACGACGCAAAGATCGCAATCACCGAGTAAGCACCGTAGAACGATACTTGCACAAAGCCCGCCGTGGACTGGCTCGTGCGGAATATCTTCTGGAACGCCGGCACGAGGTTGTCGGTCATGTTGTTGAGAAGCCCCCAGAGCGCGAAGCAGCTGACGAGCATCGCGAATATGCCGATGTATTTGCGCGGTACCATGCTCTCCCCTCCTGTCGTTACTCGCCGCGGCCTTTAACCGCGAATCTTCTTGACGAGCGCCGAAGCGTCGGCGGCAATCTTCTCGATCACGGCATAGTCGCCAGCCGCAAGCGCGTCCTTCGGAACGATCCACGTGCCGCCACAGGCGACAATTTCGGGGACGGCGAGATAGTCGCCCACGTTCGAGAGGTTGACGCCGCCAGTCGGCATGAACTTCACGCCAGTGAAGCGGAACGCGCCAAGAAGGTTCTTGATCATCTTGACGCCGCCTGCGGCCTCGGCCGGGAAGAACTTGACCATAGGCGCGCCCGCAGTTAGCGCCTGCGAAAGCTCACTTGCCGTCGCGATGCCAGGGCAGAACGGCATCTGCTCCTCCTTCGCCACCGCCATGATGACGGGATCGAACCCAGGCGCGACGCCGAACACGGCACCGGCCTCCTTCGCGGCGCGAAGCTGCTCAACCGTGAGAATCGTGCCCGCGCCAACAATCGCCTCGGGCACTTCGCGCTTGATCGCGGCGATTGCACCTGCGGCAGCCTTGGTGCGGAAGGTCACCTCCAAGACGGGAAGACCGCCCTTCACGAGCGCCTTCGCGAGCGGGACTGCCTGCTCTTCCTTTTCGATTACGATTACTGGGATTATCCCCGCCAACTTAAGTGTTTCAACGATATCCATGATGTTAACCTTTTAAATTTTTTGTTTTTAGCCACATAGAACACATAGAACACATAGAAACTGGGGCTTTGCCCCAGACCCCAAAAGACTTTTGTGCTCTTTGTGTTCTTTGTGGCTAAACATCACTACCCCATTACCTATCTACTCTAGCGGAACCTCCGCCGACCATTTTCTCGACGTCGGCCTTCGTCGCCATCGAAGTGTCGCCAGGCGTCGTCATCGCAAGCGCACCGTGCGCCGCGCCGTAGTTGACGGCCTTCTCGGCGTCGTCAAAAGTCATGAAGCCGTAGACGAGCCCCGAAGCGAACGAATCGCCGCCGCCAACGCGGTCGTAGATCTCGAGTCCCGGGCGCTTGATCGACTCGTGCAGCTCGCCCTTGTACCAGCAGATTGCCGACCAGTCGTTTACCGTCGCGGACTTGACCGAGCGAAGCGTCGTCGCGACCGCCTTGAAATTCGGGTAGATCGAGACGGCCTTCTCGATCATCTTCCTGAAGCCCTCCATCGGGAGCGTCGTCAAGTTCTTGTCAACGCCCTCGACCTCGATGCCGAGCGCTGCGGTGAAGTCTTCCTCGTTGCCGATCATGACATCGACGTACTTCGCGATCTCCTTGTTTACCGCCTGCGCCTTTGCCTGTCCGCCGATCGACTTCCAAAGTGATGCGCGGTAATTGAGGTCGTAGCTCGTGACGGTGCCGTACTTCTTCGCGGCCTTGAGCGCCTCGATTGCAACATCAGCCGTCGTCTCGGAGAGCGCGGCGAATATGCCGCCGGTGTGGAACCACCTGACGCCCTCCTTGCCGAAGAGCTGGTCCCAGTCGATGTCGCCTGGTCTTAGCTGGCTCACCGCAGTAAGCCCGCGGTCGGCGCACGACCTGGCGCCGCGACAGCCGAAGCCGCGCTCCACGAAGTTTAGGCCATTCCTGACCGTGCGGCCTATGCCGTCGTAGGGAACCCACTTGACGTGGCTCGTGTCGACACCGCCCTGAAGCATGAAGTCCTCGACGAGGCGCCCGACGGGATTGTCGGCAAAAGCGGTGACGGCGGTAGTCTTGAGGCCGAAGCAACGACGAAGCCCACGTACGACGTTGTATTCGCCTCCGCCTTCCCAAACCTTGAAGTCGCGCGCGGTGTGGATTCGCCCGTCGCCCGGATCGAGACGGAGCATGATTTCGCCGAGACTCGCCGCGTCCCACATCGCCGTTCCGGGCGCCTTTACCTTAAGACCTTCCATGTCCTTCTCCATTTCGGTTTGTTCAATTCCTCGTTACGTCGCAGTCGTCGCCTTCGCCGCCGTACGGTGGCGGGGAGACGCGCGCGCGGAAATCCTGATAGTCCCAGCTCGATTCCATCAGCGCAAGCTGGTACTCGCGATAGCCCTCGGTCCAGATCATCCACGCGATGAGGACGCGGATGAATCCCCAGCCCCCGCCGTAGACAATCGCATGAAGACCCGAGAGGCCGAGAAGAATCGCGAACACGCGCCCGACCCACATCGCGACGAAAGTCGCCTTGGGGCGAGAGAGAAACGCGCGAAGGACGCTGCGGAAGATGCGCCCGCCGTCAAGGGGAAAGCCCGGCAGGAGGTTGAAGCCGCCAAGCATGAAGTTGAGCCACATGAGGTAGAAGAGCGCATACTTTAGCCAGCCGTTCTCGATTGGGAAGAAGAAAAGCGTAAAGAACCCGATGGCCGCAATCGCAAACGAGACGAGCGGCCCCGCGAGCGCAGTGAGGAACTCCTGCCACGCCCTGCGCGGAAGGGAAATAAGCGAGGCGCAGCCGCCGAGGAGCGAAATCGTGATGTCGGTCGTGCGATAGCCAAATAGCCGCGCCGTCAGAGAGTGGCCGAACTCGTGAAGGACTATCGACAGGGCGAGCAGAATCGCCTCGGTCATACCTTCCGTGAACGACGCACCGGACCCGACAAAAAGCAGAAGGAGGATCGCAAACGAGATGTCGACATAGATCGGTATCCCAAACGCCTCGCATAACTTGAATCTGTTTCCAAAAAGCAACATGGCCATATTATACCAAATGACACGGCTGCTGTGGCAGGGGGCCGTCAATCTTCCGCGGATGCATCGGGATCCTTGAGCTTTACGCCAAGATCCTTGAGTCGAAGGGTCTGGAGCTCTTCCGCCGATGGGTCGGCAAGGTCGGTGACGCGCAGCGCCTGGCGTTCGACGGTCTTCTCGAAGAGGTTTCTCGCCCAGCGGGCATTGCCGAAGTTCTTGTCGCGCTTCTCGGTCAGCATTGAGATATAAGGCACGAGCCAACGCTCCGAATCGTCGGAAAGGCGGTACTTCGCCTTCTTCGCCATTGAGCGGAAGATATCGGCAAGCTCCTTCGCCGAGTAGTCAGGGAACTCTATCGTCCTGTTGAAGCGGCTCTCGAGCCCTGAGTTAATCTCCATGAACTTCTTCATCTCGCTGCTGTAGCCTGCGATGATGACGACCATCGAGCCGCGCGCGTCCTCCATGCGCTTCAGGAGCGTCGCCACCGCCTCGGAGCCATACTGGTCGTTCTCGCCCTGGTTGAGCTGGTACGCCTCGTCGATGAAGAGGATGCCGCCCATCGCAGAGTCTATGAGCTTGTTCGTCTTGGCAGCCGTCTGCCCCTCATATTTGGCGACGAGCCCCGAGCGGTCGGTCTCGACGAAGTTCGCGCGGTCGAGAACGCCGAGCGCGCGGAACGCCTTGCCGAGAATGCGCGCGACAGTCGTCTTGCCTGTGCCGGGGTTCCCCGTAAAGACAAAGTTGTAGCTCATCGTGACATTGTTCTCAAGCCCCTTCTCGGCCCTGAGCTTGTTTGCGCGGACAGTGGCAATCAGTCGGCGAACCTCGTCCTTCACCGGCTTAAGCCCCACAAGCGCGTCAAGTTCCGCAAGCACCTCGTCAACCGTCGGGGCGCGGACGTCCACCTTGCGCTCGCCAAGCCCGAGGTCTGCAAGCGCAAGCGTCTTGAGGGCGTCTGCGTCGAGATTCCCCGACTCCGCAAGCCTGTTCGCCTGTCGGCCAGTCGCGTCCTCGAAAAGCTGGCGCACGAACCTTGCGTTGCCGAAAGTGCGGTCGCGCTTCGCCGTGAGCTTCACCATTGCGGCGTCGAGCCCCTCTTCGAGATCTGGCGCGAGGACAAACTCGTTCTTCTTCGCCATCGAGCGGAATATCGCCGCGAGCTCCTTCGCCGTGTAGTCGGCAAACTCTATTGTCTTCGAGAAGCGGCTCCTGAGGCCGGAATTCGCGTCGAGGAAGTCGCGCATTTCGTCGGTGTACCCGGCGGCGATTACGATAAGCCTGTCGCGATCGTCTTCCATGCGCTTTAAAAGCGTCGCAATCGCCTCCTTGCCGTAGTCGTCGCCGTCGCTACTGGCAAGCTGGTAAGCCTCGTCTACGAAGAGGATGCCGCCAATCGCCTCGTCAACCTTCGCATTCGTCTTGACGGCCGTCTCGCCAGCATAGCGCCCGACGAGCCCAGAGCGGTCGGTCTCCACGAGCTGCCCGCCCTTCGCGATGCCGAGCGCGCGGAACGCGCGGGCGACGATGCGCGCGACTGTCGTCTTGCCGGTGCCGGGATTGCCGGTAAAGACCATGTGGTAGGTCATCGGCGGGACCTTGAGCCCCTGGGCGCGACGCGCCTCGTTGACCTTGGCGAGATTCACTATGCGCCTTACTTCCGCCTTCACGCCTTCAAGGCCGACGAGCGAGTCAAGCTCGGCAAGGACATCCTCGACCGACTCCTTCGGCGCGGCGGATTCACCGCCGTTGCCATTGGGCGCCTCCGCTTTCTTGCTCGGCTCGGGGTTGGACTGCTCGTCAGACGAGAGGTCGAGCGGAACTGTCGCCGCGAGAACGAGGCAGGCAATCGCCCCGATAGGCCCAAGGCACACGCGCAGCCAGCGCGGAGTCGTGTCTGAAAAGAGGAAAAAGCGCACTAAGGCCATTGGTATGGCCAAGAGAAGCATATACATTAGGAAACTTGCGCCTGCATTGGTGTCAAGCAGCGCAACGGCGACAAGGAACACACCGATATCAAGAAGGCATCCAGCCCCCCAACATCCCAACCCTGAAGAAGTCTTGTCCATGCGGACATTTTACCATATTTCCGGTGCCTTTATTCGCCAAGGTCGCTCTTTGCCGTGACCTGGCGCGGACGCTCGTAGCACGCGAATAGCGCATCGACAAAGCGGCGGTCAGGCGCCTTCGAAACCCAACTCACGACCGGGACAATAACGAAACCGGCGAGCATCGCAATCGCGCCGGAGTGGATCGGATTCATCGTCACGCCAGACCATAGCTCCGGCTTCCAGCCGAAGACGTTGGCCGTCGTGAGGCAGACGGCAAAGACGAAGCACGCCCAGCAAGCCGCCTTCGACGTGCCCTTCCAGTAGAGCGAGTAGAGGAACGGAGCGATGAACGAACCGGCCATCGCGCCCCACGACACGCCCATCATCTGCGCAATAAAGGCGATAGGGTTCTTGCTGTTGTACTGCACTAGGGCAAGCACCGCGCTCACGGCGATGAAGGCGACAAGGAGCACGCGGATGCAAAGCACCTGCTTCTTCTGTGTCATGTCCCTAACGATGGTACCACGTATAAAGTCGAGCGTGAGCGTCGAGCTGGACGTCATCACAAGCGAGGAGAGCGTCGACATCGACGCGGAGAGGACGAGAATAACCGTCAGCGCGATCAGCACCGGACCGAGTCCGGAGAGCATCGCAGGGATCACGGCGTCGAATCCGCCAACAGGCATGCCCTTGTCCGTCACGCCGATTTCAATCGAGAAGAGCCGTCCGAAGCCGCCGAGAAAGTAGCATCCACCTGCAACAACGAACGCAAAGAGCGTCGAGATTACCGTGCCTTTCCTGATAGCGTCCTCGTTCCTGATGGCATAGAACTTCTGGACCATCTGAGGAAGCCCCCACGTGCCGAGCGAGGTTAGTATCACCACGAACAGAAGGCTCAAGGGGTCCGGACCGAAGAACGAGGTGAAGATTCCCGGCGTCGTCGTCACGGAGGGATCGGTGATGCGCGCGAGACCATCAAGCGAAGCGGCGAAGCCGCCCTTCTGAGAAAGCACCGCCCCAATCAGGGCGACTATTCCGCCAAGCATGATGATTCCCTGGATGAAGTCGTTGATCGCGGTCGCGAGGTATCCGCCGGCAATGACGTAAATGGCCGTGAGCACCGCCATCACCACGATGCACGCCGAATAGGAGAAGCCGGGGAACGCCATTGAGAACAGGCGCGAGAGGCCGTTGTACAGCGACGCCGTGTAGGGAATAAGGAACACGAAGATGATTACGGACGCCGCAAGCTTGAGCGACGAGGAGTCGAAGCGCTTCGCGAAGAAGTCTGGCATTGTGGCCGAGTCGAGGTGCTGGGACAGGAGCCTCGTGCGCCGCCCGAGGATTATCCACGCAAGAAGCGAGCCTATCAGCGCGTTGCCGATGCCGATCCAAGTCGCGGAAATGCCGTACTTCCAGCCGAACTGCCCTGCGTAGCCGACGAACACGACGGCGGAAAAGTAGCTTGTGCCGTATGCGAAGGCCGTGAGCCACGCGCCGACGGAACGCCCGCCGAGGACGAATCCGCTGACCGACCCCGCGCCCTTGCGGCACTTGAAGCCGATCCATAGCAAAACGATGAAGTATGCTGCGAGCAGTGCGATTTTCATTTTACCTGTCTTTCGTTGTTCCCTTGCGCCATTTGTCGACACCTGCGGCTATCGCCTCTGCGACAACGCGCCGGCGCGCGGCGTTCCATATTGCCTCCTCGCCTGGGGGCGAAGTGACGAAATCGACTTCCACGAGACAGCTCGGTATCTCGGGGTTGCGCGTGACGGCGAAGTTGGCGTGCATCGGGCCGTTCGACTTGAGAGTGTCGCCAAGCGCCGTCGCCATCTCGCCATTGATAGCCGTCGCGAGCGCCTCGCCTATCGGATTCCACGAATAGACCGTGTGGTAGCGTAGGAGATTCGGGTCCTTGTCGTAGGGCGGCGCGTTGTGGTGTATCGACACGAAGGCGTCGGCGTCGTTCGTATGCGCCGCCTTCGGGCGGTCATAGAGAGGGATGAAGACATCGGCCTCGCGCGTCATCACGACATTGTAGCCGCGAGCAAGGAGCGCCGACCTTAGCTGCTCCGCGACGAGGAGATTTGCATCTTTCTCGAAGAAGCCGTGGGGGCTCTTCGCGCCTGTGTCGTCGCCGCCGTGCCCCGCGTCTACGACAATCGTCACTTCGTGCGGGGCCTTGTTCGTGGGCGGCGACTTCGCCTCGTCCCTAGCGTAGTCGAGCTTCTTCCACACCTTTTCCGGCGCGGGCTTCGCGTCAGGGTTCGCGACCGGCTTTTTCGCGATGCAGAACCACACGTTGGTCGCCTCGCCGGACTGAGACACTACCGAGACGTCGTTGGAGCCCTCGGTCGCCTCGACAAGCGTCGCCCACGCGCCAGTCCTGTAGACGGGGACGTTTTCGCCGTTCACGACTACATTCGTGTCGCCCTTGGCGACCGCGCCGGTCAGGTATACATGGTCTATCGCAGGAAGCCTTGCGCCCTGGGAGGGAAAGGCCACGAACGGCGCTGCGGCTAAAAGAAGCGTCGATGTCATCTGTCAAAGCGCGGCGAAGATCGCCTTAAGGAAGTCGTCGTACGTCTCGAACGCGGGAATGTCGGGATTGTCGGCCTTGATCGCTTCGGTCGAGCGGAAGAGGAACCCCGCCTTGGACGCACGGATCATGCCGAGGTCGTTGTAGCTGTCGCCTGCGGCAATCGTGTCGAACCCGCAGCTCTGCAACGCTCGGACGGTGGTGAGCTTCGACTGCGGGCATCTCATCTTGTAGCCAGTGATGCGGCCGTCCGGCGAGACTTCAAGCGAGTTGCAGAAGATCGCCGGCCAGTTGAGCTTCTTCATGAGCGGACGCGAGAACTGGTCGAACGTGTCGGAGAGTATGAGGACCTGCGTACGCTCGCGGAGCTGGTCGAGGAACTCTTCCGCGCCGATCAGGGGGCGCATCGCCCCTATCACTTCCTGTATCTGGGCAAGCCTAAAGCCGTGCCTGTCGAGCAGGTCGATGCGGTAGTGCATGAGCCTGTCGTAGTCGGGCTCGTCGCGCGTCGTGCGGCGGAATTCGGGGATGCCCGTCCTCTCGGCGAACGCAATCCAGATTTCAGGCACAAGAACGCCCTCAAGATCCAAGCAGACGATGTTCATTCGTTTTTCCTTTGGCCGCATATTATAGCAGATGGGGCGGCATGTTTTCAATCGCGCGCCTCCCCCTCACAGGATGTGTCCCATCTTCTCGCGCTTCGTGTCGAGATAGCGCCTGTCGTGGGCGTTTGCGGGTATTACGATCGGCACTCGCTCGACGATCTCGATGCCATAGCCGTCCAGCCCCTTCACCTTGCAGGGATTGTTCGTCATGAGCCGGACCTTACTTATGCCGAGATCCTCGAGAATCTGCGCACCTTCGCCATAGTCGCGAAGATCCGGCGCAAATCCGAGCGCGACATTCGCCTCTACCGTATCAAGCCCCTCTTCCTGCTTGCGATAGGCGTGAAGCTTGTTTTCAAGGCCTATGCCGCGCCCTTCCTGGCGCATGTAGAGAACGGCTCCTCGCCCCTCTCGCTCCACCATCTCCATCGCGGTGTGGAGCTGCGGCCCGCAGTCGCACCTCTCTGAGCCGAGGACGTCGCCAGTGAAGCACTCCGAATGGACGCGAACGAGCACCGGCGCGCCGTCGTCCACCTTCCCCTTCACGAGGGCGAGATGCTCAAGCCCCGTGATGCGGCTCTTGTACATGCTGAGGCGGAAATGGCCGTGGCCGGTCGGAAGATCGACTTCCTCGACCTTCTCGACTAGCTTGTCGACTTTGCGGCGATAGGCGATGAGGTCGGCTATCGTCATCATCTTGAGGCCATGGCGCTTCGCGAACGCGGCGACGTCGTCGAGACGCGCCATCGTTCCGTCGTCCTTCATTATCTCGCAGCAAAGCCCGACTTCCTTGAGCCCCGCGAGACGGCAGAGGTCCACCGTCGCCTCGGTGTGGCCAGCCCTCTTGAGGACGCCGCCCTCGCGCGCCTCAAGCGGGAACATGTGGCCAGGGCGCCTGAAGTCGGACGGCTTCACGCCGTCGCCGACGCAGGCAAGCGCGGTCATCGAGCGCTCTGCGGCGGAAATGCCCGTCGTCGTCGAAGCTGCGTCGATTGAAACAGTGAACGCGGTCTGGTGGTTGTCCGTGTTCTGCACGACCATCTGCGGAAGGTCGAGCCTGCGGCACCACGCCCTGCTCATCGGCATGCAGATGAGTCCGCGCGCGTACGTCGCCATGAAATTGACGTTCTCGCACGTCGCGAACTCGGCGGCACAGATGCAGTCGCCCTCGTTCTCGCGGTCTGCGTCGTCGGTGACGAGGACGATTTCGCCGCGCTTCAGCGCCTCAAGGCAGTCTTCGACGGAATCGAACATCGCCTTACGACCCCGGATGAACGGGCTTCGTCCCCGCCTTGCACATGGGGCATTCCGCCGCAGTCCACGTCTCGGGCGTCATCTGCATAAGCGAGAACATGGGGATGCGGCCGAACTTCACCTTGCCGCCGGAGCGGTCCACGAGCAGGACAACGCCGGCTACCTTGCCGCCCGCCGCCTTCACGAGATCGATGGTCTCCTGGACGCGCCCGCCCTTCGTCACGACGTCCTCGGCGACGACGTAGCGCTCGCCCTTCTTGATCGAGAAGCGGCGCAGCGCGAGGACGGTATTGGGCTTGCCGGTCGCGTCAACGCCCTTGCCCTGCACCTTCTCGGCGAAGATGCACTTAACGTTAAGCTCGCGCGCGACTTCGTGTCCGACGAGGATTCCGCCCACCGCGGGCGATATCACGCCGTCGATTTTTCTGCCGAGCTTCCCCGACTTGACCGCCTCGCGCGTCACTGCGCGGCAGAGCTTCTCCGCTATGCGCGGGAACCTGAGAACATTCGCGCATTGGAAGTAGCGGTTGGAGTGGAGCTTTGAGCGCAGCTCGAAATGCCCTTCGAGGAGCGCACCCGTGTCCTTGAACGCCTTTAGAACCTGTGTCTGTGTCATGTGGCTTCCTTTCCCTTGTTAGTCAATCTTCAAAAGTTCTTCCCGCGAGAACGCCTGTTTCGCGGTCGGATCGTCCGACTCTTCCGGTTCAATGGCCGCCGGGGGCGGTGCGGCCACGGTCGGCGGCAGCGCGTTGGGCGTATACTCCGCAGGCGCGGTCGGCGTGCCGCCCTGCAGGCGCTCCGGCATGACGAGGCGCATGGGCGCAGGCGGGAGCTCGCCCGAGGAGATGTCCGTCCTCAGCCCCCTGATGCCCTTCGCGCCCACCTGCCATGAAGTCCGCGCGGCCGCAAGGGCGACGCGCTCCTCCTCTTCGGAAAGCGTCACAAACGCGCAGGACGGACGGCTATCGCGCGCACGCTCTTCGGCACGGAAACCGACCGCGTCGTACGGGAAGGCCATCGCGACGGCAATCGGGATAACCGCGACTTCGGCAAGCGAGATCGCCTCGTGCCTCAGCGAACGCAGGGGACGCGGACGCCACCCGCTCATTCGTCCGCCTTCCCTGCCCGCTTCTCGGCGAAAAGCATGCTGCCGACTCCGCTACGCCTGGCCATCGCCGCGATCTTCATCAGCTCGCCAGTCGCAACGCGGCGGTCGGCGAGCACGAGGAGAGTCTTGCGGTCGGACTTCGAAACCCTGTCTTCAAGGTGCGCGGCAAACGCGGACGCCGAAGTCTCGTCGCCCATCGCATAGCGGGCGTCGTCGAAAAACACAAGCGTCTCGTGGGGCATCGGCATGACGAGCGCAACGAGAGAGGCGCTCTCGCCCTCGTCGAGCCCGCTGGAGTCCGGGAGGTCGAAGAGAACGCCGCGCTCGGACACAAGCGTCCCGCCGACCATGTGGAGCATAAGCAGGAGCAAGAGAACCGTAACCCACGGCACGGCGGCGGCGAACGGCTTCGTCCACGCCGGCCCGTGCCGCCATATTCCCTGCGTCCGCTCGGGATTCCACTTCCAGGGGCTCACTTCTTGACCTCCCTCGTGGCGAAATATCCCGCAATCTGGCTCGCAGCGGCCTCCATCTCGACCACGATGCGGTCCATGCGCACGCGGAGAACGCCGTACATCACCGACACCGGGATGGCGACGCCAAGGCCGAGCGCCGCCGAAAGCAGGGCCTCCATCGAAGAATTGAGAAGGTCCACGCGCGAGACTAGTTCCTGCGAATTCACAAGGAGGATCGTCTTTACGAAGCCGACGATAGTCCCGAGAAGACCGAGGAGAGGCGCGATCTGCCCGATTATCGCGAGAGCCGCAAGACGCCGGTCGAGACGCCCGATTTCCGCACGGCCCTGCGAGTCCACGGCCTCGCGCAGCACTTGCGCGCCCGCGTCGCGGTGGCGTATCGCGGTCGCCACGACATTGGCGACCGGAACGGCAGTGTCTTCGCAGATGGCAAGCGCCTCCTCCGCGTTGCCGCTACCGAGGACGTTGACGACGCCCTTGACGAAATCCTGCCAGTCTATCTGGACGCGCCTCAGCTCGAAGAAGCGCTCGAAGAAGACGACGACTGCGGCGACTGCGAGCGCCACAAGGATCCAGAACACGGGTCCGCCCGATATGGTCATAGGAAGTTTCCTTTCCGCTTGATGCGCTCCATGCGCTTCCTGGCCTCGACCGAGGCCGGGACGTCGCTCGCCACCACGAGGTCAAGCACGTGGACGGCCTGGTAGTCGCGCCCCCTCGACTCGAATTCGTCGGCAAGCCTGAACGCCGCGCGCGAGAACGCCGCGCGGGCCTCGTCGTCCATTCGCACACCCTGCGCCCGCGCCATGCGGTATGCGAGGACGACGTCAGCATAGTAGCGGTCCACCGCCTCGTCCATGCGCTTGAGCTTTTCAAGGGTCTTCGCGACCTTGTACGAGACGGACAGCCTCTGGCTCGGCGAAAGCGACTCCCCCATGCGTATGCCGCGATACGCCTCAAGCGCCTCCTGGTAGCGCACGGGGTTGTCCGCACCCATGGCGAACAGCGCGTCCGCGCCGAGAAGCCTCGCGCTGAGCTTGTCGGCCTCGTCCACGCCGTCGGCGAGGGCGACCCTTTCGAGGACGAGCACGGCCTCGTCGAACCTCGCAAGCTCTATGAGCGCCTCGCCCTGCACGAGAAGCCCGCGCAGCGAAGCTGGGGAACCTGGATACTTCTCTGCGAGGCGGGTCGCGGTCTCTATGGCGGACTGGAAGTCGTTTTCGGCAAACGCCGCGCGAGCCGACCAGACAAGCGCCTCCGGTGCGTCGGGGGAATCAGGCGACTTCTGCGCATATTCGGCGAACAGCTCTCGCGACTCCCGCCACGAGCCCCGGTTGTACGAGTGCTTCGCAAGCCAAAGGACAGCCATTGCCCCTGTCTTTTCGTCGCCCGACTCCGACGCGATGCGCCTGACAAGCCTCTCTGCCTCCTCGTCGAGGCCCTGCCCGTAGAGGCACATCGCCTCAAGATAGTCCATTCTCGGCTTGCGGGAGGCGTCCCTCGCTGCCACCTCCCTGAACGCTTTCTGCGCCTCGGCAAACCTGTACTCGCGGTAGAGTTCGCGCCCGCTGTCCTCAATGTCCCTGAGCCGCACGATGTCCTTTATGCGCGAGGCCGATTCGGTTGCGGGATACTTCACAAGGACGGCACGGTACTTCGCGAGCGACTCGTCCGTCTTGCCCGCCTCGGCAAGCACGTCGCCCTGCTTTACTATCTCCATCGCGCGTTCGGCGTCCGTCGTCGCCGTCTCCTCCGCGCGGACAAACGCCTCAAGCGCCTCGTCGTGCTTCCCGAGTTTCGCGAGCGACCAGCCAAGGCCGTCTTGGAGCCTCGACACGTTCTTCGCATCGGGCCACGTCTCGAATATCTCGCGGTATGCAGCGACCGCCTCCGTAAAGCGCCCGGCCGCAAGATACGCATCGGCCATCGCCGCAAGGCCGTCGCGCGCGCCGGGAGCGTCCGGCGCGTCGCGCACAAGGGCGCGGACGAGCGACGCCCCTTCGTCAAGCGTCTTGGGCTTCGCCAGCAGAAGCCGCCCGAGAGCATGTCCGGCAAGCCTCTTCGACTCGGAAGAAACGCAACGCCCGAGCGCCGTGCGAAGAAGCGCCTCGTCGCCAAGATTGACGCTCGCGACGACAAAAGCCCTCTCGCTCGCATTGGTGCCGCGCGCGGCGACGGCGCGCCATGCCTCCTCGGCTCCCGCCCTGTCGCCGGTGGCAGCCATCAGCCCTGCAGCGAACATCTCAGCATCTTCGCCTGACATTCCCTCCGGCGACTCCTTTACGACCTTCAGCGCCGCAGCTGCGTCCTTCTCGGACATTGCGACACGGGCCTTGAGTCGCGTCGCAAGGCGTACGTACGCAGGATCGGCGAACTTCCGCCCGGCGAGAAGATAGCTTGCCTGCGCCGTCTTGCCGGTCTCGACGAGCGCAAGTGCGCGATAGTAGACAAGCTGCTCGTCCTCGGGATTCTTCCACCCCTCGATGGCATCAAGGATTTCCTTCCACTTCCCCTCGCGGGCGAAGCTCTCTACAATGACGACGCGGGCGGCGGGGTCGGCCGACTTCCCAGCCTGTGCGCGGGCGACTTCCCACAGGCCGTCCCTGAGCGCTTGGCGGGCCACTTCAAGCTCGTCGGCAATCGCCGAAGAGAGCGCAAGCGCAAGAACCGCGACAAGCGACAGTCGGCGCGCGGCCATCACACAAGCCCTCCAAGGTAGCCCATTTCGGCAAGCAACTTCTTGTTCTTCATCCAGCCGGGCTCGACGTTCACCCAGAGCTCGAGCGAGACGGGAACCCCGAAGATCGCCTTAAGCTCGCGTTCCGCCGCCTTGCGGACGGCCTTTATCGTCGATGCGGACCTGCCGATGACTATCGGCTTCTGCGACGGGCGGTTTACGAGCACCTCGGCCTCGGCCTTCCAGCGCGAGCCCTCGTCTGCGACGCGCTTCACCACTACGCCGAGCTCGTGCGGCAGCTCCTGATGGAGATGGGCGAGATACTTCTCGCGAATCACGTCTGCTATCGCGAGCTTGCGCGGGTAGTCCGTCACGATGTCTTCGTCGAAAAGGAGCTCACCGTCTTCTGCAAAACCAAAGAGCGCGTCAAGAACAGGCTTTGCCCCGCCCTCGGTCGTGGAAATAGACTTGACCCAAAGAGGGGGGAAGGTGCTTGGTGCTTGCGCGCCTTCGGCGCTGGTGCCTGCGCCCGGCGAAGCTGGGCTGGTGCTTGGTGCGGAGGCCTCTTGCCACGCGTCGCGGAACATCTTCTCGAAGAACGGCGACTTGTCGGCCTTATTTAGGACAAAGACGACCTTTTCGGGCTTCTCCTTCGCGACGCGCTGCATCCAGCCAATGTCCTCGAGCTGCGGTTCCTGCGATGCGTCAAAAACTACACACGTGATGTCGGTCCCGGCGGCGCTCATGCGCGCCATGCGGTTGAGGAGCGTGCCGAGGGTGCCAACGGCCTTGTGAAGGCCGGGCGTGTCGAGGAGGACAAGCTGCCCGCGAGGGTCTGCAACGATACCGCGAATCGTGTTGCGCGTCGTCTGCTCGACCGGGGAGACGATCGAGACCTTCTCCCCGACAAGTGCGTTCACGAGCGTGGACTTACCCGCGTTCGTGCGCCCCACGACTGCGACTGTCGCGACCTTCGCCATTACGGGACGGGGAAGTTCGCGACGAGCGCCGCGGCTTCACGCTTGACTCTTTCCTGAACGGTGGTGTCTGCGATATTGTCGAGAACGTCGGCGATCCACGTGCCGATCTTGATCATCTCGGCTTCCTTCATGCCGCGCGTCGTCGCGGACGCAGTGCCGACGCGGATGCCGGAAGTCTTGAAGGGAGACTCGGTGTCGTAGGGAATCGTGTTCTTGTTGACGATGATGCCGGCGGCGTCGAGAGCGGCCGCGGCTTCCTTGCCGGTGATGCCTTTCGACTTCTTGACGTCGACGAGGAAGAGGTGGTTGTCAGTACCGCCCGATACGATGCGGTAGCCACGGTCCTGGACGGTCTTGCACATCACCTGGCAGTTCTTGACGACCTGCTGGGCATAGCCCTTCTTCGCCTCGCCCATCCACTCGCGGAAGACGACTGCCTTCGCGGCGATGATGTTCTCCAAGGGACCGCCCTGCATGCCGGGGAACACCGCAGAGTCGAGCGCCTTCGCCCACTTCTCCTTGCAGAGCACCATGCCGCCACGAGGCCCCCCGAGCGTCTTGTGTGTCGTCGTCGTGACAAAGTCGGCGTAGGGGACTGGCGAGGGATGCGCGCCGCCTGCGACGAGACCTGCGATGTGCGCCATATCGACCATCATGATACAACCGACCTTGTCACAGATTTCGCGGATGCGCTTGAAGTCGATTGTGCGAGGATAGGCCGAAGCGCCGGTCAGGAGAATCTTGGGCTTGATTTCAAGCGCCTGTTTTTCCATCGCGTCGTAGTCGAGCATCTCCGTCTTCGGATCGACGGTGTAGGGAACGATATTGTAGATCTTGCCCGAGAAGTTTACGGGCGAGCCGTGGGAAAGATGTCCGCCCTGATCGAGCGACATAGACATGATCGTGTCGCCGGGCTTGATCGTCGCGAAGTAGACGGCCATGTTCGCGGCAGAGCCGCAGTGCGGCTGGACGTTCGCGTGCTCAGCGCCGAAAAGCTCGCATGCGCGCTTCCTCGCAAGCTCCTCCGCCGCGTCGACAGGAATACACCCGGAGTACCAGCGCTTCCCCGGATAGCCCTCGGCGTACTTGTTCATGAGAACAGACCCTGCCGCCTCGCGGCACGCGCGGGAAGAGGTGTTCTCGGACGCGATCAAGTTGATCTCGGCGTCCTCCTGCCGTGTCTGCGCCTCGATTGTTGCGTAGACCTCGGGATCGTCGTGCATGAGCCCAGAGCAGTCGGAAAGGCGCTCGGCGCGCTCAAGCTTCCAGCGGCGGCGCGCATGGCGCTCGCTCTCGTCGACTGGAGTCGCGATGAACGCCTTTGCGATCTCGACGGCGTAGGCGGGGGATATGACGTCCGCGCCGAGGCACAGGACGTTCGCGCCGTTGTGCTGGCGGGTCGTCGTCGCCGCATCGGTCGTCGCGCAGACGGCGGCGCGGACGTTCTGGAAGCGGTTTGCGGCCATTGACATGCCGATGCCGGAGCGGCACACGAGTATGCCGAAGTCAGCCTCTCCGCTCGCAACGACCTTGGCGACCTTTGCCGCATAGTCGGGGTAGTCGCAGCTAGTCTTGTCCGCAGGACCCATGTCAATTACCTTCGCCGCGCCCGCAAGGGCGCTTGCGAGGACGGCCTTCAGCTCGACGCCGCCGTGATCGGAACCAATAGCAATGTTCATCGTGTTTTCCTTGAATATGGTCGCTTACGTAGGCAAGAAACCGTTTGTCGTGCATTATACCATTTTGCGGCAATCCCACGCAAGCACATCCGCCGTCATGGAAATGGTCTTGCGGGTCGGCAAAAAAGAGAAGAAGGCCTTGGGGAAGTCTCCTACTGCTTATCGGCCTCGAGCGACTCAAGTTCCGTTGCAGCCTCTTCCCAGTCGGCGGTGTAGCGGTCGATCTCGAACTGGAGCGTGCGGACCTTCCTGTTCGCCTCCGCGAAATCTGTGTCGGGCTTCGGGTTGAAAAGCTCCGCGCTCGCCTCGTCAAGCGCCTTCTGGAGCTCGTCGATCTTCTTCTCGGCCGTCTCGATGCGCTTCTTGAGCTCCTTAAGCTTCGGCGCAATCTTCGCGCGCTCCGCCGCGCGCTGCTGCCTAAGCTCCTTTTTAGAGAGTGCGGTAGTTTGCTGGTTAGGTGGTTCGGTAGTTTTGAGGTCTTGTTGTTTTCCCTCTTCCCTCTTCCCTTTCCCCTCTTCCCTCTTCCCTCTTCCCTCTTCCCTCTTCTCACAATAGTAGTCATAGCCACCGGGAAACTGGCGTATCCCCTCTCGCGTGATTTCGAGCACCGAAGTCGCAACAGCGCGGACGAAGTCGATGTCGTGCGAGACGAGGAAAATCGTTCCCTTGTACTTCTTAAGTGCGTCTTCAAGAAGCCGACGCCCGTCGAGATCAAGGTGCGTCGTCGGTTCGTCAAGGAGAAGGAGATTCGGCGCAGTAAAGAAGAGGCGAAGGAACGCAAGACGAATCTTCTCGCCACCGGAAAGGACGCCAGCGGGTTTTTCCACGTCGTTCTCGTCGAAACCAAACGCTCCAAGCTGGTTGCGGAAGACCTTCTCCGGCCCGCCGCCATGAGCGTCCCACGCATTCTTCGCATTGCGGTAGACTGTCAGGTCTGGCGGTATCGTCTCGGCAAACTCCTGGCTCAAGTAACCGGGAACGACATTGTGGCCGATGACAGCCTTGCCCTCGGTCGGCTCTCTCGTGCCCGCCATTATGCGCATAAGCGTCGTCTTGCCGAGGCCGTTGTAGCCGATGAGCGCGACCTTGTCGCCACGCGTAACATTGAACTCGAGACCAGAAAAGACATTCTTGACGCCGTCGTAGCTGAAGCCGAGGTTTTCGCAGCGGAACATCTCTATGCCGCTCGGCGGCGGCTCCGCGAGCCGGAGACGCCCCGACTGCGTGTAGCGCTTCGGAAGGACGATCCTCTCCTCGTCAATCTTGTCGATAAGCTTCTGGCGGCTCTGCGCCTGCGCGGCCTTCGTCGCCTGCGCACGGAAGCGGTCGACGAACCTCTGGAGCTGCTCGCGGTGGTGGTCCTGGTTCTCCTTCGCGGCCTTCAGGTGCTGGTACCTGACCTCGCGCTCGGTCATGTAGTAGTCGAGATCTCCCTCGTAGCGCGTCGCAGTGCCGGCGTCGACTTCAACGGTGATGTTAGTCAGTGTGCGAAGGAGATAGCGATCATGCGAAATAAGCATCAGCGTGCCGTCGTACGCCTTGAGATACTTCTGTAGCCAGTCGACTGCGGGAAGGTCGAGGTAGTTTGACGGCTCGTCCAAGAGCAGGAGGTCTGGCTTCGAGGCGAGGACGCGCGACAGCTCCGCACGCATGCGCCAGCCGCCGGAGAACGACTGGAACGGCTTTGAGAACTCGTCCACCGCAAAGCCGAGGCCGCCGAGCGCGACTTTCACGCGAGTCTCGATGTCGTAGCCGCCGAGATGCTCGAACTTCGTCTGCAGCTCGCCGTAGCGCTTCATCTTGGCAGGGTCTGCAAGATCTGATTCGAGCTCGGCCATCTCGGCCTCCATCTCGGAAAGACCGGGGATCCCGCGCAGCGAGTATTCGAGCAGCGTCTCGTCTGGCGTGTCTGGCGCGGGATTCTGCCGCGTGAAGCCGATGCGCGGGCTCCCTTCGATTATGAGCTCGCCCGAGTCCGTCGACATTTCGCCGAGGACGATCTTGAAAAGCGTGGACTTCCCCGAACCGTTTGGCCCGACGACGCCGAGCCCGACGACGCCGACGCGATCGCCCGCGTTTACGCGGAACGTCACGTTCGTCAGGACGTCCTGATGTCCGTAGTGGACGCTAATTCCCTTGAAATCTATCATTGCCGTAAATATCTTGCCTACCGTCGTCCATTATCCACAGCACGGAAACTTTCATGTCGCCGACGAGAAGTTTCAGCTTGTCGTCGAGGAACTTCCTGCCCTCTTCCGGTCCAAGCACGAATAGCGTCGTAGAAAGGCCGTCTGCCCACATCGCGGAGTTGCAAAGTACCGTCACCGACGCGACGCCGTTGGAGACGGCGAGGCCCGTCCGGCCGTCGTAAATGTGGCTTCCGCGGTAGTATGTCGCGCTCGTCGCAAGCGCCTCGCCCTTATGCAGATCTACGACTGCGGCAAATCCGTCGCCAAATGGATCGCGAACGCCTGTGCGCCAACTGCCGCGCACAGACTTGAGGTTGCCGCCGAGATCAATAAGCGCGTCAGCATGATCTGCATAGCCCCCCGCCGCATCCACGGCAAACCCCTTTGCAATCGCCCCAAGGTCGAGCGTATTCGGGCCCCTCCATCGCGGGTTGAAAGCGCCGCCGGACTCATGCATCAGCTTAAACGCCGCCTCGTAGCAAGGTCTGGTCACCAGCCAAGGGAATCGAACAATAGTTTTCCCGTCGCAGCCAGCGAGGATTTCGTCTTCAGGCAAGCCCGCCAGCTTATTGAGTTCAGAGTCTGCGTTATGCGCGTTGAGCAACCGCTCCACTTCTTCAAAGACGCCCTTTATCTCATTCGTCGTCACGGCATAGAAGGACACCCCATGCCTTATTTGAACCGCCGCAACCGTTCCCATTACAGGCCATTCAACGCGCTCGATTTGCTGCCGTCCGCAACCAGCGACAACACACATGACACCAAGCACTAGTGCCGCAGGCACGCAAGCGCCACAAAACCTATATCTCGACGATTTCATCTTGGCAGAGAACCTTAAGGTCGATATCAGTGCGCCCGATTTCGCAAAGCGTAGTGCGCATCGCATCCTCGGCGACATGCGGCACGTTGCAGTCGCGCGAAAGATGCGCAAGCGCGAGTTTTCTAAGGCGCGGCGACGCAAAGCGCCTGACGAGATCGCACGCCTGGTCGTTCGAGAGATGGCCGCGAGGACCTGCGATGCGCTGAATCAAGCTTGGATGACGGCCGCTCTTTCGCAAGAGAACCGCGTCGTGGTTCGATTCGAGCGTCGCTATGTCCGCCTCGGAAAGATTCTCCCCTATCGATTCAAGAGGCGTGCCTATGTCGGTCGCATGGAAATACCTGCAGTCGCCGTCCGCGACGAGAAAGCCGACGGGGTCGCTCGTGTCGTGCGGAATTGCAAACGGCTTGATGTCGAAAGGCCCAACCTCGAAGTCCTGTCCGTTCTCAAAGATCGAAAAGTCCATCTCGTCGATACCAGCAGACGCGGCGATTGAATCGGCTGTCATCGCGTTTGCGAAAAGCCCCGCCTCTGGGAAACAGTCGTGAAACTTCGCTACACCTTTTATATGGTCGTCGTGACTGTGAGTGAACACCGCAGCAATGACCGAGGCGAGGTCAATCCCTGCGACACGACTGCGCTTCAGTAGTTCGCGGCAACTGAGGCCGCAGTCTATCAGGAGGACACAGCCCTCCGACTCGACGCAATACGCGTTTCCCGCGCTTCCGCTCGCAAGGGAGACAACCTTCACGCCAATCAGCCGCGGTCAAAGGCGCGGTGTGCTATGTCCTTGCGGTAGAACATCTTGTCGAAGGAAATCTTCGCGACGCCCGCATACGCCTTGTCAACCGCCTCGCGCAACGTCGCGCCCATGCCGGTTACGGAAAGGACGCGCCCGCCGGACGTGAGGATCTTCCCATCGGCCGCCTTCGTCCCGCAGTGGAACACGATACAATCACCCGTTCCCCATTCCCCGTTCCCGATTCCCCGTATCTCCTTACCCTTCTCGTAGGAGCCGGGATATCCGCCAGAGGCAATGATTACGGTCGCAGCCGCCTCGTCCTTCACGACGACATCCTCGTCCTTGAGCTGGCCTGTCGCCGCGTGGAGAAGCGCAGTCGCGAAAGACCCGCCGAGGCGCGGGAGGACGGCCTCGGTCTCAGGATCGCCGAAGCGTGCATTGAACTCCACGACATTGACGGCAGAGCCGCTCTTCGCAACGGGTCCGTGGGGATTTGAATTCTCGTCGTTGACCATGAGCCCCGCGTAGAGTACACCACGATAGACGATGCCGCGCTTCTTGAGCTCGCGCACGACTGGAAGGATGATCTTCTCCTTGATCTCGGGAAGGCGGTCGGCAGTCACGACAGGCGCGGGGCTATAGGCACCCATGCCGCCGGTGTTCGGGCCCTTGTCACCGTCGAACACACGCTTGTGGTCCTGCGACGACGGAAGAAGCACGGCGTTCTCGCCGTCGACGAGCGCAAGGATAGAGCACTCCTCGCCGTGCAGGAACTCCTCGATCAGCACTTCCGCGCCGGCTGCGCCAAACTTATTCCCGACGAGCATGTCGTCGATTGCGTCTTCGGCCTGCTCGACCGTCTCTGCGACGATCACGCCCTTCCCCGCCGCGAGTCCGTCGGCCTTGATCACGACAGGAAGCCCGAACGACGGAAGCGCCGCCTTTGCGGCCGCTGCGTCGGTGAACACTTCGGCCTTGCCGGTAGGGACTCCAGCCGAATTCATCACTTCCTTCGCAAAGCGCTTCGAGCCTTCCATGCGGGCGCCGGCGGCGACAGGCCCGAACGCGGGAACGCCTATGCCCTGGAGCGCGTCTACAAGCCCTTTCACAAGGGGAGCCTCCGGGCCCACGACCACGAGATCCGGGTGATTCATGGTGGCCCATGCGGCTATGGCCTCGACGTCTTCCGCCGCGACTGCAACGTTCGTTGCGATGGCAGCCGTCCCCGCGTTTCCAGGGGCGCAGTAGAGCTCATGCCCCTCTTCATCCTGCGCGAGCCGCCATGCAATCGCGTGTTCGCGCCCACCGCTTCCGACAACAAGAATCTTCATTTTCAACCTCTGACTTAAGACTGCATTACCGATTGGTCGCGTATAGCGGGCCAAAGTTCGCGCAAGCGCGGTAGTCAGCGCCGGTCGGGTCGTCGCTCGCGCCGAAGAGCCCCCAGCAATGCGGCTGGAAGACCTTCTCTTCCGGAACATTGTGCATTGCGACCGGAATGCGGAGCATCGAGGCGAGCGTGATGAGATCGGCGCCGATGTGACCGTAGGCGATTGCGCCGTGGTTGGCGGCCCAGGCGTTCATCACCGAGTAGACGTCCTTGAAGAAGCCCTTCCCCGTGAGGCGCGGCGTAAACCATGTGCAAGGCCATTCTGGGTTTGTGCGCTCCATGAGCGCCTTCTGCTGCTTCGGATCGAGAGTGACGGAATAGCCCTCGGCGATCTGGAGAACGGGACCCTGGCCTTTCACGATCGAAATGCGAATCATCGTGAGAGGCATCCCCTTGGGCGTAAGGAACGACGAAGAGAAGCCGCCGCCGCGGAAGTACTCTACTCCAGCGGGAACCCACTTCGTCGCCTTCAAGGTGGCGTCGATATCCTTCTGCGTGACTTCCCACCAGTTCTTGAAGACCGACTTCCCCTTCTCCTTCATCTCGCCCGCCGCGTCGAGGCAGCACGAGCCGGAGTTGAGAAGATGGATTATGCCCGCCTTTGCCTCCTTGGGAAGCCCCTTGCCGGTCGCCCGCTTCACCGCCGCGTCGCTCCAGTAGGTGCGAACGTCGGCAAACATCGACGCCTTGTTGGTGAGGAGCCACATGAGAAGCATGCAGATTCCGTTGAGCGAATCGTTCTCCGTCGCGAGGATCTGCGGCATCTTCCTGCCGTTCCAGTCGAACGAAGTGTTGCACATAACCTCGGCGACATCGCCGTTCGGCCAGTGGTCGGTCCACTGGCGTTGGCCCTGGAAGCCGCCCGCGATGGCATTGCGCCCGACGGCCTCTTCGCCAAAGCCCATCTCCTTGAGCTTGGGATTGCCGGCCATCATGTCGCGGACGATGATAGCCATCTTCGCGATGAACTCCCAGTCCTTGTCCTTCTCGGTGCGAGACTTCTGTATCTTCGCGGGATTGTAGTCCTTGCCTTCCTTGAGGTTCTTCTTCATCCACGCAAGGGCCTTCTTGTACTCTTCCTTGTCGTAGATGCCCTCCTCGATGCGGCGGAGAATCTCGCACTCGTCCATGTTCTCGGGAGCAAGGCCGAGGTAGTCCTGCATGAAGTCGATGTCGACGAAGGAGCCCGCAATGCCCATCGCGGAAGTCCCTATCGAGAGGTAACTCTTGCCCTTCATCATGGCGACGGCAAGGCCCGCCTTGGCGAACCTGAGAATCTTCTCCGCAACGTCAGCGGGGATCTTCGTCGTCTCGTCGCGGTTCTGCACCTCGCGCCCGTAGATGCCGTAGGCAGGCATTCCGCGCTGCGCGTAGCCAGCGAGCATGCACGCGAGATAGACGGCCCCAGGACGCTCCGTGCCATTGAAGCCCCAGACGGCCTTCGGGATCGTCGGATCGATGTCCATCGTCTCGGTGCCGTAGCACCAGCAAGGCGTAACGGAAAGTGAGACGCCGACGTTGTTCGCGGCGAACTTGTTCGCGCACTGCGCGGCCTCGAACCTGCCGCCGATCGTCGTGTCGGCGATGACACATTCGACAGGCGTGCCGTCGGGATACTTGAGGCTGCCCGATATCAGCTTAGCGGCTGCTTTCGCCATCGCCATCGTCTGGTCTTCGAGCGACTCCCTAACGCCGCGCCGGCGGCCGTCGATGATCGGGCGAATGCCCACCTTTGGGAACGGATTGTTGGTGAATACTGTCTGGTTCATAGGTGTTAAGAAAGTTGAAAGGTTGGAAAGGTCGTGGTTGAATTGTCAATTGGTCGTAACTGTGGGGAAGCCCTTTGCGCCTTGCGGGATGGTTATGACATAGACAGTGTCGCCCTTTCTCGTCTTTGCCGTCTCGCTTCCGTCGGCATTCTTGACGAGGCCGATGCCGCGCGTCCCGTAAATCGCCTCGCCGTTCTCGCGCATCCACTTGCCGACCTCGGCCATAACCTCGACGGCGCGCGTCGGAAGGCGTCCGGAGCCGTCAGGCCCGATGTTCATGAGGAGGTTGCTGTCCTTCCCGGCGCAGCGGCAGATCATCGCGCAGACATCCTCCGGCGTACGAAAGCGCCCTTCCCTGATGCGATAGCCCCAAATGCCGTGCTGGATGACGTCGCACTGCTCGACGGGGCGGTCGTGGGCGACGGGCTGGTTCATTGAAAAGCCGGCGTCGGAATTGTCGCCCGGGAGATCGCGCTCGAAGAGCTGGATGTCTTCCTTCGCGCGGATCGGCTGGTGGTTGTTGTTGGCGACGAGCGTCTTCTTGGAGTGGATGAAATCGTAAATCGTATCGAAATCCCAGTCGAGGGTGCGCTTCCACGTGCCGTCGTTCTGGTGGTGCGCGTGCTCCCACTCGCCGTCGAACCAGATGTTGCCGGGATGGTAATTGTCAATAAGCTCGCCGATCTGGGCAAGCATGAACTTCTTGTACGACTCGTAGTCGCCCTTCTGCCGTCCAAGGCATTTGACGGCCACCGTCCCCGCGGGATAGTCCTTGCGGTGCCAGTCCATGAGCGAGTAATAGAAGTTGAGCTGAAGGCCCGCCTCGTCGCAGGCCTTCGAAAGCTCGCCGAGGATGTCGCGCTTGAATGGCGTGTTCGCGATGTTGTAGCCGTCATCGACCTTGGTCGGCCAGAGCGAAAAGCCGTCGTGGTGGCGCGAGGTTATGGTGACGTACCTTGCCCCCGCGTCCTTGAAGACGCGTACCCATTCCCTGGCGTCGAACTTCGACGGGTAGAAGCCGTCCATCATGCGTCCGTATGTCTCGGTGTCGATGCCGATGTTCTGCTGGTACCATTCGCCCTGGGCGTAGTTGGCGTAGAGCCCCCAGTGAATGAAGATTCCAAAGCGCTGCGCGGCGAACTTGTCGCGGGCCTCGAGATTCCATTTCTCGGGCGCATAGTCGGCGCCAAGGGCAAACAAGGAGACGAGCGTAATGACCGATGCTGTAAGATTCTTCTTCATGTCTCGTTGCCTCGAAGCGGCCTTATTCATCTGCCACGGCGTCGAACTGCATGTCGGGGAACACAGCCTTCGCGCGGTTGAGGTAGTCGGGAAGCTCCTTCACGGCGTTCTTCGCTATCTGCTCAGCGCGCCCCGCCGCAGTCGGGTCGTCGCCGCAGATGATCTGCATGGTGAGCGCAGCGCCCATCATGGCGTCGGCCCAGGACTGGAGGCTGAGCTTCTTGCCGTCCTTGAGCTTGCTTGCGTTCTTGCCCTTCTCGATGAACTTGACGATCAACTCGTTCAGGTTGCCGTGGAACTGCTGGTAGAACCTCACCCAATTCATCTTCACGGGCGTGCGCCCGTCGGGCTTCACCATCTTGATTTCCTTGTCGTCTATCTCAGTTATCTTGCAGCCGGCGAGCTTGGACTTCGCGAACTTGTATTCCTTGCAGTTGGCGATGAACACCTCCTGGACGGTCGCCATCATGTTCACCTTCTGGATGAACACGTCGGCATATATCTGGCTCTCGGAATACTTGAAGTCGTCCTTCACCATGGTAAGCTGCCGTATGGCGCTCTTCCAGTCGAGCTGCTTGAACACGCCCGTCGTGGCAAGCGAATCGAACTTCTCCTTGATTTTCGCGTTGTCCCTCTCGATAGTGTCCCGCTTTATCTTTTCGAGATTCGCCGCGCGCGTTCTCGCCGCATCTTCGTCCTCCAGCTTCTTCAATCGGCGTTCCATCTCCTTCGTAGCCATCAGTATGCGGTCCGCCGTCTGCTTGACCGCGTTGGCGCCCTTGGACCTGATGAACGCGACGCCCTTCTGTATGGCGGTGACATCGTCGGACGCCTTGATCTGGTCGAACTCATCCTTCGCCGCCTGGCTGAAATCGGCCGCCCTCTTCATCGTCGCCTCGTCGTCGCCGTCGATTCTAAAGTCGTCGATCTTCTCGACAAGCGCGTTGACCTTGTTGCGTATGCGGATTGACGCGGCCTGGCAGCCGTAGGCCCGGTTCCATATCACCCCGGTATCACGAATGGCCACCGACAGTATCTCCTTCAACTGGACTTCGAAAGCCGCCTTTACGCCATCGATGGAGGAAAGGTCGGTTGACGTCGGCGCGGACGGACTTGAGGGGGAGGCGTCGGCCGCCTTCTTGCGCGCCACGGCCTCCTTTGCCAACTTCTCCACCTGCTCCTTTTCCCATGCCATCTTGGCCTCCATGTACTTCTTGTGCTCAGGAGACGCCGGATCTGCCTCGTCGTCGTTCGGCGGGCGGAACTTGGGGATTTCTACAACTGCCGCGCCGACTGCGGTAGCCATCCCCTGCATTGCGCCCGCCATCGCCTGGACGAGCGGCGCCGCAGCTGCGGCAAGCGCGTTTGTGACGTCCGTCGCCGACTTGTCGACGGCGTTCGTGAGGGCTATTGCCGCGAGAAGTTCGGGCGTGGGGCCGGGCTTCAGCCTGGCAAGAAGCGACGCGTCGAACTTGCCGGAAAGCTGCTGCATCAGCTTGTCGGTCGGTTCCTGGCAGGTCTTGAGGGACTTCGACGCCAGGTCGTCGCAATGCTCTGCAAACAGCAAGGCGTTCTTGCGCAGGTCCGCAATCGAGGCTTTCGCCTCGCGGATCTTGCCGGATATCTGCTCCTGCTTCGCCCGCTCCCTCGCGTTTCTGTCCGCAATGACATACCAGACGAGCAGACCGGCGACAAGGCCGATTGCGGCGATTGTGATGCCGACCACGCCAAGCACCTTGCCGACGACGCCGCCCTCTTCGGGCTCGGGCGGAGGCGCAAAGCGCGTGTTACGCCCCTGTTGATCGCCGTCCTGCGGGGCTTCGCTTGGCGCCTTGACCTTGAAGCGCCTGGTTCCCTTCATGACGAGCTTGCGCCCGCTCGGAGAAGTGCCCGCCGCCTGGGCCCCGGCGGACGCCGAGGCGGTAAGGCCGGTCGCCATGACGCGTCCGAACTCCTGAAGAAGCGCCTCGAACGACGGGAACCGGTCGGCGGGGTTGAGGGCGAGCATCTTGAGGACGAGGGCGTCGATCTGCGGGGATATGTCGGCCCTTATCTTGCTCGGCGGGACCGGGGCGCCCTCGAAGCGCTTTCTCACCACGGCCGTCGCGTCGTCGCCCTCGAACGGGGCGACACCCGTTAGCGCGTGGTATATCGTGCCGCCGAGGGAGTACATGTCGGCCCTGTAGTCGACCGGCTCCTTCTTGACCTTCTCGGGGGCGATGTAGTAAGGCGTCCCCCAAATCTCGTTCGTGTCCTTCTGCATCGCCGCGAGCCCGAAGTCCACGAGCTTCGCGTTTCCGTTCGCGTCGAGAAGCACGTTTTCCGGCTTGACGTCGCCATGCACGAGCCCCTGGTCGGCGGCACACCTGAGGGCCTGCGCGACCTGCTCGCATATCTTCATCACGCGCGGGATGTCGGTCGCCGCACCGGCGTTCTTCATGAGCTGGTCGAGGGAACCCCCTGCAACGAGCTCCATAGCGATGTACGGCATGCCGTCGGCGATGCCATAGCTGTACACCTGCGCGATGTTCGGGTGGATGAGACGCGCGGCGGCCTGGGCCTCGCGCTTGAACTTCTCGACGAATTCGGCGTCGGCGCCGTATTCCTTGAGCATCACCTTGACGGCGACGGGGCGGTCAAGCATCTTGTCGCGCCCCATGTACACGCCGCCCATACCTCCCCTGCCGAGCTCGCGCTCAAGGAGAAAGTTGCCGGTCTCCCCGAACACGCCGGGAGTCGGAATAAGCTGTTCTTCGCTCATCTTATGATCCTCCATCCGTTGAATGGCCAGAATACAAAGCTGCCGACGCCGCGCAGCTTGGAGCCGGGAACCGGTCCCCAGTAGCGGCTATCGTAGCTGTTGTTGAAATTATCTCCACAGGCGAAGTACTCGTCCTCGCCCATCGTCACCTCGGTCGGCCGCCCTGCAACAGGGTGCTCAAGGACGTAGGTCTCGCCGGGGGTCGCCTTCATGCGCTTGATGTAGTGGGTCTCCTGCTGTATCAGGTAGCGCTTGCCGTCTATGCCGACGTACATGCCGTTCTCGGACGGCGCAATGCCGGTCGTTGAGAATATCATCACGTCCCCATCGCGGGGCTTCCTGAAGTTCCATATCCAGCGGTTCACGAATATGAAGTCGCCAGTGACGATCGCGCCCTTCCATAGAGTCTCCCCGGCGCGGAAGTGCCTTCCGGCGATTGCGCGGCACGCATCTGTCGGCAGCTTAAATGTCTTTGTGCTCGTGCCGATGCGGACATCTGCAAAGCCGTCGTTGCGCGACAGCACGTGCGCCATGCCCGACGCAGGGGCCTTGTAGTCCACGACGCGTTCGCCGGTCCACAGCCACTTCAATACCGAGAGCGGGAACGCGTCCCACGTCCCCTTCTCGACGTTTTCGACGGTATGGTAGCCCCAGAGCGTCTCCTGCATCGAGCCAGTCGGGATGTTGAACGGCTCATAGAAGTAGGCGCGGAACGCCATCGCCACTGAAATCGCGACAACGAGAGTGTCAAGCCACTCCCTTCCGTAGTCCTGCCAGGTCTTTGTCATGTGCGGTAGTTGGGCGCTTCCTTGGTGATCGTGATGTCGTGCGGACGGGCCTCGCGCTGGCCAGCCGCAGTGACGCGGTAGAACTTGCCGCGCTCCTTGAGCTCCGCGATCGTCCTGGTGCCGCAGTAGCCGAGCGACGCCCTGAGGCCGCCGCAAAACTGCGTCATGATCGACTTCACGCGGCCCGAGTAGGGAACCATGCCCTCGATGCCCTGCGGCACGAGATCGTCCTCCGCCTCGTTGTCCTGGAAGTAGCGCGCACGCGAGCCCTTGCCGTTCTTGAGCGCGGCCATAGAGCCCATGCCCCGGTAGACGACGTACTGGCGGCCGTTGGAGTAGATCTTCTCGCCCGGGCTCTCCTCGGTGCCTGCGAGGACAGAGCCAAGCATCACAGAATCCGCACCTGCCGCAAGCGCCTTCGGGACGTCGCCCGAGAGCTTGATGCCGCCGTCGGCTATGACCGCGACGCCCGAGCCGCGAAGCGCCTTCGCCGCGCTGTAGACGGCTGTGAGCTGCGGGATGCCGACGCCGCAGACGACGCGCGTCGTGCAGATCGACCCGGGCCCGATGCCGACCTTGACGGCATGTGCGCCGCACTTCGCGAGCGCCTTTGCAGCCTCGCCCGTGGCGATGTTGCCGGCGATGATATCAACCTTCGGGAAGTGCTTCGCGATGTACCCGGTCATGTCCATGATTCCCTTGGAGTGGCCGTGCGCCGAATCGACGACGACGCAGTCCACCCCGGCGTCGGCAAGCTTCTCCATGCGCGTCAGGTCGCCCTTTCCGCCGGAAACCGACGCCGCGACCCGCAGGCGGAACTTGTCGTCGCAGTTGTATGCCGCGTTCGGGTTCTCGATGATACGCGCGACGTCCGTGAAGCTGTAGAGGCCCACGACGCGGCCGTCCCTGCCGACGAGGGGTAGCTTGCCGACCTTGGCGGCGCGCATCAGCTCGTACGCCTTCTTGAGGGACGTGCCGGGCTTTGCGGTTATCGGCGCGGGCTGCATGACGTCCTTCAGCTTCTTCGCCTCCATCGGCGCGAAGCGCATGTCGGACGAGGTGATCATCCCCACGAGCCGGTCGTCGGCGTCGAGGACGGGAAAGCCGTTGAACTTTAGCCCCATGCGCTTCTTCTCGGAACGCAGGAAGGAGATGTCGTCGTTGGCATGGAAGCATATCGGCTTCGCAATCATGCCGTTCAGGTAGTTCTTCACCTTCGCGACCTCCTTGGCCTGGTCGTCCTCCTCAAGGTTCTTGTGGATGACGCCTATGCCGCCCGCGATCGCCATGGCAATCGCCATCGGCGCCTCGGTCACCGTGTCCATCGCCGCCGAGATGAACGGGATCTTCATCGTCATGCGGCTCGTGAGCTTCGTCTCGAGCGAGGCGTCGTCGGGAAGGAAGTCGGCGTACTGCGTGACAAGAGTCACGTCGTCGTACGTAAGCCCCTCGTAGGGGAATGTCTTCATAAAATCGTCAAGATACCTGTTCATAGAGCCACCTCGCAAACGTATGTGTCCTTTTTACGCACATTATACTATTTCCCGCGCCGAAACGCAACGGCGAAACAACACCCGCATGAGAGGCCTTCACTTCGCGCCTCTTTTCCGCCTGATCTCCGCTATCTGGTCACGCAGATACGCCGCGCGCTCGAATTCGAGGTTGTCGGCCGCCTCGAGCATGTCGCGCTCCAGCTCCGCCACGACGTCCGCGACAGGAATGGCGTCGCGCGTCCCGCGCCCAGCGCCTGAAGCCGTCGGCGCGGCGGAACCGGCCGCGAAAACGTACGCCGACTCGTTGATCGCGCGCTTCACCGACTTCGGCACGATGCCGTGCGCCTCGTTGTAGGCAATCTGCTTCGCGCGGTGCGCCTTCGTGATGCGCAGCAAGTCCCTGATCGCGTCGGTCTTCCTGTCTGCGTAAAGTATGACGCGCCCCTTCTCGTGCCGCGCCGTGCGGCCCGCCGTCTGCACGAGCGAGGTCGTTGACCTCAGGAACCCTTCCTTGTCGGCGTCGAGGATGGCGACGAGCGCGACTTCGGGAAGGTCGAGGCCTTCGCGCAGGAGGTTGATTCCAACGAGAACGTCGAACTCGCCTTTCCTGAGGCGGTGGAGAATCGCCACGCGCTCTATGGCGTCGATGTCGCTGTGAAGGTACTCTACGCGGATGCCGGTTCCATGGAGATACTGCGTCAGGTCCTCGGACGAGCGCTTGGTGAGCGTCGTGACGAATACGCGGTCCCCCTGCTCGACGACGCGCTTGATCTCCGCGACGAGGTCGTCGATCTGGTTCGCGAGCGGGCGCAGCTCGATCTCGGGGTCGAGAAGCCCGGTCGGGCGTATCACCTGCTCCGCGACCGTCTTGGACTCGCCGTACTCGTATTCGCCGGGAGTCGCCGAGCAGTAGACTATCTGGTGGACCTTCGCGTTGAACTCGTCGAACTTCAACGGCCTGTTGTCCTTCGCGCTCGGGAGCCGGAACCCGAAGTCCACCAGCTTCTGCTTGCGGGCCTGGTCGCCGTTGTACATCGCGCGTATCTGGGGCACGGACACGTGGCTTTCGTCGATGATCGTGAGGAAGTCGTCGGGGAAGTAGTCGAGCAGGCACTCGGGCGGCGAGCCAGGCGCGCGCCCCGAAAGCGGGCGAGAGTAGTTCTCGATGCCGTTGCAGTAGCCGAGCTCGCGCATCATCTCGATGTCGTACTCCGTCCGCTCCTTGAGCCGCTGCGCCTCAAGGAGCTTGCCCTTTGAGGCGAAGAACTTGAGCCTGTCGTCGAGCTCTGCCTCGATCCTCGCGAACGCCGCCTCGAACTTGTCCTTGCCCATGACGAACTGCTTTGCGGGCGTGACGACGGCGGCGGGCATCGAGACGCCGCATTTCCCGGTCAGGGGATCGAGCTCGCGGATGGAGTCGATCTCGTCGCCGAAGAACTCGACCCTGATCGCCTTCGTCTCGTATGCGGGGAAGACGTCCACCACGTCCCCGCGCACGCGAAACGCGCCCGGCGCGAAGTCGTAGTCGTTCCTGACGTACTGCGCCTCGACGAGCCGGGCGAGGAGTCGCTCGCGCGACAGCGACTCGCCGACCTTGAAGCCTACGGCGAGGTCGCGGTACTCCTCGGACTCGCCGAGGCCGTAGATGCAGCTCACGGACGAGACGACGATCACGTCGCGCCTTGCGATGAGCGCGTTCGTCGCGGCAAGTCGGTAGCGCTCGATTTCCTCGTTTATCGACGCGTCCTTCTCGATGTAGGTATCGGTCTGAGGTATGTACGCCTCGGGCTGGTAGTAGTCGTAGTATGAGATGAAATACTCGACGGCGTTGTCGGGGAAAAACTCCTTCAGCTCCGCGAAGAGCTGCGCGGCGAGCGTCTTGTTGTGCGAGAGGATGAGCGTCGGCCGGCCCCACTTCGCTATGAGGTTCGCCATTGTGAAAGTCTTCCCCGAGCCAGTCACGCCCTGCAGGACAAGCCGGTCCTCGCCCCGCCTAAGGCCCTCGTACAGCGCGGCTATCGCCTCGGGCTGGTCGCCCGTGGGCCTGAACTTCGACTTCAGGGCAAAAAGTCCCGCAGGCCTTTCCGGGGCGCGCGCCATTTCAAGACGCCCCCCTGCCGTCATGCGAGAACACCGCCGCCGACACGACGGCGGTAAACGGCGCGACGAGCACGAGCGAGAAGCTGCCTATCAGGGTCTTCACGAGCTCGGCGGAAACAAGCGTGGAGTTAAGGAAATCGAGCGGATGCGTGCCCTGGGCGGCGAACGCCATGAGGAGCGTGATGTAGCCGCCGGAATAGGCGAGGAGGAGCGTCGTCGTCATCGTGCCGGTCACGCTGCGCCCGATGCGGAATCCCGAAAGCATGAGTTCGCGCCGCGGGAGCCCCGGATTGTGCCGCGCGACTTCCTCGGTCCCGCTCGCTATGTCCATCGCGAGATCCATCGCCGCGCCGGAACTCGCAAGCACCATCGCGCCGATGAAGACATCCTGCAGGTCGAGGAACTCGTAGCCGGAGTACAGGAGCGCCTGCACGAACGGAAGCGTCGCGCCGTTGATGTGCATGAGGCGTCCGAACGCATGAGCCATCGCAAGCCCAGCGAACAATCCCACGGCGGTCCCGGCGAACGCGGCAAATCCCTTGCGCGTCCAGCCCGCGACGAGGTACATGATGACGGCGGAGAGCACGCACACGGCCCCGAAGCACGTCCACGAAGCGGGCCATCCCGCGAGCGCGAGGGGTATCACGCCCTTCCAGACGACGAGCGCGGACAGCACGAAGCTGAATAGCGCCTTGGCCCCGACCCTGCCGCCGAACGCGCAGAGGAACACGGCAAAGGCCGCGAAAAGCGCGGCGGCCCACCCAAGCCGCCAGTGGTCGCGCGCGACGAGGACGGCGGTAGCCGGGTCCTCGTCGCCCTTCTCGATAACGACGGCGGTGTCGCCAGGGGAGAAATGCTTGTCGAGGTCCATCTGCGCGCGGAGCTCGTTCGCGGCGGAGAACGTCACGCCCTTGCGAGGCCCCTCGAGCATCCTGACCTTGAGGCGCTGCGAGCCGAACCTAAGAAGCCCGTGCATCTCGATAGCCGAGTCGTCCGTCTCGACGACGAGCGCGCGGCGCGCCTTGCCTTCGGCGACGCCCGACGCCAACGGCGCAGGCGCGAACCAAAGCGCGACGCAGAGCGCAGCGAGAAGCAATGCCGCCGCAATGTCGCCCTTCCCGGACACGCCGTCACTCCACCAACGCCTTGAGGCGCTTCGCTATGTCGGTGTTGTCGAGAAGGCCCATGAACGAATCGGCCCCGACGCCCTCGCTCGTGCACATCACTGGAAGCGCCGTGTGGGCGGTCGAAGACCAGCCGACGCCCGCCTTGGCGCTCATAATGTGGATCGCGGTATGATGCAGCGCCTTGCGCTTGAAGGAGTTCTCGAGCCGCTTGACGTCCTCAGCCGTCAGCCATATCTCGTCCTCGCTCCCCTTGTTCTTCCTCTTCTTCGCGAACTTACCGCCGGACGCGGCGTCGCCCGAATCCTTGCCGACCTTGCTGAAGTCAAACCCGAACCACTCCTCGAGGAGGGCCTTTGCGTCAGCGAACTCGAACTTGCGGCCTTTCGCCTTCGCGTCGGCGCGGGCCTTTGCGACGATGTGCTCGAACTTATGCCACGAACAGCGCTGGCGCGAGAGGCGGCCGAGATGCAGCGCATAGCCCGAGCCGCCGAAGCCCATCGCCATGCCGCCGGTCTCGTGGTCGCCCGTAACGAGAACGAGGGTCTCGTCGGGGTGCTTGTCGAGGAAGTCCTTCGCCACACGCACTGCGTCGTCGAGCTCGAGCGTCTCGCGCAGGTTCGTCGCGGTGTCGTTGACGTGCCCCGCATGGTCAAGCTTCCCGCCCTCGACGAAGAGGAAGAAGCCCTGGGGCCCATCAAGCAGCTCAATGCCCTTCGCGGTCATCTCGGCGAGCGTCGGCTGCGTACCGTCCGCGTCTATGGCGTACTGTAGCTCCCCGTCCGCCCCCCTGTAGAACGCACGGCAGCCCGGCTTGAGCGCGCGGAACGACGCGAGGTCGGTGGCGACGGAGAACCCGGCCTTCTTCGCCAAGTCGAGCAAGTCCCCGCAGTATTCTGGATCCTTCACGTCGTTCTGCTTTCCGTCGAAACCGCCGCCAGCGAAGTAATCGAAGGGCGAATTCACGATGTCGAGCCCAATCTGGTAGAGAAGGCCCCTGTTCTTGCGGTGGGCGCAGAATCCGGCGGGCGTGGCGTGGTTTATCGTGACGGACGTCACGACGCCGACCTTGCGCCCCTTCCTGTGAGCCAGCTCAAGTACGCTTTCGACGCGATTCCCGTCGTTGTCGAGTCCGGCCGCGCCGTTGTAGGTCTTGACGCCGCAGGCGAGCGCCGTGGCGGCGGCGGCGGAGTCCGTTATCAGCGACGACGCGGAACACGTGCGCGCGGCGGACTGCATCTTCAGATGGTTGAGCGCGAGCGGCCCGCGCCCAGTGGCGAGGGAATACTCCTCCGCTATCATTCTCTGCGGCGTGGACATTCCGTCGCCGAGGAACATGAAAATGTACTTGGGGCTGCCGGCGAACGCCGACGCCGCCACGGAAAGCGCAACTACGGCAATAATCTTCTTCATGTCGATGAATGGCGAATAAGTCATGGCTATGGGGTCACTTTGCAATGGATGCGTCGTTTGCACGGCGAACGACCTCGGCATGGGCCTTGCTGAGGACTTGCGGATCGTACTTCAGGACCTTGCGGTCGTATGTCAGAAGCCCGTTGATCTCAATCTCGACATCGGTCGTCTGGGTGTAGACCGAGCCGCCAAGCCCCTTCTCGGCGAGAAGCCCGACTTTCTCCATAAGCCCGAGATACGTCTTTTCAAGGCCCTCGCGCGTCTTCGTGTCCTCGATGCCGCCATAGCCCCAATTGCCCTTGCCGTCCTTGCTCTCCTTCCAGAGATGCCCCGAGACAGGATGGCCGAGTCCTCCGAATTCGCCGAGGAAGCTTACGCGGCGGTCGTTGACGGGGAACATGTCGGGGCCACGGTAGAGATGCAGGTCAACGGTGTCGGCGGCCTCGCACACGCCCTCCGGCCTGTGCTTGGTCCATACGCGGTCCTTCCATCCCCAACCCTTGGGCAGGCAGTGTCCGCCCTCCCAGTCCCAGCATCCGCTCGGCCCATTGACGAGGCGAGTGGGGTCGTGGCGGCGAGTGAAGTCGAGCATGGAGTGGGTGAGGAACTCGCCCGGCTGCGACCATCCCTCGTTGTAGGGGTTCCACATCACGATGGACGGGAAAGGCTGGAGATCGTCCATCATCTCCTTCATCTCCTGCCTCTGAAGGCCGTACCGCTTCACCGTGTCGGCCCTTTCGGGAGAGATCGACCTGCCATCGCCGCTCGGAAGGTCCTGTATGACGAGGATGCCGAGCCTGTCGCACATCGCGTAGTACTGCTGGGGCTCGACCTTGATGTGCTTGCGAAGCATGTTGAAGCCGCATTCCTTCAGCACCTTAATGTCGTATTCCATCCCCTCCTCGGAAGGCGGGGTAAGAAGTCCATCGGGCCACCAGCCCTGGTCGAGGGTGCCGATCATGAAGTAAGGCCTGTTGTTGAGGAAGAACCGCATGACGCCCTTCGAGTCCTTGCGCTTCTCGATCTTGCGCATGCCGAAATAGCCCTTGACGACGTCTTTGCCGTACTTTGCCGTGAAGTTGTAGAGCTTCGGGCTTTCCGGCGACCAAAGGGCAACTGGCGCGGGCAGCTTGACCGTGACAGGCTCGTTGGGGGTGAACGGCTTTTTAACGCAGAGGCGCGTAACCGCAGAGGACGCAGAGTCCTCGATTTCAATCGTTCCCCGTTCCCCGTTCCCCGTTCCCTGGAAACTCAGCGTCACTTCCCCCTTGTCGATATCGGTGAAAACCTTGTACGACTTTATGTACTTCTCGGGCACGGTCTCCATCCACACCGTCTGCCAGATGCCGGACACGCGCGTGTAGAAGCACCCGTGCGGCTTGAAGCACTGCTTGCCGCGCGAGTTGACGAAATCCTCGGTCGGGTCCCACACGCATACGGTGAGCGTGTTCTCGCCCTTCTTGACACAGTCGGTGATGTCGAGCGTAAACGGATTCTGCCCGCCCTCGTGCGGAACGTCCGTCACCTCGTCGTGCCCGATGAACACCATCGTGCGGAAGTCGACGCCGCCGAAGTGCAGGAGAATCCTCTCGCCGGGCTTCGGGTCGCATTCTATCTTGCGCGTGTACCAGAGGAACTCGTCGGGCTTAAGAAGCCGCCCGACGCCGGAAAGCGCGCTTTCGATGCAGAACGGAACGCGGATCTTGCCGTCCCACTTTTCGGGGCGGCCCGGCGTGTTCGTTACGCTCGTCACGGCGTAGTCCCAGTCGCCGTTGAGGTTTGTCCAGCCATCGCGCACCATCTGCGGGCGCGGATAGCCTCGCCAGCAGTTTTCGCTCGTCACATTCTCGCCCCACTCGGTGAGCATCGGCCCTGCGTGCGACAACACCGCAATGCCGACGGCAAGCGCGGCGACCGTCATCTTGTCAATCATATCCATGGACTCCTTTTTGGCAATCATGTTTCGTTAATTATAGCAAATCTCCGCGTCTTTGTGTCACGCGATGTATAAGTATGGTATAATATGTTTTCGATGTAATCTTCAGCACAAGGCATGATTCTCCGGAGAGGAAGATGGAAAACGAGAAGGACATGGAATCGAGGCGCGCGGATGCGGTCGAGAAGCTGCAGTCCGCCATAGCCGAGATTGAATCAGGCGAGGGACTGACGCACCTCGTCGGCGGCCATGGCATCCAGAGCCGCGTATTCGAGTTCGAGTGGCGCGAAGAGGCGCTGGATATATCGTTCCGCATTCCGTACGCCCGCGTCCTTTCGGACGAGGAGTCGCAGAAAAGCGACGACGAGGAAGTCGGCGCGGCGATCAGGATGGCCATGCTCCTGTTGACGACGGCGGGGCGCGTGGCGTCGCGCATAGAGGTCATGTGCGACGACCGGGGGACGACGTATGCGGTTTACGGCGACAATGGGGAGCTCGAGGATTCCGGCACGGACTGGGCGCCGCTCGTCAAGCGCATAGAATCCGAACTTGACGGCGGCTCGGAACCCCTTTCCATCATCTGGCCGTAGTCGGCGTATTCCGTCGGCTTACCTGAGAGTCATTGCCATCTCAGTTGACAAAGAACATCAGACCCTGGGGGATTATCTCGGCGTAGATATTGCCGTTCTCGATTCCGACATCCTTCACCCAATAGGCGCAGTCGTCGGCCTTGGCGACGGTCGCA
>CADCAK010000020.1 GCA_902799385.1 uncultured bacterium | reverse complement strand
GAATCACAGAGTGTTTTTGGGGTCTGGGGTAACACCCCAGCTTCTTTGTGAACTTTGTGTTCTTTGTGGCTGAATAACAGCGCACGCCACGGCGGCGGCAGCGACGGATGGGAGGAAAGCGGGATTGCCAAGGCGATCGGACTGCGGTAGTCAAACGGGCGTGAACCCAAGAGGGTACGACCGACATTGCGCACGCACATTGAAACTGGCGCTTCGCCCTTGCATCTGGGGATGGGGATGTGCTACAATATCGGCGTTTTCGGGAGAGACGTTGCGAATGGCGATGTCCAGGAAACGCCGTGAACATGACACCAATGAAAAAGACAAGGTTAGGACTGCTTTCGCGCGTTGCGCTTGCCGTGGTCCTCGGCATAGTCCTCGGTTCGTTTGTCCCAGAGCCGTTTGTGCGCGGCGTGAATACCGTGGCCGCGCTCATAGGCCAGTTCATCAAGTTCCTTGTCCCGCTCATCATCGTCGGGCTTGTCGCGCCGGCGATAGCCGAGACTGGGCGCGGCGCGGGGAAGCTTCTTTTCGCGACAGTCGCCATTGCCTACGGCTCTACGCTTTTCGCGGGGTTCCTCGGCTACTTCGTCTCGGCGGCCGCCTTCCCGTCGCTCGTCTCGACAGGGGTGGGGCAGGCTGTCAATGATGCCGCGCGGGAGTTTCCGCCGTATGTGAAGCTGTCGATCCCCCCGATCATGGACGTGATGAGCGCACTCGTGTTCTCGTTCATGGCGGGGCTTGGCATGGTCTTCACCGAATGCGACGCCCTGAAGCGCGTGTTCTCAGATTTCCGCGCCATTGTCGTGCGCACCATCTCCGGCGTGCTCGTCCCGCTGCTTCCTCTTTTCATCTTCGGCATCTTTCTCGACATGACGGCGGCGGGCAAGGCCTGTCGCGTCCTCGTGGATTTCGCCGCGATCATCGCCGTGTTCTCGACGCTTACGCTCGTCGTCATCGTCGTCCAGTACTGCATTGCTGGCGCCGTGGCGGGGAAGAACCCGTTCAAGGCGATGTGGAAGATGCTGCCGGCATACATTACTGCGCTCGGGACCTCGTCCTCGGCCGCGACGATCCCCGTCACGCGTGCGCAGACTCTCGCCAACGGCGTGAGCCGCGAGATCGCCGACTTCACGGTCCCCCTCTGCGCGACCGTCCATCTCGCCGGCTCGACGGTGAAGATTGTTTCCTGTGCAGTCGCGCTCCTGCTTGTGGCTGGGCGGGGCGCGGAAATCGGCCTCGCCACTTTCGCCGGGTTCATAGCGATGGTCGGCATCGTGATGATCGCCGCGCCCGGGGTGCCGGGTGGCGCGGTAATGTCGGCAATCGGGCTTCTTGAGTCGATGCTTGGCTTCGACCATGCGCAAATCGCGCTCATGATCGCCCTCTACCTCGCTACGGACTCCATCGGTACGGCCTGCAACATCGCAGGCGACGGCGCCATCGCCATCATCGTAGACAAAATGTTCGGGGCGTCGTCATGCAAGGCGCAGGCATGCGCTCGTTCTGCGGAGGCATAGGGCGCGAGGCGGACGGCTTTAGACTCTTCCCCTGCGGTTTATGGTATAATACCCGCGAACAGGCCGAAGAGGCCGCCCAGACGAAAGACAAGGAGGAACCCGTTATGGAGCTGAAAGGCAGCAAGACCGAGCAGAACTTGATGACCGCCTTCGCTGGCGAGTCGCAGGCCCGCAACAAGTACGACTACTTCGCCTCGCGCGCGAAGAAGGACGGCTACGAGCAGATCGCGGCGATCTTCCAGGAGACTGCCCTCAACGAGAAGGAGCACGCGAAGATGTGGTTCAAGGAGCTGGGCGGAATCGGCGACACTCCCGCGAACCTCCTCGCTGCCGCTGCTGGAGAGCACGAGGAGTGGACCGACATGTACAAGCGCTTCTCAGACGAGGCGAAGGCCGAGGGCTTCGACCGCCTCGCGGACCTCTTCGCAAAGGTCGCCGAGATCGAGAAGCACCACGAGGAGCGCTACCGCAAGCTCGCCAAGAACATCGAGACCGGCGAAGTGTGGGTGCGCATCGGCAAGAACCGCTGGCAGTGCCGCAACTGCGGGGCGATAGTCGAGGGCGAGGGCGCCCCTGAGCTGTGCCCGGTCTGCGCGCATCCGAAGGCATACTTCCAGGTCGAGCCGCAGAACTACTGAGCCGGCCGGAAGATGAGGATTCTCGTCTACCTTGAAAAGTCGGCTGTGCGCGGCGGGATCGAGGTCTTTGCCGAACGCCATGTCGCGAGGTTGCGGGACGAGGGGCACGAGGTGGAGGTCCTCTCCTCCCCGTCCCCCGTTACCCGTTATCCATTATCTGACTTCGACGAAATCGTAGTCCACAAGTGCTCCGACGTGGCGACGCTCGAGAAGTTCCCGCCGGAGAAGACGGTCTACTACGTACACGACCACGAGCCGATATGTCCGCGCGGCTATGCATACACTCCGCTAAAACGGAACTGCACCCGCGCCGGCGGCGTATGGCCGTGCATTTTGTGTGCGCCTGCGTGCCGCAGCTGGAAGGCGGCCCTTGGCCGCGTCTTCTCGCAAAGGCGGCGCATAGTCGCGATGTCGCGGTTCGGGAAGATCGTCGTAATCTCAGAGTTCATGAAGTCGCGGCTTGTCGCAAACGGCCTCGACGCGGCGAAAATCGAGGTCAGGCCGCCGGCGATCAGGACTGACGGCGCAGGGGAAGCCGTTCCCACCCCTGATAGGGCATCGCCTTCGGCGACTCGCTTCGCTCGGGGGATGCATTCCCCATTCCCCGTTCCCCAGGTAGATCTTCTCTATGTCGGGCAGCTGATTCGCGGGAAGGGCGTTCATCTTCTTCTTGAGGCGATGGCGCGGATGAAGGCGAGGCGCACTCTCGACATAGTGGGTACCGGCAACATGGAAGGGGAGCTGAAGTCCCTTGCCGCGCGGCTTGGGCTTGCCGTTCGCTTCAACGGCTTTCAGAAGAACCCGCAGGATTGGATGCGCCGCGCCGCATGCGTGGTCGTGCCGAGCTTCTGGCAGGAGCCTTACGGGCTCGTCGCGGCCGAGGCCGTTGCGCTTGGCCGTCCAGTCGTCGCGTTCGCCATCGGCGGGCTCCCTGAGGCGTGCCAGGGCAAGGCGACGCTCGTTCCGCCTGGCGACATCGCCGCCCTTGCAGCGGCTTTGGAATTGCCTTAATACAGGATTTTAGCATGGAGGTTTTAGCCACAAAGAACAGGAGAGACAGGAGTTTCAGGGGCGCCTTCGGCGCGGGGTCTGGGGTGCAACCCCAGTCTTCCTCCTGTATCTCCTGAACTACCTGCTAAAAACAAAACTGTAAATACTGTCAAAAACAGAACAGAACTAAATGAGCAACAAGGTTAAAGTCTTCGTTTTCGTTGATGCGCTTGGCTGGGAGCAAGTTGAGAAATACGGCTTTCTCAAGGACCTCCTGCCGCACCGCCGCAGGATAGAGATGCAGTTCGGGTACAGCTGCACCGCAATCCCGACGATACTCACGGGGAAGCGCCCCGATGAGCACGGGCATCTTGCGTTCTACGACTGGGCCCCCGGGAAGAGCCCGTTCGGGAAGATGCGTTTCCTCGCGCCGTTCCTGAGGCCGAAGTCCTTCTGGCGGCGCGGGCGCGTCCGCCACCAGCTCTCGAAGCTCATAAAGAAACTGTATGGCTTCACAGGCTACTTCCAGCTCTACGGCGTGCCAGTCGAGCGGCTTCCGAAGCTCGACTACTGCGAGAAGACCGATCTCTTCGTTCCCGGCGGCCTTGCCCCCGTCAAGAACCTCGCCGATGTCTGGGGAGAGCAGGGGCTTAAGTACCACATCTCGAACTGGCGGCTGCCGGAAGACGAGAACTTCCGCCGCGCCTCGGAGCTTTTCCGCAAGGGGGAGGTGGACCGCGCGTTCGTCTACTCGGCCGCGTTTGACGCCTTGCAGCACGACAACGTCGGGCGCGACGAGGTGCTTCGCCCCAAGGTCGAGATGTACGCGGGCACCATTCGCTCCCTTTACGACGCGCTTGTCGCTGGCGGGCGGCCGTTCGAGCTCACCGTGTTTTCCGACCACGGCATGACGCCGCTTCGCGGCACTGCCGACGCTCCCGCCGCTCTTGCGAAGACTGGGCTTGTCTGGGGCGAGGACTATGCGAGCGCGATCGACTCGACCATGGCGAGGTTCTGGTGGCTCAGGGACGGCGCGAAGGAGAAGGTTCGCGAGGCGTTTGCGGCGTTCCCCGGGCATTGGCTCGGCGAAGACGAGATGCACCGCAACGGTATATGGCGCGACGACCACAAGTTCGGCGACGACATCTTCCTCGCAGACGCCGGCGTGCAGTTCTGCCCGAGCGACATGGGCGTGAAGCCCCTGAACGGCATGCACGGCTTCGACCCGTCCGACAGGGATTCCTGCGCCGCATGGCTCTCGACCGTGCCGGTGCCCGGCTCCGTGACGCGCGTGTGCGACTACTTCTCGGCAATGACGGCTTCTTGATGGGAATCTGGCGGCGAGCGCTTGACCTTCTCTGGCCGAGGACCTGCGAGGTGTGCGGCCGCCCCGTCGATCGCGACGGGCGGTACGTCTGCTCCGACTGCCTGAACAGGATCCCCTTCGTGCGCCCGGAGGACGGCGTCTACGAAATCGACGACGCGGCGAGCGCGGTGCGGTTTGAGTGCGAGACGCGGAAGATGGTCAACGACTATAAGTTCAACGGCCATATATGGCTAAGGGACGACTTTGCGGACTGGACCGAGGCTGCCGCAAGGGCGCGGTTCGACGTCTCCGCCGTCGACGCCGTCGTCGCCATGCCCACGACGCTCGGCCATAGGATCGACCGCGGCTACAACCAGAGCGCGCTGGTGGCCGTCGAGCTCGCGAGGCGCATAGACAGGGCGTTCCTCGCAAGGGCGGTCGCAAGGACGGGCCACCCGAAGCGCCAGAGTTCGCTTCCCGAGGATGAGCGCCGCGAGAACGTCAAGGGGACATTTGCGGTGCGCGAGCCCTCGCTCGTGCGCGGGCGGACGCTCCTTCTCGTCGACGACATCATGACGACGGGCTCGACGCTTTCGGAGTGCGCCAGGGCGCTCAAGGCCGCAGGCGCATGGCGCGTGTGGTGCGTCACGCTCGCAAGGAGCGTAAGGACTTAGTCGGCCTTTGTCCCGGCGGGGACGGGGCATTTATGGTATAATATCGGGCATGGAAGCAGCAGAGGAAGCAACGATCATCGCGAAGGCGCTCGAAGAGTCGAAGGCCGAGGACGTCCGGATATACGACGTTCGCGGCAGGAGTTCGCTTACGGACTTCTTCGTAGTGGGCACTGGCTCGGCCGCGCCCCACCTAAGGGCCCTTGTCGCGAACGCCCAGCTGGCGATGCGCAAGGCGGGCGTGAAGCGCAGCCGAATGACGGGCGATCCAGAGTGCGGCTGGATAGTCGCAGACTTCATCGATGTCGTCGTGCACGTATTCTCCCGCGAGGCGAGGGCGTACTACGCGATAGAGAAGCTGTGGAACTGACTTTTTCAACAATTGCCCAGACCCCCTTGCGCAGTAGGGCAAGAATTTAGTATAATAGCGTCATCAACAACAAAGGAGTTGAACTACTATGGCAGGAAAGCTTGAAGAACGCGTAAAGGACATAATCGTCGAGCAGCTCGGCGTCAATGCCGAACAGGTTACGCCGGAGGCGTCTTTCATCGACGACCTTGGCGCGGACTCGCTCGACTCGGTCGAGCTCATAATGGCGTTTGAGGAGGAGTTTGGCGCGGCGATCCCCGAAGAGGACGCCGAAAGCCTCACTACCGTCGGCAAGGTCGTCGACTACCTCAAGTCGAAGGGCTACGGCGACGAGGGCTCCGCCTCGGCGCAGTAACGCGCGCGCTCTTTGGGCGCTGGGATGTTGGGCGCGGGGGCTGTGGTTCCCGCGCCCGTTCCTTTTTGGTATAATATACGCCCGACATGAACAAGCTTGCGCTTAAGTTAAACAGGACGCTTGGTCCGGCGGCGGAGTTCCTATCTCCGGCCGGCAGGCGCATGTACTTCCCCTACGGCGGCATACTCGGGCAGGGCGCGGAGGCGAAGTCCTGCAAGATCAACGCGACGGTCGGCATGGCGTTCGAGGAGGATGGCTCGCCGCTCGTGATGGACTGCTTCGGTTCGGGCGTGAACCTCGACAAGCGCGCGTTCCTGTACGCCGGGAGCTTTGGGCTGCCGAAGCTGCGCGAGGCGTGGCGCGCGATGGAGTTCGCGAAGAACCCCTCGCTCAAGGGCAAGAAGTTCTCCAGCCCCGTCGTGACGAACGCGCTCACGCACGGCATCCGCATCTGCGCCGAGCTGTTCGCCGCCCCGGGCGACACGCTTGTCTGCCCTGATCTCTTCTGGGATAACTACGAGCTGATCTTCAGCGAGGCCGTCGGCTGCAAGGTCGTCCACTTCAACACGTTCAGGCGCGGCGCATTCGACGCCGAGGCCATGAAGGCGGCGCTTCTCGCCCCAGGCAAGAAGAAGCTACTTATCCTGAACTTCCCCAACAACCCGACAGGCTACACCGCGACGGTTGCGGACGCGAAGAGGATCGTGTCCGCCGTCCGCGCCGCCGCCGCGAAGGGCAAGAAGGTCGTAGTGCTCTGCGACGACGCCTACTTCGGGCTCGTCTACGAGAGGGGCGTCCACGGCGAGTCGCTTTTTGCCGAGTTCGCCGACCTCCACCGTAACGTCCTCGCCGTCAAGCTCGACGGCACGACGAAGGAAGACTACGTCTGGGGCCTGCGCGTCGGGTTCGTCAGCTTCGCCTTCAGGGGCGCGACCGACGAACAGCTCAAGGCCCTTGAGGCCAAGGCCGCCGGCAACGTGCGCTCGGGCGTGTCGAACGTCACGTCCATCGGCCAGCAACTCGCGCTCCGCGCGTTCCAAGACCCCGGCTACGCCGCGCAGAAGCGCGAGAAGTTCGCCGTCCTGAAGAAGCGCTACCACCAGATCCGCGTGATTCTAAGGACCCATCCCGAGTACGGGCGGCACTTCGAGGTCATGCCGTTCAATTCCGGCTACTTCATGTGCGTGAAGCCACTCGGCGTCGACGCCGAGAAGGTTCGCCGCCACCTGGTCGAGAAGTATTCCGTCGGGACGATCGTCCTCTCGGGGCTCATACGCCTTGCATTCTCGACGGTCCCGACGGCGAAGCTCGACAGGCTTTTCGCGGACGTTGACGCCGCCATTGCCGACTTTACCGAAGACAAACGCAAATAGGGAGGCAAACCAATGAAAAAAGCAGTCGCAGCCTTTGTCGCAGTAGCGTCGATTGCGGCATCCGCGGCGTGGGAGAAGGCGGGGTCGCTACAGGTGGCCGACATGGCGACGCAGGGCGCCGCCGTCGCGAAGGTCGGCTCGTTCGTCGGCAGTCCGCTCGCCGCCGCAGGCATGGCCGCCGCGATAGCCGACAGCCCGCTTCTCAAGTTCTTCGGCCCCATGCGCGACAAGACGCCGATGTCTTTCGTCCTCTTCCTCGACGGCGATGCGCTTTCGGCGGATCCGTCCGGCGCGTTCGGATCGCTTGAGTTCGCGGTTCTCTATCCGGTGTCCCTTTCCGGGGACGAGTTCGCAAGGCGCCATCCCGGCTCGTCGTCCGCCAACGGCGTCATTGCCGTGAAAGGCGACATGTTCGACGCGGACTGCTCGAACAAGACTACATACGTCGTTTTCTCCGACGACGGTCGCTGGGTCGGCGCGGGCGCCAAGCCCGAGCAGGCCAGGCTCGCTCTTGCCGACATCCCCGTCGCCGCCAAGTCGATGGACGGCGATGTCGTGCGCCTGTGGGTTGACGAGAAGGCGTTCGGCGCGCTTGCCGCGATGGCAAAGGCGGGAAAGGGCTGCGACGCCGAGGCCGTTTCGTCGATCGAGTCCTGCAAGTCCGCCTCAATCGGCGTCAGGGTCTCCGACGCGGGCATCGACGTCCGCTGCTCCGCTAGCGTTGCGGAGGGCTGCGAAAACGCAAAGTGCGGGCTCAAGCCGCTGGGGCAGGCCCCCTTGGCGTTCGCTGGCAAGGACGCCTTCTTCGCCTGCGCCGAGGCCGAGGACTCCGGCAGCGCCGGCCGGCTGACCGAGCAGGGCTGGGCCCGGGCGGCGTCCATCCTCGCGAAGCACGGCCTCGACGTCAGGAAGTTCGTCTCCATGGCCGCGTCCGAAAAGGGCTACAGGCTCTTGTTCGACGTCGCGGCCATGTGCAAGACTGCCAGGGAAGCCGACGGCGCGCCGTTCGACGGGTTCGACTTGAAGGGTTTCCTTGAGGATGTGCAGAAGGCAAAGTCCGCCAGAAAGTTTTCCGCCAAGGCCCCCGCGTATGCGCTTGCCGGCGTCGCCAAGGGCTTTGTCCCGCAGTGGCCGGTCGAGGAGCGCTTTGCCGCGACGTTGCCCGAGGCGGCGTCCAAGAAGCCGTATGCGGTGTCGTTCTTCTCGTTCTCGTCCTTGCTCAAGGCCGTCGCCTCCGAGTCGCTGGCGTCGGTCCCCGAGGAGCGGCGCGCGATGATGAAGCCCGTCCTCGACCAGTTGGCAAGCGAGGCCAAGTGCGGCTGCGCATGCATGAGCTGGCGCCAGGGCGACGCCCACCGCGTGTTCCTGCGCATATCGGCCGACGAGTGCAGGAGCATCGGGGGCCTCGTCACGGCGGCCATGATGTTCGGCATGGAGTGCGGGCCGGTTCCCGGTGGGCCCTGCTGCGGCGACGATGGCGACGACGATGACGACTGAGGCATACGCGAAGGTCAACCTGACCCTTGAGGTCTTCGGGGTGCGTGGCGACGGCTACCACGCCATCCGCTCGCTTGTCGTTCCCGTTTCCCTTTCAGACTCGCTCGAAATCGAGCCGTCGTCGGAGCTTTCGTCGGACACGGGCTTCCCCGACGACCTTGTCGTAAAGGCTGCCCGCGTACTCGACCCTTCGCGCGGCGCGGAGATTCGCGTCACGAAGCGCATTCCCGTCGGCGGCGGGCTTGGCGGCGGCAGCGCCGACGCGGCGGCGGCGCTTGTCGCGCTCAACGATATGTGGGGCGCTGGCCACTCGCGCGAGTCCCTCGCCAAGATCGCCGCCCATGTCGGCTCCGACGTGCCCGCGCTTATCCTCGGCGGGCCGGTCGTGATGCAGGGGCGCGGCGAGGTCGTGGAGCGCGTCGCCTGCCCCAGACTCGACCTCGTGGTCGCCAATCCCGGCGTCCATTCTTCGACGCGCGAGGTCTATGCGCACTGCAGTGAGCGAGATCCGGCCGCGCCGTCCGCGACCGAGGCGTGCCTCGCGGCGCTTGCGGGGGGCGACCTCGGGCGCATTGCAGCTTCGCTTGCGAACGACCTCGCCATGAGCGCGTGCCGACTTCACCCCGAGATAGCCGACGCGCTTGCGTCACTCAGGACGGCCGGTGCGCTTGGCGCGACGGTTAGCGGCAGCGGCTCGTCGGTGTTTGGCCTCGCCGAGTCTGCGGCGCAGGCCGCCGAGATCGCCGGTGAGCTTCGCAGGAAGGGTCTCGCAGCATGGCCAGTGGCGAGCGTGTCGGCGGGGGATGCCGGCTTTGGGACAAGACATCTGGAGGTAAATTCATGAATGGCGGCGACAATGGGAATCGTGGACCGTCGAGGTTCGCGGGCAAGGTAGTCCTCGTGACCGGCGGCAACCGCAACACGGGGCTGCATCTCGTGGAAAGGTTCTGGCGTGACGGCGCGACCGTGTACATGTGCGGGTCGAGCGACGCCTCGACTGCGAAGGGGGCGGCCGAGCTGGAGGCGAGGGGCGTGTCGGGCGTGGTCGCGAAGACATGCGACATATCGGACATCGCCCAGGTGTCTGCGCTGTTCGACGAGATAGAGCGCGGCTCGGGCCGGCTCGACATACTCGTCAACAACGCGGCGAACCAGGGGCTTGGGCACGGCGGACCGCTTGAGATGGACCCCGCGAGGTTCCATGACGTCCTGGACGTGAACGTGGTCGGCGGCTTTCAGGTCACGCAGATGGCCTGTAACAGGTTCTTCATGAAACAGGAGTCGCGCGGCACGGTGGTGTTCCTCTCGTCGAACACCGCGATGCGCGCCATCCGTAACCGGACGGCATACTGTGCGTCCAAGGGCGCGATCAACTCGATGGTGCGCGCGCTTGCGCTCGACCTGGCGCCTCTAGGCATCCGCGTCAACTGCTGCGCCCCCGGCTACATAAACACCGAGCGCTGGGATTCGCTCGATCCTGCCAAGGCTGCGCGCCGGCGGCTGAACTGCCCCCTGCGCAAGGAGGCGCAGGGCTCGGACATCGCCAATGTCGTGGCGTTCCTCGCGTCGGACGACTCGGCCAACATGACGGGCGAGATAGTGACGTGCGACGCGGGCTGCTCCTGCCAGCACATGCCCGAGGACGTCGATGTCTGAGGCGGGGAAGGCGCAAGTCGGGGGCTGACATGAAGATAACAGGCATAAGGACATTTGCGGTCGACTGCTTCCGCACGAACTGGGTGTTCGTGAAGGTGCTTGTGGACGAGGGGCTGTATGGCATAGGCGAAGGCACCCTCGAATACAAGGAAAACGCGCTTCTTGGCGCAATCGCCGACTTGGAGCACGCGCTTGTGGGCAAGGACCCGTTCGACACGGAGTGGATCCTCCACGAAAACTACCGCGACGCGTACTGGCGCGGCGGGGCCGTTCTGATGAGCGCGCTTTCCGCGATCGACATGGCGCTCTGGGATCTCAAGGGCAAGGCGCTCGGCGTTCCCGTGTGGAAGCTCGCGGGCGGCAAGTGCCGCGAGGGGGTGCCGTGCTACGCCAACTGCTGGTTTGCCGGCGCAAAGGAGCCCGAGGAGTTCGCCGAAAAGGCGGTCCTGGCCGTCGAGCGCGGTTTCAGGGGGCTTAAGTGGGACCCGTTCGGAAAGAACTACCGCCAGCTCCCGCCCGAGGACTTCAGGAAGGCCATGAAGTGCGTCGCGGCGGTCAAGGCCGCCACCGATGGCAAGGCCGAGATCCTCGTCGAGTGCCACGGGCGCTTCGACGTGCCGACCGCTCTGCGCGTCTGTAGCGCCCTCGAGGAGTTTGGCCCCTATTGGGTCGAGGAGCCCGTGATACCCGATGCGATGCGAGCGCTCGCGGACGTGCGCTCGCGGACGAAGACGCCGATCGCCTGCGGTGAAAGGCTCTACACGACTCAGCAGGTGCTCGACGCGATTGAGCTGCGCGCAATGGACTACCTTCAGCCGGACCCGTCGCACGCGGGCGGCATTACAGGCATGAAGCAGATCGCCGCGCTGTGCGACGCGCACCACATACCTTTCTGCGCGCACAACCCGTCGGGTCCGGTCGCGAACGCCGTCACTCTCGCGCTTGGGGTTTCTACGCCCGGCTACTGCATCCACGAGACGCTGTTCGACGACGTGCCGTGGCGCGGGGACGTGGTAGACGAAGATGTGCTCTTCGCCGACGGAATGATGTATCCGTCCGACCGGCCCGGGCTCGGGATAGACATTGACGAGGACGCCGCCGCGAAGCACCCGAAGGCGGACCACTGGCTGAGGCACTACGCCGGCACGCTCACGGACGTGCGTCCGCCCGACAGCGTGGCGTACTACCGGTCCCGGCGCGGCGGTGCGGTCTGACCGCGCCACGGCTTCGGCGCGAACGCCCGAGTTTTGGTATAATACCCGTCCAATGAAGTGTGAACTGTGCCATCAGAAGGACGCGGAGACTGCGATCCAGTTGGAAAAGGACGGCGAAGAGCAGGAGCTCTACGTCTGCCGCGAGTGCGCCAACCGCGAGAGGGTGCGTCGGCAGAAGAAGAGCCAGCGCACGCGCAAGGGCGCGGGCGAACTGCCGCCCGGAGTGTCCATTTCCGTTTCGGGCGTGTCGTCCGGCGACGAACCGCCCCCGATCGTCGCCGCCATAATGAACGCGATGAGCGGCCTTGTTGAAGGGCTTGAGCAGGTGGCCGAGGAAGCCGGCAGGTCGAAGAAGGAGCCGGAGTTTGCCGATTTCCCGTGCGAGCGTGCCGAGCCGCCCTACCGCATCGGCGAGAGGCTACATCTCGAAGGACTGCATCTCCTCGGCGAGCTCGAGCCCGTCCAGCGCGCAATCAGGGCGCTGAGGCTCCAGCTGGCCGGCGTGGACGCCGACGGCGTCCGCGATGCGGGGCACGTCTACCGACTTCGCTACTCCGGCTCTGCAGAGCTCGCGAAGCGCGTGTCCGAGGACATCCTTCGCGAGGAACGCAACGCGCGCGTCAGGCTTTTCGAGGACATGCCGCGCGTGTTCGGCGACTCTCTCTGCCGCGCGCTCGCCATCCTCAAGAACTGCCGGCTCCTGAGCCCGGGCGAGCTCTTCGACCTACTTTCGCCGCTCAGGCTCGCCGCGATAGAAAAGATGCTCGACGGAATAGACCTGGACGAAATCGAGTCGATGCTCGCCTCGATCGACCTCTCGTCGAAGGAGGACGGCGAGACGCAGCAGGAACGCGACCGCCAGGATGCGGAGCGCGCCGACGAGATGAACAGGCGGTTCGAGGACGTCGTCCTCAACGAGCGCGCCGAGGAGAAGTTCCTGTGAGCATGACGTTTACCAAGAACGCGATAGATGCGCTGAACGCTGCGGCGAGCTGCGCGCGCCAGCTCGGCCACGACCATGTCGGCTCGGAGCACATCTTCCTTTCGATCCTCGCCATCCCGAGATGCCAGGCGTGCATCCGCCTCGAACGGCTCGGGCTTGCGGCAGCCGACCTCACGGAGTCGATGAAGGCGATGGTCACGGGCAATGCCGGGGCGACGTTGCAGCGCGGGCAGCTTCCCATTTCGGCGCGCACGAAGAAGGTGCTGGACATCGCGGGGCTGGAGGCAGGCGGCCCCGGAAAGCCCGTGGGCACGGTCCATCTCGTGACCGCGATGATGCGCGAGGGCGAGAACGCGGCTGCGCAGCTTCTCTTCAACGCGGGCGTCACCGTCGAGAAGTTCCTCGCCGCCGGCACGCAGGGCGACTTGGATGGCGATGCCGCGTCCGCCAAGGGCGACGTGGGCGAAGCGCCTTCGCAGAAGGGCGAGAACGGCAAGCAGCAGAAGACGCCCACCATAAACACCTTCGGGCGCGACCTCACCGACCTTGCGCGGCAGGGGAAGCTCGACCCCGTGGTGGGGCGCGAAAAGGAGCTTAGGCGCATAATCCAGATCCTATCGCGCAGGACGAAGAACAACGCCGTCCTCATAGGCGAGGCGGGTGTGGGAAAGACCGCCGTCGTCGAGGGGCTTGCGCAGGCGATACACCGCGGCGAAGTCCCGGAGAAGATGCAGTCGAAGCGCGTAGTCGCGATAGACATGGCGCGGATGGTCGCCGGGACGCAGTACCGCGGCCAGTTCGAGGAGCGGCTCAAGAAGCTCGTCGACGAGACGAAGCGCGCCGGAAACGTTGTCCTCTTCCTCGACGAGATCCACACGATGGTCGGCGCGGGCGGCGCGGAAGGCGCGATGGATGCGGCGAACATCCTAAAGCCCGCGCTTGCGCGGGGCGAGCTTCAGTGCGTCGGCGCGACTACGCTCAAGGAATACCACAAGTCGATAGAGAAGGATGCCGCGCTGGAGCGCCGCTTCCAGTCGGTGCAGGTAGACGAGCCGACCGTCGCCGACACGATACGGATCTTGAAGGGCATCGCCCCGAAATACGAAGAGCATCACTCCGTCAGGTTCGGTGACGCCGCGCTTCGCGCCGCAGTCGAGCTGACGGCCCGCTATCTTCCCGCGAGGCAGCTTCCCGACAAGGCTATCGATGCGATGGACGAGACGGGCGCGCGACTCAGGATGGGCGCGTCCGCGAGGCCGAAGTCGCTCACTTCGCGCCAGGAGGCGATTGATGCGCTGAAGGGCAGGAAGGACGCGGCCGTGAAGGCGGGCGACTTCGATTCGGCGGCGCGATACCGCGAGTCGATAAGGCTTGCGTCGGCGGAGTTCCAGGAAGCACTCAAGAAGTGGAAGGAGACGCACGCCGAGGAAGTCATCGAGGCGACCGAGGAGAATGTCGCCGAGACCGTCTCGTCGATGAGCGGCGTCCCCGTCGAGAAGATGAACGCGACGACCGCGGAGAAGCTCCTCGGCATGGAGAAGTCACTTGGCGAAGTCGTCGTCGGGCAGGCTCCGGCAATCAAGGCGATAGCGCGCGCGCTTCGCCGCAGCCGCGCGCTGATGGCCGACCCCAAACGGCCGAGGAGAAGTATTCCTCTTCGCGTCTCGTCGGCGCGCCGCCCGGGTACGTCGGCTACGACGAGGGCGGGCAGCTTACCGAGAAGGTGCGCCGCAGGCCTTATTCAGTCGTCCTCTTCGACGAGTTCGAAAAGGCGAATTCCGACGTGATGAACATGTTGCTGCAGATTCTCGACGACGGGCGCCTCACCGACGGCCAGGGGCGTGCAATTGACTTCCGCAACACGATAATAATCTGCACCGCGAACCTCGGCTTCGACTTTGCGCGCGAGGGCCATACGCTGGGCTTCGCGACCGAAACCGCCGAGACGAGCTTCGACCTTCTCAAGGAGAAGCTCCTCTCCGAGGCGAAGCGCACGTTCCGCCCCGAGCTACTGAACCGGTTTGACGAGACTGTCGTCTTCCGCAAGCTCGAGAAGGGCGACATGGAGACGATACTGAAGCTCGAGCTCGCCAAGCTTCAGGAGCGGCTCAAGGATTCGCACATCTCGCTTTCGCTCGACAAGAAGGCGACGGCGTTCCTCGTCGAGAAGGGGTATGACTCCGCGCTCGGCGCGCGGCCCCTACGCCGCGTAGTGCAGGATTTCGTCGAAGACCCGCTTGCGGACATGGTCCTTGCGGGCAAGACGAAGCCGCGCATGCGCGGCAAGCTTGCCAAGGACGGCAATTCTATCAAGTTCTGACCGTTTCGCCCGTCCTGTATTTGGTATAATATAGGCATGGATACATTTGCAATCACGGCGGCGTGGATGCTTGCGGCGTATCTCGTCGGGGGGATTCCGTTCGGCTTTCTCATCGGCAGGATGCGCGGCGTGGACGTGCGCACGGTCGGGTCGAAGAACATCGGCGCGACGAACGTCTTCCGCACCGTCGGCAAGAAGTGGGGCGTCCTCGCGTTTGCGTGCGACGTGTCGAAGGGCCTTTTGCCGACGCTTGCCGCGCGGCATTTCGCATCCGGAGTTTCGTGGCTGCCTCTCGCTGTAGGCGTGATGTGCGTCGTCGGCCACATGCTGACGCCCTACATGAAGTTCAAGGGCGGGAAGGGCGTCGCGACGGCGTTCGGCATGCTTATCGGCCTCGCGCCAGCGCTTGTTGGAACGGCGTTTGCGCTCTTCGCTCTCGTCTTCGCCGTGTCGCACTACATTTCGCTCGGCAGCTGCTCCGCTGCGGTGTTCCTCATGGTCGCCGTGTGGTTCCCCATCCTCGGCACGGACGGCTATCGCAATCTTCCGCAGTGCGTTCTCGTCACGCTGGTCGCGGCGTTCGTCATCTTCAAGCACCGCGCCAACATCGGGCGGCTCCTTTCGGGAACCGAGGGCAAGATATATCTGTTCGGGAAACGGGTAACGGGAAACGGGTAACAGGGCCCGAGATAATTTGACGGTTGATCACAACAAAGGAGAGTGGTAAAATGGCAACAAACAAGATGAAGTCCTTCGTCAGGATCACGGACACGACGCTCCGCGACGCGCACCAATCGCTCTGGGCGACGCGCATGCGCACCGACGACATCCTCAAGATCGCCGAGACGATCGACAACGCGGGGTACTACTCGCTCGAGTGCTGGGGCGGCGCGACGTTCGACGTCTGTATGCGCTTCCTGCGCGAGAATCCGTGGGAGCGCCTTCGCCGCATCAAGAAGGTCTGCAGGAAGACGCCGCTCCAGATGCTTCTGCGCGGCCAGAACATCCTCGGCTACAAGCACTATCCCGACGACATCGTAGACCGTTTCGTCGCGCTCGCCTGCGAGAACGGAATGGACATCTTCCGCGTCTTTGACGCGCTCAACGACCCGCGCAACCTCGAAGTCGCCATCGCGAGCGTCAAGAAGTACGGCGGCCACGCGCAGGGCACGCTCTGCTACACGACGTCGCCCGTCCACACCGTCGCGAAGTACGTCGAGCTCGCGAAGAGCCAGGAGGCGATGGGCATCGACTCTCTCGCGATCAAGGACATGGCCGGCATCCTCACGCCAGGCGCCGCGCGCGAACTCGTCTCCGCGCTTCGCAAGGCAATGCCCAAGATGCCTATCCAGATCCACTCCCACATGACGAGCGGCATGGCGGCGGCGATGTACCTTGCCGCGGCCGAGGCGGGCGCGGGGTGCTTCGACTGCGCGATATCGACGCTCTCGTCGTTCTCCTCGCAACCGCCGGTAGAGTCGGTCAAGGTGATTCTCGAAAGCTGCGGCTTCGAGACTGGGCTCGACACTTCGGCGCTTGTGAAGATCAACGGCTACTTCAAGGACCTGAAGACGAAGCGCCAGCCCGCCTCAACCGCGAAGGTCGAGCCGGTCGATGCAGGCGTTCTCGTCCACGCGATTCCTGGCGGCATGATCTCCAACCTCCGCTCGCAGCTCGCACAGCAGGATGCGCTTGATCGCCTTCCTGAAGTGCTCGAGGAGCTGCCGAAGACGCGCGCCGATCTCGGGTATCCTCCGCTTGTCACGCCTACGTCGCAGATCGTCGGCGTCCAGTCGGTTCTCAATGTCCTTTCTGGCAAGCGCTATTCGATGGTGACCGACGAGACGAAGCGCTATGCAGCCGGCTACTACGGGCGCACGCCCGCGCCCATTGCGCCGAAGCTGAGGAAGCAGCTCTGCGGCGACCTCAAGCCTATTTCCTGCCGTCCGGCGGACTTGCTGAAGCCAGGTCTTGTCAAGGCAGCGGAGGAACTCCCGCCCAACACGATTAAGGCCGAGGAGGATATTCTCTCCTACGCGCTTTTCCCCGAAGTCGCGCTTGGCTACTTCAAGTGGCGCAAGGAGGGAGGTCCCATTCCAGCCGACAGCGAGGCGACGGCAGGAAGCGCTCCCGCAGCTCAGCCAGACAACTCTTCCTCCAACTCCAACTCCAACTCTTCCTCCAACTCCAACTCTAATCTCCAACTCAAAGGTACTCCCGTTCTCGCGCCGCTCAACGGCACGTTCTACAGGAGCGATGCTCCCGGCAAGCCGGAAATGGCGGCCGACGGCGCGGCGGTTAAGGCAGGTGAGGCGGTTTGCGTCGTAGAGGCGATGAAGCTCTTCAATCCCATAAAGGCGCCTGCGGCGGGCAAGATTGCCTTCCTCGTCGAGCACGGCAAGCCCGTGACGAAGGGACAGGTCGTCGCGTCTATCGAGTAACGCCTATGGTTTCCTCGCTTTTTGCGGCCTCAAAGCTGCCAGAATTTGAAAAAACCTGAAATGGATGGCGTAGAAATGGTATAATACACGGCAACTCTTTAAACAACAAAGGGTATGCAGGAGAAAACGACATGGAATTCAAACAGTTGATTACCGACTTTGCGAAACGCCACAGCGTGGAGAATCTTGTAGCCGTGGACAATGCTGCAGCGCTCGACATTGACGGAATCATCGTCACAATCGTCGCCAAGGACGACGCGCTTGTCCTTTCCGCAGACGTCGGGGATCCGCCGTCCGAGGGCGCCGCCGTGTTCTCAGATCTCCTGCTCGAGGCGAACATGCAGTCCGGCGTTGTCTTTGCCAAGGTCCCGGAGCCAGGGCAGTATGTCGCCGTGAAGCGCCTTCAGCTCGCCCTGTTAGACAATGACGGCTTCGATGCCGCGCTTGAGGCGTTCGTAAATCAGGTTGAGACCTGGCGCCGCCTGCTTGCCGACTTCCGCCCGATCGCAAAGACCGCCGCTGAAGGCGCCGCAGGGGAAAAGCCGTCGTTCGGATCTTCCGGATTCATGCCAGTGTAGCCTTTCACGCCGCCCTGCAATCTGCAATGGAACGATAAACGACAGAAGAGGTTCTGAATGTCAGCCATACTCGACAAGATACTGTCCGACCGCGAGAAGTTCGTCTGCACCGTAAAGACGCTCGGGGCCTGCAAGCTTCCGTCGCCGGTCCGCCACCGCAAGTACGTTGCGGACGGAGAGCGGGTCTTCGCCACGGAGAGCGAGTCGCATGCGCGTTTTGCCGAGACGAAGCTCGGGCATCTCCCGACATTCGAGAAGGCGGGGCCGAAGGAGACGATTTTCCACGACCCGCGCTGGACGCGCGTCGGCATCGTGACCGCCGGCGGGCTATGCCCGGGGCTCAACACGGTCATCAAGGGGCTTGTCGAGATACTCGAGTTCGACTACGGCGTAAAGAAGGTGTTCGGCATCCGCTACGGCTATGCTGGGCTCAACCCCAAGTACGGCTACGAGCCAATGCTCCTCAACACCGACGCCGTGGACACGATCCACGAGGCGGGCGGCACGGTCCTCGGTTCGAGCCGAGGCCAGCAGCCTGCGGACGTGATGGTAGATACGCTCGAGAGGATGAACATCAACGTCCTCTTCTGCATCGGCGGCGACGGTTCCTTGCGCTGCGCGAGCGACATCGCGGCGGAAGTGCTGAAGCGCGGCCTCAAGATTTCTGTCGTAGGCATACCGAAGACGATCGACAACGACCTCATGTTCGTGGGGCGCAGCTTCGGCTTTGAGAGCGCGGTCGCCGAGGCCGCCGAGGTCATAAGGAGCGCGCACGTCGAGGCGAAGGGGACGCCCCATGGCATCGGCCTCGTAAAGCTCATGGGCCGTGACTCCGGCTTCATCGCGGCGTCCGCGACGGTGGCGAATCCCGTCGTGAACTTCTGCCTTGTTCCCGAGGTCAAGTTCGAACTCGATGGCGAGCGCGGGCTTCTGCGTGCGCTCGAGCGCCGTTTCGCCGCAGGCAAGTCCCATGCCGTCGTCGTCGCCGCCGAGGGCGCGGGGCAGGAGCTGATGGAAGGCGCCGAGGAGCGCGACGCGAGCGGCAACATCCTCAAGAAGGACATCGGAGAGTTCCTGAAGCGCCGCATCTCCGCGCATTTCAAGGAGAAGGGCTTCAATGCGAGCGTAAAGTACATCGACCCGAGCTACATCATCCGCAGCTGCCCCGCGCGCGGCACTGACGCGATACGTTGCTACGAGCTTGCGCGCGCTGCAGTTCACGCCGCGATGGCGGGCCGCATCGACTGCGTCGTCGGCAACATTGGCGAGAGCTTCGCGCTCGTGCCGATTGCGCTTGCGACTATTGAGCGCCAGAAGCTCGACACCGACGGCCAGTCCTGGCGCAGCGTCCTCGACGCGACCGGCCAGGAGTTCTACTTCAATGGCGTTCCGCGCGACCTCTTCGCAGGCGACGCCTTCGCCCCGTGAGTTTTTTTGACAGGATTAACAGGATTTTAGCATGGAGAACAGGAGAAACAGGAGTTTGGGGTCTGGGGTAAAACCCCAGATATTCTCCTGTATCTCCTGCCCTACCTGCTTAAAAAATCTTGTAAATCTTGTAAATCCTGTCTAAAAAATATTTCTTAATTAAAACCTAAAAACAAAAATAGCCATGAAAGACCTGAAGGAAGCTTACAAGACGATTGAGGCCGACCACTTCGCGCCCTTGATGGAGATTTCGTTCATCGACGGCGCAAACCGCCAGACCTTCCGCTACGAGAAGGTGACGTGGAACATCGGCGGCGAGGAGAAGGGGCTTCGCTACGGCGAGAACCCCGGCCAGGAAGCGGCTCTATACAAGCTTGTGAACGGCAACCTCGTCCTCGGTGACGTCGAGATGCTCCAGGCGGGCCAGTACCTCGCGTCCGTCCCCGAGCTTCTCCAGTCCGGCAAGCATCCCGGCAAGACGAACGTCACCGACACCGACAACGCGCTCAACATCCTCCGCTACCTGATGGACAAGCCCTGCGCGGTCATCGTCAAGCACAACAACCCGTGCGGCGTCGCGACCGGCTCCACGCTCGCCGAGGCGTACTTCCGCGCGAACAAGGCCGACCGCCTCGCGGCGTTCGGCGGCGCGATCGCGCTGAACCGCGACTGCGACATGGAGACGGCGAAGCTCATCGTCGAGAACTATGCCGAGGTCGTCGTCGCTCCCGACTTTGCGCCTGGAGTGATGGACCTCTTCGCCACGAAGAAGAACCTGCGCGTCTTCCGCATCAGGAACATGGCGCGTCTCACCGACTTTGTCGCGAAGCATGTCGTGGACTTTAAGTCCCTGATCGACGGCGGAATCGTCGCGCAGATGTCGTTCTGCGCGAACGCCAGGAAGCCCGAGGACTTCATGTCGGCCTACTGCAACCGCAAGATCACGAACAAGGCGACGGGCGAAGTGACCTTCGAGGAGCACAAGATCAAGCGCCTTCCGACTGCGAAGGAGTACGAGGACCTCGTGTTCGGCTGGCTCGTCGAGGCGGGCGTCACGTCCAACTCAGTCCTCTACGTGAAGGACGGCGCGACTGTCGGCATCGGCACCGGCGAGCAGGACCGCGTCGGCGTCGCTGAGATCGCGCGCGACAAGGCGTACACGAAGCACGCCGACTGGATTGCGTGGGAGAAGTACCAGCTTCCGTTCAACGACCTCCGCCTCAAGTTCGGCGAGGACGACGGCGCGAAGAAGCAGGCCGAGATCATGGAGCAGACGAAGGCCGAGAAGGGCGGGCTCCCCGGATGTGCGATGGTTTCGGACGCGTTCTTCCCGTTCCGCGACGGGCTTGAAGTCGGCATCCGCCAGGGCATCACGTCCGTCGTGCAGCCTGGTGGCGCGATCCGCGACTGGGACGTAATCGACTGCGCGAACGACGCGGGAGTCGCGATGGTATTCACCGGCCAGCGTAGCTTCAGGCACTAAGGTCAGGGCAGGCACGATGTACTCGGACATACCGCTTTGGCTCTCGATTGCGATGATCGGCGGGGGGCTTGCCGCCCTCGCGTGGTCGAGCGGCGTGTTTGTCGACGGCGCGGCCCATGTCGCCAGGGCGCTCGGCATCTCCCCGTTCGTTGTCGGCATGGTCGTCATCGGCTTCGGCACGAGCGCGCCGGAGCTTTGCGTAAGCGCCTTGTCGGGGCTTTCCGGCCATGCCAACCTCTCGCTCGGCAACGCCTACGGCAGCTGCATCGTCAACGTCGCGGTGATTCTCGGCGTCGCCGCGCTCATCTGCCCGCTCGTAGCGCGCCCGTCCGCCACTCTCGTCGCCGGGATAGGCCTTGCCCTCATATCGCTCTTCTCGATGTTCATCCTGCGAGACGGCCGCTGCACGCGCCTAGATGCGCTCGTCCTTCTCGCCGCGTTTGCCGTGCTTCTCCCCCTCTACTGCTGGTACGACCAGCACACGCGCGGCGCGGCGACTGACGGCGACGCCCCTTCGCCGGGCGCTGGTGGCGGGGGGCTTGCGCGCGCATTTGCAAAGGTGGCCGTCGGGCTTGCCGTACTCGTCGGCTCGTCGCATGTTCTCGTGTGGGGCTCGGTCGATCTCGCCAGGGCTCTTGGCGTGTCCGACCTGCTGATCGGGCTGACCATCGTCGCCGTCGGCACGTCGCTGCCGGAGCTCGCAAGCGCCATCGCCTCTGCGCGTCGCGGCGAGCACGAGTTCGTCCTCGGCAACATAATCGGCTCGAATCTGTTCAACATGCTCGCGGTCGTCGGGCTCGCCTGCGCCATTTCGCCGGTTGACGGGTTCTCGCCCTACGTCCTCAGGCGCGACCTTCCGCTCAATGCGATGCTTTCGCTCTCCATCCTCGTCTTCGGCCTCAACTGCCGCCATCCGAGGCAGCCCGGAAGAATCAGCCGCCGCGAGGCTGCGGTCTGGCTTCTTGTCTTCGCGGTCTACACTGCGGTGATGTTCCTTCAGGAGACGGGACGGCTTCAGGATTCAACTACGAAACACGCAATACCATGTCAAGAGTCATAGCAATAGACGGGCCCAGCGGCGCTGGGAAAAGTTCGGTGTCGCGCATAGTCGGCAGGAAGCTCGGCTTCCTGCACGTGGACTCCGGTGCACTCTACCGCATCATGACGTGGCAGGCGCTCGTCCGCAGAATCGACACGGAAGATCCCGACGCAGTCGCGGCGTTTGCGCCGACCGTCGAGATCGAGTGCCGTCCAGAGAACGGCGCAATCGCCTACTACGTCGGCGGCGAGCCGCCGGGCGAGCGCATCCGCACGCCCGAAATCAACGCCCACGCCTCGCAGGTTGCGACCGTGAAGGCCGTCCGCGACCGCATCACGGCGCTGTTGCGCGGCCTTACGCGCTTTGGCGACCTCGTGGTGGAGGGCCGCGACATAACGACCGCCGTGTTCCCCGGCTCGCCAGCGCGCTTCTACCTCACGGCGTCGGCCGAGGCGCGCGCCAGCCGCCGCCAGAAGGAGGAGGTCGAGAAGGGGATCGCAAACCAATCTGCGGAGGCTGTCAAGGCGTCGCTCCTCGCGCGCGACGCGATAGACTCCACTAGAAAATATGCTCCGCTCAGGAAGGCGGACGGTGCAATAGAAATCGACTCTTCCTACCTGACTCTCGAGCAGGTTGTCGACATCGTACTGGAGAAGATACATGAGACTTTCAATTAAGATATGCCTTATCGTCCTTGCGGCATACTTCGCGGCCGCTGTCTACGGCGAGGTTCAGTACCGCGTCGCCGTGGCGCGCGACGTGACGCCAGCATACAACGTCGTGAACACGAAGGAGCGCTACATGCCGCCGTCTGCCGAGCATTGGCTCGGCACCGACAACCTCGGGCGCGACGTGGGGCTGCGGCTTGTGCAGGGCACGCGCATCGCCTTCCACGTCGGCATCATGACGTCCCTTATCGCGATTCCACTTGGCGTGTTTCTCGGGCTTCTCGGCGGCTACTTCGGCGGGAAGGTGGACTCGGTCGTCGTGTGGCTGTGCGCGACCGTCGCGTCGATGCCGGGGCTTCTCTTTATCCTCGCGATTTCGCTCGTCGTAGGACAGGGACTTCTCGGCCTCTACCTCGGCATTGGCTTTACCACGTGGGTGGGCGTGTGCCGAACGATCCGCGCCGAGGTGATGAAGCACCGCGACCGCGCATACGTCCAAGCGGCGAAGGTGCTCGGCTACTCGCATCTCAGGATAATGTTCCGGCATATCCTGCCGAACGTCGCGCACATCGTCCTCATCCAGTTCTCGATACGCTTCCCGTCGGCCGTCGCGACGGAGGTGTTCATTTCGTTCCTCGGCATCGGCGTCCAGGGCGAGCCTTCGTGGGGCGTGATGATCAACAATGCGCGCGCACGGCTCTGGCAGGGCGTCTGGTGGGAGATGACCTTCACGACGCTTGCGATCTTCGTTCTCGTCCTTGTGTTCAACCACCTTGCGGACTGCCTGCGCGACCGCCTCGACCCCGCGCTTCGCAGCGAGCGGTGATTATGGTATAATCTGACGCAATGAAAAAGCCATTTACAACGTTGCTTGCCGCCGTGATCGGCGCGACCGCATTTGCTGCGGCCGATTCGATTCTTGACGACATCATCGGCGAGCTTCCCTCCGAAAAGGCTCCTGCCGAAAAGGCCGTCGCCGAGGCGCAGGCCGCCGAAACGGCGATTCCTGCGGTCGAGGAGACTCCCGTGGTCACCAATGCAGAGACGCAGGTCGAAAAGCCCCTTCCGAAGAAGCCCAAGGAAAAGAAGCTGTCCGGCCGTCCGGCGCGAATCACGTCCGACACAACCGTCTACAACCGCAAGGAGGGCATCGCGAGCTTCGAGGGACATGTCTACGTGGACGACGAGCAGTACCAGATGCACGCCGACCGCGTGTTCCTCTTCTTCGACGCGGACAAGGGCTCTGGCACGACAAACGCCGTGCGCCGCGCAAAGGGCACGAACGACATGCACCGTGCCGCCGGGGAGATCCGCCGCGTAGTCGCCATCGGGAATGTCGCGATGACGAACGGCACCCATCGCGCGTATGGCGCGAAGGCGACCTATTCAAAGAAGAACGGCCTTGTCGTCCTCTATTCCGGCGACGGAATCGTCGCCGAGGTGCGCGACGAGTCCAAGGCCCAGCCGCAGGTCGTTCGCGGCAAGCACATCCGCTACTGGATAGATTCCGAGCAGGTGGAGGTTGACGAGGCGGACCTCACTGGCGCGGCGTCTTCCGGCGGCGCCGCTTCCCTCAAGAAGGCCCTCGGCAAGTAAAAGGAAGTCCAATGAGCGAGAAGATCTCCATGAAGGACGGGAAGCTTTGTGTTCCCGAGAACCCTGTTATTCCCTACATCGAGGGCGACGGCACGGGCCCCGACATCACGCACGCCGCGATGACGGTGTGGAACGCCGCTGTCGAAAAGGCATACGGCGGCAAAAGGAAGATCGAGTGGAAGGAAGTCCTCGCTGGCGAGAAGGCGTTCAATACGACCGGCGAGTGGCTTCCCCAGGCGACGCTCGACGCATGCCGTGACTGCCTCGTCTCGATTAAAGGGCCGCTTACGACTCCGGTCGGCGGCGGAATCAGGTCGATCAACGTCGCAATGCGCCAGGAGCTCGATCTCTACGTGTGCCTCAGGCCAGTCCGCTGGTTCAAGGGCGTTCCCTCGCCGGTGAAGCGTCCCGAGCTTACCGACATGGTGATCTTCCGCGAGAATACCGAGGACATCTACGCCGGCATCGAGTGGATGAACGGAACTCCCGAGGCCGAGAAGGTCAAGGCGTTTCTCCTTGGCGAGATGGGCGTAAAGAAAATCCGCTTCCCGAAGACGGCGTCGATCGGCATCAAGCCTGTCTCGCTCGAGGGTACCGAGCGTCTTGTGAAGGCGGCGCTTGACTATGCGGTCGACAACGACCGCAAGTCGGTGACTCTAGTTCACAAGGGCAACATCCAGAAGTTCACCGAGGGCGCGTTCCGCGACTGGGGCTACAAGCTCGCGCAGCGCGAGTACGGCGCGACCTTGATCGACAAGGGCCCGTGGTGCGAGTTCAGGAATCCCAAGACCGGACGCATGATCACGGTTAAGGACTGCATCTGCGACGCGTTCCTCCAGCAGATACTTACGCGTCCCGCCGAGTACGACGTGATAGCGACCCTGAACCTGAACGGCGACTACGTTTCCGACGCGCTTGCGGCGACGGTCGGCGGCATCGGCATCGCCCCCGGCGCGAACATCAACTATCAGACGGGCGTCGCGGTGTTCGAGGCGACCCACGGCACTGCGCCGAAGTACGCGGGTCTTGACAAGGTCAACCCCGGTTCGCTCATTCTCTCCGGCGAGATGATGCTCAGGTACATGGGTTGGACCGAGGCTGCGGACAAGATCATCGCCGCGATGGACAAGGTGATCGCCGCGAAGACCGTGACTTACGACTTCGCCCGTCAGATGGAGGGCGCTACCGAAATCAAGTGCTCCGAGTTCGGCGCGGCGCTCGCCTCTGCGATGTAGACGACCGACAAATTGCCATAAGGTGATTCTAAGGTAAAGTCGTGAGCTTCTTTCGCCCACGAACTCCGCACAGCGCACCGGGTTTTTGGTAAAATATAGCACATGAGCGAGAACTCCCTTGCAAACATGATACTGAAGTCCGCCGGGATATACTCCGACGAACAGCTTCAGCGCATTGCCGAAAACCGCGCGGCGAATCCCGGAATGGGGCTCGCCGAGGCCGCCGTCAAGTTCGGCGGCGCCAAGGAGGTCGATTTCCTTTCGGCGGTCGGGAAGTCGCTTGGCCTTGAGACGGTCGATCTCGAACGCCAGCAGCCGAACCCGGACGCGCTAACGAAACTCCCGGCTTCGGCGGTCTACCAGTACAACGTGCTCCCGTTCAAGACCGACGGCTCTTCGCTTACGATAGTGACGTCCGATCCTTTCGACACCGCCGCCGCAGACGGCCTCAGGCTCGTCGCGGGATGTCCCATAAAGACCGCCCTCGCGCCGAAGGAGGAAGTGGAGAAGGCCGTCAAGAAGTACTACGGCGTCGGCGCAGACGCGATCGAGAAGATGATCGAGGACGGCCGCTACTCCGTAGACGAGGACATCGGCGCGATGACGAAGATCGACGTCAACGAGATGGGCGAGGAGGCGTCGATCGTCAAGTTCGTCAACCAGATCATCGCCGAGGCCGACCGCCAGGGCGCGACCGACATCCACATCGAGCCCCAGGAGATGGAGCTCAGGATCCGCTACCGCATCGACGGCATGCTGCACAAGGTGGACGTCCCGCCGCAGCTGAACCGCCTCAAGAGCGCCATCATTTCGCGCATCAAGGTCATGGCGAACCTCGACATCGCCGAGAAGCGCCTCCCGATGGACGGTCGAATCGGCATACGCATCGCGGGGCAGGACATCGACATCCGCGTCTCGACGATGCCGGCCGCCTACGGCGAGTCGATCTCGCTGCGACTCCTCGCGAAGAGCGGCAACTTCGTCAAGATGGACGACCTTGGTTTCAACGAGCGCGACTACGCCGTGGTGAACAGGATCATACACCGCCCGAACGGCATCTTCCTCGTGACGGGGCCTACCGGCTCCGGCAAGTCCACGTCGCTCTATTCGTTCCTTTCCGAAGTCAACAAGATAGACGTTCGCATCATGACGGCCGAGGACCCGATAGAGTACCATATGGCCGGCATAAACCAGGTGCAGATGCAGTCCGAGATCGGCATGACGTTCGCGAGGGCACTCCGCGCGTTCCTGCGCCAGGACCCCGACATAATTATGGTCGGCGAAATACGCGACCGCGAGACGGCGGAAATCGCCATCAACGCGTCGCTCACGGGCCACATGGTGTTCTCGACCCTGCATACCAACGACGCCGCAGGCGCATTCCCGCGTCTCATAGACATGGGCGTCGAGCCGTTTCTCATCGCGTCCGCCGTCGCGGGCGTCATGGGCCAGCGGCTCTGCCGCCGCCTCTGCCCGCAGTGCAAGAGGGAAGTACCGCTCGACCGCAAGTACTACACGCTCGCCGCGCCGCCGAAGAAGGACACAGTGTTCGAGCCCGCCGGCTGCGACGTCTGCACGAGGACCGGCTACAAGGGCCGCCGCGCGCTTTTCGAGGTCCTGGAGGTGGACGAGGACATCGAGGGGGCGATAGTCCGCCGCGAGAACGCGACGCAGATACGCAACATCTCGCTCTCGAAGGGCATGAAGACCCTGCGCGAGGACGGCTGGGCCAAGGTGTTCGCCGGGGTCACGAGCGTCAAGGAAATCCTGCGCGTCACGGAAGATCAGTGATGCCCGGTCTTTCAGGCGAGCTACGGCAGAGGCTGACGCAGGGCCAGGTCCTTGCGCCGCAGATGCGGCAGGGACTTGAGCTTCTGGCGATGAGCCTGCCCGAGCTCCGCCAGCGGCTTTACGAGGAGATGAGCCGCAACCCGTGCATTGAGGACATAGAGGCGACGCTTGAGAGCACGACCGTGTCCGAGAAGGTCCGGGAGATGGAGCGCGCGGAGAGCGACAAAGACGCCGACCGGCCCGACGAGGACTACGAGCCGGTGTTCGGCACGGCGGCGGCGATAACGAAGGACGAGGAGGCGGACGAAAGGCGCCAGCGGTTCTTCGACAGGCAGACCAAAGACGAGACGCTTGAGGAGCATCTTCTCGCGCAGCTCAAGATGTCGGACATCGATGAAAGGGACATCCCCCTCGCGGAGACGCTGATCGGCGAGCTGAACGCCGACGGCAGGTTCGTCGGCTCGATACCCGATATCGTAACCGTCTCGGGCGAGTGCGAGGAGAAGATAGTCGCCGTCCTCAAGGAGATAATGCAGCTCGACCCTCCCGGCTGCGGCGCCAGGACGCCGCAGGAGTGCCTTCTCGCGCAGATGGACAAGCTCGAAGGTTCGCCGTACAGGGACGACGTCCGCGCGCTCATAGAGCGCCATTTCGAGGACATGGCCGCAGGACGCATCGCGTCGATAGAGCGCGACCTCGGCATTTCGCACGAGCGGTACGCGGACGTACTGAAGGAGTTGCGCACGCTTGAGCCGCGCCCGGGGCGCGCCTACGACCTCGCCGGCAAGTCGATTGGCTATATCCATCCCGAGGTCCACGCCGTCAGGACAGACGACGGCTGGAAGGCGAGGGTGGACGACAGGAGCATCCCCGAAGTGCACATCTCGCCAAGGTACGTCAACATGCTCGCCGATCCCGAAGTGGACCGCGAGACGAAGGACTACATAAGGCAGCGCATAGCCTCGGCGAAGCTGCTTGTTGACGCCGTGGAACGCCGGCAGAGGACGATTACCGACATCGCGCAGGCGATTTTCGACGCGCAGCCGGGTTTCTTCGAGAAGGGGCTCAAGGGACTCAGGCCGCTTACGATGCAGGAGATAGCCGAAAAGACTGGCGTGCACCACGCGACCGTATCGCGCACCGTCCGCGACAAGTACGCCTCTACGCCCAAAGGCACCGTGGAGCTGCGCAAGTTCTTCACTTCGGGTATCACTACCGATTCTGGAGAGCAGGTCACGAAGGACGTGCTTCGCGCTCGGCTGGCCGCCATCATCGCGGGCGAGGACAAGTCGCACCCGCTGTCGGACGACAGACTTTCGGAAATGCTCAGGAAGGATGGGTTCCCCGTCGCCCGCAGGACGGTTGCGAAGTACCGGGGAATCCTTGGGATACCGGGGACGTCGGAACGCGTTTCGAGGAAAGGCGGCACGCCGTGAAATACCGCTACCTCTACCAGACGAAGGACAACGAGAACCGGGAAGGCTGGATAAACGCCAGGAGCCGCGAGAACGCCTATGCCGAGCTTCGCAAGGCGGGAATACGCCCGTACCGCGTCATCGGCGACGATCCGGTCAACTGGAAGCCGTATGCCGCAGGCTCGGCGATCTTCCTACTCGCGGTTGCGCTCGCCGCTGCCCTGCTCGCCGGACGCGAGGATCGCCGCCCCCGTCCGCGCGCGCAGCTCGCGGGCGACCGCGCCGTGATCGACGCAGGCGTGTATTCTGGCTGGACGAACGTCCTTGGCTCGGCGCTCGACAGGCGGCTTGCGCTCTACGCGCAGCCCGGCCGGTACGTCGACTGCCCCAAGCCGACGGCTGAGGAATGCGCCGCGCTCGAGGACGCGCTTGGCGAGCCCGTGCCGTATGTCGGCGGGGAGCCGCCCGAGCACCGGATGCTCAAGAACATCGTCGCGAAGATGCGCGAGGACATGCGCGCCTACATCGATGAAGGCGGCGACGCCGCAGGCTACTTCGACTTCCTCGACGAGCGCCAGACGCAGGAGCGCGAGTTCCGCGAGAAGGCCCTCGACGCCGTGTACCGGGCGCCAGAGAGCCTGCGCGAGCGCGCGTGGCTCGGCGTCAACGCCAGGCTCAAGGACATGGGAATTGAACCTCTTTCCCGCCCTGCCGGACTGCAGGGCGATTCGCAGGACATGCAGGACAATGGAAATGAATAGCGCAAGACTTACCGTTGCAAGGAGCGGACTTAGGGTCGTGCTCGTTCCGTGCGAGGCCGAGAGCGTCGCCGTCGGGGTGTTCGTCGAGAGCGGGTCGCGCCACGAGACGGCGAAGACCGCCGGGATATCCCATTTCATAGAGCACATGCTCTTCAAGGGGACGCCGACGAGAAAGCCCATCGACATCACCCGCGCGATAGAGGGGCGCGGCGGCAACTTCAATGCGATGACCGGAGAGGAGGCGACATGCTACTTCGCGCACCTTCCCGACGACTATCTCGGCGAGGCGGTGGACATACTCTCCGACATGTACCTCCGCGCGACGATCCCCGACGACGAGTTCGCCCGCGAGAAGCAGGTGGTGATCGAGGAGATCAAGATGTACGCCGACGAGCCGGACGCCGTCGCGATGGAGAACCTGCAGCGGAACCTCTTCCCGAAGTCGATGCTCGGCTCGCCCATCGCCGGGAGCGGGAAATCCCTTGCGCCGATGACGCCGGGCGACCTGAGGCGCTACGTGAAGTCGCACTACCGCGCCGACAACACGGTGGTGGTCGTCGCTGGCAGCTTCGACCCGCAGAAGGCGCTTGCGCTCGTCGAAAGGGCCTTCGCCCCGCTCAAGGCGCGGCAGTCGCGCCGCGCCGTCGCCAGGGACGCGTTCGGTGCGGTCGTCCCCTCGGTGACGGCCAGGAAGGACATCCACCAGGCGCAGCTCGCACTCGGCTACCGCACGTTCGGCATCCGCGACCGCCGCAAGTACGCGGCGACTGTGCTTGACGCGATCCTCGGGCGCGGAATGTCCTCGCGGCTCTTTCAGGAAGTGCGCGAGAAGAGGGGGCTTAGCTACGACATCGCCTCGCGGATGCAGTTCTTCAAGGACGCGGGCATGTTCACGGTGACCGCCGGGCTCGACGTCTCAAAGGCGAAGCTCGCCCTCGCGACCGTGGAGCGCGAGCTTGGAAAGGCGTGCGACAGGAAGGTGTCCTCCGCCGAGCTCGCCCGCGCGAAGGAATTCCTCGTAGGCAACTTCAGGCTGTCGCACGAGAAGGTGACGTCGAAGCTCTTCTTCTACGGGCAGACGATGCTTTCGTTCGGCCGGCTCCTGTCGCCGGAGGAGCAGGTCGAGGGGATAAAGGCCGTCTCCGCCGCCGACGTGCAGGCCGTCGCAAGGGCCGTGCTGAGGCCGAGCAACAGGAGCATCAGCTGGGTCTTGCCGGACGGAAGGCGGCTGGAGGGTTGAGCCGCGCGCGGAAAAAGGGTATAATACGCGGCAAAAATAACTTGGGAAGGCGAAATGACTCTTGCAGAACTCGAGAATGCGAAGGCGGAGAGCCTGAAGGAAGTCGCGGCGGCGAACGATGCCGCGGCTGTAGAGGCGCTTCGCGTGAAGTATGTCGGCCGCAACGGTTCGATCCCCGCGCTCATCAAGGCGATGAAGGATGTCCCGAAGGACGAGCGTCCCGCGTTTGGCAAGGCCGTCCAGGCGTGGCGCGCCGAAGTCGAGGCAGCGCTTGCGGCGAAGGGCGCAGGCTCTTCGGGCGAGAAGTCCGTGGATGCCGATCTCACGCTCCCTGGCCGTTGGTGGGGGCTTGGCGCCAAGCATCCGCTCTCGCGCGTGATAGAGGAGACGGCCCGCATCTTCGGGCGTCTCGGCTTCACCGTCGCCGACGGCCCGGAGCTTGAGAACCGCTTCAACAACTTCACGGCCCTCAACACTCCGCCGCACCATCCCTCGATGGATCGCAGCGACACTTTCTGGTTCGGCGAAGACTGCCTCCTGAGGACCCAGACCTCGCCCGTGCAGATCCGCACGATGATGGCGAACAAGCCGCCGATCCGCGTGATCTGCCCCGGCCGCACCTATCGCCGCGACACGACTGATGCGACGCACTCCGCTAACTTCCACCAGATTGAGGGTCTCTACGTCGACACCAAGCCGGTCTCGCTCGCCGACCTCAAGTCGGTGCTCGCGTATTTCGCGAAGGAGATGATGGGTGATGGCGTCACGGTCAGGTTCCGCCCGCACTTCTTCCCGTTCACCGAGCCGTCGGTCGAAGTCGACTTCACCTGCCATGTCTGCAAGGGCAAGGGCTGCAACGTCTGCAAGCAGTCGGGCTGGATCGAGGTCGCGGGCGCCGGCATGGTCGATCCGCGCGTCTTCGGGCACGTCGGCTACGATGCCGAGAAGGTCTCGGGGTATGCATTTGGCTTTGGCGTAGAGCGCATCGCGATGATCAAGTACGGGATTCCGGACATCCGCTGGCTATACGAGAATGACGTAAGGTTCCTTTCGCAGCTCGCGTAGGATTTCTGCAACTGGCAACCGGAAAGGGGGTGCGACATGATGGCGATCTACCGCTGGGAGAACGGGGGTCTCAAGGAGACTTCGGACTTTGCGCCGTCCTGCTGGATCAACCTCGTCGAGCCGACGACGACCGAGCTTGAGCGCGTCCTGACGCACACCGGCGTTCCGCGCGACTTCTTGACCGACCCGCTCGACGCAGACGAACGCCCGCGTTTCGACTACGACGACGACTCGTCCATTCTCATCGTCCACGTTCCGTACGCGGTCGAGGACGACGAGGTGGTTCCCTACCGCACGGTCCCGCTCGGCATCATCCTCGTCCGTGAGACCGTCATCACCGTCTGCAGCGCGCAGACTCCTGTCACGACGGCGTTCCTCGACCAGATCCGCCGCGTCTGCCCGCCGTCCGACCGCTATCGCTTCGCGTTCCGCCTTCTCTGGCACGGTGGCGTCCTGTTCCTGCGCTATCTTCACGACATCCACCAACGCTCGCTTGCGTTAGAGGACGAGCTCCACGAGTCGATCTCGAACGAGGTCTTGTTGAAGCTCCTTACGATTGAGAAGTCGCTCGTCTACTTCACGACGTCGCTCAAAGCCGACACGATTGCGCTTGCCCGCGCGAACACGGCGCGCCAGCTCGTGATGAGCGAAGACGACCGCGACCAGCTCGAGGATGCTATGGTTGAGTATCAGCAGGCGCTCGAGACGGCGACGATACATGCGAACATCTTGAACGGCACTCTCGATACTTTTGCGTCGCTGATCAACAACAATTTGAACAACGTGATGAAGTACTTGACGGCGGCGACGATTCTTCTCGCCGTGCCGACGCTCATCGCGTCGATCTACGGCATGAACATTCCACTGCCGTTCCAGCAGCATGGCAACGCGTTTGCGATAGTGATGGGCGTTTCGTGCGTCCTCGCCATTCTCATCGGCGCGCTCTTCGTCATCCTTTCTCGCAACCGCAAGTTCTGAGCCTGCGGCGGCATGCCGTGCTTGGTGTTGTGGTTTGTACTTGGTGCTGGTTTGCCTTCCAATGTGCGGTCACGGTCGAGGTGTGCTCCGGCGAGCTGCGCGAAGGCTCGCCTAACCCGTCGGGTCTTGCCATCGCGACGGCTCCCGCACATCAGACAAAGAGCCGAGTTTAGCCTGCCGTGCCTTGGCGTCTATCACTGGTTGGGTACGCAAGCGCCTCTTACGCCTGCGAGACAAGACCGCTCCTCTTATGCGACCTTCGCCTCCGCTCGCCTACGCCATGGTGTCCTCGCTTTGCTCGGGAATATTGATTGCCTCTCCCGCATGCTGCCTCCTCGCCTTGCGACGTGTCTCACCGCGCATCCGACGAACCGCGTCGTTGCATGTCGCTCAGTTCGGCACTCGCCCCCTCGTCCCTTGCCTCACCTTCCATAAGGCGCGTTTTTCTTCGTAGCTTTTGCGCTCGCCGACGTCCCGTCAGCTCGCTTAACCTTGTCCGCGGCAAAGGTGCCGCGATTTCGTCCGCACCGTAATCTTATTTTTGCCGCGCTTGATTTCAGCGCGGAAGTTTCGCTATAATACCCACATCCCGCGAGGCGGTATGCGCGACGCGGGGTCATAGTCCGGAAAACGGGAAACCCGCCGGGCGCTTAACAATGTAGCATCAACGCTACACGTCGTTCTGACGAAATACTAGCACCATTTCAAATTGCGAACGACATGTAAGTGAATGATGCGCCCAATTGGGCGCGTTCTTTCTTCATGTATTCGCAATGGCCTGTGCTAGGGCTTCGTCAGAGTGCATGGGAAGGAATGCGCCCCTTTTTCATGTATGAGACATGGTGTCCGCGATGAAATTTTGCGCAATCTAAAATATTGTCCATTAGGAGTGATTATGCAAATACGAACGCAGTGCCCTACTTGTAGGAATATTTATGAACTTGATGCAAAGTATGAGGGGACTGAAGTTGAGTGTCAAGGTTGTCATACAACATTTACGGTTACTAGGTTGAGGCCGACAATATCCAACGAATTGTCGCAGATGTTAGACGAACCGTCGAAAAAGCCAATAAAAACATGGAACAGTAGCGATTGGCTTGTTGTCACAACGCTTATTAGGATTTGTATATACTTAATAATCGCACTGTGTATGTTTGGTGCAAAGAATAATCCAGGTTGGCTTCGAGAGGGTGGTTTGAGGGCTTTATATTTTCTATGTTTTTTTGCTGTGGTCGTCCATATTGCTTGGCTGTGGGCGTTTGCGATTTTTCTAAAAAGTCACAAGCGGGCAGTAGAATCTACATCGGAACATAAGGGATCTGCAAAGTAGAATAATTGCTAAATACGCATTCATAATACGTAGGAGACGATCTGTGCAAATAGAATGTCCTGTTTGTGGTGAATGTTGCGAATGCGAGATTTCGCCCGTTATCGGGCAGCATCTGCTATGTCCGTACTGCGAGTCCAAATTCTCCTACAAAGGAGAGTCAGAATCGTCGAGCCCCGACTCGCAGCAAAACTCGTGTTCTATTTCTGATGCGCGGTCAGAAAGCATGCAACGGAAAATTACATCATTTTTGGAAGAGTGCGCCAAGTTTTTTGTTCGCAAGTGGAAACTGCTGATCAAGTATTGCAATTTGTCGCCAAAACTAGCAGTTTCACAGGGTAAGTGCCAAGAGAGACGAGCAGGCTTGATCAAGTTGATCGACTATGCAGTTTTTCGTGGATATATGCCCAATGTTCTAATGGTTGGCTCCATTTTGTTGGCGGTAATGTTTAAGAATCCGTTTGTTGCTATAGTATCGGTTGGGCTTTGTTACCTTGGAATCATATTGTGGCGAAGGAACACCTTAGCAACGCAAACAGGTAAAGCAGTAGCGATAGGTGATACTTTAAAGAGAATCGGAATCAAGGGGAATGTGTTGGCTGCGATTGCTGCAGTGGCTATATCGTCATTTTTCACTTTGCTTTTCAACCAGAAACCCGCAAAGCTCGAATTCGTGGAGTCGAAAGTATCTAATGCGCAGCATGTAGCTTTAGAGGAGGAAGACATATATAAGCTCATACGCTATGCGGAAGACATGGAGAGGGGTTTTTCCGAGAAACACGCACGTCTTACTGTAGCCGACTTTGTCATATACCATGATCTATGCTTGCCTACTGCGGGTGAATTCTATGAGATGGGGGAAGTTTACTTCTTACGGATATTGCAAGTCTTTTCTGATGGCATTCTTGTGTGGCCAACTAAAAACATTGTTGCGGATAATCCAAGAAGCGCATGGACACCTGTGTTCATAAAAATGCAGAGTACACGAAATCTACGGGCAGGAGAAAATCCGCCGTGGGGAGTCGTAAAAGCGACTGGTGCCCAAGCGTCATACACCTCTAAGTCTGGGTTGCACAATACAGTTGATGTATTTGCCATGTTGAGTGAGGCAGATGCCACCGTATGGAAATCCAGAACCGAGAAAGCTAAAGAAGATGATTATCGTACGCGCAAAGAAAATCAAGAGGCATTTAAAAAGGAGTTTGCAGCTAAACTATTCTCCTCGCTTGAGTTTGATATTTCAAAGCGAATTATGGTAGATAAAGCAGTCGCGCCGTATGCCGATCAGATTAAGATAGAGGTAAAGCACTTTGCATGGAATGAGCTTCGCAAGAAATGTGCGGCAAAAGATTGGCTTGGTGCGTTGAATGTCAGTTATGATATACTTGCTAATAATGGCACGCTGACTAATCGATATAAAGACTATCCTGAGCTTTCGGAAATATCGCAGTTATTTCTTGGGCTCAAGAAGAAGAATTTTAGTGCTAACATTGAATTGCAGATACCGAATGAAGTAAGATGCGGCGCAATTACAATTAACAACTGTCGAGAATGGAATCTGAAGTATAGTGGCTTTGATATGAGTGATCGCACTATCAAAAAGTATAATCTATCAAGGATAAAGATTTTTGAAAGCTTTACGCCATTTGAGGCGTTATTTATGGATTGGGGATTGAGTCATGTCGCTTTTGCGGATGAAACAATCTTAATAGGAAAATGGGAAGCATTAAATAAGTTGGCAACGGTGCTTAATATAAACCACAAGGAAGGAGATATTGATTATGACGTTTTTTATGGTTTGAAGCAAAAAATTTATTTTGAAAGTAATCACGATGTTTATCAGGGATTAAGTGAATCTCATGAACAAATGCGACGACTTGGTGAGGAGGCGGAAGAAATCGATAACGCATATCAGGAGAGAAAAATATCATTGGAAGATCATAATTTGCGCATGCTGGAGATAAATAAAAAGTTTAACCCATTGATTTCATCAAACTTCTTTTCACTTCGTGACCCAGCAGCCATAGAAAAGGCCAAGCGAGAACGGCAAGCGGACTTAGAGCGTGAACAGCAAGAATTGAAATTGAAAACTGAAGAGACAGAACGGAAGCGTCAGGCTGAGTTAAAACTAAAGTTGGAAGCGGAAAGGCAAGAGTTGGATAAATATACAAGCGAGATATTTAAGAAAATTCAAACATTGCCTTTGTCGTTCGATATCGCAGACCATCTTATAGTACAAAAGGCACTAATCCCGTACATACACTCCATTGTTATTACAGAGCGAGATTGGGAAGAGTTGCGCCAGTTGCATGAGAGTGGAGACTATATGGGGCTTTTGAAAGCTGTTGCTAAGCGAAACAATGTGGCGATGGACGAGACACGAAAGGGAGATCTTGAAAAAGCCGAGAAAATGTTAGAAAGAATACCGTTTCATGTTCAGATAGAAGGCATACACAACCGGGGACAGATCGGCGGGGACAGACCCCACGAAAGCCAGATTTTTCAGTACTTTCCTGACATCGGCCCTGCCACGGCTCCCATTTTAGCCTCCTTGCCGTCTTTCCGCCGGGCGGCGACCCCCTAAACGAATTCATATTCGGTTCATTTTTCTTTCGCCGAAATGTGGTATGATGTTTCTGTCGATGCAGGAAGCGTCGGCAGAAAGGACTACAAATGGCAAGACCGGCAAGGATCAAGAAATCGAACAACGGAACCGCGCGATACCACCTCATGTCGCGCACGAACGACAGGCGTTTCCTGTTCGTGAAGGGGAGGATCAAGACGCAGCTCGTGAATGCACTGAAGCGCGCGGCGGCGTTCTCTGGAGTGGAGCTCGAGGCGTATGTCGCGATGGATAACCACTTCCACATAGTCTGCAAGGTGGTGCATGGCGGGGAGGAGCTGACCGAGGACGAGTTACTCCGCCGTGTCGCGGCGCTGAAGGGCGAGCGAGCGGCAGCCGAACTCGCCGAGCACTGGAAGGAGCTTCGCGACATCGGCATGGATTCCGCAGTTGCCGAGGCGCAGGATCGCCTTCGTGCGCGGATGAACGACGTAAGCGAGTTCATAAAGACGTTCAAGGAGCTCTTCAACGTCTGGTTCAAGCGCGAGCACGACTACAGCGGCTCGATATGGGACGGCCGCTTCAAGTCGACCTTGGTCGAGGACGGTCGCTACCGTGCGCTCTGCATGCGCTACGTCTACCTGAACCCCGTCCGTGCGGGGATGGTGAAGCACGCCGCCGACTACGCCTGGAGCTGGATCGCCACGTCTGACGGCACTTCCGCGGGGCCTGTCCCCGACGAGAGGCTGATGAGGAGGGTGGCGCAGATAGGGGCGGGGAAGATATTCGGAAGTCTCGCGTTCGTGACTGCGACGGCATTTGCGCTGGGGGACAGGTTCCGGTCGCGAAGCGTCGCGGCAAGGGAGGTGGGAGAGATAGGCTACGCGACGCACGGATGGCGGCTCGCGAAGGCGGCGGAAAGGGTGGCGTGAAAGGCGGTGCGGTGATGAAAGCCAATAAAATAGCTGGTTTCGTGGGGTCTGTCCCCGCGGTGCCCGTTGTAACTGTGATAGGCAATTTGCTGTAGTTGGTGCGGTAAGTGAGGCGGGGGAGCGAAGGTCCGAGCGAGGGGATACGGCGTATTCGCCGAGGGTTCCCCGAGGAGGAGCCTTCGGCCACCGCCGAACGATGGAGCTTCGACTCGCTTAACTTTGTCGCGTGGTTGATTTCAGCGTGGTAGTTGCGCTATAATACGCCCCAAAGCCGTTGAAAATGAGAGAAGTGACGGAAAGCAACGAAGTGGGCGATAAAAACGGTTGGGGACTCCACGAAGCCCTTGTAAAACGCCTGTTTGCGCGGTGTTGTTGGTTTGCGTATGCTTGCGGGGTGTTCAGCGGCGGCTGAACGACTCCATGCGCTCCCTGAGGGCTTTGACCATCTCTGCGGGGTCGTCCATGCCATCGACCGTATGCTCCATCGGGCAACCGTCCGTTAGGTCGCGGTTAAGGATCTTCGGGACGGTCTTGTCTGCGCTCGCCTCGACCCCGTGCGCCTTGAGAAGCGAAGCCGCCTCGACGCTCATCATCATGGCATGGACCTTTTTTGCCTTGCCGACGATGCAGATTGCCGCCGCCGCGCGGCCTACCACCTTGTCCACGACAAGCGCATGTGCGAGCTTTCCGTCGGAAAGAAGCTTCATTATCGGCATGATCCCGCGGCCTTTTTCCTGGGCCACTATCACGCCGTCTTTTGCCGCGACGCATGAGACGCCGCTCATGACGAGCGTCTTCATCTCCGCGAGAAGCCCACCTTCGTCAATCGGCCAGACGAGCCGCTGCCGCTCGAAGCCCTTGACGAAAATCGCCGGCATCGGACGCGCGGGGCAGACATGCTCGCATGCGCCGCAGCCGATGCATGCCGCCTTGTCCACCACCGGGAAGCCCTCGACGATGTGTATTGCGCCGACGGGGCATTTGCGCGAACATGCCGTGCACTCGACGCCGTCGGTAGCGCGGATGCAGAGGTCCTTCTTCCATATCGCGTGTCCCATGTGGACGTTCTTCCGCGCGAGGCGCGGAAACCAGTGGATAGCCCCGGTCGGGCAGACATGGCCGCAGGAGTAGTTGCAGCCAAGGAGACAGTAGCCGCGCCTAAAGTCCATCTCGGGCTGGCCGAAGCGCTTGAGGTTCGTAGAAGCCGAGAGGCAGTTGCCCTTGCAGTTCGTGATGCAAAGCCCGCAGGCGACGCACTTCACGTTGAAGACCTTGCGATCTACGGCCCCTGGCGGCAGGACGGCCGCAGGGCGCTCGGGAACGCCGGGGAGCGATACGGGAGCGTAGCCGCCGTCAGTCGTCTTGTCGACGGCCTCCGTCGCGGCGAGAACCGCGACGCCCTTGAGCGCCTCGCGGCGGGAGAGACTGGTTGTGTGGTTGTGTGGTTCGGAGGTTGTGTGGTTCGGTCGTCCGTTCCGTTCCCCATTCTCAAAACACGCCTTGCAGTTCGCGCAGCCGGGGCCTATCTTGTGGGCGCACACGCTTTTCTTTGAAAGGATATTGAAAAGCGTTCCGACCGGGCATATCCAGTTGCACCAGAGGCGTCCCTTGCCGAAGGCCGCGAGAACTACGACAGCCACGAAGATGGCGACGCCGGGCGCAAAGAGCGTCAGCGCCTTTCCGTAGATCGAATAGGGCGTCAGAAGCCAGCCGATTGCGCCGAATCCCGTCGCGACCAGCACGACCGACACGGCGAGGACGGTCCAGCGGACCTTCTGCTGCGCATGCGACTCCGGAAGCCGCGTGCAGATGCGGCGCACCTTCCTCTTTGGATGGAAGATCCAGTTGACTATCGACTGGACTATCCCAAGCGGGCAGAAACACTCGCAGAAGAGCCGCCCTGCGATCGGCGTCAGCAGCAGGACGACGAGGAACCAGATTGTCGCGGCGGGCTGGATGCGGCAGGCGAGGTCGGTGTCACAGCCAAAGAACGCGGCGGTGACGCATGCGAGCATGGCGGTGGCGACAAGCGCCTTTATTAGTTTCTTCGTCTTCATCGGCGGGCCTCCTCGTTCTTGAGAGAGTCAATCCATTCGTCGATCAACGCAAGTTCCTTGGGGATGTTGATCGACTGCGGGCAGTGCGGGCTGCATCTTCCGCATCCGGTGCAGTGGTCTGCGCGGCGCAGTTCCTCGGGAACGGCCTTGGCGTACATCTTTAGGACCTCGAGCGCGGCGGGCATTGTCTTCGCCGTAAGTACCGCGTTGCGGAACGTCAGGATCGCCGGGATGTCGAGCCCGTATGGGCACGGCATGCAGTAGTTGCAGTTGTTGCACGGGATGGTGTTGAGCTTGAGGAGCGCCTGCGCGGCGCGTTCGAGCGCGGCGAGCTCGTCTTCGGTGCATGGCTTGAGCGGCGAGAACGTCTCGACGTTCTCCTCGATGTGCTCGGTGAACGTCATCCCCGAGAGGACAGTCATCACGTTTGGGTACGTTCCGCAGAAGCGTAGCGCCCACTTGGCGAGCGATGCCTCGGCATCGAGCGGCGTAAGCTCCTTCGCGAGCGCGTAGTTGTAGCGCGCGAGGCGTCCGCCGAGAAGGGGCTCCATGATTACCACGGGTATCTTGAGCTCTGTGAGGCGGCGGTAGAGGTATTCCGCGTCGAGGTTGCGGTCGTTTACCTCCTTCGCGTGCCGCCAGTCGACGTAGTTCATCTGTATCTGGCAGAAGTCCCACTTGTATTTCCCGTGGTTGTCAAGGCACCATTCGAACGCCTTCGGGTCGCCGTGGTACGAAAAGCCGAGGTTGCGGATGCGCCGCTCCTCGCGAAGCTTCACGCACCAGTCGAGCGCGCCGTTTTCGAGGTAGCGCTTGGAGAACGTCTCGAAGCCGCCGTTGCCGATCGAGTGGAGCAGGTAGTTGTCGATGTAGTCCGTCTGCAGGAATTTCAGCGAATTCTCGAACATCTCCGTGCACTTGTCGAGGGGATACTGCTGCGGCGCGAAGTTGGAGAGCTTCGTCGCGACGACGTAGTCGCTGCGCGCATAGCCGCTTGCCTTGAGCGCCCGTCCGATGCAGGCTTCCGACTCGCCCCGGCAGTACGCGGGAGAGGTGTCGAAGTAGTTGACGCCGTGGTCGAGCATGTACTTCACCTGGGCGTCGAGGAGCTTCTGGTCTATGCCCGAGGACGAATAGCCGTCCTTCGCCCAGCCGTTGGCATGCCCGCCGTCCACCGTCGGCAGGCGCATGGCCCCGTAGCCGAGAAGCGATACCTTGCAGCCGTCCACCGTGAAACGTGTAGTCATCGTGCCTCCTTTCCTTGTTCGCCGAATACAACGCATATTATACCAATACTTTCGCGCCTGCGCCACATCGCCATCATGGCGCCATCATGGCCGTCGGAAATTTGGTATAATAGTATGCCGTCAAGGAACAGCACACTTCATGAAAGTCGAACGGCGATGTGGAACTACTCTGAGAAGATGATGGACCACTTCCGGAACCCCCGGAACGTGGGAAAGATCGACAACCCCGACGGAACGGCGACGGTAGGCTCGCTTGCATGCGGAGACGCCCTGCAGTTCCAGTTCAAGCTCGGGCCCGACGGCAGGATCGCCGAGGCGAAGTTCCAGACCTTCGGGTGCGCGAGCGCGATTGCAAGCTCGTCGGCGCTGACCGAGATGGTGATCGGCAAGACGCTCGACGAGGCGAAGAAGATCACAAACCAGCAGATAGCCGACTACCTCGGCGGGCTTCCGCCGCAGAAGATGCACTGCTCCGTAATGGGCCGCGAGGCGATGGAGGCGGCGATAAAGAACTTCGAGACCGGCAAGAACACCGACCGCAACCTGGAGGACACGGTTCTCTGCACCTGCTACAACGTCTCCGAGAACGAAGTGCGGCGCGTGATAACCGAGAACCAGCTCACTTCGGTGGAGGAAGTGACGAACTTCACGAAGGCAGGGGGCGGTTGCGGACGCTGCAAGGGCAAGATACAGGCGATTCTCGATGAAATCCACGGAGGCGCAAAGTGAAGATCGGATTTGACAACGACAAGTACCTTAAGGAGCAGTCCGAGGAGATTCGCCGCCGCGCCGGGAAGTACGGGCGGCTCTATCTTGAGTTCGGCGGGAAGCTCATGAACGACTTCCACGCCGCGAGGTGCCTCCCCGGCTACCACCCGAACGTGAAGCTTCGGCTTCTCCAGTCGCTCAAGGACCAGGCCGAGGTCATTCTCTGCATCTACTCCGGCGACATCGAGCGGAAGAAGATGCGCGCGGACTTCGGCATCTCCTACGCCGACGACGCGCTAAAGCTCATCGATGACCTAAACTCCCTCGGGCTCACCGTGCGCGGCGTCGTCGTTACGCGCTACGAGGGGCAGATCGCGGCCCAGCAGTTCGGCCAGAAGCTCGAATCGCGCGGCGTAAAGTGCTATTTCCACGGCAAGACCCTCGGCTATCCCGCAGACGTTGATACCGTCGTCTCCGACCATGGCTACGGCAAGAACCCGTTCATCCCGGTCGAGCGCCCGATCATCGTCGTTACGGCTCCAGGCCCCGGCTCGGGCAAGTTCGCGACGTGCCTCAACCAGATATACCACGAATACCGCCAGGGGCGGCTCGCGGGGTACTCGAAGTTCGAGAGCTTCCCGGTCTGGAACCTTCCGCTTCACCATCCGCTCAACATCGCGTACGAGGCGGCGACAATCGACCTCAAGGACAAGAATATGATCGATCCGTACCACCTCGCCGCGTACGGGAAGACCGCCGTGAACTACAACCGCGACGTCGACGCGTACCCGCTTCTCAAGACGATATGGGAGAAGATGACAAACGGCGAGTGCCCTTACAAGTCGCCGACAGACATGGGCGTGAACCGCATCGGCTTCGGCATAGTCGACGACGCGGTGGTGCAGGAGGCGTCGAAGCAGGAAGTCATCCGCCGCTACATGCGCTACCAGTGCCTGTACATCGAGGGCGCGACGGACGTCGAGTCGCTTGAACGCGCGAAGATGCTGATGGACTCGCTCGGGCTCAAGACCGAGAACCGGCTCGTCGCGCTCGCCGCGCGCGGAGCGGCCGAGACCGCCCGCCAGCAGGGGAAGGGCAAGGCCGGCGGCCAGATCGTCTCGGCGGCGGCGCTCCAGCTCCACAACGGCGAGATCGTTACGGGCCGCAACTCCGACGAGTTGCACGCCTGCTCTGCGGTGATCTTGAACGCCGTGAAGAAGCTTGCCGGAATCCCCGACCGGCTCCCCTTGATCGCGCCGACGATCCTGCAGTCGATAGCGCACATGAAGCACGACATCCTGAAGGGCGGCTACACTTCGCTGAACCTCGACGAGGCGCTTATCGCGCTCGCCATATCGGCGACGACGAATCCGGCGGCACAGCTTGCGATGGAGAAGCTCGGGGAGCTAGCGACATGCGAGGTCCACATGACCCACATGGTGACTCCCGGCGACGAGGCGGGGCTCAGGCGGCTTGCCTGCCGATACACTTCCGATCCGTACTACGCGTCTACACAGCTCTTCAACGGCGGCTGACGCGTCCGGGTCAAGGCGGCGCGCCTGGGCTCTTTGCCATGGTGGCAATGGCACGGCGCGGCGAGACTATGGTATAATATGCCGCAAGGCATGGATAACGAAAGGAGATAGCGAATGGACACAAACACCAAGGTTGGCTGCATGGCCGGATGCCTCGTTTCGGTTGGCATTTTCATCGGCGTTGCATTTCTGTTCACGATAGTAATGGCGTTTGCCTTCAGGGGTTGCACGGAGATGCCCGACGACTCGGCGGATGCCTTCGCCCTTGCGCCGCAGGACGCAAACCAGTTCAAGAAGGTCTGGCTTTCGGGCAACGGCGACGAAGATGCGGCCCATGTCCTCAAGATCCGCATAAGCGGAGTCATGTCGTCCAAGATCGAGCAGTCCGTATTCGGTGCGATAGATGACGCGAGCGCGCCAATGGCGCTCCGCAAGATCAAGGCGGCGATAAAAGACGATTCGATCAAGGGGCTTTACCTTGAAATCGACTCTCCCGGCGGCGGCGTCACTGTTTCAGACGAGCTTCACGACGCGATTCTGCGCTTCCGCAAGTCCGCTGAGGGCCGCTTTGTCTTTGTGCACATGGGCGACCTCTGCTGTTCGGGCGGATACTACACCGCGGCGGGCGCAGACTGGATCATGGCGCGCCCGACCTCGCTCACCGGCTCAATCGGCGTTATCATGAGCACCTTCAACATCGCGGAACTTGCGCAGAAGATCGGCGTTACGGACGTGACCATCGCCTCTGGGGAGAACAAGGACATCCTGAATCCCCTCAAGCCAGTCAAGCCCGAGCACGTCAAGATTCTCGAAGAGCCGGTGCATCAGCTCTGCGACCGTTTCGTCGAGATAGTGGCGGAGGGCAGGAAAATGCCGGTTGAAGTCGTGCGCCAGCTCGCCGACGGACGCGTTTTCTCCGCCGGAGACGCCTTGAAGAACAAGCTGGTCGATGGCATCGGGCACGAAGACGCGGCAATCGAGCAGGTCAAGAAGCTCGCTGGCAAGGACGTGCGCATCTACGGATATCGCAAGAAGAACGGCTTCATGTCTGTCTTGGAGAACTCGCTCCTTTCCGAATCGTCAGGCGGGATGCTCAGGGAGATAAAGTCCGCCCTGCGCGAAGAGGAGTCTCCGCGCGCAGAATACCGCCTCCGCTGAGGCTTGTTCGTGCGGGCTATGTCATGCGCATGAAAATCGCGGTGATTGGTGACGGCGGGTGGGGGACTGCGAACGCGCTGCTTCTCTCTGGCTATGGGCATGACGTGACGGTGTGGGGCGCGTTCCCGGACTACATAGAGGAACAGCGCCGCACGAGGAGGAACGACAGGTTCCTAAAGGGCGTCGTTCTGCCCGATTCGCTGAAGCTTACCGCCGAGCGCGAAGAGGCGGTGAAGGGCGCCGAGATTGTCGTCCTCGCGCCGCCAAGCAAGTTTTTCGCGTCCGTGATGGAGGGCTTCAAGGGACTTGTCACCGACGACCAGCTCGTCGTATCGCTCACGAAGGGGCTTTGTGAAGCTTCAAACAAGCGCATGACGGAGCTTGCGAAGGAAATCCTTGGGCTCAAGAGCGTCGTCGCGCTCGCTGGCCCCACTCACGCTGAGGAAGTGAGCCGCGGCATCCCAACGACAATCGTCGCCGCGTGCGAGGACGAGGAGAAGGCGAAGAAAGTCCAGCGCGTCTGGTCTGGCCCCAAGTTCCGCGTCTACACTTCGCTGGATCCAGTCGGCGTCGAGATCGGCGGCGCTGTCAAGAACGTCATTGCGATTGCCGTCGGCTGCTCTGACGGCATGGGCTTTGGCGACAACACGAGAGCCGCTCTTATCACGCGCGGCCTCGCTGAGATGAAGCGCTTCGTCCTCGCCTACGGCGGGAAGCCCGAGACGCTTTCCGGGCTTGCGGGGATCGGCGACCTCATCGTCACCTGCACGTCGGTTCACTCGCGCAACCATTCCGTCGGCGAGCGGCTTGGGAAGGGCGAGAAGATAAAGGACATTCTCGGCTCGATGCAGATGGTGGCCGAGGGCGTCTGGAATTCCAAAGTCGTCCACGACCTCGCGGCGAAGCTCGGCGTCGAAATGCCGATCTGCGACCTCGTCTATGCGCTTTGCTATGAGGGCTTTGACGCTCGTAAGGCCGTCGAGGCGATGATGGGCCGCGAACTAAAGAGCGAGTGACATGAGTCAGAACGCCAACATCCTCAAAGACCTTGCGCCGATACTGGCGTTCTTCAGCTTTTGGCTTGGCGCTTGCATTGCCTCGTTTTTGAATGTAGTGATCTGGCGCGCGCCGAGAGGCGAGTCGATTGTCTCCCCTCCGTCGCACTGCCCGAAGTGCAATTCGCCGATCAAGTGGTATCAGAACATTCCGATCCTCTCGTGGCTTGCGCTCAGGGGCAAGTGCGCCAACTGCCGCGCGGCGATTTCGCCGCGGTACATCTGCGTAGAGCTTTTGGGCGGGCTGTTGTTCCTCGCGGCGTTCTTGTGGCTGTGGCTTCCGACTGTGCCGCTGTGGTTCGCGGTGACGCACGTCGTCGTCATGTGGATATGGATTGCATTGATGATTGCCGGGTCGTTTATCGACTTCGATCATCAGCTTCTTCCCGACTTCACGACCGTCGGAGGAATGGTCCTCGGTGTCGCCGAATCCCTCGTGTCCACCTGCTTCAACTTCGTTTACGGTGACGGCGTACAGGCATCGATGTGGCTCAAACTCACTCCGTTATTCTGGTCGCTTGCGGGTCTTGTCTTTGGCTTCGGGCTCCTGTGGCTCGTCCGCTGGGTTGGCTCAAAGGCGTTCAAGCGCGAGGCGATGGGGATGGGCGATGTCTTTCTTATGGGTGCGGTCGGTGCGCTCTTCGGGCCGATTGCGGTTCTTGTGACGCTTATCCTTTCGTCGGTGTTCGGGAGCGTGGTTGGCATCGCGCTGATTCTCCTTTCCAAGACGAAGCTTGGCGGCTTTACCCCGATACCATACGGCCCGTATATTTGCATGGGGTGCCTTGCATGGATGTTCTACGGCCCGCAGCTCGTCAACTGGTACGTCCATTTAGTCACCCCATAGTCCACCCCTCCAACTACTTAACTACTTAACTACTCAACTACGTAACTTAATAAAAATGCACACCGTACTTACCCATCCGCTCGTCAGGCATCGCGTCACGCTCATGCGCGACATCAACACAAAGCCGAAGCAGTTCCGCGAGCTCGTGAACGAAATCACGGAATTTCTTGCGATTGAGAGCTTGAAGGACTTGAGAACCATCGAGATTCCGGTCACTACCCCTGTCGCGAAGACGACGGGAGTGAAGATCGAAGACTCCATCGTGATCGTTCCGATTCTCCGCGCCGGAATGGGCATGCTTGACGCGATGCTGCACGTCCTTCCATACGCAAAAGTCGGCGTTCTCGGCATGCAGCGCAACGAGGCAACGGCTGAGCCGGTTCCATACTACGCAAAGGTCCCGCCTGCGAAGAAAGACGAGCTTGCGATCGTGATAGACCCGATGCTCGCGACAGGCGGGAGCGCATGCGATGCGTTTGCGCAGCTAAAGAAGCTCGGCTACAAGCGCATAGTGTTCCTCAATCTGATAGCCGCTCCAGAAGGCATTGCGAAGGTCGAGAAGGAGCATCCGGACGTGCCTGTTTTCACTGCGGCGAAGGACGAACGGCTCAATTCGCATTTCTACATCGTGCCAGGGCTTGGCGACGCTGGCGACCGCATCTTCGGCACGCTGTAAGAAGTGGCGATTGTGCAGGATATGCAGAACGAGAAGGCAAGACGATGAAGAACTTGGACAACTACGTAAAGGCGATTCCCGACTTCCCGAAACCGGGGGTGCTGTTCCGCGACGTCACGGGGATTCTCGAATCCCCCGACGGCTTTCAGCTCTCCTTGGACAAGGCCGTAGGAGCTCTCTCGGACGTCGAGTTCGATCTCGTCGCGGCGCCCGAGTCGCGCGGGTTCATTTTCGGCGCGGCTCTTGCCGACCGCTTCAGGACGGCGTTCGTGCCGATAAGGAAGCCGGGGAAGCTCCCGCGCGAGACGATTTCCGAGTCCTACGAACTTGAATACGGCACTGCGACGCTGCACATGCACACAGACGCCGTGAAACCTGGCCAGCGCGTAGTCATCGTAGACGACCTACTTGCGACCGGTGGCACAGCGAAGGCGGCCGCGAAGCTCGTCGAGCGACTTGGCGGAACGGTCGTGAAGATGATATTCCCTATTGAACTTGAGGGCTTCAAGGCGCGCGATGGGATCCTCAAGGGCTACGACGTCGATTCGCTCGTCAAGTATCCTGGGAAATAGGGGGCGGCTATGTCAATCGCCGACAAGCGCTATCTCTCTGGCGACGAATACCTCCGCGACACTTGGAAGCTTGCCGCCCAGGTGAAGAAGTCGGGATGGCAGCCCGACATCCTAATCGCCCTCTGGCGCGGCGGCGCGCCGGTTGGCGTCGCGATGCACGAGTATTTCAAGGCCTCCGGCTGGGATGTCCACCACATTCCGCTCAAGTGCGAGAGCTACACGGCGATAGGCGAGAATGCGGGCTCTGTCCAGTTTTACCACGGCGACATTGTCTTTGGTATGCTCCGTAAGGGCGACAAGGTGCTTGTCGTGGACGATGTCTTTGACACTGGCAAGACCGCCAAGGCGGTGAAGGAGCAGATTGGCGCGACTGGCGCGGAGATGCGCCTTGCCTGCGTCTACTGGAAGCCAGGCAAGAACACGACCGACCTAAAGCCCGACTACTTCTACCGCGACGTCGGGAACGAGTGGATTGTCTTCCCTCACGAGATAGAAGGGCTCACAAAGGAAGAAATCGCGGTAAAGGACCCTCTCCTCTCCTCGCTCCTCGGCTCCGCCTGATGGCGAGGCCTGCGCCCGACCTGCTCGCCCGACCCGCAGTTTGTGGGCACCCCGCCGGCATGATTTTGACGCGCGCGCACCGCTCTAGCGACTTGCTGCGCAAGCGGGCTTCGCCCGGCGGATATTTCACGCGCGCCCTTTACGTCGGCAGTCAAAATCACGCCGGGCCCGCAAACGTGCTCTCGTGCGCCAGTCGGATCTCCGGCCTCTGCGCTTCGCTTCGGGTTGGTTCGTGCACCGCACGAACCACCGACAAGCATATCCCCCAGCCGAAGGATGTCCGCTAAGCGGATGCTCTGGCAGGGGTGCGGTTACCGGCGCGGCGATAGCCTCGCGACAGAATTTGTGATATAATACCGACCATAATGAGTTGCATGGAGAGTTGACATGGGACGTCGTGGCGATCAGAATACATCATCGAGACTGTCGGATGCTGAGTATTTTGCCGCGCTTGAAGAGTGTGCGGCAAAGGGCAATGTCACCGCTTCGTGGGTTCTTGGCGCTGCTTATGCAACCGGTTTTTTGAGGCGCGACGACTTGGAAGATGTGTGGCTGCGTGTCAGAAGAAATCGTGCAAGGGCTGAAAAGCTGCTGCGCTTTGTCGTTGATTCAGGGGAGTCGGGGGCGATCCTGACGCTTGCCGGCGTGTATAAAGGCAAGAATGTTCGCAAGGCATTGAGATTGGAACGCAGAGCTTGGCGGATGGGCATTGCATATGCTGCAAACAATATTGCCATGTCATATTCCATGTTGGATATGCCGCGTCGCTGCTACGATTGGTTGAAGCGGGGATATGCGAAAGATCGAGAGACCCATGCATATCCGATTGCGCTTTGCCATCTTGTTGGCTATGGGACGCCAAGGGATGTCAAGAAGGCCAGATCGCTGTTCGTGCGCGTCATAGACAGGGGATGGAATACGCAGGACGGACGTGAAAAGGCGGCATTGTTCATTAAGATGATCGATCGTGGCGAGGCACCAAATCCCCCTCGCCGCGGGCGTTCCATCGGTAGCTTGCGGCCAAAAGCAAGGAAAGAAAGTGATTGAAGGAAGTCCCATATGACATTTCGGAGTATGGCAAAGGGATTTCTCCGCGTGGTGTTGATTGCGCTTGCATGCTTTCTTGCCCTGAATGTCATGATGTGGTCACTATATTTCGGGGTGAGGTTGGCCACTACGTCTTATTATATAGATTGGGTGGTTTTGGAGAAGGTAGACTACGTGGCCAGTAGGAATTCCTGGTGCCCGCACGGTTGGGAGGAATGTCGGCATTTTGTCCATTTGAAGGACGGCAGGAGACTTGCGATTGAGTTTGATCGGTGGGGGTACCATAAGTCAAGGCGTGATCGTTATATGCTTGAGATATGTGGTGGTGCAGACCTTGCGTTGCTTGATGAATCCGTGCGGGTCAATGTTTCCGGCAGAGAGGGAACTGACATGCGAATTGAATTGCATCGGGATTCTAGGTGTCCTTCCGAGTCGGGTGTGCGGTGGCTCGCCGTCTTTCCAAATGAGCTGACTCCACGAAAGGAGGGCGAGTCTCTGGAGATCAGGTTTAGTGTTCGCGCCGCAGACAGCTCATCGGAAATAAACGAGATCAAACTGGTGTTTCGCGCATTCTCGGTTTGCCACTATCTCAATATCTTTACCGACATTACATAAGAACAGCCCGGGACGGGCCTCGTGAAACCGTTGTAAAAGGCCTGTTTGCGCGGGGCGTTGCGTATGAGAATGATTGATGTCAATGTGAATGTTTAAAGGAATTAAACATGTGGCCATTTGGTAAGATTGAGTGGAAGACAGTTAAAATGCCATTGTCGTTCTTGGACGATCCGTCTGCTGCAGATAGCATGACAGTCGACTTTGAGGCTGTCGGGAATCCAGATGGACCGTGCAGGTTCTTTTCCGCAATGTATTCGTATCCCGGAGGAGAAGCTTCTTTTGAAGATTATGAAAAACTGCGCAAAATGCTTCGGGAAGTTGAAGGTGCCCATGTCGATGTAGAGCTTAAGTTTAGAAATGGAGTGCTAAGGGACTTTAAGATGACACCAGAGGCATTGGCAGTGGCAACAGGGTGTGATGCTTGCAGGCATTTGGAGCTTGTTGGTTGGGGAATAAATGAGAAAAGTGCGAAGGGAGGGAATGTCTGACATGAAAAAGGGAACGTCCAATCATTCATCGACAAGCCAAAAAGTCATTGGCTCAGGGTGTGGCATTTTTGTCGCCATCCTTTTCGCTGTTCCGCTTGCGCTTGTCTATTGGTTTGTATTTGTCAATGGCCTTGGTGGTGGCCATTCTGCTGCAATTGTTGTCTGGCTGGTGCTTCTTACCGTCCTTTTTGGCTTTGGCATGTTTCTGGGTGTTCGCGATGCTGTGCGTCGGTGGCGGGAGATATCGAAAATCCAAGAAATACTTGGCGTAATGACCGACGAGGAACGCAAGGAGTTTGACGACGCAATCGTTCAGGGAGATGTCGAACTTTGTACCGACGAAACTGGCAAGACCAATTCTATTCCACTTGATCATTGAGTGTAACAGAGGAACCAATGAAATGAATACGCGGATGATGTTTGTGCGGGCCGTCGCGGGAAGGTTTTTAGACAGGATTAACAGGATTGACAGGATTAAGAAAGGAACGGAAGCATGAAGAAGATAATCATATTTGCCGCGCTTGCGGTTGTGGTTGGTTTAAGCCTTTGCGGATTAGTCTATTGTTGGTATAACTCAGCTCTGCAAGTAATGCTTGTCAATGTATCGGGAAAGGAGATGTGCTGTAAACTATCTGTGCGAGATAAGGTTGTTTGCGAAACGACAATCAAGCCTAGTTGCGTCGAAATCGTGAAACTTCGCGATTACGCTGAAGGTGGCCTTTATGCTGTTGTAAACGGCAAGGCATATTCGGAAGCGGTGAACTATCTATCGCCTGGCATTGATAGGCCATTTGCCCTGGTGTTGGTTGACGAGGATAATGCCCCCATAGTTTGTGAGATTGAAGAGTCCACGAAATTAATACGCTAATGGTATAGAATGTCTAAATGTAGTATTGTTTTAGGCGGCATGGTAGCCAAAGTAATATCAAATTTGGCTATTAGCATTGACGCGCTGTGACGAAATATGGTATCATATATGCGTCAAACGGAGAGAAGGGAATGATAAAGCGCAATATAGAGGCCAAAATCCGAAGTGATTTCGGGAAAGGGAAGGTTGTCTTGGTGCTTGGTGCAAGACAAGTAGGCAAGACCACGCTCCTGAATCAACTGGCAGAAAATGTGGAGCGAGTCGTGCGCATCAATTGCGACAATGCCGATGAGCGCGAGCGACTTTCCAATCCAAACACAACGCAACTGCTCAATATTGTTGGCAACGCACAACTGGTGCTGATTGACGAAGCACAGCGCATACCTGATGTCGGGATGGTGTTCAAGATGCTTGCGGATGCGCTGGGGGCGCGAGCGCAGATTGTTGCCACTGGATCAAGTGCGCTGGAACTGGCAAATGGCGTGTTTGAGTCGGCTGCCGGGCGGATTTTCGAGTACCGCCTGTATCCGCTTTCGCATGGGGAGTTGGCAGCGCAATCCGGCGCGGAACTGGCGGAGCAACGCCTTTTGCAAGAACGGCTCGTATATGGCAGCTATCCCGAGGTGGTGACGGCGCCGAACGATGGCCGACGGATATTGGAGTCGATAGCAAGCGGAGCGTTGTATAAAGATGTGTTGTCGTTTGACGGCATACGGAAACCCGATGTGTTGTCGCGGCTTGTGCAATGTCTTGCGTTGCAACTTGGCAGTGAAGTTTCGGCCAATGAACTTGGCCAGATGACAGGGCTCAACAAGGCGACGGTCGAAAGCTACATTGATTTGCTGGAAAAGACTTTTGTCGTGTTTTCGCTTAGGTCGTTTGCGCGCAATGCACGCAATGAATTGAAGCGGGCGAGAAAGATATACTTCTGGGACAACGGAATCCGCAATGTCGTGTTGGGCAATTTTGCGCCGCTTACGCTGCGTACCGATGTCGGTGCGTTGTGGGAGAACTGGCTGGTGTCGGAGAGGCTGAAACGATTGGCCTACGCGCAGTCATACGCCCGCAGCTACTTCTGGCGAACAACGACACAGAGCGAGATTGACTACATAGAGGAGTTGGACGGACAGATAAAAGCGTTTGAGTTCAAGTGGAATCCGCATGAAAAGGCAAAGATGCCGCAGCCGTTCGCAGCCGCATATCCAAATGCTACATACAGCGTGATAAGGCGAGAGAGCTACGATGGCTTCCTCATGTAGGCACAGCCATAAAACAACATCTTGGCAAAGGTAAGAGCAGTACGATGAATACGCGGATGATGTTTGCGCGGGCCGTCGCGGGAATAGCGCGGAAGGAATTAGTAGTAAAAGAGCCATATACGAGTCGTAGTTCGTGGGTAGAAAAGCCAAATAAGCAGCGTTGTTCGTATTGACTTTCGCCAAAAATTATTGCAGGCGGTTTTGGAAAAGTGTATGATTGGCTGTGATTTCATCTTGGAAAAATGTAGAATTCGGCCGGTGGCCACTTGTAAAAATGTCCAAAGTGTGATATAATGTGTCGCGTAACAAAGGGAAAATAGCATGTTAAAGCGAAAAATTGCGACAAGACTAGAGCGATTCCGCAAAGACGCAGGAAAGTATGCCTTGCTGGTTGACGGTGCGCGTCAGGTTGGCAAGACGTTTATCATTCGCGAGTTTGCCCGCAGGAATTATTCACGATTCATAGAAATCAATTTCCTTGAGGACAAGGGGGCTAAGGGCATTTTCGAGAATTCCGCCAGCGCTAAGGAGGCGTTGGTGAAAATATCCGCGTTTTCGCGCTCAGAACTCAAGCGAGGTGATACGCTTGTGTTCCTCGATGAGATACAGGCATGCCCCGATGCTGTAACTTTTATCAAGTTTCTCGTAGAGGAAGGTTCTTGCCATTACATTTTGAGTGGTTCGCTGCTGGGGGTTGAACTAAAGAACATCCGCTCAGTTCCAGTCGGTTATATGGACGAGGTAAAGATGTATCCGCTTGATTTCGAGGAATTCCTGTCAGCCAATGGCGAAAGCGAGACGCTCCTTGCCGAAGCCCGCAATGCATGGGAAGCGCGCACTGCCCTTGATTCCTTTTATCATGAGCGGCTGATGAAACTTTTCTCGCTTTATCTTGTGGTAGGTGGCATGCCGGCCGCCGTCCAGACCTACGTTGACACTTCGGACATCGCGGCGGTTACGCGCGTTCAACGTCAGATAGTCGCTATGTATCGGCGCGATATTGCGCAATACGATGAGCAGAATGCTTTGCGAATACGCGCGGTGTTTGACCGCATGCCTGGCGAATTGAACAAGCGCAACAAGCGTTTCTATGCGAGCAGCATACAGGTCGGCACGCGCTTCGAGAATCTGTCGGACGAGTTCCTGTGGCTGAAGGAAGCTGGCGTAGCGATTCCGTCCTACTGCGTCGAAGAACCGGTTTCCCCGCTCAAACTGGCCCGCAAGCCCAGCCTTTTCAAGTTGTTTTCCAACGACGTGGGGCTCCTCGCCGCGCAATACATGGACGGCATACAGCTAGAAATCCTCAACGGCGAAAAGTCGGTGAACTTTGGCTCCGTCTATGAGAATGCGGTTGCGCAGGAACTTACGGCGCACGGACTGGAGCCGAACTATTTCAACTCCAAGAAGCAGGGCGAACTTGATTTTGTCCTTGAAGTTGCAGGAAAGGTCCTGCCTCTGGAAGTGAAAAGCGGCAAGGACTACGTCAAGCACGCGGCTCTGGCAAATGTCATGGCGTCAAGCGCATACGACATCCCGGAGGCGATTGTGCTTTGCAACGGCAACATCAAGAAAGAAGGCCGGATTACCTATGCGCCAATCTACATGGCACAATTCATACTGCCCGTCGCACTGCCGGAGCATATGATATATAAGATTTGATCGGTTGGAACCACATGAATACGCGGATGATGTTTGCGCGGGGCGGCGCGGGAAGGTTTTTAGACAGGATTAACAGGATTGACAGGATTAAGAAAGGAACGGGAGCATGAATAAGAAAATCGTATTTGCAGCGCTTGCGATTGCTGCGGCCATAGCGATTGCCATCATGGCCAGGCATGGCGAGGCGGTGGTGGCGAATGTGGCGTGGGGACGCGCGGCAGAATTGCCGGAACAGTTGTTTGGAATTGAGGTGGCGTCGCTGAATTCGACGGGGCAGTGGGTGAATGTCAAGCACAAGGACTGGAAGTGGGCGAGAGTCGTGCGCGGTGCTTCGGGCAGGGCGGAATGTATCGTCCTGCGTTCGCGCGACCTTTCGCAGGAATGGGACAGCAAGTCGCGGGAGGAATTGATATGGGATTGTCAATTAGAACTGCCTGCAGTTCGAGCCAAGGGCACGTTAAGTAGTAGTCGTTGGACTCACGACCCTATGAGGATGATCTGGGCGGCTAACTCAGGGCTTGCGGGCGAGTTTCACTTTAAGGAATGCGATGACAACCAAAAGGTGCTTGACTTGTCGGTGCGGCTGATGAATGACGACGAGTGGGCGGCGTGGGTGAAGGAAAACGGCGAGCCTCCTCCGCAGGTGCCGCAGGCTACTGAGTTCCCCGACAAACTTCTTGGAGTGAAGATTCCAAAGGTCGCGCCGCCGGGGGCGACGCTTCTCGACGGTTGCATTGAAGTGGGTGGAGTTAAGGTTCGCTACTGGAGAGAGGATTGCGTGCCGCTTGACCATCCACTCTTCACGCACAGCTACGCCGAATATTCGCTGCGCACGAAGACGATCTCCGGTATCGCGTTCGGTCGCAACTATCCAATGTCGCTCTCGAACGAAGAGCGCAAGGCTGCTGAAGACGAGGTTCTGAAGCTGGCTCGGGCCGACGGCTTCGACTGCGACGGCGCGGTTGACCGCGTTTCGGCCGACAGTGAGCCGGGGGCTTGGCGGTTCCGGCTGGATGCGGTGCGTCCAGACGGCATAAGGCTCAGTGTCTATGTTTGGCGTCGTCCCGAGGAGGTTCGCAAGCGGTTTGATCTTCCAGACGAATGTGAATTGCGAGCGGTTGTCAGCATTTCGGATGGCTTGTTTCCGCAAATAAGGACCTCGCGCCTTTGGCGAGAAGGACAAGAAGAACCGTCAACGGAGGAATCGAAATGAATACGCGGATGATATTTGCGCGGGTTGGAGGAGAATATTGCCAATGTGAAAATGTTGCCAAGACCAATTCCAATTGCCAATGAAAGGAGAACGGCGATGAAGAAAATGATGATGGCGGTGTGGTGTGGGATGGCACTGGCGGAACTAAACCCTGCGGGCGGCAAGCGAAAGGAGTAGATGAAGGATGGAGATTAAAGGTAGAAACATTGCAGGCCATGATGATGCTGATGCGCAGTATCAACTATATTTCGACTGCAGAGATCGTGGTGAAAATGTGGAGTGTATAAAATGGCTCCGCAAGGCGGCGCGAAACGGCTTGCCCGATGCCGAGTACGAAATGGGCTTTGTCTACGAAGACGGGAATCTTGTCCGGCGTAGTTTCCGCAAGGCTGTTGAATGGTATCGCAAGGCGGCTGACCACGGAATACTCGAGGCATGGGTTAACCTTGGGCATTGCTACCATTACGGGAAAGGCGTAGTGCGGGATTGCCTCGAAGCGGTCAAGCTATATAGGAAAGGAGCGAGAATGGATGATGCACTCGCGTTCTACAATCTTGGTGTTTGCTATGATCGTGGCGAGGGGGTAAGGCAGTCCGATGAGAAAGCTGTTTATTGGTACAAGCGCGCGGCGGAACTTGGCGTTGTCAAGGCGCAGTGCAATCTTGGTGCGTGTCTGATCAATGGGATTGGATGCGAGGGGAATGCGAAGGAGGCTGTCGCTTGGTTCCGAAAGGCGGCAAGGCGCGGCGATGAAAAGGCCATGTTCAATTTGTGGGAATGCTACCGGGACGGAGAAGGCGTGCGGAAGTCAAAATCTCTGGGGCTATCCTGGCTTCGCAAGGCGGCGGAGCATGGTCACGCTGTGGCGGAACGAATCTTGGGCAAACTGTCGGCAACGGCAACGAAAGGAAAACGCCCATGAAACCATTTGCACGAATCAACTTGTCCTCCGTTTTATCCTCCGTCTTGTCCTCCGTAGCCTTGGCGAAGGGGGAAGCCTTGGCGAAGGTGGACGCTCTGTGTAAGGGGAGCGGGAAATGTTGCAAATGTGAAAATGTTTCCAAGACCAATTCCAATTGTCAATGAAAGGAAAGCGGCGATGAAGAAGATTGTGAAATTCGTATTCGAGACGGCGTACGGGCCGTTTGTCGCGTGGTGCTGCACTGCGCTGTTGCTGTTCGCGGCGTATGCAATATCGCCGCCGCTCGGCAGATTCGGGACTGCGATGGTCAATATGATGTTCGTCGTGCAGGTATTGGCGGCGATAGCATGGCTGATCGCATTGTTCATTTCACTCAACGAGCGTGAGTGGTTGCGTGCGCTTGGGCAATTCTTCCTCGGCATAGCAGGGTTGTTCCTGTTCGGCTTTGGGTTGGTCTTTGCATTTGTAGCGCATGATGTTGTTGCCTACGCGACGTCAAGTGGATATGCGGAGGTTAAGAGCGCAAGCGTGACGAACGATGCCAGCGCGCTTGAGTTTGCGGTCGAGTATCGTCCGGCGCATCCGTTCCTCGCCGAGTACGACAAGACCATCGTATTCAAGTCAGGAAAGCGCATTGGCGTTTGGATTGACACGGGCGGTGCGGGACCGTTCGCGGTCTATCGCCTGCCGACCGGGGAATACTATCTCGTGGACGGACTGGAACACGACTTCATACGCAGCGACTACCGCGTCAATGTGACGAATGAAATGGTGGAGATGATGTGCGATGAAACATGGGTGAATATCCCTGAAGGTGCGCTCAAGGTCGATAGCAGGGCAAACGACTCGATTACGGCCAAGACGGCAGACGGCGAAAAGCGGGCGGATGGCGGGGCACCAGTTGGAGATTCTCTGAAAGGGCGAAGCTACCTTGGGCTTCTCTATCCGAGCGGAAGGTTTGAGCCTGGCGAGGGCGATCCATTTGCGGACATCATCGAGCCCCAATGGAATCCCATAAAACTGGCCGGCGGCGAAGTTCCGTTTTCACTTGAATGCAGGCGTTTGAAAGGTTCTCGGCACTACCGTCTGGTGTTTGCATCGGGGGCGCGAATCGCGCTTGGCTCCGATAGTTGCACCGGTGACGAAGGATATTCGCTCTATGCGCTTGAAGACGGAGGCTATCATCTGTTCAATGCCGGGCAGAAGGATATCTCGTGGCGCAAAGAATGGCGTATCAACGCCACAGACGAATCTGTGGAAGTCATGTTCAAGGATCATTGGAACAAGTATGGAGATTTGTGGGTGAAGATCCCGTCTGGCGCAACATCCGTCGATGGCGGCATTCGCATCAGAGGAGGAGAGAACGGCAATCCGCTCAGCGTTTCGATCAATGTCAATACAGAAGGCGGGAAGGTGACCGGACATGAATTCACGCCTGTCGGCGAAACGCTTGAGAATGAAATGCTCATCGGGACGTTCCTTCCGCCAGATGACGATCCGCGCTCAAAAGGTCGCAAGCGGGAAAGGAAATGACGAAATGGATACGCGAAAGAGGATAGTATGGCAATAACCGAAAGGAGCACCCCATGAAACCATTTGCACGAATCAACTTGTCCTCCGTCTTGTCCTCCGTAGCCTTGGCGAAGGTGGACGCTCTGCGTAGGGGGAGCGGGAAATGTGAAAATGTGCAAATATCCAATATCCAATAACCAATATCCAGTGGAGGAGAGAAGATGAATGATCTTGAAGACAGAGTAGTCGCATTTGCGGCGAGGTGCGTCAAGGTGTGCGCCGCGTTGCCGGTGAAGAATATCGGAAGCGCGAATTTCGCAGATCAGCTCTTTCGTTCTTCTACGAGCGTCGCGGCAAACTACGCCGAGGCTTGCGAGGCGGAGTCCGGCAAGGATTTCGTGCACAAGCTGAAGGTGTCCATGAAAGAGTTGTCTGAGACGCGGATATGGCTCAAACTGATTGGCGAATCAGGCTATGTGGAAAAGACGAAGCTTGCTGACTTGATAACGGAATCGCAGGAGATTTCGCGGATATTCGGCGCAAGCGTGTCCACGGCGCGGAAACGGATTTGCAAGCAGTGAATGGTGGGAATGGAATGTGCAATTATCCAGTATCCAATATCCAGTATCCATTATTCAATGATGGCGGGGCAAATTGGATATTGGCTGTTGGATATTGGATATTTGCACATTCAACACATGCTTTCTTTCCCTTCGCACGGTGCGGGGGGCAAGGAGAAACAAACACCACAAAGGAGAAATCCAACATGGATTTTTACCTTGGATTTTGATGTGGTAGCATACAAGTAATCTTTGTAATTTGATGTTTAAGTAAAGTTTATTTCCTTGGATTTTGACTTTTGGCTATTGACATTTAGGGGGTGATTGTGGTATAATATGAGCAGTTTTAATCGGGAATATAGGAAAATCATCATGTACCTGAAACGAGAAATAGACCGGCATCTTGAAGCGTGGGCCAGCGAATCTGGCCGCAAGCCGCTGCTTTTGCGCGGAGCGCGGCAAATTGGCAAGACTACGGCAGTCAGACACCTTGCCGAAAAGTTCGAGTCGTTCATTGAAATCAACTTTGAGGACGATGCTGCGTTCAACACCGTCTTCAACGGCGACTTTGATATTCCCAAGATTCTGGCGGCCATAGAATTTAAAAAGAGAACCAAGATCGTTCCCGGTAAGACGCTATTGTTTCTGGATGAGATACAGCTTTGTCCGCGAGCCATTTCCTGTCTAAGGTATTTCTACGAGAAAATGCCGGAACTGCATGTGGTTGCGACCGGGTCGCTGCTGGAATTTGCATTTGGCGAGATTGCCGACTTTGGCGTAGGGAGAATCCGCAATATGTTCATGCATCCGATGTCCTTTGCGGAGTTCGTGTCGGCAATGGGGGCGGAGGTGTCGCTTGAACGCGCCCGCGACGCCACGTTTGCATCCCCGCTTTTCCCCGATGGCCATGAAATGATGCTCGACTATCTCAAGTCGTTCTTGATAGTGGGCGGAATGCCGGCGGCGGTTTGCGCGTTTGCCCAGACCAAGAGTCTGCTTGCCGCTCAAGAGCAGCACCGGGATATCCTCGTGTCGCTCAAGGCCGATTTCGGCAAGTACAAGAAGCGCATTCCCGCCGCGAGAATAGTAACCGTGTTCAATTCAGTCATTGATCAGACCGGTCGCAAATTCACGTATTCAGATTCTAAAGCGGGGCTTAGCTATGCGCAGGCCAAGGATTGTGCAACGCTGCTGGAGATGGCGAGGCTGATCTACAGAGTGGATTCCTGTCATGCGAACGGCATCCCGCTTGGTGCGGACGTAAAGGCCAACGACAACAAGTTTCTTCCGCTGGATACGGGACTCTACCTGACGGCAAGCGGGCTGGACATTTCCGACTGGATTCTTGAGCCGCCTGCGAAATTCATCAATCGAGGAGCCCTTGCTGAAATGTTCACAGGCCACGAACTGGTGAAAGCCGCATCGCCATTCGACGAGCGGCGACTCTTCTTCTGGCACCGGGAGTCGCGGAACTCCAATGCGGAAGTGGATTATGTTGTGCAGTTCCGCAACTGTGTTTTGCCGATCGAGGTGAAGTCCGGCGTGAAGGGTTCAATGAAGAGTCTGCGCATTCTTATGGAGGAAAAGAACCTGAAGCTTGCCATCCGAACCTCCGAAGAGAACTTTGGTCTAATTGATGATGCCGTTCGCATCCTGCCGCTTTACTTCATTGGCGAATATGAAGACTTCTTGCGAAAGGGATCCGTATGAATATGCGGATGATATCTCGCGCATCGCGTCTCTGCGCGAGTAAAATATCGGTGGAAACAGGAAAGGATGTCGCAGCATGAAAACAAAACTGTTTGCGCGGGCCGTCGCGGGAGCGGTGATGAGTGTTGTCACTTCTAGACGCGATTGACAACGGCAATATATTGTGGTAATATACTGTCATGAACGATTTAAGCAGTATATTGCCGCTAACAACGGTAAATGATGTGTTGGCGAGTTTGCGCGAGCTTGTTCGTCTGACGCGGCAGCGCGAGGAATGGACTCAGGCCGACCTTGCGAGACGTTCAGGCGTTCCGATGACGACGATTTCACGTTTGGAGCGGACGGGGCTTGCTTCTACTGATACGCTTTTCAAGGTGCTTTTCGCGTTGAACAAGCTTGACGCGTTCGAGGACATGCTCAAGGCACAGTTGCGTCTTGTCAAGTTCCCCAAGACACTGGAGGGCGATTTCGAGTTCACGCCGAAAGTCATTCAGCGCGTCCGCCACAAGGAGGCGTCACGATGAAATTGACTGTCAAATTGGACTTTGGCAGCGGCCGCGAAATGAGGGTCGGGACCTTTTCCGAAGTGGGGCGCGATACGGCGTTTGAGTTCGCGGGGGAGTTCCTTTCGTTGGAGCTAAACCCTGCACCGTTTCGTCTGCCTCTTGGCGGTGGGTTGAAAATATACGACCGCTCGGGAAACATGGAAACGTTCGGACTTTTCGATGATTCGCTGCCGGATGGATGGGGGCGGAGAATCGTTGACAGGATGTTCATGAAACGTGAGGGGCGCCTGCCGACGATTACCGAGCGGCTTATGTGCGTTGGTCGCTCCGGGAAAGGTGCGCTTGTGTACGAACCGGCAGACGAAGCGGCTGATGTGGAGAATGAAGCGTTCGACCTCGCCGCGCTTGCGGAAGAGGCGATGGCGTTCGATGCGGGGGAGGCGGAGAGTGCGCTTCCGCGACTTCGCAAGGCCGGAGGAAGTTCCGGTGGCGCGCGGCCAAAGGCGTATGTCGGGTACAATCCCAAGATGGGAGAAGTGTGCGCGGAGCGTCCAGTCCTGCCGCCAGGCTTCGAGCATTGGATCGTGAAATTCAACACGCGGCGCGAGGGTGATAAGGCTGGCGAAATGGAATACCGTTATTACGAGGTCGCGCTTGCGGCGGGGGCGAACATGGCGCCAAGCTGCCTAGTCGCTACGAAGGTGGGTAGGTTCTTCATGACGCGGCGATTCGACCGCACGCCTGGCGGTGGACGCGTCCACATGGCTAGCGCCGCTGGACTTCTCCATGCCGACTTCAGAATTCCAGGCGACGAATACGCGCTCCTATCCCGTCTGACCGATGCTTTGACGCATGACATGTCTGCTAAAGAGGAATTATTTCGCCGCGCCTGCCTGAATGTTATCGCGCACAACAGGGACGACCACCTGAAGAACTTCTCTTTCCTGATGGACGAGAAGGGTCGTTGGTCACTTGCGCCGTTCTATGATTTCACGTATGCGGAGGGTCCCAACGGCTGGCAGACGCTTTCCGTCGCCGGCGAGGGCGCGAATCCAGGCGTTGCCGATCTTCGTCGCCTTGCCAGGGATGTTGGACTTGAATCGCATAAAAGCGAGCCAATCTTGGAGCGAGTAATCGAATCATGCCGAAGTCTGGAAATGAGGCACTGATTAATGCATCAGGTTGACATATCTCAAACCCTCTGCGCGAGAAAAACAAACATAAAAACAAAATAGAAAATGAAAGGAACAAACTCATGAATATGCGAAGAGGACTTGCTGCTGTTGTCGCAGCTGGAGTTGCAGGACTCCTGTTGCTGATGGTAGTGTGCGGATGCAGCACTACGAACGCTTCGAAGGATGGAGGGGAGTTGCCCATTGCAGAACTTCTGGAAGCTGCGAACAATGGTGATGCTGTTGCACAGCACAACCTTGGTTGTCGCTACCATGAAGGCAACGGTGTTGCGAAAGATATGGTTGAGGCGGTCAAGTGGTTGCGCAAAGCTGCAGAGCAGGGGTTGCCGCGGGCTCAAGGTGCGCTGGGCGTGTGCTATCGTGATGGTGACGGTGTAGAGAAGGACTATGCACTGGCGGCGATGTGGTTCCGCAAGGCGGCGGAGCAGGGACATATGTATGCGCAATGCGATCTTGGCAACTTGTACGCCAAAGGCAAAGGGGTTGCAAAGGACATGTCCGAGGCGGCGAAATGGTTTCTGAAATCGGCGGAACAGGGTGATGCACTGGCGCAGGGCTACCTTGGCTGTTGCTACGCTGAGGGCGAAGGTGTTGCTAAGGACATGTCTGAGGCTGTTAAGTGGTGGCGAAAAGGGGCAGAACAGGGGGATTCGCTCGCCCAGAGATATCTTGGCCTCTGCTATGCCCAAGGCGAGGTCGTTGCGACGGACTATGACGAGGCGGCCAAATGGTTGCGCAAAGCTGCTGAGCAGGGGGATGCAGTTGCGCAATACAATCTGGGCTTGTGCTATGGCAAAGGCAAAGGCGTGAAGAAGAGTTCCAAAGAGGGGCGCAAGTGGATTCGCAAAGCTGCGGATCAGGGGCTTGAGTCTGCGAAACAGGCATTGGAGCTAATGAAGCTGTTCGGCGAGTAGTCTTTAGAAAGGAAACAACATGAATACGCGGAAGATGTTCGTGCGGGCCGTCGCAGGGGCGGCGATGGTAGCGATGGCTTTGACGCCAGGAGAAGCCCTTGCGTTTCTTGGACTATTTAAGTCAGAGCCGACGAAGGCCGAAATGGAGAAGATGGATGTTCTCTTCAACGGCTACTACAAAGCCCCTGATGTGGAGGAAGCAATAGCCATCTTGCCGTCCGTCAAGAAGATGAATAAGATCAAGCCGGGCGGCATTCTGCCGATGATTGGGTTTTACTTCGGGGCGGCGAAGTCGTCGGGGGATGCGTGGCGGGAGAAATGGGAAGCGGCGAAGATGCGCGGCGGCGAGAAGGTCGCGGTTGGGATCGGCGCGGCTTTGGAGGGAAAGTCCATTGACGACATGGTGCCACGGGACTTGGCGGACTATACGCCGAAAATAGTTGATTTCCTGTGGGGCTACTTCTTGGCGACTGGCGATGCAGAGGTGCCGCGCCGCGTGATTCTGCGTGGCGGGATGGAGGTTGCAAACTGTGCGAGCGTGGTCTCTTTTACCGGGACGGTGGCGCAAAGGTCGTCGGTGTCGCTTGCGAAGGATCATCCGGCTGTTGCGGCGGAACTGGAGGCGTTTGCGCTGAATGCGGATGAACAGAGCGTGCGCAACTTCTTTGGCCATACGCTGAACGATGACGCATGGGCGGTGCTTTCGCCTGCAGCCGTGGCGCGAATCGTCTCGTGTGGCGTTGCGGAGCGCAGGGAGTTGACGGAACGCGAGTTGCGCGAGGCGTTCTTGAAGGCAAATGAAGTAGCCGTACCACTTTGCTTCGACGGGTTGTCGGACGCGCCGCCGCACATTGCCAAAGAGGCGAAGCGTTTGTGGCCGCAGACGCATTCCTATGGAACGCTTGTCTTCGGCCGCCTTGAAGTGGAAGGTTCGGACGTCGCGGATGTTGCAACTTGGGTCTCGCTTTACGAGGATGGCTCGTTCATTGCAAACGTACACTGGACGCGCGACTACATCGTGTTTGAGAAACACGGCTATGCGCCGCTTGCCGTACGGATGCCGCAAATGCCGCCACAAATGAGCGCCAGTCATCCGTTCAACTTCGGGACGCTGCGGATGCAACGGCTTGCGCCCGACAAGGCGGCGACGCTCGCTTTCACGCCACGGCTCCCGGATGGCATCGACACCGCGACGGCGATGCTGGAGGTGGACAACCGCTTTCCCGTCGGCGAAGATTGGGGAACCAGGAAAGGCGGACGCGAAAGGCCGCAAGCCGCCGCTTGTTCGTTTGCGGTTACAAATGGCGTTGCGGTCAAGGTGCAGAGATGCTCGCCTATGGCATACCGCTTCAAGTTGTCGGCTATCGGCTGCCCCAGCCTGTTGCGAAAGATAGACCTTTCGCGTGACCCTTCGCTTGACTTGGGCGATGTTGTGCTTGTCCGCGAAGTGCCGCGCCGCTTTGCCCTCAGGCCGTTTGCCGCGAAAGGCGATGCGTGGCAGGAGAAGTCGGTCGTGCCTGGCAAAAAGGAATTGCTGTTGCAGACGGCGCGCGACAGTTTGGGCAACACATGCACATTGAGACTCGACCCTTATGGTAGCGGCGATGGATGTGTTGGTGCGGATTTCGGATGGGCGCCAACAACATGGGATGATTTTGGTGAGTTGACGCCTGAAGAGTTCAAACGATTGGAGGCGTCTGGTGACCTTCCGAAGCCGGAGCCAGTGAAGAGAGAGTGGGAAAATGAAGATCGTTCTGTCGCGCTCAAGCCCGGGCATATCTACCGCTTCCGCGAGAAGAGCTATTGGAAGCTCGACATCCTAATCGCCGTCTTGCCAGATCAAAACCCAACCAAAGCGGAGGAAGCGAAATGAATACGCTGATGATGTTTGCGCGGGCCGTCGCGGGAGCGGCGATGCTATGCTTGGCGGGGTGTGCTTGTGCGCGGCAAAAAGAAATGGACTCGCTGGTGGGCAAGAATCGCAAAGAGGTGTTGGTCGTCATGTACGAGCGTTGGGTAGATAGTTGGCGTCCAATTTCGTTTAAGATAGACCTTTATTGCAATGGTGATGGACGCGACCCGCGTAGCGTGTACCCTCGTTGGGGTTTGCAAGTGGTGGGAGTCAATGAGGATTGGCCAGGAGTTGAGAACCTTGACGCAATACTTGCGAAAGACGAACGCGCGATGGAGGCATATTGCTGGCAATTCTATGATGTGTGCCGTACCGATTGGCTGGGACGACAGTATGTTCCGACATTCTGGTTTGACTCAAAAGGTGTTGTGACAAATTGCGAGGAGGTTATCTATGTTAGCAAATAGACATGTGGTTGCGCACATAGAAACATTCACAACGGAGGAATCGAAATGAATACGCGGATGATGTTTGCGCGGGCCGCCGCTGACAAGTCGAAAGGAGCGGGAGAATGAAGAAGGCTTCGCTTCTTTTGTTCGGCATCGTTTGGTGCAGCATTCTTGCCGTCATCACGTGGCTCTTTTCATGTAGCTCGGGGGTGGGCAAGAGTGATGTTCCTGATCCATACGGACGGTGGATGATGTACACGTTCTTTTCCGGATTTTGGGCGCTCGGCGTTGTCGTAGTCGCATCAGGTATCGCGATGCTGTTCTCCAGAGGGGACGAAAAGCCAAAACCGGGTTCGTTGATGGGCAAGTTCATGTTTGTCATATTGGGTGCGATGTTTGCCCTGTTGGGAGTTCTCGGCGTCTGCAGCACGGTGGCCGAGAATGCCAGAGCTGGCGATACGAATCTTCCAATGTTTTTCAGGGTATTTGCGCTGGTGATGCACAATGTCCTTCCGATAATCTTGTTTGTGATTTTCTTCTTAATCGGAATGCTGGTCTTTTTAATCGGTGTCCATGAGCTGGCAAGGCCATTTCTCAAGGGCAAGACAACCGTGCGGGGCAAGCAGACCGTTTGCCTGAGAAGGTCGCGCGATCTTGATCTTCCAAAATTGGTCGGCGGCTTCCTGGGATGCATAGCAGCGCTTGGGCTCATAATCGGGCTTAAGGGCTTTCAACTTTTCACTGATCCTTTTGCGTTCAAATGCTTTCTCATTGTCTCGCCTGTGGCGGTGGTAGGTACCTATGCGGCGTTTGTAGTCCGTATGGTCAGGCGCGAGGCAGCTCAGCCGCACTACAAGGTCACGTTCACGGGCGGCAAGTGGAGGACTGGCGCGGAGATGTGCGTCTGTTACGAATTCGCTGGCGCTTCCGCGCCGAACGCACTAAAGGTCTTGCTCGTCCAGTCCGACGGCGCGATACGCGAGGCGGGCACGCAGGAGAAGGATATCCAGGAGACGGTGTACGAAGCGGATTCCCCTGCATTGGTTCATGCGGGCAGCTTCGCGTTCACGGTTCCGAAAGCAATGTACTCCGAGCACATACGATGGGGGCTTGTCTTTCTCTTCAATTGCAAGGGACAGGAATGCGAAGACTATTTCAAACTGATCGTGAAAGGAGATGGCCTTTTAGACAGGATTAACATGATTGACAGGATTAAGAAAGGAGCGGAAGTATGAAGTTCGGCATAAAAGGGCGGTTGGCGTGTGTGCTGGTGATGGGATGCGCAATGTCGCTGATAAGCGCTTTGTTTGTGGATGCCAGCCATTTTTTCAAGATTGCACTGGCGATGTTCGCCTTGGCACCTGTGTTTTTGGTTTATGCGGTCGATGTATTATTGTTGGGTCGAGTGATAGGCGAGGGTTTAGTGTTTTTCTGGCTGTGTGCTTCATTGTATATTGCATATTTTACGCTTGTTGGAATGTGCTTGCTGTCGAGCAGTAAAAAGACCGTCAACATTTGCCTTGCGCTGCTTTTGCTGTTTCATGTGCTGGCCTGTTTAGGTGGCTTTGTCATGTTTTCATTGGGGAAAACTTGATATCTCCAACAATGCAATCGAAAGGAAACGAACACATGAATACTCGAATGACATTTGCGCGGGCCGGGGGAGAATGTTGCCAACCTCCTTCGCCGAGGCTACCGAGGTCAAGATGTGAAAAAGTGTTGCCATTACCAATACCGATTACCAATTCGCCTACGCCAAGGCTACGGCGGACCAGTTGGAAATTGGCAACATTGGAATTGGCAACACTTCCACAATGGCAACATTAAACAAGATATTTGCGCGGATTGTCGCGGGAAGGTTTTTAGACAGGATTAACAAGGTGCGCCACATTAACAGGATTTTAGCATGGAGAACAGGAGATACAGAAGATGGTTTTTGGCATGGAGAACAGGAGAAGCAGGAGGAAGACTGGGGTTGCCCCCAAACCCCGCCGAAGGCGGACCTAAACTCTCCTGCATCTCCTGCTCTACCTGCTTAAAAAACAATCCTGTTAATCCTGTAAATCCTGTCAAAAAAGAAATTCGAAAGGAACGAACTTGTGAAAAAGCAAATGATACATGCACTAGGATGGTGTGTCGCGCCTTGCCAATTTTATACAATATTGGCAAGGCACACTTGCCAATATTAATGGCGTTTGGTATAATGGTCGCCAAAAGAAGCCGTAAGGAGGGTTTGGTGTGAAAGAAGAGTTGATGTCTGTAATGCGCGAATTCTATCACGATGGGGTTCCAGGCGGAATCGTCTCGCGTGATGTGGAATATGCCGAGAAGTTGCGTGCTTCGACGGTGATAAAGGGTATGCGTCGAACAGGCAAGACCTTCCTTGCCTATGGACGCATGAAACGGCTTCTGGATGACGGCATTCCTCTGGGACGGATAGTTCATGTCAATTTCGAGGACGAGCGGCTGTCGGGGCTGAAGGTAGACGATTTGCGCCTGATTGGAGAAATCCATGCCGAGCTCTATCCTGAATTTGCCGACGGCAAGACATGGTATTTTCTTGACGAGCTTCAGAACATCAAAGGATGGGAGTCATACGCTCGGCGGCTTGTTGATTCGCCAAACGTGCAGCTTTGCCTCACAGGCTCGTCCTCAAAGCTGCTTTCAGAAGAGATTGCTACGCAGATGCGCGGCCGTTCGCTTCCAATAGAGGTGTTCCCGCTGTCTTTCCCGGAATATCTTAGGTTCAACGGAGTGTTCAAGAAGATTCCACGCGCTGGGTTCACGGCACGGGAGAAGGGGCTCATGCGCAGGGCGATGTCGGACTACATGGAACGCGGAGGATTTCCCGATGTGCAGGATGTTTCCGACGGGATGCGCGCATCTATGCTCCAGGGGTATGTCGATGCCGTAATCTACAGGGACATCATAGAACGCCATTCCGTGCCGAGCGTTCAGGTGCTCAAGTACACTTTGGAGTATCTTTTCCATAACTACGCGCGCAAAACGTCCACGCGAAGCATCTCCGGCGTCCTGAAGAATCTTTCCCTGCCGGCAAACCGCGAGAGCATTGCGGACTATCTTGACTGGTTTAAGGATGCATATCTCTCCTATTCCGTATCTGTTCTTTCAGATTCGCTTGCGGTAAAGCGAGTGAACCCGGACAAATACTATCTGGTGGATCCTGGGCTGATTCGCGCGATGTGCGTGAAGAACGACGCCGAGCGGGGATGGATGCTTGAGAATCGTCTATATGTCGTTGCGACGCAAGGGTGGCAAGATCTCCTATATTGCCAACGACGACGGAACCGAGGTTGATTTCCATGTTCACGACAAAGTGTCGCGCAAGGAGAGCCTGATTCAGGTTTCATACGCTATGTCTGATGCGGCTACATTTGGCCGTGAGATGAATGCGCTGAAGCTCGCCCGCGACGAGACGGGAATACGCGACTGCACGATTGTGACGTGGGACGACGAAGGCGAGTCCGACGGCATTCGCATCGTGCCGGCATGGAAGTGGCTGCTTGCATGACTGCCGTTGAGCAAGGATTGTCCGAAGGAGAAATGATGCGTAGGTTGATGGCAGAAGATTATGCGGTTGACGCGGTTACGGCGGCAAAGGCGCTTGTCGGCGCGTGGCTTTGCCGTCGGATGGAGGATGGGGCCGTCATTCGTCGGCGCATCACCGAGACGGAGGCGTACTGCGGCGAGGAGGACACGGCCTGCCATGCGCACAAGGGGCGCACGGCGCGTACGGACGTGATGTACTCGCCTGGCGGCTGCGCCTACATCTACCTCTGCTACGGGATGCACGAAATGCTGAATGTCGTGACGGGGCCGGAAGGATGTCCCGAGGCGGTGCTCATCCGTGGCGTGGAAGGCGCGGAAGGCCCCGGACGGTTGACGAAGCTTCTCAAAATCGACCGCTCGCTCAACCGCGAAGACCTCGTTCTCTCGAATCGCCTTTGGCTTGAAAGCGAAGGCGCGCGCGTCAAGTTCGCCTCCGCCCCGCGCATCGGCATCGCATACGCTTCCAAACGCGATCAGAATCGCAAGTGGCGCTGGACACTTTGCAAATAGGGATGCATATGGAATACAGTTGGAAATACAAGACGCCAGAAGGATTCGACGATCTCGTGATGTGTGGGGACGTCGAGGCGCTGACTGGGCTTTGGTTTGAGGACTCGCGCGATGATGTGCACGAGGCGCGTGGGTGCGAGTGGCGAGAGACGCCAGTGTTCCGCGACACGTGTCGCTGGCTCGACGAGTATTTCGCGGGGCATGATCCCGGCTTTGTGCCCAAATATCGCATTGAAGGATTGACGCCGTTTCGTCAGGCGGTCATCGACGAAATGCTGCGAATCCCGTACGGAGCCACGGTCTCGTACGGCGACATCGCGAAGGCGATTGAGAAAAAGCGCGGGGGCAGGGTTTCGGCACAGGCTGTCGGCGGCGCGGTTGGGTGGAATCCAATCTGCATCATCATTCCGTGCCACCGCGTCATCGGCGCGGACGGCAGCCTCACCGGCTACGGCGGCGGGTTGGGAAACAAGGTGTCGCTCCTTGCGCATGAAGGCACAGATTTCTTTGACATGAGGCTTGCCGCGCCGAAGGACGCGAAGTCCGAGCCGGACGAAAGGCTTGTGCGGCTCTGCGTCCAGATTGTCGGCAGGGCGTCAGCGCCGCTCGGCTACGGTCGGCCCAAGTGCTACAGGGACGGCGGCACCTCGACAATCAGCCTCGACGCGCTTGTGCAGTGGGGGATGGACGCGCCCTACATTTTCGGCGACATTGACGACGAGGATGCCAAGTTCCTGCTTGAAAGCTTCATCGACTTCCGCTCTCTTTATCACTTCGACCTCGCCTTGCAGCTGGCGCGTCTGTTGGCGGAGAGAGGAACACTTGTGCGTGCGCGTATGGGGCGCATCATCGCTAAGACGGATTGGAGTTCCTATGGAAGCAACGGACTCCTTCTCTCCTATCTTGGATCGGTGAAGGGCGCGGACGCGCAGATCCGCCGACTTCTTGACATCGTGCCCGAAGACGGCCGAGACGGGCTCTTTGTCGCATGTTGGAAGTCGCAGAGCGCCAGGGTGCAGAAGAAGCTGCTGGAGAAGTTCGAACGTTGGATTGAAGACGATCCTGACTTCGGAAGCGGCACAGGCGAGGCCGCATGGCTCGGCGCGTTTCTCGCTAAGTGGATGAGAGAAGGGGAATTCCCATACGACCGACTCGAGTCGCTGGTGCGGTGGCACCTCGCCCGGCAGGCACCGAAATTGTTGGATGAGTTTCACGGAGGGGTTGTACAGTGAAAGACACCGATGACAAGATGAAGATACTGTTCCTGTGCCACGGGAACATATGTCGGTCGCCTATGGCGGAGTTCGTGATGAAGGAACTCGTCAGAAGGGCGGGGCGCGACGACATCGAGGTCGAGTCCGCCGCGCTGCACACAGACGAGATCGGCAACGATATCCATTACGGCACGCGCCGCAAGCTGCAGGCAGAGGGAATCCCGTTCGCGCCGCGTCGCGCATGGCTTCTGAATGCCGCGAAGGCGAGGGAATACGACCTGCTCATAGGAATGGACGACTATAATATCGCCGATCTTCGGCGGCTTGTGTTTCCGGAGGAAGCTGGGAAGATCAGAAAGCTCCTGTCGTTCGCCGGTTCGGAACGCGATATCGCCGATCCGTGGTACACCGACAACTTCGACGAGACATACGCCGACGTCCTCGAAGGCTGCACGGCGCTTTTGAAAAGCCTGTAATCGCGCCATGCGGCGGCGACAAGCGAAAGGAGAAGGATGAAGAAGCGGAGATTGAGAATCATTATGTTCGCGGCGATGGTCGCGGTTGTGGGGTGCAAGACGCGGACGGCGTTCTATGCCGAGCGCGTCTATCATGCCGAGGGGCATTGGCCGAAGGAATCGACGGACGAGGGCGGAAAGTGGACGCTCGATTTCTATGCATCACGGAACGTTTCCGACGTATCGGAGTACAAGCGCGGCGGCGGGGATACGATATGGGCAAGCTCATCTGGGTGCGGCAAGGAAAAGATTCGACTACCGGGTCTGGGGTAAAATAATGTCAATTGATTGTATAGATTGTATAGTCAAACCTCTTTTGATTCCCTGTGCCGGACTCGTGCTTTTTGTCTTGCCAGCTTGGATTGCGATTCGCAGTGCCATGCACAGGAGGAAGTTCGGAATTGCCATTGGAACAGTCTGGTTGGGGTATTCAACCTTGGATTCCGTTGTGGTTGGTGGTTGAACTACCTTGTCTTTTGTCTGATTAAATATATAAACACCCTTGTTTTCTGTCTTAAATATATGATATAATATGTACCGGTGAAACGAAAGGAAGGTTGTAATGGAGAGAAAACTTGAAGAAAGCCTGAAGAATTGGAAGGAACGTGCGACCCGCCATCCTTTAATCTTGAGGGGTGCGAGGCAGGTTGGAAAAACCTATTTGGTGAGGGAGTTTGCCCGCAAGTGCTTCAAGCATTTCATTGAGGTCAACTTTGAGGAGGATGCGTCATTTGTCAAGTTTTTCGAGTCTAAAAACCCGAACGTCATTTGCGAACTTTTGAATTCTCGGTTTTCCGTGCCCGTAAAGGATGGCGAGACGCTTCTTTTCCTTGATGAATTGCAGGCGGCGGAGCCTTATGTGTTCGAATCGCTTAGATATTTCTACGAGAAACGCCCCGGGCTTCATGTGATTGCGGCAGGATCGCTTTTGGAGTTCATGCTTTCTGCCGCGACGCAAAATCCCGACAAGGCGTTCCCGATGCCGGTAGGCCGGATTGAATACATGTATCTTGCTCCGCTTGACTTCGATGAATTTCTCTTGGCGGCGGGCAAGACGGGACTTGTCAACTTCATTGGCAGGTATTCCGTTGGCGACGACATGCCGGAGGCGCTGCACAAGGAATTGTCGCTGTGGCTTAGGCGCTATCTTGTGGTGGGTGGGATGCCGGCGGCCGTAAAAGCCTATATCGAAAGCGGCCTCGACGATGCGCAGCGCGAGCAGGATGCGATATTGTCGACCTATCACGACGACTTCCCGAAGTACGGCAGACGGGCCAATGCGGAACTTTTGCAGAAAGTATTTTTGTCTGTGCCGAGCCAGTTGGGGCGCAAGCTCATCTATTCGCATATCGATCCCGGAGTAAAGTCGAACGATCTTTCCAAGGCGTTTTCGCGCTTGGAGCTTGCCCGCATCGTCGCCAAGGTTTGCCACACTTCGCAAAGGCGAGATTTGCGAGCAGTTCGTCGGGCAGCATCTACTTTATTCCGGCAGGGAATACGAAACGCCAGCGGCGTATTGCTGGATGCGCGAGGCGAGAAATTCTTCAGCTGAGGTCGATTACGTCATCCAGATGGGGGGCGACATCATACCGGTTGAGGTAAAGAGTGGCGCGACCGGCAGCCTCAAGTCGTTGAACTTCTTCCTGAACGAGAAGAAACGTGATTTTGCCGTCCGCTTCAATATGGACGAGCCTTCGCTGCTTCCAAATGCCGAGGCCGCCGACAGCCTTGGCCGCAAAAGTAGATATTCTCTCTTGTCGCTTCCTATGTATATGGTCTGTCAGTTGAAGCGCCTTGTGCGGGAGGCGAAAGGGAAATGTTGCCAATGTGGAAATGTTGCCAATGACAATGTTGCCGGTTCCAATTGGAAATAGGGATTGGTATTGGCAGCACTTTCACATTTCTACATTTAATAAGAAAGGATCACCCCATGAAACCTTTTGCACGAATGGCGTTCTTCTCGCCTATGAACTGTCGCGGTATGTTGTTGAGAATGTAACGGCGAGATATGGTATAATATGCGTCTTGCCAAGAAAGGAGCGTCAGTGTGAGCATTACAGAAGACAGTTCGTCGCCGAAGCAGTGTGCCGCGGGCGCGTTTTCACGTAAATTCGATTTTGTGCGGCGCATGGTGTGCCGTGCAGATTACTGAAACCAGAAATAAGGAAACGAAAGAGAAGATGATGAACATTAGAAAAACAGTAACAACAGTAGCCGCTGGACTTGCCATGTGCATACTTGCGCCTTCGGCGCAGGCGGTGGGTATTCAAGGTGCGTACAATTACACACTCGTTTTGCGCGACCAATATGGGTACGCAATAGGTTATAATGACGGTGGCAATGTCACAGACTACTACACATTCGAGGTATACAATGCGGCTGGCGAGCAGATATACACACAGTCGGTTTCCGGCAACCGCACCATCAGTAACGGGTGCAATTACATGCTCTCTGTCTGTACCTTCTCCGATGTCGACAATCCGGCAGCCCACTACGCGGTGCCAGGCGAACAGCTTACGCTTGTCGTCAAATCCGGGAGCAAAGAGGTCTTCCGGTCGTCGAAAATTCTGCCGCCAATCAAATGGTCCGGCGCCAACAGTGCGCCGATAGGCGTGTTTTACGCCGATCCAACCGATGCCGACGGACTTTATGACAAGTGGGCGGACGAGTTGATCAATCCTTACTGCGATGCCTATAATGGAGATACCATAGGTGGGAAAGCTGACGATTACGACAATGATGGACTCACCAACTTGCGCGAATACCAGTTCGGGACCGACCCTACAGGCGGAATTTTTGTCGACGAAGGCGGATTTGTGGATTCGCCCGGCGTCAGCATCACGGAGGAAGCGGGCGACGTGGTAAAGGTGAGTTTCAACTATGGCTTCAACCATGTTTATTCGGTCCGCGCGATCGAAGGCACCCAGACATACGGCGTGGACGGAAAGGATCTTCCGCTCTACGAGAGCCTTGACGCCCTCAATGCCGGGAACTCGGTCGGGAAGTATTTCTACGACGGGGAATGGAATACCGGCACGAAGACATATTATGTCAAGAAGCCTACCGACATCAACGGACCGTATATTCTCGGGCTTGCGGTGGACGGACGTTTGCTGGAGTATTTGACTTTGGGCCCCCAGGCGTTTGAAATCACCTGGAAAGACGATGCGGGTGAGACAATCGAAACGACGAACGTCTATGAAGGTCAAACTCCGTCACATGCTGATCCCACGAAGGCGGCGACGGCTCCGTATGTCTACACCTTTACTGGTTGGACGCCCGCGCTTGAGGCGGCCGTTTCGAACACAACCTACACAGCTACGTTCAAGCGTGTGGTGGATATGGACACCGCCACAGGCGATTATACGGCGGAGGATGGCGACGAGATTGTCGGCTCGTCCGAGACATACAAGGTGACGGTTCCGGGCGGCGCGACGGTGACGATAAACGGCGTTTCGGTCGCTGGCGCGGGCGGCGGCGCTTCCGTACCCGATCCGGTGTTTGATGAGTCCGGCGAATCCGTAACGACGAAGTTTTCGAAGAAGGCGGGCGATGGCAATGTGTGGACGATTACCGCGTTTGCGGAGATGTCCAACGAATCGCGCGGCACAGATGTAGCCGTTTCTCAGGTGAAGGTTTACCGCGCCAACTCGCTTGACGACCTCAAGACGGCCGAGGCGATGACCGAGGGCGTTACGCTTGCGGAGAAGACGAGCGCCGTGAAGGTTACTCTTGAGGCGGCAGCTCCGACAGATGCAGAGCAGCAGTTCTTCAGGGTCGAGTTTGGCGAGTAATCCGGCAAACGCTGCCGGGATATTGAATGCCTTCAAATGCCGGATGTGCGGGGCGTGCTGCCGCATCAAGGACGGTATTGTGCGCGTCTCGGACTCGGAGATCGCGCGCATCTCGGCATTTCTCGGCATCGGCGAGGCGGCGTTCATTGAGCGCGAGACGGAGGTCTCGCCTGACCGCAAAAGCCTCGTCCTCAAGAGCCGCCCGGACGGCTCTTGTGTTTATTTGACGGACGACAACCTCTGCCGCATCAATCCCGTGAAGCCCGAGAAGTGCCGGACTTTCCCCTTTGAGTGGACAAATCCCGACTCTTCTGTCGTCTGCCCCGCGCTCGCCGCGTCTTCACCGTCCAATGATGGAGCAGCAAGTAGATTATGAATACGGCAATCGCCTCTGTTTTTTCATCGCCCGGAACTCTTATCAGTGTTCTTCTGGGCGTTGTCATGTTCGGAATGGGACTCGCAACCAAAGTCGAGGACTTCAAGGTCGTATTCCGGCGACCGCTTGACATTGCGATAGGTTGCGCCGCGCAATTCACCATCATGCCGACGCTTGCGTGGGCGCTTTCGCGGCTCTTCGGACTGGACGAGGCGCTGACGGTCGGCGTCGTGCTCGTCGGGTGCTGCCCAGGCGGTACGGCCTCGAACGTCATAACCTATCTCGCCAAGGGCGACCTTGCGCTTTCGGTGGGCATGACTGGCGTATCGACGATTCTTGCGCCGTTTCTGACGCCCGCGCTTACGCTGCTCATCGCCGGCAAGACCGTTGATGTGGATGCGTCCGGAATGTTTGTTGGCATTCTCTGGGTGGTGATACTGCCGATTCTTCTCGGATTCGCCGCAAAACGCTTTTTCCCAAAGGCGACGGAGAAGGCGGTTCGCTTCATGCCGACCGTGTCGTCCGTCGCAATCGCCATCATCATCATGCTCATTCTCGCGGTCAATGCGAAGAGGCTTTTCACCGGCGGGCTGACAGTATTCATTGTAGTCGTGCTGCACAACGTCTGCGGACTTGCCCTCGGCTATATGCTCGCCGCGGCGTTGCGCCTTGCCGAGCCAAAGCGCCGTGCTCTCTGTATTGAAGTGGGCATGCAGAACTCGGGTCTTGCCGCCAGCCTCGCCGCGGTGCATTTCGCAGCCTATCCCATGGCAGCCGTTCCAGGCGCAATCTTCAGCGTCTGGCACAATATGAGCGGCGCATTCCTCGCGCGTTGCTTCAGATTGAAAAACAGATAGCATCGAAGCAAGAAAGCCGCCACACCCGCTCTCCCCCGGTGAACCGCGTTGTGTTGTGCAATTCGGTCATGGCGTTTTGTGATATAATATTACTCCAAAATGCTTTAAGGCGCGGGGACATGATAAGGTGCGTGCTCAGCGTATCCTATGCGCTAAAACATTACCGAGGAATATAGTATGAAACTTCTTTTGGGTATAGATTACGGCACCGGCGGGTGCAAAGTGACGGTAATCGACGAGACTGGCTCGTTCATTGGCGAGGCGAGCGTAGAGTACCCGACTTATCACGATCATCCCGGCTGGAGCGAGCAGGAGCCGTCCGACTGGTGGAATGCTCTTCGCGAGGCGCTGGCGAAGCTCGCCGCGAAGGGCGTCGATCTCTCCCTCGTCGCGGCCATTGCGCCCGACGGCTCCACGCATAACGCGGTGCTTCTCGACGCGGACTGGAAGCCGGTCCGTCGCACGATTATGTGGACCGACTAGCGCTCGACCGCCGAGTGCGATGCATTGCGCGTTGGCAACATCGCCGAAAAGATATTCGAGCGTTGCTTCCAAATGCCCGCGCCGACATGGACACTTCCTCAACTGATGTGGCTCAAGGCGAACGAGCCCGATGCCATCGCGCGCACAGCGCATGTCCTCTTTGTCAAGGATTATGTGCGATTCCTGCTCACTGGCGAGGCCGCTACCGATCGCATCGAGGCGCAAGGCACGCTCATGTGGACGATGCCTGGGTCGAACGGGACAACCGAGACGAACGGTTCGTGGGATGCTGAACTTGTGGCGCTTTCGGGCCTCAAAATGTCGGCCTTGCCAAAGATCGTCGAGCCCACGGCCCTCGCAGGACGCGTGACCGCCGGGGCTGCGGCATTCACTGGACTGCCGGCAGGGACGCCTGTCATTTGCGGTACGAGCGGTTGGACATTTTCCCCGATGGATGGGATAAGACTGCGTCGTATGCTGCCGAGCGGACTTGCGTTCATGGCGGTTTGGTGCATAGGATGGGATGCTGGCGCATTTTATGGCCTTGTTCCGAAGTTTGTAGATGCCATGCGTGCTTATTCCGAAAAGGGATTCGATGCGATTCTTGTCGTAGGCGTAGTCTTCCCGCTTATCGGCGTTGCGATGACAGTGTATTTCTTCCGTCTTCTATGGAAACATCTGCGGCCAAGCTACGAGGTGCGGCTTGTGGGTGGGTTGCTGAAAGAGGGCGAACGCGCAACATTTGAATACCGTTTCAAAGGCGACGCGGAAGAGGTAAAGTCTGTTGCGTTTGCTACGGCGCTTTATGCTCGCCCTGCTGGGGGCAGACGCGGTACGGTGACGCTGGGCGAGGCTCCAGGTGCAGTCAATGACTCAAAGAAGTTTACGCATCCGCTGGAGATTGCGTCCGGCAGCGTGACACTGGAAATGCCGCGAATCGCAAAAGACTGTCATACCTCCTTCAGATACTATTTCCGTGCGACGGTGGTGTTCAAGAGCGGCCTTTCCGTCGCCTCGTCCTATTGCATACCATTGAAGTGAAAGGAACGAACTCATGAATACGCGGATGATGTTGCAAAATCGCCCTTGCAATGTAGCTAAGTAAAGAGTATCATTACTTATGCAGATAAGATTGTAACAGCGTCATTGTTGACATGGAGACGAAAAAGTTATTATAATGACACATGTCATGGCTGACCCTGTTGGTTCCAAGGTGACTGTAGGGGAATAGGGCTATTAAAAGGAGGCGAGAATGTTTGACGACATGATAAAGGCGGTCTGCGGCGCGAAGTGCGTCGTGGCGATGACAGGCGCAGGCGTTAGCACGCTTTGTGGAATACCAGACTTTCGAGGTCCGAAGGGTCTCTACAAGAATCCAGACGCGGAGCGAATCTTTGACATCGACTGGTTCGACCGCGATCCGGCGGTCTACTACCGCGGGTGCAGTGAGCTCGTCTACGGGCTTGGTGCGTTCGAGCCGGGGCCGGTCCATCGCGCGCTTAAGCGTCTCGAGGACGCTGGGCATCTCGCCGGGATCATCACGCAGAACATCGACATGCTTCACCAGAAGGCGGGCTCGTCGAATGTCTACGAAGTGCATGGCTCGCCAATCGTACACCATTGCCGTCTCTGCGGTGACGAAAAAAGCTTCGACGAAATCATGGCGATGGTCAATGCGAACGGTGGCGCCGAGAAGCTTGGCGCGCCGTATGTGCCGCGTTGCAAGTGCGGCGGTGCGTACAAGCCGGATATTACGTTCTTCGGCGAGCAACTGCCGGAGATGGCGTTCATGAAGTCGCAGGAGCTTGCGATGAGGGCGGACGTGATGCTCGTCCTTGGCACTTCGCTTACCGTGTTCCCTGCGGCGGGGATTCCTCGTTTTACGCTTCAGAAGGGGGGCAAGGTCTTTATCGTGAACGCACAGCCGACTTCGCTCGACAAATATGTTGCGGGGTGCTTCTCCGATCTTGCGGAATTCTCCGTCGCGATTGAGTCGGCATTTGCATAGTGGTTGCAGTCCCAATAGATTGCAATAGAGAGAAAGGAGTGCATGCGTATATGAAAAGGAATTGTTTTGCGATGTTGCTTGTGGCGGTGATGACCTGCCTTGGCGAAGTATCGGCCGCCGAGCCGCTGGAACTGCGGGAGTATCCGATTACACCCGAATTCTTCAGCTGCATGTCGCTGGACGAGGACACGGAAGTGTTTAAGAAAGAGGGGTTGAAAGTTGCCGATTGTGAAGATGGCTCCTATGATGAGGAGGCTTTCTGCAAATGTGCGCTAGGACTTTTGGGCATCGACTGGCCGGAAGGTTCCAGCATTGTCTACATGAAAATGCAGGGAACTTTGAATGTGCGGAACACACCCGAGAACCTTGCGAAGTTCGAGAAGATTCTAGACGAGTTCGTGCTTAAGCCATTTAATGTGGAAATAGACACCCGATTTGTCGAGGCGGGACGTGCGGCGCTTGAGGCCGTCGGATACTTCGACACGAACCGCGTTGACGCGGCGGTCTTGCAGGAGCGGCTGATGGCGCGCCAAGATGCCAAGCTCCTCGAATCGGTGCGCGTTGTCACGCGTTCGGGCGAGGAAGTCTTCTCCAAACACGTAGTGGAATACATCTATCCGACGGACTATGATGTACAGCTGAGCCACAATGCGGCATCTGCAACGAACGCGGCTGCGCTTTTGTCCGCTACTGTCGAGCCGCAGTCGTTTACGATGCGCGAGGTCGGGTCGATTGTTCAGGTGACGCCGACACTGGCGTATGGGGCGGACTTGATCGATCTTGAATTCGGTGCTGATCTTGTGGGCGAACCCGAATGGAAGGACTTTGGCGCGAAGGCGAAGTGGGAAGGTGCGGCGACATACGACCTCGCGATGGACCAGCCGTTTTTCCCTGTTCGGGCGCATGTCGACACGAAGGTCAGCGTCCGCTCTGGCCGTACCCTCGTATTTGGCGGCGTGACTGATTCCCGCAGGGCAAACGAAGACAAGTTCGTCCTCGTCTTTGTCACGGCTCGGCTTGTTGACCGCGATGGTGGCAAGTGCATGCCGCCGAGTCGGCGCCTGGGTGCCCCCGAAGTTCGCCGCAAGTTTGAGTCCGAAGAAATGGAGTCGTGGACATTCTTCTATCAGCAGTCATTTGTTGAGGCGATGCGTGCATGTCCTGATCCAGATGCAAAACCCAAGACGAAAGAGGAAAAGGCCGCCGAAGTCGCAGAAAACGAGCGCGAATGGAAGGAGTTCTTCACTGAAGGCGCTGGCGTCGAATGGCCGGAGGGTTCGTCTCTCCACAAACTCAGGTCGCTCAATCGCATTTGGGTAAAGAACACGCCTGAAAACCTTGGCAAAGTTGCGAAACTCTGGGCGAGTATGTATAACAATGTCTGTTGGAAAAATATCGAGCTTGACATTCGATACATATCGGCGGACAGGAAGGCCCTTTCGGATGTCGGTTACTTCAGTACGAATCGCGTCAATGCGTCGGTCTTGCAGAATCGGTTGATGGCGCATGGCGGCGCTAAGCTTCTTGAGTCGCCGCGCCTTGTCACGCGCTCAGGGGAGGAGACGGTCCTTAAGGGCGATATGGAATACATCTATCCGACAGACTACGATGTAAATCACGCGGTTTCAAGCCAGACGGTTGGCACGAACACCGTCTACGGAACCGACTCCGCTGGTGCTGCCGTCGAGCCGCAGTCATTCGGGATGCGCGAAGCCGGGGCGATTGTTCAGGTGACGCCGACATTGACAGATGATGGCAATCAAATAGATATCGAATTGAGCACACAGCTTGTGGGCGAGCCCGAGTGGAAGGACGACGGCGTAAAGACGAAGTGGAAGGGCGCGGCGACATACGACCTCGCTATGGAACAGCCGTTCTTCCCTGTTCGCGCGGCCACCGACGCGAAGGTCAGCATGAGGCCAGGAGCGACATATGTCTTTGGCGGCGGCGCGGACAGGCGCAAAGGCGACGAGGACAAGTTCGTCCTTCTCTTCGTCACGCCCCGCCGCATCGATCCATAACTTGCTGAACGTTGATAATGGTGGTTTGCCACAAAGAACAGGAGAAGACAGGAGAATGAGCGTGGCAGTTTCGCTAGACAAAAGAGTTTAGGAAGTGGGAAAGTGCATCTGTGGTGACAGTCCCCGTGAAACCGTTGTAAAGGGCCTGTTTGCGCGCTCGTGGTTCTTTTGCTTAACACGCGACCACGAAATTATGGTAAAATACATGCAGATGAAAGCGAAAACGGATAGCGTAGCTCGGTTGAGCAGCAAGGCGGACTACACCATATTTTCATATGGCGGGAAGTCCATTCGTTTTGCGGCGCCCTACAGTTTGCGCCGGTATTTGCGTGTTACGAAATGGCATGACGGCTATATGGAGGTTGAGGCCGATTATGGCGCTGGCGCGGAAGAGGATTATATTGATTTGCGCCCAGTGCTTCGAAATCTAATGATAGACCCCAAAAGGTTTCTTAAGTCAGTTAAGAAGGTGGAGGTGTCTTATGCCTAAGAAAAAAGCCAAGGCCATTGCCGATGCGGCGGATATGGTTGTCGACGGATTTGCCGTATCGAGGCATGAGCTGGGCTACAAGATTGTCAATCTCAATTCTGGGAATGTCGTTGTCGTGTCGGGCAAGTTCAAGGTGCTTGAATCGAGCATGGACGAAATCGAGGAAGCGATTGCCGTCCGCAACCTGACAGAGAACATGGAATTCCTCGCTGCGTGATATGCCCAAGTATTCTGACTATAAGGTCTTCAATCATTACCTCTATTTCACTTCGCATTGCATAGTCGAGGCCATGCATGTCCATGCGGGGGATGAGGAGATGTCGGAGGACTCATCTGCAAAGTTCTTCGTTAAGGCCGACGGGAGTTCCGTAATGAAACGAAGGGGCGATCTCTCCAGAAAAGAGCAAGTCGGCATACAACGCTACATCAAGAAGCATTATATGTCTATGTATGCCAAATGGGCGCGCATGTCCAAGCAGGGCTTTTTTGTCGGCAAGTGACGATAGGGAATAGCATTTTCTTTATTCCCAATTGAGAATGTCTTGCGCGCGGCGGATTTGCCGCGCTCCGAGTTTGGGGATTTGTGATATAATACGACGCATGAGGAAGCTGCAGCGGTATGTTCGCGGCAGATGGCGTGGTTTGCGTTGAATTTTGCAGAACAATGAAAGGTGTCAACGACATGGGAAAGAGACTATTTGCCGTTGTTGTGGTTGCGTTGGGCATGGTTGGTGTCTGCGGATGTTGGTCGCCACTTGTGGTTGGTGAGCCGCGGATCGAGAAGGATGAGACAATATACGGTTTTCACATACAGCCGCTTGTTGGTTTTAGCAAGCACAAAGTTGTCGGCGTGAATGTTGCGGCAAGACTGGAGCCAGATATCAGCGGCGACCGGCTTCCCAACGCGTCTGGTGTTGTCGGGTTGGCCGTGGGTGCGGTGAACCATGAGGTTTGGGGTGATGTTTGCGGTGTGCAAATCGGTGGCATTGCTGCAGAAGCGAGGCGTGGTGCTGTCAATGGCTTGCAGGTGGGTGGAATTGGAGCTGAGGCAAGTGTCGTTAGGGGAGTTCAGATTGCCGGAGGTGGGAATCAGGCCAAGCGCTGCCATGGTGTTCAGCTTTCCTTGCTCGGAAATGTTGCGTGGGAAGCTGGCAACTGCGCGACGAATACAAGTCGCTGTATTCAGGTCGGCTTGGTAAACATCTGTGGCGACCATTGGTTCCCGCTTGTCAACTTCAACTTTCGTGACTGTGAGAATGGCGACATTGAAAAATGGTTTGCTTTGAAGTTCTGCCCCTGGTAAAGAGTGAGCAGGCGGGGCCAGCCCCACACGAAACCGTTGTAAAAAGCCTGTTTGCGCGGTGGTGATTGCTTGCGCATGCCAGATTTGATATAATGTAGGCATGACGACAAAAGACTTTATAAATGGCATTCGGCGGCGCATCGCGCAGGGCGAGTCTAAAAAAGACATCTACAATCAATACACGATGACCGAATGGGAGTCGTGCGTCACCCGTTTTCTGCCTACACAGGTGTCGCTGCGTAGCCGCAAGAAATGGGGATGGCTTAACAACATCCTTTTGATATGTCTCGCCTTGCTTACGGTCTTAAAAGTGTTAGATATGTTCTTTTTGACATCGGACTTGGGGAGCAATGCTGGTCGATGCGTCGTTCTCCTGATTGCGGCGGCTATCAATATCGCCATAATCGTTGCCATCGCCCGATTCAGCGGCATTGCCTATCTCATCGCCATTTGCTTTACTTTTAAAGGAATTACAAATATCGTTGAGGTGATTGACAAGGTTAGCCTGTCGCTTGACTTGGGATCGGCTATCTTTGTTCTTAATGCCGCCTTGGTGGTGTCTTCGCTCGTTCTTTTGCTGATCCTATACAAAGTGCTTCTGCCTAATACAAACTTCTTACTCCAGCCGAAACGCAATGCTGCGGGCAATCCTGTTTTCGATGATTAATTTCAAATGTGGATGTCGTTTCGCACACCGCTCTTGAACGCAGCCCATGTTTCGCCTACAATGTCCGCAAGGAAATGTCTGAAATATGATTGATCGCGTGACAGAAAAGTTCAGAGGCTTCTTCATATGCTTGAGGGCATCAAGCGTTTGAATGAAATGCTTGCTGGTGTTGCCAAGGAAGAATTTCTTGAAAGCATCGAATTGCAGGATGCGTCTTCGTTTAATATATCTACGATTGGTGAAGCAGCGGCGCGTATCTCGGAGGATTTCCAGTTGGCTCATCCTGAAATACCGTGGCACAAGTTGCGTGGAATCAGGAATCACCTTGGTTGTTATACGGGGGATAGTTGATGATAGGGATAGTTCTTGCAGTTGTGAAGGGAGGTGTGCTGCACAATCCAACGCCGTTGCCTCTCTCGTTCAAGGTTGCACTTGCTGTTCTTGTAGTCTTTGCATTGGTGTCTTTAGCTCTTAAGTCTAGCCGAAAAGAGGCAAGACACAATCATGACCGCAAGCACAAAAAGTCTGGCTCCGCAAAATCGTTGTAAATGCCATGTTTGCCGCGCCCAGCAAGTAAGGAAAAATATGAAAAAGACATTTTGGAGAAAGACGGTCGGCATTGTCTACGATACGTGGTGGGGGGCTTTTGCGCTCTTTGTCGCGATGGGGTTGGCGCTGTATGTCCTGCAGATGCTTAACGGAATGCTTTCTGACCTTGTCGCATGGCCGAAAAACATCCATCTCGGACTGCTGTTTGCACTTTGGGTGAATGTTGGTGTGGCGATGGTTGTATCGCTCTTTCGACGCAGGTTTGGACGGGCGGCCGGACAGTTGGCGCTTGTGGTAGTCGCCTTCTTCGTCTATGTGTTTGCCGCATTATTCTCCTATTGCGTTCCGACTCGCATGACGAGCGCTCCCTGCGAGGAATGGATACAAGAACGCATTTGCAAGCCCACGCACATCGAGCGGTCGCAGCTCGTCTTCCTCGGCGGTATAGATATGCGCGAGGAGGTGGTTGTGTTCGAGCTCATCGGCGAGCTTCAGGATCCAGAATGTTTTGTCCCTGGTTATGCGTGGGGTGGTGGCAGCAGTGACATGACCAAAATAGGCGACCACTTCCGGCGCCTGATGAAAATGGGCAGAGTGGCTGTTGAATTGCCGGAGGAATTTGATGTTTCATACTTTCGCCGCGATGGTTACTATTCAATCCTGCACAAGATTTCCTCAGGGGGAAAGACTTATCTTGTCTTTGAGTGCCTATGAGCAGTCGGCGCAAGCGGGACCGTTGTAAAAGGCCTGTTTGCGCGGTGCTGACGGTTTGCGCGACGTGTGGGTACGGGAGGGGGTTGACATTGCTAACCAAATAAGTTATCCTATCTAAGGATAAATGAAAATGAAGCCTGTACATCCTGGTGAGATATTGGTCGAGGAGTTCCTCGTGCCGATGGGGATCTCGCAGTATCGCCTTGCTAAGGAGATACACGTGCCGCTTCGTCGCGTGAACGACTCGGGCGGCGCGGCATTTCTGCCGACACGGCCTTGCGTTTTGCCAGGTTCTTCGGAACTTCGCCCGAGGTCTGGCAGAATCTCCAGAGCCAGTACGAGATGGACGTTGCAAGAAACAGCATCTGGAAGGACATAAAGTCGACAATCAAGCCCGCGCTTGGCCGGGTTGCCTGTCTATGATTGTAAACAAGTGGTGGAATGCCAAGATGACGGGATGCTCGCACATGATTTCATCGCGGCAGTTGCGCTATAATATGCCCCAAAGCCGTTGAGAATGAAGGAAGAGACGGAAAGCAACGAAAGTCGGGGATATTGAAGTGATTGGAGAGCTGTAGCCCATGATGAAGCGAATTCTACTTGTAGCTGTTGCAGTAATTGTTGGCGTTCCGCTTCTCGTGACCGTCTGGTTCTACATTGGCGGGATAGAGACGGGCGACACGTCATTGCGGGACGATGCGGATCTTCTCTGGTCGCCGCCGGAGGTCGCAGACGAGGACAACGCATTTATCGCAATCATGGCAGCGACAAACCTTATCAATTGCGCAGCCTTGGGCACGAACTCGTGGGACAAGGCTGATATGTCGTTCGCTTTGCATTCCGTCTCGACGGCAAGCCGCTGAATTTGATGGATAACGCGAAATGAAGAAGCTCATTCTATGCAAGGTGGATTTCTTATTTTCCCTAGTTCATGCCGGAAAACGCCGCCGCCGTTCTATTTTGACCCACGAGATTGTACAACTTCCCAACAGGAGATTTTATGCCGACATGGTTGCGTAATGCGCAGCAATATGCTACAATCCTCGCAGATTAACATTATGAGCTTGGAAAGTCAACTTTGCGGGATGTAAATCTTCCCTGTGGAAAGGGAAAGGAGAGAAGAAATATATGAGAACTATAATCGCCGTTGCCGCGCTGGCTTTGCTTGCGCAGTCTGCGCAGGCGCAATTCGAGATCGACCGCTCCGTAATGAGCGACGGGTATTGGAAGGTCTGGAACGACGACGCCCAGAAGCGGATTGACGCAGACATCGAGAAGTACCGCAAGGCGGATGCAGAAATCGCGATCGACGGCATCCCCGACGGCGCGGAAGTCGCGGTCGAGCAGGTCTCGCACGCCTTCTTCTTCGGTGCGCACACGTTCAACTTCAACCAGCTCGGCTCGAAGGAGCGCAACGACAGGTACAAGGCGCTGTGGGGGACGCTCTTCAACTCGGGGACCGTTGCGTTCTACTGGAAGACGCTTGAGCCATACCATGGGAAGGTGCGCTTCGAGGAGAGCGACAGGGACACGGAGTCGTTCTGGAACTCCTGCAAGGAGCCGTGGAAGGAGCCGCACTGGAGGCGCCCGCCGCCGGATCCCGTGGTCGCGTTCCTCAAGGAGCGCGGCTGCCGCATCCACGGCCATCCGCTATGCTGGGGCAACAACGGCTGGCATACGCCGTCGTGGATATGGGACGACTTCTGCCCCAAGGCCGAGAAGGACGCGCTTGCGGCGGCGAGCGGAGTAATGCCGCCGGGACACGACCCCAAGTTCCCGATGGGCGTCAAGGAATTTGGCCGTGACGATGGCGTCAAGAAGGGCGTCAAGTCGTGGCCGAATTCGTGGCGGAAGATATTCGGAAAGCTCTCCGAAGACGAAGTCGCGAAGCTCTGCCCAACGTACTTCGAGAACTTCAATCGCCTGACGTTCGAGCGCATCCGCCAGATCGCCGCCCGATATGGCTCTGCCGTCGATTCGTGGGACGTATGCAACGAGTCCTCGCCCGATTTCCACGGCGACTCGGCGACCGGGAAGCCGTTCCAGAAGTCCGGGCGCTACGGCGTCACGGCGGGAGACCTCTGCTACAATGCGTTCAAGGTTGCCGAGGAATGCCTGCCGAAGACGGCGTGGCTCAACATCAACGACTATGCGATGAATCCCAACTACGTCGCGCAAATCAAGGACTTGATGGCAAAAGGGCGTCGCATCGACATTGTCGGCTCGCAGATGCACCTCTTCAACCCTAAGGAGAGCGCGAACATCGCCGCTGGCAAGGGGCCGAAGCACCTAACGCCGGAGGGCGTTGCAGCACGGTTCGAGCTGCTGGCACAGGCCGGTCGCCCGATCCACCTTTCGGAAATCACCATTACCGCGCCCGACAACTCGCCGAAGGGGCAGATGGTGCAGGCGATTATTATGCGCAATCTGTATCGCGCCTGGTTTGCGGTCGAGAAGATGAACGGCATCACGTGGTGGAACGTCGTGGACAACTGCGGCGCGCCGGGCGAGCCTTCCATCAGCGGCATCTTCACCCGCGACATGAAGCCCAAGACCGCCTATTTCGCGATGGACGACCTGATAAACCGCGAGTGGAAGACCAAGGCGGCAGTCAATGCAAAGGACGGCAAGGTCGCGTTTCGCGGTTTCAAGGGCCGCTACCGCCTGGCGTGGAAGGACGCGGACGGTTCCGCGCGAGAGAAGATGGTTGACGTCGAATAGCGGCGACAGTCATCTTTCGTTTGCAATGTCGGGGAAGAATTTGATATACTCCCCAGCATTGTCTTGAAAGGAGATTTTCGAATCATGGACAGACGTCAGTTCATTTCCGGCATGGTCGCAAGCGGCGCCGCGCCTATGCTTTCAACCGGTTGCATCGGCGGGTTCCTTGCAAACAGGAAAATAAACATAGCGGTAATCGGCTATGGGCGCATTGCGCATACGATGGACGTCCCCGGCGTCCAGCAGTTTGCCGACCGCTGCGTCGTGACAGCCGTCTGCGAGTATGACGCCGAGCGCGCGGCATACGGCAAGAAGGTGATCGAGAGGCGCTACGCGAAGAAGGGCATAGCCCAGAAAGTCAAGACATACGGTGACTACCGCGAGATGCTCGCCGATAGGTCGATAGACGCCGTGCTTATATGCGTGCCCGACCACCAGCACGCCATTGTCGCGACCGACTGCCTGCTCGCCGGGAAGCATATCTTCCTGCAGAAGCCGTTTGCCCAGACGATTCAGGAAGGCCGCGTCGTCGCCAACATCGCGAAGAAGAAGGGCCTCGTCGTGCAGGTCGGCGCGTGGCAGAGGTCGCGCCCGCAGTTCCGCAAGGTCGTGAACCTCGTGCGCAACGGCCGCCTCGGCAAGATCGCGCGCGTCGAGGTAGGCCTTGGCTGCGACCACTCCGGCGGCGACCGCAGGCCCGAGCCCGTTCCTGCGACGTTCAACTACGACGCATGGCTCGGCCCGACCGATCCGGCCGCTCCGTACAACTGGACGCGCTGCCATCCCCGCAGCCTCAAGCGCATCGGCGATCGCCCGGGGTGGATACAGCTCGCGCCCTATGGCTGGGGCATGATCACGAACTGGGGCGCACACCACCTCGACATCACGGCGTGGGGCCTCGGCCGCGACCCGTCGTCGGTGCGTGGCACGTGCGAGTGGATGGATCTTTCGGGCAACAAGCTCTGGAACGTCCACACGACATACGACCTCCACTACGACTGCGGCGGCACGGACGTCCACGTCAACAGCAAGTTCCAGATGGGCGTGAAGTTCGTCGGCGAGAACGGAGACTGGCTATGGTGCACGCGCGGCGCCATGAAGGTGACGCCGAGCGATCCAGATCCCAAGGTGGCTCCCGGGCAGCTCGGCCCAATAGAGGCGTCGAAGCCGTCGCTTCTTGCGGACCTCAAGCCGAGCGAAGTCAAGGACGACGTGCTTTCGCACGGCGGCGAGAAGTTCCTTGCGACCAACGACCACTTCCTCAACTTCCTTGAGGCGGTTGCGCGCGAGGACCCGCAGTACACCGTCTGCGACGCCGAAGGCGCGCACAGGTCCACGGCGTTCTGTTCGCTCGGCCGCATGTGCATGGAGATCGGGCGCGGCAGGTCCGAGGGCCGGCTTTCGTGGAACGCCGCGAACGAGACGACGGGCGACGCCGAGACTGATAAGCTACTCGTGCCGTTCGCGCGCGGGCGCTTCGACCTGTCGCTTTCGCTCAAGGCGGCGGGGCTCGACTACGCGAAGTACCTTAAGCCGATGGCGTGAATCATGTAGTTCAAAGCTGAAAATTGAAAAGGAGAACATGAAGAAGATTCTGTTTGCCGCCACTGCGGTTGCCTCGCTCGGGGCATTCGCGGCAGTTCCGTTCAAGATTGGCGTCGCCGGGTATACGTTCAACAAGCGCTCGCTCGACGATGCGCTTGCGATCATGCAGAAGGCCGACGTCCACTATCTATGCGTGAAGGACTTCCACCTTCCGTTCTCGGCGACCGACGCCGACATCGCCGCGTTCAGGGAGAAGTGCGCGTCCTATGGCGTGACGCCCTATGCCCTCGGCCCAGTCTACGTCAAGGACGCGGCGAAGCTGCGCGAGCAGTTCGAGTTCGCCAGACGTCTCGGCGTAAAGACTCTCGTCGGCGTTCCATACGAACCGGCCGACGCGAAGGACTCGTGGAACAGGCGTCGCGGCTCCCGCAAGCTGCTTCTCGAAATCGACAGGCTTGTGAAGGAGTTCGACATCAGGTATGCCATCCACAACCACGGGCCGTCCTCGCCGGAGATGTATCCCGACGTGGAGTACGGGTGGAACCTCGTCAAGGACCTCGACCCGCGAATCGGCTTCTGCATCGACGTCGGCTGGGAGTACGGCAGCGGCAAGGATCCGGCCGCGACGATCCGCAAGTACGCCGACCGCATCTTCGACGCGCACATCAAGAACTTCCCGAAGGGCGAGAAGGACGGCGGCGCCGTTCCGCTTCCGCGCGGCAAGATCGACCTCGTGCCGATCTTTCAGGCGTTTGCCGACATCGGCTACGACGGCGTCTGCTCGCTTGAGTACGAGAAGGACTTCAAAGACAACCTCCTTGCCGTCGTGGAGTGCATCGCCTACGAGCGCGGCGTGTGCGACGCGATAAAGGCGAAGGCCAGGATGAGGCCAGCTCCCGAGGGCGCGAACACGCTCACCGACGCCGAGAAGGCCGATGGCTGGAAGCTCGCGTGGAACGGCAGGACGTTCGACGGCTGGCTCGCCGTGAAGGGCGGCTGCAAGGCGCCGCCGAAGAAGGGGTGGGTTATAAAGGACGGCACTCTCACGATGCGCCCCGTGAACGGCATCGCCAACGGCAAGTGGTTCCCGCTCCCGCCGGAGGACCAGAAGCTTGGCGGTGGCGGAGACATCGTGACCGCGAAGAAGTACCGCGACTTTGCGTTCAAGTTCGACTTCCGCCTTACGGAGTCCGCCAATTCCGGCGTCAAGTACTTCTACGATGAGAAGCTCAACAAGGGCACGTGCGAGGAGTATCAGATCCTCGAAAACGGGCATCCTGACTCTGACAAGGGCAAGGACGGCAACCGCAAGTCCGCGTCGCTCTACGACATATTCCCCGCCCAAGCCGACCCGGTTCTCAAGGGCGCGGGCGAGTGGAACAGCGGCATGATCGTCGCGAAGGGCACGCATGTCGAGCATTGGCTCAACGGCGTGAAGGTCCTTGAGTACGAGCGCGGAACGCCTGCGTTCAAGGCGGCGGTGAAGGCGTCGAAGTACGCGGACTGGGGCGTTGACGCCGCCGGCAAGCCGCAGGACTGGGGCGAGATCCCCGAAGGACGCATTCTCCTTCAGGACCACGGCGACTCGACCGTCTCGTTCTGCAACCTGAAGGTCAGGGAACTATCCGATTGACCGCACGGCGCGGACGTGCCTTGCCGCTTCAGGCGTAGACGATGTCTTCTGGCGGCGGCGCGGCAAAGGTGACGCGCTTCCCGGTGGCGGGATGCAGGAACGACAGTTCCACGGCATGCAGCAGTTGCCGCGCCGGGCGGCGTCTCATGCGGCGGTCCTTTTCGGCGTTGCCGTAGGTCTTGTCGCCGACTATGGGGCAGCCGAGGGATGCCGCGTGGATTCGTATCTGGTGCATGCGCCCTGTGTCGATCTTGAACTCGACGAGCGATATGCCGTCGTGCTTGCCGAGGGTGTTCCAGTGCGTGACCGCGCTCAGGCGTTCGCGCCCGACGGGCTCGTCTATCGTCCCGCTTTTCGGCCGTGGGCTGCCGTGGACGACGGCGAGGTAGGTCTTCCTGACCGTCTCGTGCGACTCGAACTGGCGGCGGAGGTCGAGATACGCCTCCTGGGTCTTGGCGAAAACCATGACGCCGCTTGTCTCGATGTCGAGTCGGTGGACGACCCCCGGCCTCTCGGCCGAGCCGACGCGCGCCATCTGCGGGTAGAGCCGCACGAGCGCGGCCGTAAGTGCGCCTTCCTCGTGTCCGGGCGCGGGGTGTACGATTGCGCCAGACGGCTTGTCCACGACGACAATGTCCTTGTCCTCGTAGATGATCTCGATGTCTGGCGTGTGGCTCTTCACTTTGCGGGCTTTTCGCCGAGTATGTCGGCGTCAACCGGGTTCATGTGGCGTGTATTCTACTGAATTGGACTCCATGCTGTCAACAGCGGCCATCCCCCGACATTTTTTTTCACGGCGACCCCCTTGCATTCCGGAGAGAAAAAGAGTATACTATCTCCCGTTTTCCGATTTGGGGCTGTAGCTCAACTGGATAGAGCATCAGACTACGAATCTGAGGGTTGTGGGTTCAACTCCCGCCAGCCCCGCCAGTCGGAAAAGCCAGATTGCGGGGTGGAGCAGCCTGGTAGCTCGTCAGGCTCATAACCTGAAGGTCGTTGGTTCAAATCCAGCCCCCGCTACCAATAAGATCTGGCATGACGTCGGACCGTAGCGCAGCCTGGTAGCGCGTTTGCTTGGGGTGCAAAAGGTCACGAGTTCAAATCTCGTCGGTCCGACCAAATAAAATGGCATTGGCAATTTGCCTGCCACAGATTGTCGTGGATTTGCTATAATATCGACATGGTTCGCTCCTTGCAGATGGAAGGGACTGATAGTGAAGACTGTAAAATCACCTTTTAAGTTCAAAGGCGGGGTTCACCCCGACTACAACAAGGAACTGGCTCGCGACAAGGCGATAGAGAAGCTGCCGCTTCCCGCCGAGCTTGTCGTATCGATGTCGCAGCATCTCGGCGCGCCTGCGAAGTGCCTCGTCAAGCCGGGCGACTTCGTGAGGCGCGGCCAGGTTGTCGGCGAGAAGAACGGCTTTATTTCGGTATGCGTCCGCGCGCCGGCCGACGGCAAGGTCAAGGCCGTCGAGAAGCGCCTTGGCCCAGCGGGCGGCAAGGCCGACGCGGTGATCCTCGATACGACCGCGAAGGAAGAGGGGAATGGGGAGCGGGCTTCGATTCTTCCGCCGCTTGACTGGAAGACTGCGACGCGAGAGGAGCTCTTGAAGCGCGTCGAGGAAGCGGGGATATGCGGCATGGGTGGTGCGGGCTTCCCGACGTCCGTGAAGCTCAACCCGCCGCCCGGTAAGCGCTGCGAATACCTCATCCTCAACGGCGCGGAGTGCGAGCCGTACCTGACCGCCGACTTCCGCGTGATGCTCGAGCGCGCCGACCGCATCCGCCTCGGCGTCGAGATCATGCGCAAGATCCTCGGGCAGCCCGCCGTGAGGATCGCCATCGAGGCGAACAAGCCCGAGGCGATTGACGCGATGGGGAAGGCGTTTGCCGACATTGATGGCAACGTTGAGATCGTCGTCCTTCCCGTTCTCTATCCGCAGGGAAGCGAAAAGCACCAGATCTTTGCGACGGTAGGGCGCGTCGTTCCCGAGCCGCCCGCGCTCCCGATCGACGTCGGGTGCGTCGTCGAGAACGTCGGCACTGTCGCCGCGATAGCCGACGCCGTGGAATTAGGCGAGCCGCTTCTCGAGCGCGTCACTACGGTTTCCGGCGATGCGGTTGTCGAGCCTAAGAACATCCTTGCGCCGAGCGGCACGAAATACGCCGACCTCGTCGCGTTCTGCGGCGGCGAGAAGGAGCCGCCCGCGAAGGTCATCTCCGGCGGCACGATGATGGGCTTCGCCGTCTCGACGCTCGAGATCGGCACGACCAAGACGACGTCTGGCCTGCTCTTGCTTTCTAGGAAAAAGGTCTTCCAGTATGCGTCGGGAGCGTGCATCAACTGCGGGCGCTGCCTCAGGGCGTGCCCGATGAACCTGAACCCGGCGCTCATCTCGAAGGCCGTCGACGCAAACGACATCAAGGCCGCCGAGGACGCGAGCGTGATGGACTGCATCGAGTGCGGCGCGTGCAGCTTCGGCTGCCCGGCCTACCGCACGATAACCCAGAGCTGCCGCCGCGCGAAGAACTCGATTCGCGCGCGCATCGCGGCGGAGAAGGCAAAGGCCCAGGCGGCGGTGGAGAAGAAATGACCAAGACAGAGATACTTGAGAAGGTCATTCAGGGCGAGGACAGCATTACGCAGTTCAGGCGCGGCCCGATTGGTTGCGACAAGCTGGCGGCGGAGTTCGTGGCCATGTCCAACTCGTTCGGCGGAATCATTGTGTTCGGCGTGGACGGCGGCAGGGTAATCGGCCTTGACGATGCGAGCAGGGAAGTGCTCGACAAGGAAATCAGCTCCGTTGCGAACTCCAATGTGCGCCCGTTTGTCTATCCGCAGACGGAGTACCACATCATTTGCGGGAAGTTGGTCTTGTGCGTGACGATTGCAGAGGGCGCGTCGAAGCCGTATTCCGACAAGGATGGCAGGTACTGGATCAAGTCTGGGCCCGACAGGCGGTGCGTCGAATCCCGCGAGGAACTTGTGCGCCTCGTGCAGAGGCTGCACCCTGCCACGGTCGAGAGCTGCAACCGGACGGTCGCCGACACGCTTGCGGACTATTCCGTGCAGGAGGTCAAGAACCCAAGCTACTCGACTAGGCTACTTGCAACCATGGTTTCCAATCCCGGGTGCAGCATGAAGGCGCTTTCAGAACTTTCGGGCATTCCCATAAGGGCAATTAGGCGCTGCATGGACCGAAGGCTGTACGGCAAGTTTGAATTCCGCGGTACGCCGAAGCAAGGTGGATACTATTTGAAGGAGCAAAATGAGACCTAAAGACACGGCTGAGCACTACATCCTCTCCAGTTCCCCCCACGCGCATGCCAACGCGAGCGTTTCGCGCATCATGCTCGACGTCATAGTCGCGCTTCTCCCGACGACCGCGATGGGCATCTATTTCTTCGGCATGCCGGCAGTATGGACGATCGCCGTGTGCGTCTCGACGTGCATCGTGACGGAGGCGCTCTGTCGCATGGCTATGAAGCGCGAGAGCACGATAGGCGACCTTTCGGCGGTGCTGACGGGCCTTCTTCTCGCTCTCAACCTTCCTGCGGGGATCCCGCTTTGGATGGCTGCAGTCGGCTCGGTCTTCGCTATCGCCATCGCGAAGCAGGTGTTCGGCGGCCTTGGCATGAATCCGTTCAACCCCGCGCTTGCCGCGCGCGCGTTCATGCTCATTTCCTTCACCGGCCCGATGACAACTTGGCTCAAGCCGTTCTGGTGGAGGACTCCCGAGGCTGCGACGACTGCGACGCCTCTCGCGGTGATGAAGACTTGGTTCGTCGCCGAGGCGACGGCCTCCGCGTCCCCCCACGGGCTCTGCAACGCCGCTTGCAAGGGCGTCCCCTCGCTTTGCGACATGCTTGTCGGCAACATGCCCGGTTGCATAGGCGAAGTGTCGGCGGCGGCGCTTGCGCTCGGCGCTATGTATCTCCTGTGGCGCAAGGTGATAACGTGGCACATCCCCGTCGCGTTCATCGCGACCGTCTTCGTCTATTCGCTGGTTGCAGGCGGTGCCCCTGCGACGATGCAGGTGCTGACGGGCGGCGTGATGATCGGCGCCTGCTTCATGGCGACGGACTACGTTACGAGCCCGATCACCGCGAAGGGCAAGCTTGTCTTCGGCTTCGGCTGCGGACTTCTCTGCATGCTCATTCGCCAGTTCGGTTCGTATCCCGAGGGCTGCTCGTTCGCGATTCTCATCATGAACGCGCTCTGCCCGCTCGTCAACCGCTGGACCCAGCCCAGGCCTTTCGGCGCAAAGTAGCCCAGCGGCGGACGCGGGTCTTGCCCGCCTTTTGCGATTTTATGGTATAATAATGCGCATGAATACGAAGATGCTATCTACGTTGGCGGCAGGGCTTGCCCTCGCCGGGTGTTGCACTTGTGATTTCGGCGTCGATCCCAAGGATCCTGTCGTCGGCAACTGGGGCCTCAAGCTCGGTTACGAGAGCATGAACGCAGGCCACATGATCGTCTCGCGCGACGCGAACGGCGCGGCGCAGGCCCTCGTCCTCTGGCGCTGGGCGTCGCCGATACCGATGAAGAACGTCGTCGTCGAGGGCAACAAGATTACGTTTGACCATCCGTGGGGCTTCAAGTTTGAAGGCACTGTCGACGGCAACTCGCTCGTCGCGACGACCGTCAAGAAGGACGGCAAGCCCGAGACGTCCGTCGAGGGCTGGCGCAACCCCGTCATAAAGCCCGCGTCGACGAAGGACGCGAAGCTCGGCGAGCCGATCGACCTGCTCGCCGACGGTCTCGACGGCTGGAAGCTGATGGACGAGAACGCCAAGAACGGCTGGAAGTTCAAGGACGGCGTCCTTTCCAACGAGCTCGGCCTAAAGCCCGACGGCAAGTGGGCGGGCGGCGGCTCCAACCTCATGTCCAAGCGCGCCGACTTCTACGACTTCAACCTCGAGTACGACGTCCGCGTGCCTGCGAAGTCTAACTCCGGCGTCTATCTCCGCGGCCGCTACGAGTGCCAGGTCGTGGACAGCTACGGCAAGCCCGTCCACGTGCACAACATGGCCGCGTACTACGGGCGCGTCGCGGCGAGTGTCGCCGCCGAGAAGCCGGCAGGCGAGTGGCAGCACGTCTCGGTCACGCTCTACAAGCGCCATCTCACCGTCGTCTTGAACGGCGTCACGATCATAGAGGACGCCCCCGTGGTCGGCATCACCGGCGGCGCAATCGACGCGAACGAGTTTGTGCCAGGGCCCATCTACCTCCAGGGCGACCACTCCGACGCGGACTTCAGGAACATGATCCTCCGCCCCGCGAAGTAGTCCGCGACTGCGCTTCCGGCGACTGACGCGTCCGTTGCCGGAAGCCGTGTCACAATGGTATAATATCACGCCAATGGCCAGGAAAACCAAAGATCCGCGTCCGAGCTGGGACGAGTACTTCATGGAGATCGCGACAGTCGTCTCGAAGCGTAGCAACTGCATGCGGCGTTCGGTCGGTGCCGTCATCATGAAGGACAACCACATACTCTCGACCGGGTACAACGGCACTCCGCGCGGCGTGAAGAACTGCTTCGCGGGCGGTTGCCCGAGGTGCGCGGCCACCACCAGGAGCGGTGCGCACCTTGAGGAGTGCCTCTGCACCCACGCCGAGCAGAACGCGATCTGTCAGGCCGCCTACTACGGCAATTCCATCGCGGGCAGCACGATCTACATCACGATTTCCCCCTGCCTCACATGCGCGAAGCTGATCATCAACTCCGGCATAAAGGAGGTCGTCTACGGTGGCGACTACGCCTTCATCGACAAGGTCAAGGAGATGTTCAAGTCGTCCGGGGTGAAGCATAGAAAGTTTAAAGTGTAAAGTGGAAAGTGTAAAGTAAAGCGGAGAGTGTAAAGTTCAAAGTCCAAAATTTCACAATAGGAGAAATAGATACAATGAGAAAGAAAATCATAGCCGGTAACTGGAAGATGAACGTCAAGCCGTCAGAGACCGCCGCCCTCGTCAAGGGCGTCGTCGAGGCGACGAAGGATTTCACGAATGTCGAGGTCGTGTGCTGCACGCCCGCGATCGACGTGCCTGCCGCAGTCGCGGCGGCCGCCGGAACGCATGTCGGCGTCGGCGCCGAGAACTGCCATTGGAAGGAGTCCGGCGCGTACACGGGCGAGATCTCGACGGGGATGCTGCTCGACGCGGGCGCCAAGTACGTCATCATCGGCCACAGCGAGCGTCGCCAGTACTTCGGCGAGACGGACGAGACGGTCAACCTGCGCGCGAGGGCCGCGATTGCGGCTGGCCTCACGGCCATCGTCTGCGTCGGCGAGACGCTTGAGGAGCGCGACGCCGGTAAGCTCGAAGAGGTTATCGTCCGCCAGATGAATGTCGGCCTCAAGGACGTTACGGCCGCCGACTGCGCGAAGCTCGTCATCGCTTACGAGCCCGTGTGGGCAATCGGCACCGGCCGCACAGCTACGCCCGACCAGGCGCAGGAAGTCCATGCGCTCATCCGCGCCACGCTAGCGAAGCTCGTCGGCGCCGAGACTGCCGAGACCGTCCGCATCCAGTACGGCGGCTCGATGAAGCCCGGCAACGCGGCGGAGCTTCTCGCCAAGAAGGACATCGACGGCGGTCTCATCGGCGGCGCGGCCCTCAAGGCGGCCGACTTCGCCGGAATCGTCGCCGCTGCGAACTGAAGATGAAGTGCATTCTCAGAAAGGCATTCGCGGCCGCGGCGGTTTCCGCCGCGTTCGCGGGTTGCTTTGACGAGCCGGAGCCAGCGTACAAGACTGTTCCGGAGGGCGCTCGCGTGTACCTCAAGGACCAGGGGCTCGCAGACCTTAAGGGGCAGTCGTTCGACGCCTCGAAGGTGGACTACCTGAACCTCGACCGCAACGCGCTCACGAACGTCGACGAAGTGGCTTCGCTCACGGGGCTCAAGTGGCTTCGTCTCAACTCGAACCGGCTTTCTGCGCTTCCGCCGCTTGGCGAGCTCAAGTCGCTTCGCCGCATCTACCTCAGGGACAACAGGTTCAACGAAGTTCCCGAGACCCTGAAGGACCTTCCTTCGCTCACCGACATCGACCTTTCGGGGAATCCCGTTTCGGAAATCCCCGAATGGCTCGCGAAGAAGGAAGGGCTTCTGTTCCTCTCCTTCTCGCGCACGAAGGTAACAAGACTGCCTGATGACCTCTCGGCCTGGCGGCGCCTGAAGGCGCTCCAGCTCGGGGATCTCCAGATGACGCCGGACGAAATGGCGCGGATACGAAAGTCGCTTCCAGATGTCGCTGTCGTATTCTGAGGTTAAAGAGTTGGCGTCCGGCAAGATCGGACGCCTTCTTTTCAGGTATTCGTGGCCTGCGCTGGTCGCGATGACCCTGAATGCGCTCTACGCCGTAATCGACCGCGCGTTCATAGGCCACGGATGCGGCGTGGACGCGATGGCCGGCATCCAGCTCGCGATGCCGGCGATGATGCTGCTCACGGCGTTCGGCCCGCTCATTGGCGTCGGGCACGCGGCGGTTCTCTCGATAAAGCTCGGCGAAGGCGACCGCGTGACTTGCGAGAAGCTCGTCGGCGAGACGATCGCGCTCAAGATTCTGCTCTACGCCGTTCTCATTCCTCTTCTCTATGTCTTTCTCGACCAGGTGCTTTCGCTTTGCGGCGCCGACAAGGTGACGCCCGGTGCGGCGGTAGCGGCGAAGTCGTATTTGCAAATCGTCCTCTTCTCCCATCTCTTCTCCCACCTTGCCTTCGGCCTCTCCGCCTTGCATCGCGCGGAGGGCGGTGCGATTCGCGCGATGATGTGCATGGTCGTCGGCTTCGGCGCGAACGTGATCCTCGACCCGATACTCATCTTCGGCTTTGGCCTCGGCGTCGTCGGCGCGGCGTGGGCGACGGACATCTCGATGCTGCTCTCGTGCCTCTGGGCGTTTTCCTACTATCTTCGCGGCACGAGCGTCGTGCGTCTTCGGCTGCGCCGCATCTGGATATATCCGTCGCTTGTCTGCCGCACTTTTGCAATAGGGCTTGCGCCGTTCCTCCAGCACTTCATGAGCGCTGTGATAATCGCCTCGCTTCAGGTCGCGTTCGCGAAGTGGATGCCCGACGAGGCGTCGCGCACGGCCGAGATGGCCTCGCTCGGGGTCTTCAACAGCGCGCTCATACTCGTCATAATGCCTGTGCTCGGCTGCCAGCAGGGGCTTCAGCCGATCTTCGGCTACAACTGGGGTGCGCGGAACTTCCGCCGCGTGCTCGAGGCGCTCAAGAAGGGCCTGCTTGTCACTACGGCGCTGACGGTCTTTGCCTTCGTCATCCAGGTGGTGCCGCCGTTCCCGACGCTGATTGCGCGGATGTTCGTCCCAAGCGACAGCCCCGATGTCATTCGCCTTGCCGCGAGCGACCTGCAGCTCGCGAACTGCATGATTTGGACTATTTCGATCAACGTCGTCGCGACGACGTTCTTCCAGTCCATAGGAAAGCCCGCTGTCGCGATCGTCCTTTCTCTTCTCCGCCAGGGCGTCGTCCTCTTGCCTATCATCTGGTTCCTGCCTCGCTTCCTCGACGACAAGGCGTTTGCAATCTGGCTTTCGATGCCGGTCTCCGACGTCCTCTGCCAGCTTGCTACGATTCCGCCTGTGCTTCTGCACGCCCGCTTTCTCTCGCGTATTCGGCCTCGAAAAAAATTTAAAAAAGTTTCAAATCCGTATCCGTTGGATACTAACTCGTTTTAAAAAAAGTGATATAATACATGGCACATGAACAAGATTCCTTCCAGCATCTTTTGGTGGTGGCGCTGCGTTTGCAAGGCGTGGTGACAGGGATTTTGTCCAATCCCCCCTGAAGGCGGCCTTGCTTTTTTTAGTAAGGTCGCCTTCTTATTTTCAAAACAGAAATTCAATTCATCAAGGAGAAGCGAAATGCTGAAGAAGCTGACAAAAGAAGAGTTCGTGAGGAGAACTGCGGGCGGACGGCGCACGCCCGTGTTCCGAGAGTACATTGCCGACCGCGAGACCCCCGTGTCGGTGCTTACCCGCATCGTGGACGAGCCGAAGGATCTCTTCATTCTCGAAAGCGTCTACAACGGCGAGCGCAAGGGACGATACTCGTACCTCGGCCTCGATCCAGTAGAGAAGCCGGACGAAAGGCCGTTTGCCGCTGCGCCGGAGCTGCCGTCGTTCCAGGGCGGTCGCGTAGGGTACTTCGCCTACGAGTCCGTGTCTGACTTCGAGCCGCGCGTACCCCGCCGCCACGAGGAAGGCACTCCGCCCGAGGCGTTCATGACCGTGGACTCGTTCGTCGTGTTCGACTCCGTGCGCGACACGGCGATAGTCGCGAAGGTCGCGGCGAACGATACGCCCGACGCATACGAGAGGACGATGCGCGAGGTAGACGAGCTGCGCGACAGGCTTCTTTCCGCCGAGTCCATCGCGCACTACGTAGAAGGGCACGCGCCCGTCGCGTCGTCAGGCGCGCCGTCGCTTTCCGAGTTCGTGCCCGAGATGAGCGAGGACGAGTTCCGCGCCATCGTCGGACGCTGCAAGGAGGCGATTCGCGCGGGCGAGGTGATCCAGATCGTCCCCTCGCAGAAATTTACCGCGAAGACTGACATCCCGCCGCTCGCGCTCTATCGCGCCCTGCGGCTCGTGAACCCGTCGCCATACAACTTCTTCCTCCGCGTCGGTTCGAAGACGCTTATCGGCTCGTCGCCCGAGGAACTCGTGCGTCTTGAGAAGGGGATTGGCTCAATCGCCCCGATTGCCGGAACGCGTCCGCGCGGCGCGACGCCCGAGATGGACCGTGCGCTTGAGGCGGAACTTCTCGCCGACCCCAAGGAGCGCGCAGAGCACATGATGCTCGTCGATCTCGCTCGCAATGACCTCGGCCGCGTCGCTAAGACGGGCACTGTCGCGGTGCGCGATCTCGCGCACATCGAGCGCTATTCGCACGTGATGCATATCGTCTCGAACGTCTACGGCGAGCTTGATCCCGACAAGGCCGACGCGCAGGGGCTTTTCAAGGCGGCGTTCCCTGCTGGCACTCTCACCGGTGCGCCGAAGATCCGCGCGATGGAGCTTCTCGCCGAGTTCGAGAAGTCGCCGCGCGGCGTCTACGGTGGCGCGGCGGGGTACTTCAGCTACACTGGCGACATGGACTTCGCCATCGTCATACGCACGATGGTTCTCGAGAACGGCACGCTCACGATGCGCGCCGGCGCCGGCATCGTCGCGGACTCCGACCCTGCGAAGGAGTACCAGGAGACGATAAACAAGTCAAAGGCAATCTTCCAGGCGGCGCAGTTCGCAAAGGAGCTCGCATGACTATTCTAATCGACAACTACGATTCGTTCACCTACAACCTCGTCCAGGCGATAGCAGGACTTGGCATCGACATCAAGGTGTTCAGGAACGACAAGATCGACGTCGAGGGAATCGCGGCGCTTAAGCCCGACTCCCTCGTCATATCCCCCGGCCCCGGCAATCCCGACTCTGCCGGAATCTCGCTCGCTGCGGTAAAGGCGTTCGCTGGGAAAATTCCGATTCTCGGCGTCTGCCTCGGACATCAGACGATTGCGCAGGCGTTCGGCGGGCGCATCGTCCACGCAAAGTCGCTTATGCACGGCAAGACGAGCCGCATACGCCACGACGGCAAAGGCATCTTCGAGGGGCTTCCGCAGGGCTTCGAGGCGATGCGCTACCATTCGCTCGCCGTGGAGCGCGCGACTCTCCCCGACTGCTTCGAGATTTCCGCCGAGACAGACGACGGCGAGATAATGGCGCTTCGCCACAAGACGATGCCGATTGAGTCGGTGCAGTACCATCCCGAGTCTATCGGCACGCCCGAGGGAATCGGCCAGCTCCGCAATTTCTTCGGCATCGAGGCGCGGCGCGAATCGTCTGAGGAGACGGTCGCCTACCACGAGTTCCGCGGCATCCTTCGCGGTGACTACTCCGAGCGCGAGCTCGCGGCGCTTTTGACAGACAGCCGCGAGAAGCCCGTGACGACTGCGCGTCTCGTCGGCGCGGCGCGTGCGATGAGGGAGGCGATGGGGAAAATCGACCTCGGCTGCGATGACGCTGTCGATCTCGTCGGAACTGGCGGCGATGGGCGCCACACGATAAACATCTCGACGACTGCGGCGTTCGTTGCGGCAGGCGCAGGCGTCAAGATCGCAAAGCACGGCAATGTCGCCGCTACTTCCAAGTGCGGCGCGGCAGACGTCCTTAGGGAACTTGGCGTTGACTTGGCGCTCAAGCCGGACGGCGTGCGCGCGTGCTTCGACGAGACGGGCATCGCATTTCTCTTTGCGCAGCGCTACCACCCCGGCATGCGCTTTGCGGCGAACGTGCGCCGTCAGCTCGGCTTCAAGACGCTCTTCAACCTGCTTGGGCCCATCACCAACCCGGCCGGCGTGACGCGCCAGGCGATTGGCGTCTACGACCCGAAGCTCGTGCCGACGGTCGCGGAGGCGCTTAAGGAGCTTGGCAGCGTCCACTCGCTTGTGTTCTCTGGAACCGAGGGCATGGACGAAATCGCGCCGACTGGATTTACGATTCTCTCGGAGCTAAAGGACGGCAAGATATCGACGGGGCTATTTAGCGCCGATTCTGTGCTTCCCAAGGCCGAGCGCGACTTGGCGGGGCTTGCTGGCGGAGATGCCGCTGAGAACGCCGCTGTCCTTTGCGGGATTCTCTCTGGCGAAATCGGCGGCGTCAGGCGCGATGCCGTCCTCGTCAATGCGGCGGCGGCAATCGTCGCAGGCGGCAATGCGGCGACGATTGAAGAAGGTTACAAGCTTGCCTGCGAGTCGATTGACTCGGGGCGTGCCTCGGAAAAACTAAAGGAGTTCGTGAAATGCACTTCAAAGATGCACTGAGTAGGGAAGGCGTCAACATCATCGCCGAATTCAAGCGCGCATCGCCGTCGCTTGGGGATATCGACGTCGCGGCCGATCCGGTCGCAAAGGCGAAGATATACGAGCAAGGGGGAGCGGCCGCAATGTCGGTCCTCTGCGACGCCGCGCGGTTCAAGGGCAGCGTCGAGGACTTGCGGCGAGTCGCCGCGTCGGGCGCGAAGATTCCGCTTCTTGCGAAGGACTTCATCTCGGAGAAGGAGCGTCTTCGCGAGGTGAAGGACGCGGGCGCGAGCGCGGCCTTGCTGATCGTCCGCTACCTTGACGACGAGAAGCTTTCCGAGCTTCTTGCCGAGGCGCACGGTCTTGGGCTTGATGCGCTCGTCGAGACGCACAGCGAGGAGGAGATAAAAAGGGCTGTTGCAGTTGGCGCGGACATCATCGGCGTCAACTGCCGCGACCTTTCCAACTTTACGGTGGACGTCTCGATATCCGAGCGGCTTCTCAGGGCGATTCCGGACGGCATCGTCAAGGTCGCGGAGAGCGGCATCAAGACGAGCGCGGACATTGCGCGGCTCCGTGCCGCAGGCGCAAACGCGTTCCTTATCGGAACCACTCTCATGAAGTCAAAAGACCCATTAAATGAACTGCGCAAATTGGTGAATACCACAACCACCCAACCACCTAACCACCCAACCACCTAACCACCCAACCATATCATGAATAAACATTACGGACCATACGGCGGACAGTACGTCGCCGAAACGCTGATGGGGCCACTTAACGAACTTGCGGCGGCCTATCTCGAAGCGAAGAAAGACCCTGAGTTCCAGCGCGAATTCGCGGCTCTTCTCAAGGACTATGTCGGGCGCGAATCGCCGATCACCGTCTGCAATCGCCTCTCGGCGAAGCTCGGCGGCGCGACGATAGTCCTGAAGCGCGAGGACCTAAACCATACTGGCGCCCACAAGGTCAACAACACGATCGGCCAGGCGCTCTTAGCTAAGCGCATGGGCAAGAAGCGCCTGATCGCAGAGACCGGCGCCGGGATGCACGGCGTCGCGACGGCGACAGTCGCCGCGTTACTCGGGATGCCCTGCGAAGTCTACATGGGTGCAATCGACGTGAAGCGCCAGGCGCCAAATGTCGAGCGCATGAAGATGCTCGGCGCGACCGTCCATTCGATAGAAGAGGGCAGCGCGACCTTGAAGGACGCGATGAACGAAGCTCTACGCGACTGGGTTACGAACTGCGACGACACTTTCTACGTGATCGGAACGGCGGCTGGCCCATATCCGTATCCTGAGATGGTCAAGGACTTCCAGTCAGTCATAGGCAAGGAGGCGCGTCGCCAGTGCCTTGAGAAGTTCGGTCGGCTTCCCGACCAGGCGATTGCGTGCGTCGGCGGCGGGTCCAATGCCATCGGGCTTTTTGCCGGGTTTATGGACGACGCGGACGTAAAGCTCGTCGGCGTCGAGGCGGCTGGCAAGGGGATTGCGACCGGCGAGCACGCTGCGTCGATCAACGGCGGACGTCTCGGCGTTCTCCACGGCGCGAAGACGATGCTTCTCCAGACTGCAGACGGCAACGTAATCGACACGTATTCCGTATCGGCTGGGCTTGACTACCCAGGCGTCGGGCCGGAACACTGCCATCTCCACGACACTGGCCGCGCTGAATACTCGTCGATAACGGACGATGAGGCGATAGCCGCGTTCGACGACTTGTGCCGCTATGAGGGCATCATCCCAGCGCTCGAGTCGAGCCACGCGCTCGCAGAGGCGATAAAGCGCGCACCGTCGCTTCCCAAGGAAACGATCCTTCTCGTGTGCCTTTCGGGGCGTGGCGACAAGGACCTCGAGAATATCTTGCAGTATAAAAGGAAAGAGTTAAGTAGTGAAGTAGTTAAGTAGTGAAGTAGTGAAACTACCTAACTACCCAACCACCTAACTACCTAACCACCCAACCACCTAACTACCCAACTACCCAACCATGAACAGGATTTCTGACTGCTTTGCAAAGGCCAAGTCCGAGGGTCGCGGCGCATTTGTCGCGTACATGACTATTGGCTATCCAACGCTTGAGAAGAGCGAGGCCGCCGTCGAGACGCTGATTTCCGAGGGCGCAGACATAATTGAGCTCGGCGTGCCGTTCTCTGACCCGTTTGCCGACGGCGCGGTGATACGCGCCGCCGCATACGAGGCGCTACGCCAGGGAGTGACGCTCCACGATGTCATCGCGCTCGCGAAGCGCGTCCGTTTGCGTCATCCCAAGACGGGGCTTGTTCTCTTCTCGTACTACAACCTTCTCTTCGCCAACGGCCTTGAGAAGTTTGCGGACGAAGCGGCCGACGCCGGGATCGACGCCGTGCTCGCCGTGGACCTGCCGCTTGAAGAGCGCGACGAGCTTCTGGCGGTATTGAAGCCGCGCGGGATGTCGTACGTTCCGCTGATTGCGCCCAACACGCCTATCGAGCGCGTAAAGGCGAGCGCGGAAGGTCTTGAAAACACGTTCCTCTATGTCATCACCGTTAAGGGCATAACGGGCGCAAGGACGGAACTCCCGAAGGAGCTTTCCTCGCGGCTTGACGAAGTTCGCGCTGCGGTGAAGCTTCCGATTGCCGCTGGCTTCGGCATTTCCTCGAAGGAGCAGGCCGATGAGATATGCCGTCATGCTGACGGCTACATCATCGGCTCTGCGCTCGTCAAGCGGTTTGGAGCGAAAGAGTAGCCGTGTAGAACGTGCAGAACATGTAGAGACTCTACATGTTCTACATGGTTAAATAACAAACTCTGTTCACTATGAAAATTAAAGTATGCGGAACGAACGACGCCGTGTTCGCGGCGGAGGCGGTGCGCCTTGGTGTCAACTACCTCGGCTTCATCTTCGAGCCGTCCTCGCCGCGCTTCGTGACGGCCGAGAAGGCGGCGGAGATCGTCTCGTCGCTCGGCGCGTCGCTCAGGCGACGCGTCCGGCTCGTCGGCGTGTTCGTCCGTGAGACTCCCGCCGAAATCGCCGCGACGATGCGCCGCGCAGGGCTCGATGTCGTTCAACTGCACCGCCGCGCAACCGAAGGGGATGTCGCCGCGCTCAAGGCTGCGGGCTATGAGGTGTGGACGCTTGCCGGCGGCGCGGAGGGCGACGGCGTTCTTTTCGATTCGTCGCATGGCGACGGCGATACATCGTTCAGGAAGGGCAATTACAAGTCGATAATTGCAGGGCGCATCGGCGTGGAAAATGTCGCTGACGCGCTTGCGCTCAAGCCGGACGTCATCGACGTGAACAGCTCGCTTGAAACCGCGCCAGGGGTCAAGAGCGCGATTCTCCTCGCTGCGTTTCTTGCACGACTTCATTGACGCGCGGATTTTAGCATGGAGAACAGGAGATACAGGAGAAAAGCTGGGGTTGCACCCCAGACCCCGCGCCGAAGGCGCCTCCAAAACCTCCTGCCTCTCCTGTCCTACCTGCTAAAAACAAACAAGCAAATCCAAAACCTCCTAATCTCCTGCCTCTACTGTACTCCATGCTAAAAACAAACAAACAAATCCAAAACCTCCTAATCTCCTGCCTCTCCTGTTCTACCTGCTAAAATCCTGTTAATCCTGTAAATCCTGTCAAAAAAATGAAAGGTTAAGAATGAAAAACCTCGAACAGACCAGAAAAGAAATAGACCGGATAGACGAAGGGCTCGTAAAGCTCTTCCTTGAGCGGCTTGCCGTGTCGCGTGACGTCGCGATGGCGAAGCTCGAGACCGGCGGACCAGTGTCGGACCCTGCGCGCGAACGCGAAATTCTCACCCGCGTCTCAGAGGCCGCAGGCCCCGAAAACGAAAACGCGGCGCGTCTTTTCTTCACGACGCTTTTCTCAATTTCCAAGGCGCGGCAGCGCGGCATCCTTAAGGGCGACTCTCCGCTCGTGCGCGAAATCAAGGGCTCGATTGCCGCGCACGCAAATCCTTTCCCGTCGCGTGCGTTTGTCGCGTGCTGTGGCACCGAGGGCTCGTACGCCCAGCAGGCGGCGTCGCGTCTTGTGAAAGTGCCGACGATCATGTACTTCAATTCGTTCGAGAAGGTCTTCGAGGCGGTGGAGAAGGGTCTTTGCGCCTACGGCGTCCTTCCTGTCGAGAATTCTGCGGCGGGCTCGGTCACGGCTGTCTACGACCTGATGCAGAAGCACAGCTTCCACATCGTGCGCGCCGTGCGGCTCAGGGTAGACCATGTCCTTCTGGCACCGCCCGGAGTGAAGCTTTCGGACGTCCGCGAAGTCGCGAGCCATCCTCACGCGCTTGCGCAGTGCACGGCGTTCTTCAAGGCGCACCCCGAAATAAAGGCGGTTCCCGCTGCGAACACGGCGGTGGCGGCGAAGGAAATAGCGGCTTCCGGCAGGCGCGACGTCGCGGTGATCGCCTCGCGCCTCTGCGCCGAACTGTACGGGCTTCAGGTCGTGGCGGAGAAGATACAGGACACAGTTAGCAACTATACGCGGTTCATCTGCATTTCGAAGGGGCTTGAGATTTTCCCGGATGCGAGCAAGATTTCGATAATGCTCTCGCTTCCGCACCGGCCCGGCTCTCTTGCGGAGATAATCTCGAAGTTCGCCGCGATAGACGTGAACTTGACGAAGCTCGAGTCGCGGCCTGTTCCCGGCGTAGACTTCGAGTTTCGGTTCATCTTCGATTTCGAGGCGTCGCCGTCCGATGGTTCGGTGCTATCGCTCCTTTCCGAGCTTTCCCTCGACCCGGAGATAGAGCACTTTGCCTTCCTCGGCGCATACGGCGAGAGGTAGTGTCTGGTCGCCGCGGCGACTGCCTTGCGGCAGAAAACGCATTTCGCCGAAACGCACCTGCTCGCCGCGCCGACCGATCGCGCGCGGGGCTACTCTGCCGTGTCCCGTCCGTCTTGTCCGTCCTGTCCGTCCTGGCTGCCCAACGAGTGCCGCGCTGTCAGGGGTAGCGCTACCTTTGGGCGAAAGGTCCGGGGACCTTTGGGGAAAGGTCCGGGGACCGTTTGGCGAAAGGTCCGGGGACCGTGGAAAAGGGGCGACGAAATTTTTTGCAAAAAGTAGTTGCATGCAGTGAGGGAAAATATGGTATAATATCTTCCATGTGCGGGCAGTGTGCCAACAGAACGCTTATTGGTAGGCGGGATTTTGGCAGACTCGACGCTCACCAGAACAACATAGCACCCAGGATTACAAACGGAGCAAGACGATGAAGGCGATAATTGATAATATCCATAGGGGGGGGGGGGCAAAGTTTTAAATTATCTCCTCGCCGCTAGCTTTGCATTCGCAGTGGCGCAAACTGCGCAGGCCGCAGACTGTTACTGGGCGGGCGGGACGAGCTCCGACTGGGCGACGTCAGCCAACTGGACGACCACTGCGCGAAAGCCGACCAACGACGGCGCGTACTTCCGCAGCGACAAATTCCACAATAAATTCAACAGCGGCGACAGAGCCAATCTGGTCACGTTCTCCGCGGCGGAAACGAACCAATGGCGAACGTACTTTAACAACTGCGGAACGGCTTCTGCGCCAATCATTCTGCGGGCGTCAAAAGCTTCCTACGGTCTCACGAGCGGCGATGCCAGCTCATCCGATCCAGAAGGCATTTACATCGGTACGCATCTCCTACAGGGCGCCTCTGGTACTGATTACAGCGGCAAAACCGGGAAGGGAGACGCATACGTGCGTTTCGAGACTGGAACGTTTGCGACTGGCGCGAACTACAGCTACTGGTATCTCGGCAACGGTTCGTACAGTGGACACATGACGGTCGCCGGTGCGACGATCAACAGCCCCTTGGAGTTTTACCTCAACAGAGGTTCGCTCACGGTTGATTCCGGAACGGTGAACATAACCAAAGACGTCAAGATGGGTACGAACGGCGACGCGACCCTCACCATGAATGGCGGCACGCTGACGGTGGGGCCGTGGACGAGGTTCGAGAATTCCAGCTATGCGAAGACAATCAATCTCAACGGCGGAACGCTCGTCACCTACCGTATCAACAAGCAGGGAGGCACTGGTGCGGCGACAGTCAACTTCAATGGCGGCACACTTCGGATAAAGACGAACTACAACCCTGTCATCGATTCTGGCGTAACCGTCAATGTGAAGGCCAACGGCGGAACGATAGACGTCAATGAGACAACCACCTCGGTAATCCCGGCATCCTTCTCCGAGGACTCCTCCTCCACTGGCGGCGGGATGAAGTTCTGCGGCGGCGGCACGCTCACGCTTGGCGGCTCCCTCGGCTGGACGGGCGGTACTACGATCGAGGCCGGCACGACGGTGAAGGTCGATACGGCAGCGAAGAAGGATGCGCTTCTCGGCAACGGCCTCAATACGCTGAAGGTGGTTCCCGCGAGCGGTACGCACACGCTCGTCACCATAACGGGCGACGGCGTGTTTTCGGACGGCGACCTGCTCAAGGTCTCCCTCGTGCCGGGTTCGGCCGGCGCGGCGACGTTCAGCCTGTCGGCCGACAACAAGTCGCTTATGGTCGCCATCCCCTACAACGGCGGCGCGATCAACCAGACGACTCCCACGCTCGTCTTCCCGGGCGCGACGCTCGCCGACCTCGCCACGCATACGATCCGCGCGCGGATGCAGGGCAACAACTTCGACGCCGACGGCACGGAGGTAACGTTCTTCGACAGGCAGGAGACGATGGACGGCGACACGCTCACTAAGGTGACGTACCAGCTTCAGGCTGTGGACGAAACCTCGGATCACCACTACACGAAAGCTGCCAAGGTCGAGTTCACCGCCGATGCGAACGG
>CADCAK010000019.1 GCA_902799385.1 uncultured bacterium | reverse complement strand
CTACTGTGGCAATCAGGCCCTGTTGTTTCCGGTCGGCGTTGAAAAGATGGCGGCATAGTGTCTTTTTTAGGACAGTTATGGTATAATATGCATACTCAATAAACCTAAAAAGGATTGTTGTGATGGTAAAGGGCACAAGGCAGGACATCTTGAAGCTAATCGGTGCAAGTGTTGCTTCGCATCGTTTGCAAGCCAATATATCGCAGCAGGTGCTCGCGGAAAGATGCGGTGTCTCGCTGAACGCCATCCGCCATTTGGAGCGAGGCACGGGAGCGACCTTGTGGACGTTCGTACAGGTTTGCCGAATACTTGGCAAAGATCATTGGATAGTTGACCTTGAACCTAAGGAAACGCTTTCGCCCATCGCCTTTGCGGAGGCATTGGGCAAGGCTCGGCAAGCAAAAGCGCGCGTTCGTGCAACGGGCAGAAAGAGAAGGCCTGCATGAGCTATGTTCCCGTAAAGGCAGTGTCTGCATTCCTTTGGGGGAAGAGGGTTGGCGTGATTGTCCATGCCTACGACCAGTATTCCCGCTTCGAGTACGACCCTGAGTTTCGGCGCAGCGGACTTGAGATCGCTCCCTTCGCGATGCCGACGTCAAAAGCCATCTACACGGCAGACGAATTCGAGCTCCCGCGAAGGGCTTTCATGGGGTTGCCCGGACTGTTTGCCGATTCCCTGCCGGATTCTTTCGGAAACAGGCTTGTGCTGAAATGGATGGCATCGCACGGCATCGACGTGTCCGAGATAACGCCGCTTGATCGGCTGGCCTATGTCGGCAGTCGCGGCATGGGCGCATTGACATACGAACCAGACACGGGGCCGGTGCGCCAGACGCCGACTGCAATCGACATGCGGAACCTTGTCGAGGAGTCGCGCATGGCGCTAAACGCCGACCTTTCAAAGCTGGGCGGCGACGACGCGCTGCGCGAGATAATCCGCGTGGGGACTTCCGCCGGAGGGGCGCAGGCCAAGGCGGTCGTTGCCTGGGACAGGGCGACAGGCGAGTTTCTTGCCGGACAGGAGAATCTTCCGCCGGGGTTCGAGCATTGGCTCATAAAGTTCACTCCTCCAGGACTGCCGCATGCAGGGGAGGACGAGTACGCCGTCTACCTCAAGGCCCGCGCCGCCGGGATAGCGATGAGCGAATGCCGCCTGTACGAACTGGACGGCGTAAGGCATTTCATGACGAAGCGGTTTGACCGGGATGGAAGTCGGCGGCATCTGGTGCAGACGCTGTGCGCGCTGCGGCATTTGCCGCAGGGCGGTCCGAGGGAGCTCTACGCGTATGAAACGCTGTTTGACACTGCGGATGCACTTGGCCTTGGCTACGAAGCGCTTGAGGAGCTGTTCAGGCGAATGGCGTTCAATGTCTGCATCAAGGAGATGGACGACCACACGAAGAACTTTTCGTTCCTGATGCGCGAAGGCGGCGGCTGGGAGCTGGCTCCGGCCTACGATCTCACTGGCTTCCACTTCTCCGACGGGGATCCGTCCTGGAGCGACTGGCAGAACCAGCATGCGCTTTCCGTCAACGGAAAGTTCTCCCGCATAACGGACGAAGACGTTCTCCTTGTCGGCGAGCGCTACGGCATTGGCACCGCGCCCGAGGTGCTGTCGCAGGTCAAGTCCGCAGCTGCGCGGCTGTGAGTGCGCCATTCGCTAGGTGTTAGACCGGTGCGGCGTCGGAATAGCTTTTGCAGAAATACGGCGCTGCCATAGCCGCACATGTTCGCCACGGCCTTGATCGAGCTGTCCGAGGAGGCGCGATAGGCAAAACCCCGGCAGGACGCGTTGTCATAACGCGCCGCAATGGTAGGGGCGCGTCACCACCTCTCTTCCTGTGGACGCTTTACCTTATGATGACTTTCCAGTTTTTGCCGCGGTTTTTGCTTGCCTAAAGTCTCATTTCTCCGCCGCAAAAGTTTTTTACGATTTAAGATTAGATTTCAGAATTGAACCTCTGCCTTTTCTTCGAGGGTGCGGGTCGGGGCGTTGCTGGCAAGGTAACGAACATGACGCGGCTGCGTGATCTTTGCGTAGACGACGCGCGGCAGAAGCTGCACCGCCTTTAGCGGCTCATCCTTTCTATCGCCGGGAAGGTATGCGCTGGTGTTGCGGCGGCGACTATTAGGAATTGTGCAATCCCCTATTAAGGAAAATCCTAACTACCTTAAGTTTTTTTTACACAGGGCGGAGAGAATGTGGTATAATTGTAGGAAAACAGAAGGTCTATTTATCGAAACATCGCTAACAAACCCAACATAAGGAGCTAATTAATGAACACGATAATCAACATTATCAGCGGTAAGGGGCCTATACGATATCTCCTTGCCGCCGTTTTTGCGTTTGGCGCGTTGCAGACGGTTCAAGCGGTAACGAAACAATCATTCCTCTTTTATGGACAAAATGGAACGAGCGATTGGAGTGACAAGAATTCCTGGAAGTACAACAATGGAGGTAATACTGCAAACTGGACTACTCCGAGCGGCGCTCCTGACGGTGGCAACTTCAGCTATGATGTGTATTTCCGATCGGGGATGGCGGCGCCCAACAACAACAAAACGCAAAGCTACAATCCCAATTGGGATCATGTCGTTACGTTCTCTGGCGCACAGCAAGTAGGCGTGACGCATCAACCATTGCATCTCGATGCCGGATCTTCCGCCGAGAATCCAATCGTGTTTACCGCCACGGATAGCAGTTACGGATTGACGAGCAGCAGCACTCTGAATATCGCGGAAACGACGAACGGATATCTGCGAATTGATTCAGGCACGTATAGTTTCGGGTATGTCATCCTTGCCAACGGCTCCGGCAATACGGGCGTGTTGACGATAGAAGGCGGTACTCTAAAGACAACCGGTAATTATTCGCGGCTCGGTGCGGGCGGTGGAAATGGAATATTGACGGTAAAAACCGGCGCGGTCTTCGACAACAGCGAAGCAGGCAACAAGAATTTCACGCTCGGGCAGGACGCCAATTCTTCCGCCACTCTCAATGTCGAGGGCGGAGAGGTCACTGTCAAAGGCTTTATCGCGTTGAACTACAATGCGGGCGCAGTAACTTCGGTCGTCAATGTCACGGATGGCGGTGTTCTTGCTTTCAATAAAATGTATTTGAACAATCCCGGACAGGGAGGAACCATCAACATTGACGGAGGTACGTTGAAGGCATGTGGGAGCAATGCTTCCTATTTCAGCTCATTCCTTCCCGCCCACAACAGCCTCAATGTCTATATCGGCGCGAATGGCGTTACGATTGATACTGACGCACATGACAACATTACAATTGGCGAAGACTTCCAGGAAGCCTCTTCGTCTCCTGGTGGCGGCCTTACCGTAAAGGGCGGCAGAACGGTGACGTTCTCGAACATGGGTGACATCTCTGGCGCGTTTGTCGTGGGCGACGGCACGGCGCTTCATTGGTTCGACCAGGATGCAACCGTGTCGAATACATGTGCCATAGCCTCGCTTGCGCTTGGTGCGGGATCGACGATCTTCATCGACGGCAACGCGACGGCGGTGGATGCCCTCCCGTCCACCGTGACGACGACCGCGACAGCGGAGAACAAGGCGACGGTCGAAATTGTTTTCTCCGCAATCCCCGCAGCCGGGACGTCCTTCACGCTCTTCCCCGCTGAGAGCGCGGACGTGTTCGACGTGAAGCCAAGACTTGGCGGACTTGAACTGTCGCATAAAACAACGATTGACAATGGTAATCTCGTCGTGACCATCAACGCCGAGGACTACACCTGGAACGGAACGCAGACGAACTGGGGCGACGTGGATGCCTGGACGAAGGACGGGGCTGATGCGACATGGGCCAACGGCAACAACGCAATCTTTGCCACGGCGAACGCAGCGGTTACCCTTGCGGCGAACGTCGCCGTTGCCGAAGCGCGTTTCACGGCAAACGCCGAGATTTCCGGTTCCAACACGCTCACCGTCCCATCGGTCTCAGTTGGCTCAGGTGTTTCGGTTGCGATTTCCGCGCCCACTGCGGGTTCGCTCGAAAAGACAGGTGCGGGAACGCTGACGCTCTCGCAGAGCCGCACAGAGCAGACGGACATCGCGGAAGGTACGCTTGTCATGTCCGGCGAGGGTACGACTATTCCGTGGGGTAGTGTCTTGCTCGGCACAGAGGCAGGGAAGACTGCTGTCCTGAAATTTGAGAACGGTGCCACTTTGACGGGCAGTATTTGGAATATGAGCCTTGGTCATGACAGCAATGGATCCGTTGGCGGAGGCGTAACGGTTGAGTTGCACAAGGAAGACGGTGAGTTGAATGTTGGAAATAGGTTAACGATCGGATGGAACGACGGCGATGTCGGCAAGTTCTATCACAACGACGGCACAATGACGGTCGGTGAGCAGTTCAGAGTGAGTTCACAGGCCGGTTCGTCAGGCGAGTTTACGATGAACGGCGGAACCATGACCGTGGCCAACAACCTGTATATCGGTTGCAACTTTAATGTTGTAAAGGGCGTGTTCAACATGAATGGCGGTACCTTCACCTGCAACGGTACAAACTACGTTGCTTTTTCCAAGAATGACTATCCTGCCGAACTGCACATAAACGGCGGAACATTCAAGGCAGTAGGCACGTTCATTGCTGGCAACGGCGCGGGTTCGGAGGCTGTAATTGAACTTAGCAGCACCGGCGGAACGCCGGGCGTACTTGAAACGAAAGGCTTGACATTGGGGATTGGAAGCGCCACGCTCACTTTCAACGGCGGCGAGTTGAAGGCGGTTGGCGATCTGGAGTCGACAGGTCTGATCAAGAACGGGATTACGGTGCGCGTCGGCGCGAACGGCGGAATCATCAATGCGAACGGCAAGGCCGTCACGATACCAGCGGCAATCGGCGCCGCCGGTGACACGGGCGGGATGACTTACAAGGGTGGCGGCGCTGTCACGCTTTCTGTCGCGCCCGCCTATTCTGGTACGACGACTGTCGAGGTCGGTACTACGCTCGTCGTCCCAGCCGCCATCGCGGGTGCGAATCTCAAGGTTACGATTCCCGATGGTCTCGCCTCGGGGCTTTACAAGGTTGTCGCAGTATCCGGCGACGGAGCGTTCGCAAGCGACGTACTGTCCTCTGCAACGCTACCTTCGGACGCAAACATGCGTTTCTACCTTGACAATGGCAACAAGGAAATCTGGTGCATTTATTCGAGCAATGCCAGCGACCACATTTGGATTGGCGGATCGACTGGAAGCCTGAATGAAGGTTCAAATTGGTTTTCGGGGAACGTTCCTGAGTCGGGAATTGCCATTATCGGCAGTGCATCGGCGGCTACATTGACAAATCCCGAGGGAAGCGGTTTCGCGGCGACGACGATAGTTGTCCCGAAGGATTCAGCTGCCGTGACGATTTCGGGTGCGAAGCTCTCCAACATGGTGAAGATCACGAACAACTCTTCGAACACAATCGAGTTCGAGAGCGCCGTCGAGTTTGCCGACAATGTCGATGTGGTACAAAACACGGGAGCGGTCAAGTTTACTGGCGGTGCGACGGGCACTTGGCTTGCGAGAGCCACCGACATCCACGGCACCTACAACTTCACCGGTTCCGGCGAAAGGACTGAACATGGCGGAACGACAGTGAAGAGCGATGGCGTTTACAATCTTCCCAACGCCACGTTCTACAAACACAACGGCGACTTCCACATGGAAGCTGGCGGGCGGGCCGAAGTGAAAGCCGCGAAGATTAACGCGAAGGATTCCGATAAGAAACTTCTTGGCACTTTCAATGGTGAATTCAAGGTCAATGGCGAATTCTTGGTGTCTGCGCCAGGAGGGGATAATCCGACGCATTACACATGCAATAGCGGCAACGGTACGTTCATTGTAGACAAGATTCGCGTTAACCAGAACGCTTGCATCGTTCCATGCAAAAAGACGATTATGGGGCCTGGTGGAATCATTCGCGGGGCCGGCTATGTCCGTGTCGTGAACTCTGGCTCTCACGAGTTCGGCTCTTACGCAGACTGGACGATGTATTATAACAATCTCGGCGACTACACGACAACACCCAATTTTGTGCTCTTCAAGCGCAACAGTTCAAGCACATGGTCAACCGTTACGTTTGACACGACCGACTACTACGACAATACGATCGGTCGCACAATCACGAGCGAGGCGCAGATCGGCGCGGAGAATGCCGCATCAGCGGCGAAGTTTGGCGTGACGGTGAAGGGCATCGGTAAGTTCGTCTTCGCAAACACGCATGATGACGCAGCTGATGACAAAAAAATCTTCTCCGGCGGGTTGACGGTCAATGATTCCGCGACGGTTGAGGTCATGCCGAATTCCTGGCCAGGGAAGGGCGCGGTGACGCTCAATGACGAAGCGACGCTGAAGGTCGCGGAGTCTGGCACGGTTGCGCTTGGCGGCAACCTGACGCTCAACGGCAACGCGAAGCTGGCATTCAACTTCACAAGGAAAGACATGGATCCGGTGCTGGCCATTCCCGAAGGCAATACCGTGACGGCGGGCGGCACTGTCAAGGTTGTGCTTTCGATGACGGGTGGTAGCCGTCCTGCCTACGGTGAAGATGGAAAGCATGTGTTGACGTTGTCCAAGAAAGATACGTCGTCCACAGGTGCGTTCTACGGCAAGGCTGTCGAGTTCGTTGATTCGCCGACATGGGTTGATCGTGTTGCGGTCGAGGATGGCGAAATCGTCCTCTACGTCAAGAGGATGGGCACAACCGTTTTCCTCAAGTAAGCGCCGGAGCTAATAATTTCGATTGTCCCCATTGAGCGGGGAGGAGAAATTTGGTATAATAATCGCGTCATGGGCACCAGGCGGGTGCTTTGTGCCCAAGGCGAAACAAGGTGAAGCTGTGGGCAAATTTCCGTAGCCACCAATAAAAGAAGGGGCAACAATGAGAAAACTATTAAACCTGGCCATCGCACTTGCGTTTCCAATCGCGGCAATGGCGGTAACACCCGTCGCGGTATGGGACGGCGCTTCCGAAGACTATAATTTCTCCGAGTTGACGCGAAATGGCTATACGCTTGGCCAGATTGGCGGGGATTTCGCAAACACTGTCGCGGTAGACGGATCATATTTGCAGATAGCCCCGAACAACACCGATGCGGCTATCACCCTCAAAAAGAGCGACAGCTCGAACATGGGCGCCTCGACGGTGATAATCAAGGTTGAGGACATCCCGGCGGACGAAGGTGCGAACCGCGCGATGCTTTCGTTCCTGAAGCTGGGGTCTTTTAACAACAACGAGTATACGGCCGAATTTCCCTTCATCGGCGTTGCAGAGGAGCGGAACCGCACTAGAACGAGTTCGTTCATCTGGAACAATGAGATTTGGAACGACAATCGAAACGTCAGGACGGATAATGCGTTCTCTGCGGGCAGCCACACGGTTGCGTTGGCTTATTCGTATGCTGCCGGCGCGGCTTTTTACGTGGACGGCGTACAGCGCGGCGCTTCGGCAGACCTGAAGTCTTCTGGTTATAATCCCCTCGGCGTTGCAATAGGCGGGGTGGCTGATACGCGTACCAGCAACAAGTTCTACTCCATGACCGGAATGAAGGTCACGGCTGTCGCGTTCTTCGACAGTAAGATTTCCGATTCGGACGTGGCCAACTACGTCTTCCCGTCTGATGCTGGTTCCGTGTGGACGGCTACGGTCAGCAGCGACACCGCATGGGCCGACATTGTCTGGAACAAGGCCTGGGAGTCCGACATGTCGGGGGCTACGGTCCAGTTGACGATTGAAAGCGGAGCCACGGTAACGGCACCGGCTTCTTTGACGGTTGGAAACCTTTCCGTCAGCGGTGCAGGCACACTGACATTTGCGGCAGGTGAGAACACGCTGTCCGGCACGGCTTCGATCGGGACAAAGGTTACGCTTGCCAATGGCGTGACGCTCAAGACGAGCGGAGTTGTCGGCCTCACGTCCAGTGCAAACGACTTCTCCGGCGGCAGTCTGCTCGATGTCGTTTCCGGCTCGACGTCGCTGAATGCGAAGGAGTGCGGGCTCTCGGGCGACATTACGGTTGAGTCCGGTGCGACGCTGGTCAATCTGCGCACAAGCGACGCGCTCAATTATGACGCCAACCCTGTCACAACCGTCAGGGTCTACGGAACGCTCGATTTCGGAACTACGCGCTGGTCCACAAGGGGTGTTGCGCGGAACTGCTATTACTTCTATGATGGTGCAGTCGTGAAGGGCTCTGGGCAGTCGAACTATGGCGCCCTCGACTTCATCGAGAACTCTACTGGCGGGGCGATCAACCTCGAAGGTTCGGTGACGCTTAGCGCGGCAATCCGCTTGCGCAATGGGGCGAATGTCGCGTTGATCAACGCTAACGCGGCAACGCTTGCCCTCTCCAGCACCATTTACGGCGACGGAACTGTCTCCAAGGCAGGGGCTGGGACGCTCACTTTCTCCGGTGTCCCGACTTTGAACACTCTCACCGTCAGCGACGGCACCCTCGCATTCACCACGGCGAGCGACGTGACGATGACCACCAAATATACGGCGAAGCCGGATAGCGCGAACATGGCCTATACGCAGCAGAGCAATTGGAAGGGCACCGTTCTCGCCGACTGGTCGGGCGCAAATGGTACACAATTTGACGTTAACGCTTACGGCAATGCAAATTCTGTCGTCGAAGTCACCAAGCTTGAGGGCGGCTTTGTCAGCGCCGTGAATGCGAATGTGACAGTTGTTCCTACGGTCAAGGTAAGCGGTACAATGAAGCTTGACAATGGCTATTCAGGCAAGACGACGACCTTCACGAAACTGACGGGGTCTGGAACGTTTACGCAAGGTGGGATATATCCCATTGATATCAATGTACTTGATGGTTTTACCGGCACAATTGTTGGTGAAGCGACAGGAGGTACTTCTATTGGGATTATAAATCTTGCTGAAACGCCATCTGCTGGCGACAAGCTGTTTTCAATTAGTCCATCGTCAGCGATCCTTTACAACTTTGCGTCTACGAGGGTCTCGGTCAATGGTGTCGTTGACGATACGATCAAGCTTGAGGTGAAGTCCGACGGCATCTACGTGATGAAGCCCGTTGCGCAGGTTACCAGTGCTGATGGTCAGACCGTCACGCCCTACTACGATCTCGCAACTGCGTTTGCGAATGTGGCAGAAGACGAAACCCTGACGCTTGTCGGCACGGCTGTCGCGCTCGACAGCGCAATTACGCTGTCCAAGTCATTCACTCTCGCAGGCGATGCTGAGGGTACAGCCGTAACTGGTTCAGACATCAATCTCACTGGCTCCGTCCAACTGACGCTTGATGCGACCATTGCATCGGTTGGCAACAGGTTCGTGTTCGGTTCGAAAGATGCCGAGATTACGTTCCCCACCCGCATTTCGCTCAATGTGAGGCCGTACACTGGTTACCAGACCGGCTCGATCGACAATGGCGATGGGACCACTACCTACTACCAGTATCTGTTCCTGGCACTTCAGGTCGGTGCCTCCAATGTTGCACTCGCTTACTACGGCAGTGGTGATCCGCTCGTCACGAAGCAGGTTTACGAGGGCGATGAGATCGTTTTCACCGCTACGCCTGCCGAGGGCTACGAAAACCCTGTCGTTGTTGTCAATGGCGATACGCTTGCACCTGTCGAAGGCAAGTACACGATAGTCGTTGGCACTGCAAATGTGATTATCACCGCCTCTGCGTCGGAGATTACCACCTACGAGATCACCGGCGAGACCCAGCTTGTCGACGGCGCGATTACCGTCCCCGCAAGCACGACGACCATCATGCTCGGTGCATATGACGTCACGACGGGCTTCACCATCGACGGCACGACGGCGACGCTGAACGCCCCCGAAGTCGTGGAAGCCACGAACAAGAAGGCCGTCGATGTCGGCGCGACCACCGTCACGCTCAATGTTGACCTCGTTCCCGGTCTCTACTATGGCGTTGCGGCCAGCACCGGCCTCACCTTCAATAGGCCCAATACCCTGGTGCAGTACACTGGCTCGAATGATGCCGCCATTCTCACGGTTACCAAGCCGTCTGCCGAGAAGGGCTTCTTCAAGGTGTTCGTGGACATCGCGCAGTAATCGTCAACCTGCTATAGCGGCGCAAAGTGCGCCGAACCATGGCCGCTCGCCGTCTGGCGGGCGGCCGTTGTCTAGATAGCCAGGGCTTGACGGCAAAAATATTCTTCTGCCGGGGTTGACCTCGGAAGGGGTTATTTGGTATACTACACACATCTTTCGGCGGCTCGGATGGGCCGTACCGTGAGGTGTGTTTTGATTTTTGACAAAAAAGGAGAGTGGAAATGGCGATGAACAGTCAGCTGCTGGCGGTTGTCCAGCACATCGAGAGCGAGCGCGGCGTCAGCCGGGAAATCGTCCTCACGGCGATTGAACAGGCGATTAGCCAAGCGGCGCGCAAAAACCGCGACGTCACCAATGACCTCCGCGTTGTAATCGACAGAAAAGACCTCTCCTTGCATGTCTATGACACATTAGTCGCTTCCGATGAAGATACGGGCCCCGGCTTCATTTCCATTGCGAGAGCCGTCCGCGCCAATCACGGCAAGCCTGTCGCCGAGGGCCAGACAATCGAAATTGAGATGCCCGCTTCGCGCCTTGGGCGCATCGCGGCGCAGACTTCGCGGCAGATGATCATGCAGAAGATTCGCGAAGCCGAGCGCACCAATACGTTCTCCGAGTATAGGGACCGCGTCGGCGACATAGTCTCCGGCACCGTTTCCGCCGTCTTGCACCGCGACATCTATGTCAGCGTCGGCAAGACCGAGATGATCCTTCCCGGCAAGGAGCGCATCCCCACCGAGGATTTCCAGGTCGGCGACCCGATCCGCGCGATTATCCTCCGCGTCGATCCCGAGGCCAAGGGGCCGAGCGTCATCCTCTCCCGTGCGAGCGGCAAGTTCGTCGAGGCGCTCTTCCGCCTTGAAGTGAGCGAAATCGCCGACGGCGTCGTCGAGATCATGGGCGTAAGCCGCGATCCCGGCTACCGCGCTAAGCTCGCGGTCAGGACGTCCAACGAGAACGTCGATCCCGTCGGCGCGTGCGTCGGCCAGCGCGGCAGCCGCGTCAGGACGATCGTCAACGAGCTTTCCGGCGAGAAGATCGATATCGTCCGTTGGAACGACGACATCCGCCAGTACGTGGCCCAGGCGCTCGCGCCCGCGAAGCTCGAGTCCATCGAGGTTGACCCCACTCTCCCGAATACCGTCCACATCGTGGCAGCGGCCGACCAGTATTCGCTTGCAATCGGCAAGCGCGGCCAGAACGTGCGCCTGACGACGAAGCTCACCGGCTGGCACGTCGAGATAAAGAAGTCGATGGCCACCGCGTCCTTCGAGGACCAGAAGGCCGCAGCCATCAAGGACCTCGCCGAGACGTTCTCGGTGTCGACTGCGGTCGCCACCCAGATGGCGGACGCGGGCTTCCTCTCGGTCGAGGGAATCGTCGGTGAGGACGAAGCGAGCTTCATCGCCGCGACAGGGCTCGATGAAGTCGCGGCCAAGGGCATATACGCGGCGGCGCAGGCCGTCGCCAAGCTCATGGCTGGCGAGGACGACGGTGAGGAGGCGCTTGACGCATGAGAATCTACGAGATAGCGAGAGAATCGGGCGTGACGAGCGTCGAGGTTCTCAAGGCGGCCGAGGCCGCCGGCATGGAGGCCACGAGCGCCATAAGCTCCGTTGACGACGACGAAGCCGCCGCGCTCAAGGCGGCTGTCGCCAATGGCGGCGCTTCGGGCCGCATCGCGAAACGCGCCGAGAAGCGCAACCTCGCGGCCGAGCTGAATGCCAAGTTCTTCGCCGAGCAGAGGGCGAAGCTCGAAAGGCATCTCGCAATAGCCAAGGCCGCCGCAGAGGGCAAGCCGCTTCCTGCGGCCACCGTCGAGCCCGCGCCGGTAGCGGCCCCCGCAAAGAACGCGCCTGCCGAACCGGCAGCGCCGGCAAGGCAGCCCCTGCGCATGGCGCCGGGCGTGAAGGCGAAGTCGCCGGTCGTCCCCGTGAGCGCGGCAAAGACCGGGCTTACAGCCGCGTCGGGCTTCAGGCCGCTTCAGCATTCAGCGCCCGCGCACCCGATATCGATTTCCGTCGCGGCTCCCGCAAAGCCAAAGCCCCCGAAGGCGCCGGCCAAGGTTGACGACTACGAGGACGAGCGCGGCCGCAAGGGCAAGAAGGGCCGCGACGCGCAGAAGGCGTTTGAGAAGCAGCGCGGCGGCGTGCCGCGCGTAGCGCAGGTCGTCCCGCAGCAGGGTAGCCGCATCTCGGTTGACGAGGCCTCAAAGGAGATTTCGATACGCGGCGCCGTCGTCGTCAAGGACCTCGCCGCGAAGCTCAACATCAAGCCCAACCGCCTTATCGCGGATCTGATGGGCCTCAAGATACTCGCGTCCATCAACCAGCGCGTCGAGCCTGACATCGCCACGAAGGTCGCCGAGAAATACGGCTTCAAGGTCACCGTGGAGCATGCACGCGACAAGGCGGCCGCGAAGCCGGTACTCAAGGCGATCGATGCGGACGACCTCATACCGGAGGATCCGCCCGAGACCCTGAAGCCCCGCGCCCCCGTCGTCACGTTCCTCGGGCACGTTGACCACGGCAAGACGACGCTCATGGACTGGATCCGCAAGGAGCATGTCGCGGCAGGCGAGGCGGGCGGCATAACCCAGCAGATCAGCGCCTACCAGGTCGAGATTGCCGGCAAGAAGATTACCTTCCTCGACACCCCCGGCCACGCCGCCTTCAGCGCGATGCGCGCACGCGGCGCCCAGCTTACCGACATCGCCGTTCTCATCGTCGCTGCAGACGACGGCATCATGCCGCAGACCGAGGAGTGCATCAAGGTCGCGCGCCAGACCGGCGTACAGATCATGGTCGCCGTCACGAAGTGCGACAAGCCGACGGCCAACGTTGACCGCGTCAAGCAGCAGCTCCAGAAGCGCGGCCTTACTCCCGAGGACTGGGGCGGCGATGTCATCTGCTGCCCCGTGTCGGGCGTGACCGGTGAAGGCGTCGATTCGCTTCTTGAGAACATCCTCGTCCAGGCCGAGGTGCTTGAGCTCCAGGCCAACCCAAACCGCCGCGCCAACGGCTACGTAATCGAGGCAGAGCTCCAGCAGGGCCTCGGCCCATGCGCGACGCTCCTCGTCTCGGGCGGCACGCTCAAGGTCGGCGACGCGATCCTCATCGGCGAGCATTTCGGCAAGGTCCGCGCCCTCATCGACGACCACGGTCGCCGCATCAAGGAGGCGCCGCCCGCGATGCCAGTCAAGTGCACCGGGCTTTCCGGCGTGCCCGAGGCGGGCGCGGAGTTCCGCGTGATGCTCGACGAGAAGCGTGCGCGCACGCTCGCCGAGCAGACCGCTCAGGAGCGCAAGGAACAGGAGCTCTCGTCCTCTAAGGCGACGACTCTCGATGCGCTCATGAGCCGCATGGCCGCCGAGGGCAGGCGCGAGCTCAATGTCATCGTCAAGTCCGAGAACCAGGGCACGCTCGAGGCCGTCGTCTCGGCGCTTCAGGAGATCAAGTCCGAGAAGGTCGGCCTAAACGTCATCGGCACCGGCACCGGCAATGTGTCGCTCACTGACGTCAAGTCCGCCGCCGCAGGCAAGGCGATCATCGTCGGCTTCGACATCGGCAACGACTCCGGCGTGCAGCAGCAGGCCCGTCACGACGGCGTTAGGATCAACTCCTTCCGCATCATCTACGAGCTCATCGACCACGTCAAGAACTCGATGCTCGATCTCCTGCCGCCTGAGTACAGGGAAGTCGTCAAGGGCCATGCAGAGATCAAGGCGATATACGACATCGGCAAGCTCGGCAAGATCGCCGGCTCCCAGATGCTCGACGGTTCGCTCGTCGCCAAGGAGAAGTACCGCATTCTACGCGGCAAGCAGCAGATATGGGACGGCAAGGTTCAGACCCTTCGCCACTTCAAGGACGAGGTCGCCCAGGTCACCGGCCAGCAGGAGTGCGGCGTGTGCTTCGCGGGCTACGAGGAGTTCCAGGTCGGCGACGTCATCGAGTGCTACACGCTCGAGGAGCTGCCAAGGAGCCTGTAGTTTCGTGCGCATAGTCTTCATGGGTTCGTCCTCGGCGTCGGCCGAATGTCTCCACGCGCTTCTGCGCGAACGGGAACTCGAAGTCGTCGGGGTCGTCACCCAGCCTGACAGGCCGACCGGTCGCGGCAAGGTGATGTCGCCGTGCGCCCTCGCGAAGTACGCCGCCGATATGGGGCTTCGCGACATCATAAAGCCCGAGCGCGTGAACGACCCTGAGCCGATGGAGAGAATCCGCGCGTGGAAGCCCGACGCCGTCGTTGTCGTCGCGTTCGGGCAGATACTAAAGAAGCCGCTCCTCGACCTGCCGCTCTTCGGCTGCATCAACTGCCATTTCTCCCTTCTCCCGAAGTACCGTGGCGCGGCTCCGGTCGTCGCCGCCCTTGAGGCGGGCGAGAGGATGACGGGAGTCACCGTGATGAAGATGGGCGTCGGGCTTGACGACGGCCCGATTATGCTACAGAGCTTCGAGCCGATATACCCCGACACGACTGGCGGCCAGCTCATGGACGACCTCGCGATCGCCGGCGGCGTTGCGCTCGCCAAGGCGCTTCGCCTTCTCGGCGCGAATGCGCTTCCCCCCGAAGTCGCGCAGGACGAGAACTCCGCCACGTACGCGAGGAAGCTCAAGAAGACCGACGGGCTCATCGACTGGGACCAGCCGGTAATCGAGATCGAGCGCAGGATACGCGCCTACAACCCCTGGCCCTGCTGCTATACTTTCCTTCCCGAGGGAATGCGCAAGCGCGGCACCACGGGGCGCGTCGTCGTCTTGCGCGCCCGCGTCGCGAAGCTCGATCCGCAGTGGAGGGACGCATCCCCCGGCACAGTTATCAAGATCGACAAGGCCGGGCCGGTGGTCCGCTGCCACGACACGGCGCTGCAACTTCTTGACGTAAAGCCCGAGGGCTCTTCGTGCATGGACGGCGGCGCGTTTTGCCGTGGCCGCCAGTTCGTCCCGGGCGAGACGAAGTTTCTCATGGCGTAGCCGGGCGATTTGCCATTGGCAATCACGCCGCGCTTTTTGGTATAATAGACACATACAAAGGAATGCCCATGAAAATGCCTACCCTTGCCGCAACTATAGCGGCTTTTGCGATTGTCGGTTGCTCGTCATCCGGCACGTTCAACCCCAACGAGAGTTCGGTCGTCTCCCCTGACGGGAAGAACGAGATACGCCTCTATTCAAATCCCCTCGCCTACGAGGTCCTGCGCGACGGCGTCGCGGTCGTAGCCAAGACCGAGATCGGCATGAAGGTCGGGGGCGTCTGCCTCAATGGCGGCAAGCCTGTCAAGGTCGTCTCGGGATGCGTCGGCGGAGAGGTCGGGACTCCCGTTTACAAGAAGAGGGCGGTCTCGCTTGGTGCGAACGAGGTGTTCGTAGACTTCGGCGACTGGGGCGTTCGGCTCGCCGCACGCAATGACGGCGTCGCCTACCGATTCGAGACTGAAAAGACCAGCGTCATCGACTGCGAGAAGGCGGATGTCACAATTCCAAAGTCCGCCCGCTGCTGGTTCAACCGCACCGGTCGCGGTTCGCTCGGCTGCGAGGAGACGGTGCCGGAGTTTGCCGAGGCGTCCGCCCTCAAGACCGACGCCGGCAAGGCAATCTACCTACCGTTCGTTTATTCCACCGGGGTCGATGGCAAGACGGTCGCGGTCGTTGACACCGATCTCCACGACTACCCAATCTGGAACTTTGGCGATATTGAGCAAACCGAGGGCGGCACGAAGCTCAAGTCGCTTTTCGCGAAGTACCCGAAGACGACCGAGCGCGTCGGCGGCTGGGGCAAGGAGAAGGGGCTTCAGAAGGGCGGCCGCTGGGTGAAGGTCAAGGAGACGGAGGAGTTTATCGCCAAGGCCGATGCGCCGCGCACGCTTCCCTGGCGCGCCTTCGCTCTCGCCGACTCGCCGTCGAAGCTGTGCGAGGCCGACATCTCTTACGCGCTCGCGACGCCTGCCGCGAAGGGCGCCGACTTCTCGTGGGTGAAGCCGGGCAAGGTCGCGTGGGACTGGTGGAACGCCTTCGACAACAAGGGCGACCCCAAAGGCTGCACGACCGAGACATATGTCCGCTTCATCGACTTCGCCGCGAAGACGGGCGTAGAGTACGTCATCTTCGACGAGGGATGGAGCGCGAAGCTCAACATCTGGGAGTATAGCCCGAAAGTGGACGTCCCCTACCTTATCGACTACGCGAACAAGAAGGGCGTCGGGATCATCCTCTGGATGGCGTGGGCCCAGGTCTACGGCGAGGAGGAGAAAGTCGCCGAGCACTTCTCGAAGCTCGGCGCGAAGGGCTTCAAGGTCGATTTCATGGATCGCGCCGACGCCGAGGTCGCGGACTTCCTTGAGAAGTTCGCCGCCGCCTGCGCGAAGCACAGGATGCTCGTCGACTACCACGGCGCGTACCGTCCCGTCGGTCTTCACCGCACATACCCCAATGTCCTCAACTATGAGGGCATCCACGGGCTTGAGCAGATGAAGTGGGGCAAGCAGAAAAAGGACATGTGCTACAACGACGTCGCCTGCTTCTTCCTCCGCATGACGTCGGGTCCCATGGACTACACTCCTGGCGCGATGGACAACTATAAGATCGGCGACTACAGGGGCAACGGCACGAACCCCGGCTCGGTCGGCACGCGCTGCCACCAGATGGCGCTCATGGCGCTCTACGAGGCGCCTCTCCAGATGCTGAGCGACTCGCCGACGAAGTACGAGAGGAACATGGAGTGCTTCGCGTTCATGGCGAAGACGCCCGTCGTCTGGGACGACACCGTTGGCCTGGGCGGCTGCCCCGAGTCGTTCGCTGCGGTTGCAAGGAAGGCCAAGGACGGCTCGTGGTACGCGGCTGCGATCGCCAACAAGGAAGCGCGCGACTTCGCGTTCAAGACCTGCTTCCTTGGGTCGGGCGAGTGGAAGGCCGAGATATTCCGCGATGCGGACGATGCCGGCGAAAGCCCAACGAAGTACGTCCACGAGACGAAGACTGTCAAGGCTGGCGAGGAAATGTCGTTCCACATGGCATCCGGCGGCGGTTTCATCGTCAAGTTCTCGAAGTAACGCTTGTTTTTAACGCAGAGACGCAAAGGCGCAGAGAAGCAGAGTGCTTTTCATACAGGGAATTGGTTAAATGAAAATCGCAATATTAGGTGCGGCTGGCCGCATGGGCAAGATGCTCTGCTCCCTCGCTGAGGGAGCGGGTTGTGAGGTTGTCGCTAAGGTAGACATTGCGGACGGATACGACCGCGAATGGCCGAAGGACACGGAGGGCGTAATCGACTTCTCCTTCCACGCGGCGGTTCCTGCGGCGATATCCAAGGCGGCTGAGGAGGGGATTCCCTACGTCATTGGGACTACCGGACTCACCGCCGACGAGCAAAAGGTCGTCGACGCGGCGGCGAAGAAGATTCCGGTCGTTCAGAGCGGCAACTACTCGCTTGGGGTTAACCTTCTCCTCGAACTCGTCCGCAAGGCCGCAGAAGTCCTCGGCCCCGAATACGACGTAGAGGTGGCCGAGATGCACCACCGCCACAAGAAGGACGCGCCGTCGGGAACTGCGCTTATGCTTGCGAAATCCGCCGCTGCCGGTCGCGGCGCGGACTTTGACAAATCGGCGATCTACGGGCGGCAGGGCGAGGTCGGCGAGAGGCCGGTCGGCGAGATTGCGATACACGCGCTTCGCGGCGGATCCGTCGTCGGCGACCACACGGTAATGTTCGCGGGCGACGTCGAGCGAGTCGAGCTTACGCACCGCGCCCAGAGCCGCGAGGCATTTGCGGCAGGCGCGCTGAAGGCCGTCGTCTGGGCGGCGGGCAAGCGCCCCGGCGCATACAACATGCGCAACGTCCTCGGCTTCGACTGAGGTCGGCTATCCTCTGAAGAAGCCGGAGAACGTCTGGGACATCGTCCCGGACGGCTTGGCGCGGTCCTTGAAGCAGGCTTTCAGCAGCGCGGCGCACTTGCCGCAGCTGCGGCAGTTGTCGGCGTTTTTGCAGTCGCGGACCTCAGGCCAAAGTGGCGATTCCCCGAGCGCCTTGTTGTCAACGGACTTCGGGAACTTGAAGAACGGGTCCATGATCGCCGCGAGGTCGCCGTCGTAGTTGTACGTCGCGTAGGCGCGGACGATCTCGGCGGGGTTCGGGTGGCGGCGCGTCGCGAGCTTCACTACGCCGGCATGCGGCTCGTACAGCGGCAGGTCCTCGGGGCGAATCCAGATTGCGCGCATGAAGTCCTCGTAGTTGCCGCGCTCGTAGTTCGTGCGGCAGCGGAAGACCGAGAAGCCGAACTTCTCGCCTGCCGCCGACTGCTTCATCCTGTTGTGCCCGTGGAGGTTGTTGTGGAACTGGTGGAACGGGCAGTTGCGAAGGCAGCCGGAGTTCGCCTGGAGCCCCATCATCTTGCCGTGCTCGCGCGCCCATTTGCCAATGCGCTCGACGTAGTCAAGCCGGCGGTGGTCGTTCCTCCCCGCGTAAAACGAGTCGAAGAGCTCGTCTACGTACTTTAGCGCAATCTCGGTCGCTATGTCCATGTTTATGCTGAAGCGGACCTTGAGCTGCGGGAAGCGCTGGCGCACAACGGTCGCGATGAAGGGCGACGTGGTGGTGAGGTGGTTCGGGAAGAGCCCGTGGCTTTCCATGTCGTGAAGACGTTCTGTTACATGGTCGGCGAGTTCCTCGGAAAGCGCTATGTCGCCGTAGCAGGCGGCGTTGAATATGGCGTCGAGCTCGATTCCGTTCGAGCGCGCCCATTTGAGGTCCGACACGATCTGCGCCGTGCGCTCCGCCGTCCAATCGTCCATGGGGCGGCTGGCGGTCACTCCAGGCCATGCGAAGAAGACTTCCTTGATGCGCTGCACGTATGGCGCACAGGCGTCTACAAAGGAAAAGTTGTCAAACCATCCGACGGCGAGTGTTCTTTTCATGGTGATGTCCTGTATTATACCATTATTAACGATGCTGTGCCGCGGGAGGTTCAGGTTTTGCGAAGAATTTGGTATAATTGCCACATGAAAACTGACATGCTAAGGTTCGCCACCTTTGTGGCCGCGGCGTCTGCCGCAATTTCCTGTTTTGCAATGCTCGACGACGAGGCCGCGCTCAAGGCCGCCCGCGAGACGCTTGCCAAGATGACGCTCGAGGAGAAAGTCCTCCTTACCGGCGGGTCCGGCACTATGACGCTCTCTGCGATTCCGCGCGTGGGAATCACGAAGGAGTGGACGATGAGCGACAACTCTTCGACCGTTCGCCCGCAGATGAACCGCTGGGACTGGGGCTATACGAAACCGCGGAGCGAGAACACCAAGCTTCCGTCGCTCTCTGCGCTCGCCTCCACTTGGGACGTCGAGATGGCGCGGCTCCACGGCGAGGTGCTTGGCGCCGAAATGCGCGATCGCGGCGTCGACGAGCTGCTCGGGCCCGGCGTCAACATCGCCCGCACTCCCCTCAACGGCCGCAACTGGGAGTACCTCGGCGAAGACCCGTGCCTCGCGGCGAAGATGTGCGTGCCGATGATCAAGGGCGTCCAGAGCTACGACGTCGCCGCGACCGTCAAGCACTTCTGCCTCAACGACCAGGAGTGGAACCGTAACAACGTCGACACCCACTGCGACCTGAGGACGCTCTACGAAATCTACCTTCCCGCGTTCCGTGCGGCGGTGCAGGAGGCGGGCGTCCTTTGCGTGATGACGTCGTACAACAAGATCGATGGAATATGGGCGTCCGAGAACAAGTATCTGCAGACCGGCGTCTTGCGCGACCGCTGGGGCTTCAAGGGGCTCGTCGAGACCGACTGGGGCGGACAGCACTCCAATTCGTTCTCCGCCAACAATGGTGGCGGGATCGAGATGGACCGCGGCGACCACATCAAGCACCACTACAACCCCAAGGCCAAGAAGTATCCGCTTGTCGATGCGGTCAAGGCCGGGAGGGTTTCCAAGGCGACCGTCGACGAGATGGCGCTCCACGTCCTCTTCGTGATGGCGAAAACCGGCTTCCTCACTGGTGCGCCGCGCAAGGCAGGTGAGCGCAACACGAAAAAGCACCAGGACATCGCGCGCCTGATTGGTGAAGAGTCGATCGTTCTCGCGAAGAACGAGAAGGGTGTTCTTCCGCTTGACGAGAAGTCTCTCAAGAAGGTCCTCGTCATCGGCAAGAATGCCGCGGCGAAGCAGTGCCACAAGGGCTGCTCGGCCGAAGGCAACGTTCCCTACGAGGTCACTTTCCTCGATGCGCTCAAGGCGCGTCTCGGCAAAGACGTCGAGATCGTCCTCAAGCCGCTCCCCAAGGACAAGGTCAAGAAGACCGACGACGCGCAGCTTGCCGTCGACCTAAGCGGCGTGGAGCGCGCGGGCGGGCATGTCGAGAAGGACGAGGGGAAGGGAAAGGCCGAAGGTCCCGGGCTTGACGAGCTCAAGGCCCTCGCCCTCGCTTCCGACGCGACGATCATCTTCACTGGTACCGAGCTCGGCTACGACGGCAACATGGAGTCCGAGGGTCGCGACCGCAAGGACATGCTGGCCGATCCCGGCGAGGATGCCTCGATTTCGGCAATCCTCTCTTGGGATGCCAAGAGCACTGTCGTCATATCCCGCGCCGGTACGCCTGTAGGCTACACGTGGACAGATTCGGCGTCGACGATGCTCATGAGCTCCTACCTCGGCATGGAGGAGGGCAACTCCATTGCGCGCGTCGTATTTGGCGACGTGAATCCATCGGGCAAGCTCTGCCAGACCTGGCCGAAGTGCTATGAGGACACTGGCGTCGCTCAGATGGGAACCTACAACAAAAAGGAAGTCGTCTACAACGAGCGCTTCTACGTCGGCTACCGCTGGTTTGACTACAAGAAGATCGAGCCGATGTTCCCGTTCGGCCACGGACTCAGCTACACGACGTTCGACGTCTCGGACGTCAAGGTGACGTCCGCCGAGCCCGCCTGCTGGTATGTAAGCGCCAAGGTCACGAATACGGGTAAGGTCGCGGGGCGTGAGGTCGTGCAGGTTTACGTTTCGTATCCCGACGCTAAGGTTGAGCGCTGTGTGAAGGACCTTCGCGGCTTCGCCAAGACGAAGCTCCTCAAGCCCGGCGAGAGCGAGGTAGTCACAGTGGAGCTCTCAATCTCGGACTTTGCCTACTTTGATGAGCTCACGCACCAGTTCACGACGGATCCGGGCAAGTACGACATTCTCGTCGGCGTATCTTCTCGCGACATACGCGGCAAGGGGACGGCGGAGCTCAGCACGGCGTTTGAAGCCTTTCGGAGGGCGTTGAAGAATCTGTAAACTCATAGCGGGATCAAACTTTGCGCGGCGGCAGTTTGCGGTGGAAGCCGTATGTCGCTTCGTATGAGCGCGAATATGGTATAATATCCGCTCCAAAAACGTAACAGAAGACAAGATGGACAAGAACTACGATGCAAAGGCCGCAGAGGCCAAGTGGTACCCTATCTGGGAGAAGAACGGATATTTTCACCAGGATCCCGACGGGCGCGAGCCGTATTCAGTCGTAATCCCGCCGCCGAATGTCACTGGCATTCTGCACATGGGCCATGCGCTCAACCAGACGATTCAGGACATACTGGTGCGCTGGCGTCGCATGCAGGGCAAGAACACGCTGTGGCTCCCCGGCACCGACCACGCGGGCATCGCGACGCAGAACGTCGTCGAGAAGGCGCTCAAGAAAGAAGGGAAGCGCCGCCAGGATCTCGGACGCGAGGCATTTCTCGAGCGCGTCTGGGAGTGGAAGAAGCAGTATGGCGGGACGATCGTCCACCAGCAGCGTATGCTCGGCAACTCGACCGACTGGCTCAGGGAGCGCTTCACGTTCGACGAGGGCTGCTCCAAGGCCGTTGCAAAGGTTTTCACGCAGCTCTACGACGAGGGCCTTGTCTACAAGGGCAACTACATCGTCAACTGGTGCCCGAGGTGCGGCACGGCCCTGGCGAACGACGAGGTCGAGCATGAGCCCAACCACGGCCACTTCTGGTACGTCCGCTATCCTGTCGTGGGTAGCGTCAAGGGAGTGAAGGGCGAGCCCTACAAGGATTATGTGATGGTCGCGACGACGCGTCCCGAGACTCTTCCCGGCGACACGGCGGTGGCGGTGAACCCGAAGGACGACCGCTACGCGCACCTCGTCGGCAAGACTGTCGTGTTGCCGCTCACGGGGCGGGCGCACGACCCGAACGACTTCCTCGTCGGCAAGCGCCACGGTCTTGAAGAGATCAACATCATGACCGACGACGCCCACATGAACGAGCTCGCCGGCGCTAAGTACTGCGGCATGGATCGCTTCGAGTGCCGCAAGGCGATTGTCGCCGACCTCGATGAGGGCGGTTTTCTCGACCATATCGAAGATCTCGACAACCAGGTCGGCCACTGCTACCGCTGCCACGAGACGGTGGAGTCTCGCCTTTCGAAGCAGTGGTTCGTCAAGATGAAGCCGCTTGCGGAGCCAGCGATTGCGGCCGTCAAGTCTGGCGATGTCAAGTTTGTTCCCGACCGCTGGTCGAAGATATACTTCAACTGGATGGAGAACATCCAGGACTGGTGCATCTCACGCCAGCTTTGGTGGGGCCATCGAATCCCCGCCTACTACTTCGGCGACGGGAATGTCGTTGTCGCGGAGACTGCCGAGCTTGCGCTTGAAAAGGCGAAGGCGATTGATCCGTCGGTGACGGCGGACGATCTCCAGCAGGATGAGGACGTTCTCGACACTTGGTTCAGCTCGTGGCTTTGGCCGTTCTCGACCTTGGGCTGGCCGGAGAAGACGAAGGACCTCGACTACTACTATCCGACGACAGATCTCGTGACGGCGCAGGACATCATCTTCTTCTGGGTTGCCAGGATGATGATGGCAGGCATCCACTTCATGAAGAAGCCGCCGTTCAAGAACATCGTCATTCACGGCATCGTCCGCGCGGCGGACGGCTCGAAGATGTCGAAGTCGAAGGGCAATTCCCTCGATCCGCTGGAGTTGATCGACCAGTATTCTGCCGACGCGCTTCGCTTCTCGATCGCGCTCATCACTTCGCTTGAGTGCGACTCGAAGGTGAGCAAGGAGAAGTTCGAAATCGGCCGCAACTTCACGACGAAGATCTGGAACGCGGCGAAGTTTCTGGAAATGCAGGAGGCAGCTTTGGGGAACGGGGAACGGGGAACGGCGGAATGGACTAATCTCTCCGCCGACGACCGCCACATCCTCTACGCCGCCGACCTCGCCTGCCGCAAGGTCAACGAGATTCTCGAGGCCTATCGCATCCAGGATGGAGCGCTTGCGGTATACGACTTCTTCTGGACGCAGATCTGCGACGGCTACGTCGAGTACGTCAAGGATTCGCCCAACAAGGCGGTGTCGGTCGCAATACTCCGCGACGTCTTCTGGAAGGCGCTGCGGCTTCTCCATCCCTACATGCCTTTCGTCACAGAAGAAGTCGCGCACCAGCTCGGCTTCCTTAAGGACGACGAGACGATCATGCTTCAGAAGTTCCCCGAAGGGTACTCCGATGCCGAGAAGTCGGCTTGGGGCGTGACCGAGGAGAACTACCGGTTTGTCAACGCGAAGCGCGAGGCGATCACCGCTATCCGCGCATTGAGGGCCGAGTACAAGGTCCCGCCAGCGACGTTCGTGAAGGTGACTATCGCGACGGACGTTCCTGGCGCTGCCGCCGAGGTGGAGTCGCTGAAGAAGTCTATGCGCGCCGAGTCGGTCGAGTTCGTTCCTGCAGGTAGCGATCTTGCGATGCCGTCGAAGATCACGGACTTCGGCACTGTCTATCTCTCGCTCGAAGGGCTTGTAGACAAGGCGGCTGAGGCGAAGCGCATCGCGGGCGAGCTCGCGAAGATCGGCGGCTTCATCAAGTCTGCCGAGGCGAAGCTCGCGAACGAGAACTTCGTCTCGCATGCGCCTGAGGCGGTCGTCGCCGAGGCGCGGCGCAAGCTCGCCGAGAACAAGGAGAAGGTCGCGCAGCTTGAGAAGCTTGCGAAGCTGTTCGCGTAGGTTCCGCGCAGGGGCGCCATGGAAAACGCAAAAGCGCGCATCGAAGAGCTGAGGGCCCTCATTGAGAAGGCCAACCACGACTACTACGACCTTCACCAGCCGACGGTAGGGGACCGCGACTACGATATGTGGGAGCGGGAGCTCCTGAAGTTAGAAGCGGACTTCCCTGAGTTCGCCGACCCTTCGTCGCCCGTGAGAAACGTCGCGGGCGGGCTTCTTGAGGGGTTTGCAAAGGTGAAGCACGACCCGCCGATGCAGTCGCTTGACAAGACCCACGCAAAAGACGAGCTTGCAGAGTTCGACGCGTTTGTAAGGAAGACGGTCGAGGGCTTTACATATCTCGTCGAGCCGAAGATCGACGGTGTCTCGCTTTCGCTTCGCTATTCCGGCGGGCGGCTCGTCCGCGCCGCGACGCGCGGCAACGGGCTCGTCGGCGATGACATAACGGCGAACGTCAGCACGATAAAGACCGTCCCGAAAGTCCTCCCGCCCGATGCGCCGCGCGAGCTTGAAGTGCGCGGCGAGGCGTACATGACGCGCGAGGGCTTTGTCGAGCTCAACGCCCGTCAGGAAGCCGCTGGGCTTGAGACTTTTGCAAACCCGAGGAACGCGTGTGCGGGCTCCTTGAAGCAGCTTGATTCGCGCGTCGCCGCCGAGCGTCCGCTTGATGTCGTAATCTACAACGCAGGCGGCGTCGGTTGCGATGGCTTCGCCTCGCACAGCGAAATGGTCGTTGCGTTTGCGAAGTGGGGCTTTCCTGTCGCGCCGTGGTCGAAGTTCTGCAAGACGATAGACGAGGTGTTCGCCGCTATCGACGAGCTTCAGGCGCTTCGCCACACCTTCCGCTTCGAGATCGACGGCGCGGTCGTCAAGATTGACGAGCGAAAGTTCTACGATGTCCTCGGCGCGACCGCGCATGGTCCGCGCTGGGCGCGTGCGTACAAGTACGCACCCGAGCGAGCGGAGACGACTGTTGAGGCGATTACCGTTCAGGTCGGAAGGACTGGCATCCTTACCCCCGTCGCGGAACTTAAGCCTGTTCCGCTCGCTGGCTCCGTCATCTCCCGCGCTACGTTGCACAACGCCGACCAGATTGCGCGTCAGGACATTCGCATTGGCGACCGCGTCTGGCTCGTAAAGGCGGGCGATGTAATTCCCGCCATCGAGTCTTCGATTCCCGAGAAGCGTGCGGGCGCTGAAATCGTCTTTACGATGCCGACTGCTTGCCCTGTCTGCGGCGGTGCGGTTGCGCGCCTTGAAGGAGAGGTGGCGACGCGCTGCATGAATCCAGCATGCCCCGCCCAGCTCTGCCGCCGGCTTGAGCATTTTGCGAGCCGCAACGCGCTTGACCTTAAAGCGCTCGGCGGCAAGATCGCGGATATCCTTGTCGATAAGGGCGTTGTAAAGGATCCTCTCGATCTCTTTACGCTCGACTATTCTGAACTCGCGGGTCTCGACGTCGGCGAGAAGGACGCCCCTCGCAAGTTTGGCAAGAACGCGCTAAACTTAAAGAACGCCGTTGTCGATGCGAAGGAGCTTCCTTTGGAGAGGTGGCTTTTCGCCGTCGGCATTCCGCAGGTCGGCGTCACGGTTGCGAAAGACATCGCGGCAGAGCACGAGAAATTCAGCGACCTCAAGGACAGCCCCGTTCTCAAGAACGTAATTGAGAACGACGCGAAGAAGGGCAAGGAGCGCAAGATTCTTGCCATCAAGGTCGAGGCGGCGAAGGCGGTTCTTTCCTTCTTCGCGAGCGAGTACGGGAGCGCGTTTCTCGACCGCATGCTTTCGCTTGGCATCGACCCCCGGCGCGGCGCACGTGCCGAGGTTGCGACGACTGGCCCGCTCGTAGGCGCCGGCTGCGTCCTTACGGGAACGCTGAGCCGTCCGCGCGGCGAATATGCTGCGCTAATCGAGAAGGCGGGCGGCATTGTCCAAAGCGCCGTCACGTCAAAGACGAAGTACCTAATCGCAGGCGCGAATGTCGGTGCGACGAAGACGGAAAAAGCGCGTGCGCTTGGTACGGAGGTGATTGACGAAGCGCGGCTTCTCGAACTTCTTGGATCAACTTCATCTGACAAGGTGGAAGAGCCCGCCGACGCAAAGCCGTCGGCCGCCGCTCCAGTTCAAGGAGATCTTTTCGGCTAACTATAAACCATGTAGAACATGCAGAACATGAAGAAATCTACACGATCTACACGTTCTACATGGCTAAATAACTGACCAATGAATAAAATACTAACATTTCCCGGCTTTATTGACGTACATGTCCATTTCCGCGACCCTGGCGTTTCGGAGGCGGAGACGACGGCATCTGGCCTTGAGGCGGCGAGGCGCGGCGGATTTGCCGCCGTCGTCACTATGCCCAACACGACTCCCGCCTGCGACTCGCCCGAAGCTATCGCCTATCAGCTCTCCCAGACTCCCTCACTCCCCCACTCCCACACTCCCCCACTCCCACACTCCCCCACTCCCACACTCCTTCTTCCATCCGCCTGCATTACGAAGGGGCGGCTTGGGCACGAGGTTGCCAATCTTGAAGCACTTGCCGAGGCGGGCGCTGCGTTCTTCACCGACGACGGTTCGTATGTCGCCGACGACAAGGTGATGGAAGAGGCGATGCGCCGCGCCGTCGCGCTTGGTATGTGCATCTGCGAACACGCGATGGATCCAAAGGAAGTCAAGGATGGCGTGATCCGTGACTGCAAGCTTGCGCGAATGAGGCATCTCCCGATCATCCCCGTCTCTGCCGAGACTGTCGCAATTCGCCGCGACCTTGCGATATGCCGCGTGACAGGATGCCGTCTTCACATTCAGCACATTTCCACGGCGGAGGGCGTTGCACTCGTTCGCGACGCGCAGAAAGAAGGTCTCCCCGTTACCGCCGAGGCGACACCGCACCATCTTCTTCTTTCGTGCGAGGAGATTCCGAGCGACGATGCCAACTACAAGATGGCGCCGCCTCTCGGGAACAACGAAGACCGCGCAGAGCTTCGCCGCGCCGTGAAGGACGGCTTTCTCATGTTTGCGACCGACCACGCGCCGCACCCTGCAGCGAAGAAAGCCCTTGGCTTTGCTGGGAGCGCGAACGGCATAATCGGACTTGAGGCAGCGATACCTCTTACTTGGGCAACGATGGTTGAAGGCGAGGGAATGTCGCCCGACGCCTGGGCGCAGGCGTGGTGGAAGATGCCACGCGGGATTCTCTCGCCTCGTGCGGCCGCTCGTCTCGTCGATGCGCGGCAGACTGTGGTCGAGGTCGGCGAGTGGCGCGTCGTCGAGGTCGCGAAGTTTGCCTCGCTCTCGCGCAACTGCCCGTACGACGGCTGGGAATCAAACTGCTGGCCGAGTGACGCCGATTCTTCGCTCCGCTCGCATTAGCGCGTGCGCCGATATGGTATAATATCCGCCAGACATGACAGACGGTGTTGGAATAGTAGAGCCGAAAAGGATGAAGCTGAACCTGCCAGAAGGCGGGCTCAGGCTTGCGTATGGCGGCGTCTTGAAGGAAATTGAGGTTGCGTACGAAGAGTGCGGAGCGCCTCTCGGTGAGTCCAACGCAATCTACATCTGTCACGCGCTCACCGGCGACGCGCATGTCGCGGGCATAAGGCCCGGCGAGGAAAAGCCGAGTGGCTGGTGGGAGGAGATGGTGGGCCCTGGCCGCGCGTTCGACACGAACAAGTACCACGTTATCTGCTCAAACGTCCTCGGCGGCTGCACTGGGACGACGGGGCCGATGTCGATCAACCCCGATACCGGCAAGCCCTACGGCTCGTCGTTCCCGCAGTACAACTTCGACGACGCGGTAGATGTCTTCAGGCTGTTCCTGAGGCAACTCGGCGTGAAGAAGCTCGCCGCGCTCGTCGGCGGGAGCTACGGCGGACTCCAGGTCGTCAACTGGATCACGCGCTTCCCCGACGACGCCGAGAAGGCGTGCCTCATCGCGACGAGCGCGAGCCTGAACACCCAGGCGATCGCGCTGAGCGTCATGAGCCGCAACTCTATTACGGACGATCCAAACTGGAAGGGCGGCGAATACTATCTCGAAGGCGACGGCAAGGGGCCGAAGGCGGGGCTCGCCGCCGCGCGCCAGCTCGCGCACATAACCTACCTCTCCCGCGAGCTGCTGCAGCAGAAATTCGGGCGCAGGCTCCAGGATAACTTCGTGAATGCCCCGGCCGGGGAACGCGCCGAGCGCGACCGCCTCTTCAAGACGTATTTCCAGATAGAGAGCTACCTCGACTACCAGGCGATGAAGTTCCTGCGCCGTTTCGACGCGAACTCCTACCTGCACATAACGCGTTCGATGGACCTTTCCGACCCGTGCGACCGCTTCGGCTCGCTTGACGCCGCGTTCGCGAGGGTCAAGGCGAAGGTCCTTGTCGTGTCCTACGAAAACGACATCCTCTTCCCGTGGTGGCAGTCCAAGGAGATCGTCGCGTCGCTGCTGCGAAGCAAGAAGTCGGTAAGCTACTGCCACCTCGAAAGCGGCACGGGGCACGACTCTTTTCTGACGGACATCGAGCATCTTTCAAAGGTTGTCGGCGGCTTCCTGTCGGAGCGGCCAGTCAAGGTGATGAAGTGGCAGGAGCGCCTGCACAAGAACGTCCTTGCGATGGTGAAGGAAGGGTCGCGCGTGGTGGACATCGGCTGCGGCGACGGCACGCTTCTCGACGTGCTGCGCGACAGGAAGGGCGTCAAGGGCGACGGCGTCGAGATCGACGTGGACCGCTACGAAGAGGCCATCGCCGACGGCCACAACGTCTTCTGGGAGGATGTGGACGAAGGCCTCACGGTCGTCCCCGACGGACACTACGACACGGCGATCGTCTCGGACACGCTGCAGGAGGTGAAGAATCCGCGCGGGCTCCTGGGCGAGGCACTCAGGATCGCCAACGAGGCGATAGTCTCGTTCCCGAACTTCGCCGCGTACAGGATTCGCCTTACGCTTGCGCTCACGGGGCGGCTCCCCGTGTCGAAGCAGCTTCCGTTCCAGTGGTACGACACGCCGAACATCCACTGCATAACGCTTAAGGACTTCAAGTCCCTCTGCGACAAGGAGGGGATCGAGATCCTCGAAGTCAAGGCCGAGAGCCGCCATGTCATCGGCAAGATCCTCATGTGGCTCGGCTTCAAGAACCTCGGCGCGTCGCGTATCGTGGCACGCATAAGAAGGAGGCGTCGATGACACTTCCGCAGAGAATAGCGCACATAGTGAACCACGGACTCGCGGCACTGCATCCGTGCGTCTACGGCGACTTGACCGCACGCGGAGCGGTTGGCGAGATAGCGGCCGATCTTCAGAAGGAGATTGCGCTCCTCTGCCCCGGGCGCGACGCGAAGGAGATAGTCGACGAATTTGTCGCGGCGCTTCCCGAGGTGCGCCGTCTCGTCGATACCGATGTCCAGGCCGCGTACGACGGCGACCCTGCGGCAACGAGCCGCATGGAAGTCGTAATGGCGTATCCAGGGCTATATGCAGTGACGATACACCGGCTTGCGCATGTCCTCTACAAGCTCAGGGTGCCGGTGATCCCGCGCGTCATGAGCGAGCTTGCGCACTCCAAGACCGGCATCGACATCCATCCGGGCGCCACGATAGGCGAGAGGTTCTTCATCGACCACGGCACCGGCGTCGTGATCGGCGAGACTACCGTGATAGGCCGCAACGTCCGCCTCTACCAGGGCGTCACGCTCGGCGGCCTCTCGTTCGAGAAGGACTCCTCCGGCGCTCTCGTGAAGGGACTGAAGCGCCATCCCGACATCGAGGACAACGTCGTCATATACGCGAATGCGACGATACTCGGCGGCGACACGACAATCGGCCACGACTCCGAAATAGGCGGCAACGTCTGGATAAAGGATTCCGTGCCGCCGTTCTCGCGCGTATACAACAAGCCTCCGGCACCAATCATAAAAACAATAGGATAGATAGACATGAAAACATGCAAGGAAATGCGCAATGACGCCTGGAACATCCTGACTGGCTCGAAGTGGGGATGGAAGTTGCTTCTAAACGGCATAGTGCTGTACGGTGTCATGATCGCCGTATTAGTCGCTCTCGACTGCGTTTTCGAAGCGGCGGGCATGCAGACGTGGGAGTCGTTCAGGGAGGCGCAGCGCGAGGCCAGGCGCTCGGGCGTCGATCTTGCCGTCGCTTCGGGCTGCGAGGCCGTGAGGATGACGTTTGCGAGCGTCTTTTGCAATTTCATCGCGTACCTGTTCCAGGGAATCCTGGCGTTTGGCCTGGCGACTACGCTTCTCAAGTGCGTAAAGAACGAGAACAGGGGATGGTTCGCCGGCGCGTTCGGCGGATTCGCGAGGCCTCTTGAAATGTTCTGGCTGACGCTGCTCATGATGATAAAGGTCATTCTCTGGGCGCTGCTCCTGGTCATACCCGGAATCATAGCGTGCCTGCGCTACGCCCTTGCGTGGTACGTAAAGGCCGAGAATCCCGGCATGGGGGCGAACGCCTGCATCAAGCGCAGCAGCGAGCTTATGGCCGGGCGAAAGTTCAAGCTGCTCCTCTTCGGGCTTTCGTACATAGGCTGGTATCTGATATTGTTTGCCGCATTTCTCGTCATGTCCATCTTCATAGAGGCAGCCCATGGCGGGGACGCCGAGCCGAATCTTGTTTCCAACCTTGTGGCGGGCAGTGCGGTCGTCGTGACGGTTGCGATAGCGGTCTTTGTGTGCATCTATGCCGCGATTGGCCAGGCGGTGTTCTACCGCGACGCCAAGGCCGAGGTCGATGCCGATTGCGGCGGCGCGGAATGAACTGCGGCGGAAGGCCCGGCCGCCGCGGTCCGGCGCATGGCGCGCCGGTGAAATATGGTATAATATTCGCCATGAGCGAATCTGACACTTCTCGGCATTTTCTGCGGCAGTGGATCGAAAAGGACGTAGCCGACGGCAAGACCGGCGGCAAGGTCGTCACGCGCTTTCCGCCCGAGCCGAACGGCTACATCCACATAGGCCACGCAAAGGCCGTCTGCGTAGACTTCGGCATGGCCGAGCTCTTCGGCGGCGAATGCCACCTGCGGCTTGACGACACGAACCCGACGAAGGAGTCGGACGAATACGCGGAGAACATCAAGAAGGACATCCGCTGGCTCGGCTTCCAGTGGTCGGGCGAGGGCGATGCGGGAGAACCTGGCTTCTACAACGCGTCGAACATGTTCGACAAGATGTACGCGATCGCGGAGGAGCTTATCCGCCGTGGGCAGGCGTATTGCTGCAACTTGACGCAGGACGAGTGGAAGGAGTACCGCGGCGTTCCCGAGAAGCCGGGCACTCCCTCGCCTTCGCGCGACACGTCTCCTGAGCGCAATCTGCAGATTTTCCATGAGATGCGCGACGGCAAGTATGCCGACGGCGAGTGGTGCCTGAGGGCGAAGATTGACATGGCCTCGCCTAACATCCACTTCCGCGATCCCGTCATCTACCGAATCCGCCACGTCTCGCACTACCATCTCGGCGACAAGTGGTGCGTCTACCCGATGTACGACTTCGCGCATCCGATCGAGGACGCGCTCGAGGGTGTGACGCACTCGATGTGCACGCTCGAGTTCGAGGTGCACCGCCCGCTCTACGACTGGGTCGTTGATCGCATGGACGAGCAGGGGCTTTTGCCTGTCAGGAACGGCGTCAAGATCCGCACCCAGCAGCGCGAGTTCGCGCGTCTCAACATCACCTACACAGTGATGTCGAAGCGGCTTCTCCTTCAGCTCGTCACCGAAGGGCATGTCGCCGGCTGGGACGATCCCCGCATGCCGACAGTGTGCGGCATGAGGCGGCGCGGCTACACGCCTGGCGCGATACGCGAGTTCTGTGCGCGCGTGGGCGTTTCAAAGTTTGAGTCTGAGAGCGACCCCGCGCTTCTCGAGTGGTGCGTCCGCGAGGAGCTCAACCAGACGGCGACGCGCCGCATGGCCGTCCTCGACCCTGTGAAAGTTGTCATCGACAACTGGCCGACGCACCAAGCACCAAGCACCAGCGACGAAGTCGCGCAGGCACCAAGCACCAAGCTCGTAGAGCTTCCCAACAATCCGCTAGACGAGTCGGCGGGCACGAGGAAGATTCCCTTTGGCGGCGAGATATGGATCGACCGCGCTGACTTCATGGAAGTTCCCGAGAAGAAGTTCTTCCGCATGGCACCGGGACAGGAAGTGCGCCTTCGTGGCGCTTGCATCTTCAAGTGCACCGGATGCGTCAAGGACGAGTCTGGCAAGGTCGTCGAGATTCACGGCACGTGGGATCCCGAGTCGTGGGGCGGAAATGCTGCAGACGGACGCAAGGTGAAGGGCACGATCCACTGGGTCGATTGCGCGACCGGCGTCAAGGCGGAAGTGCGGCTTTACGACCGCCTCTTTACGGAGAAGGACCCGCTGAAGGACGGTCCGTCGGAGTTTCTGAAGTACATGAACCCCGATTCGCTGAAGGTCGTCGAGGCGTATGTCGAGCCGGCGCTTGCAGAGGCTAAGGGGCTTGACCGCTTCCAGTTCGAGCGCACCGGCTACTTCGTCGCGGACGAGTTCGACTCGAAGCCCGGCGCCCCGGTCTTCAACCGCACGGTAACGCTGAAGGACTCATACAAGCCCTCTGTCTGATGGCCATGGAAGACTGGCTTGACCTGAATCCCGACCCTGCGCATGTGCGGCGCGAGCGCGAGAAGGCGCGCGAACTGCGCAAGACCGACTGGTGGCGCGCACTCGTGGCGAAAGGCGTATGCCACTACTGCCACCGGAATGTCGGCGCGGAGAACCTGACTCTCGACCATGTCGTGCCAGTTTCGCGCGGCGGGCGATCGACGCGTGGCAACTGCGTCCCCTGCTGCAAGGAGTGCAACAGCGCGAAGAAGTCGTACACTCCCGCCGAGCAGGTTCTTGCCCGGCTTTTTCCGGGCGATTCGCAGCCAGGGGACTGAGTTTCGCGTATGGGCGCAGCAACCGCAGCCGAGATACTTGTCGTCGACGACGAAAAGTCCGTCAGGCGGGGCGTCGCCGCCGTTCTCTCGGGTTCCGGCTATGTCGTGCGGGAGGCGAGGGACGGCAAGGAGGCTCTGCGGCTCTTCGGGGAATCGAAGCCGGACCTCGTGCTTCTCGACGTCATGATGCCCAAGGCGGACGGGTTTACGGTCTGCGCGGCGATACGCGAGGTTGACGCGGCGGTTCCCGTCCTCTTCCTTTCGGCCCTCGGCGACGAGGAAAGCCAGCTCAGGGGCTTCGGCTACGGCGCGGACGACTACATCGAAAAGACGCTTGCCGCCCCGCTCTTCCTCGCGCGAGTCGAGGCTGCCCTAAGGCGGACGCGTGCCGCCGAGCCAAGTGGCGACTTCAGTTTCGGAGAATGGCGCGTAAGAGTGGCGCAGCGTTCTATGCGTCGCTCCACAGGCGAGACTGCGGAGCTTTGCGACAGGGAAATCGCGCTGATGCGGCTCTTTGCGGCGCATCGCGGCGAAGCGCTCTCCCGCGACTGGCTTGCAGCGAAGCTGTGGGGCAAGGACGCCGACGTGAGCGACAACCTGCTGAGCGTCCTCGTCTACGGCCTTCGGGGCAAACTTGCCGCCGAAGGGCGGGCGATACGCACCGTCCGGGGCGTAGGCTACGCGTTCGCGCCGTCCGGCTGACATTCCCCGTGGCCCGACTTTCAAAATACCCCCTTGCGCGCATGCCGCACATTTGGTATACTATCCCCCCGTTGGCACCTGTGGTGAAATTGGCACACACGCTAGATTCAGGTTCTAGTGCCGCAAGGCTTGTGGGTTCAAGTCCCACCAGGTGCACCAAAAAGCTGGCCCCTTCGTCTATCGGCTAGGACATCTGGTTCTCATCCAGGTAAGAGGAGTTCGACTCTCCTAGGGGCTGCCAAAACAAGACTGGAAGCGATGGCTGCAGCAAAGGTCAAGAACGCGGCGAAATTCCTTGTCAAGACGGTGAAGTGGCTCTTCATCGTTTTTTGCGTATTTCTGGGCAGCCTCTTTTTCCGCGAGCAGCGCATTCCCGCAGACTGGGTCGTGTCGACCGTTGCCGCCCACATGCCGTCAAACATCGTGTTCAAGTGCGACTCGGCGTCGTTCGGCTTCCGTCGCGGCGCAAGGATGCGAGGAGTGCGCGTCTACGACAGGGAAAGGGCTGACCCCGTGGCGGCCATCGTGAGCGCCGACAGCGTGTCGGTCGACTTCGTCCTTCGGCGCGTCCGCATTGTCGGCCTCAAGATACCGCGACTTCACGACGGCTACTATCTTCCTGGCAACCTCGAGCGCAACGAACGGATCAATGTGGAGATTCCGGACGTGCCGCCGTTCTCGCTTTCGCTGATAAGGCCCGACGTGCTTGGCATCGCGCCCGAGCGGGTCGTCGCGACCGTCAGGACGAATCCGAGGCGCGTTGAACTCGACGACATCTGCGTGTACTGGCCCGACATTGACCGCGCCATGTCGGTGAACGGCTCGGTCTACGTCGATTTCGACGAGCAGCGCTTCCACGCCGTGGCGCGCGGCGAGGCCAGGCAGTCGCATATAAGGCCGCTTCTGGTCACGCTCGACGTGCCGTCGGCGATCTCCTACATGGACGCGTTCACGGGCGTTACGGAGCCTGTGCCGGTGTCGGCGACATGGGACGTCAATCTCGTCAACAACGACTTTCGCATGCATCTCGACCTGCACCCGATGCTTGGCCGCTACAACGGCGTCCCGATGCGCAGGCTCGACGGCGAACTCGACCTCCTGACCTTCACGCGCGGCACCAACCTCAACTGCGTGACCTCCATCGGCCCGCTTTCGGCGTCCGATCCCAAGGGCCGCACTCTCGAAGGCAGGCTCGCCGTGGCGGTGACCAACGATGCGACGCGGCTCGAGTTCGACGCCAAGTCGTGCCTTGAGTTCAAGGACCTCCTTTCGATTGCCGACTGCCTCAACGACGGAACGCTCGACAGCGTCATTTGCGAGACGCCGCCCGAGGTTACCGTCGCGGGGACTCTCATGCCCGATCCCGCGAGGCAGTCCGAGAACGACCTTCGCGGCTCCGTTTCGTTCGGGCGGGGCGTGTTCTTCGGGTCGCCCGTCGAAGACGTGTCTTTTTCGTATTCCTATGTCGGCGACACAGTATCCTTCGACGGCATATCGTTGCGCGGCAAGGAAGGCGGCCGCTACTTCGGCAAGGCGAAGCTCCATGTCCCCGCATGCGGCCAGGACTCCGCGTCGTTCACGCTCGCGTTTTCGTGCCGCGACGGGTCGCTCGGGGAGATTGCCGATGCGCTCGGTAGCGACCTCGGCGGCAGGCATGGCGTCGTGAACAGCGAGGTCGAGATGTCGGGCCCGATTTCGACGAATATGTACCAGCGCCTCAACGGACGCGGGAAGCTCCGCGTGACGGAAGGTCGGCTCGCGCAGATGAAGCTCTTCATGGGACTTACCGACTACCTCGCCGCGAACATTCCGGGCGTCGCCGCGCTCGTAAACCAGTCGCAGGCATCGCTCGACTACACGATCGAGAACGGTGTGTTCGCGTCGAACAACATCCTCATAGAGGGGGACGTGTTCTCCATCAAGGCGTCGGGCACATACGACATTCCGGCGGACACGCTTGACTTCACCGTGCGGCTGCAACTCCTGAAGAACGACTCCTTCCTCGGAAAGCTCGTCCACCCAGTGATGTTCCCGTTCACCAAGCTACTCCTTGAGTTCAAGGTCACGGGATCTGCCGAAGACCCGAAGTGGGGCTACATAAGCGTATTGGACAGGATTCTATGAACCTTACGAGTCCGAGCCAGGTCAAGGCGTGGTGCATCGGGAACGGCTTCCATCCAAATAGGGTGCTCGGGCAGAACTTCCTCATCGACCGCAACGCGCTTGAGGCCATCGTGGACGCGGGGCTTGCAGGCGTCACCATTGACGGCGGCGCGTCGGTTCTTGAAATTGGGCCCGGGCTTGGCGTTCTCACAGAGGAGATGCTTAAGCGCGGATGTTCAGTAACGGCGGTCGAGAAGGACCCGGTCCTCGCCTCGCGCCTCGCTGAATCGCTCGGCAACCCTCCGAACTTAAAAGTCATAGAAGCCGACGCCCTCGACTGGATATCCCATTCCCCATTCGACGCCATGGTGTCGAATCTTCCCTACCAGGCGGGGACGCGCATTCTGCTTGAACTCGTGCAGCGGCGCGAGATTCCTTCGATGACCGTGCTTGTTCAGACCGAAGTTGCCGAGAGGCTTGCCGCCAAGGAAGGGTCGAAGACGCGTGGGCTCGCGGGCGTATGGGCGCAGCTTGACTACGATGTAAAAATCGTGCGGAAAGTCGCGGCGAGCTGTTTTTGGCCGCGCCCCGAAATTGGGTCGTCCGTAGTCAAGCTTGTGCGGCACGATAGAAATATTGCACTTTCTGCGATGGAACGCGATGTTTTTCGCCGTTTGACGAAAAAAGCCTTTGAGCACCGCCGCAAACAGCTTGGCAGCATATTCAAAGATTTGATACAATCACCCGCACGAGCCGAAGAGCTCGCAAACGAAGACTGGATAAACCTATCGAAAGGAATAGCCAAACATGAAGACGCCAGAACAGTTTCTTGAGGAAAATGGATTTGTCGCTGCGGCCGATCTCGACCGCGCCGCACTCCTGTCCGCGTTCATTTCCGAAATGGACAGGGGGCTTAGGGGCGAGCCGTCGTCCCTCATGATGATTCCGACGTTCGTCGGCGTGAACGGCAAGATCCCCGAGGGTTCTTCCGCCGCAGTCCTTGACGCGGGCGGCACGAACTTCCGCGGCGCGATCGTCTCGATTCCCCCGAACATTACCGACAAGCAGAACCAGCCGATGCCCGGCACAAAGGGCGAGGTCGACGAGGAGGCGTTCTACAATGCGTTCGCTTCCGAGGTGAAGCGTCTTGAGGGCAAGGCCAGCTGCAAGAAGCTCGGCTGGTGCTTCTCCTACCCGGCCGAGGCGACGAAGGACCTCGACGCGAAGCTCGTCCGCTGGACGAAGAACATCAAGGCCCCGGCTATCGTCGGCCAGTTCGTCGGCAAGGAGCTCATGAAGCGCACCGGCGGCGAGGGCGTAGCAGTCGTGAACGACACGGTCGCGACGCTTCTCGCGGCGAAGGCGACCGAGGGCGACAAGACGTACTCTTCCTACATCGGCTTCATCCTCGGCACCGGCACGAACACGGCCTACGTCGAGAAGAACAAGAACATCCTCAAGATGGCCGGCCTCGACCCCGAGGGCTCGATGATAATCAACGCCGAGTCGGGCGCGTTCGACAAGGCGCCGCGCAGCAAGTTCGACGAGGCGGCCGACGCGAAGACCGGCAACCCCGGCATCGGCCTTCTCGAAAAGATGATCGCCGGCGCGTATCTCGGCGGCGTCGGCCTCGAAATCTACAAGGCTGCCGCCAAGGAAGGGCTCTTCTCGAAGGAGGCGGCCAGCGCGCTCGGCGGGCTCGGCTCGCTCGAGACGATGGACTTCGACAATTTCTGCGCGGGCTTCAAGAAGGAAGGCCGCGACAACGTGCTCGACACGGTGTTCGCAAATCCCGACGACGCGAAGATGGCCAAGCGCCTCGGCCTTCCCGTCTTTGAGCGCGCCGCCGTCCTTACGGCTGTGCAGCTCGCGGCGTTCGTCATTAAGTCCGGCGAGGGGGCCGACCCCGCCGCGCCAGTCGCAATCAACGCCGACGGCTCGACATACTACAAGACCCGTGCGATTCCGTTCGACGCGACCGTGCGCCGCGAGCTCGACGAGATGCTCGTCCAGCGCCGCAACGTCCACTACGCGATCACGCCCCAGGTCGATGACGCGCCGATGGTGGGCGCGGCGATCGCGGCGATGCTGTGAGAAAGTCTAAAGTTGAAAGTTGAAAAGTTGAAAGCCAAATATCTTCTTGTTTTTTCGCTTTTGACCGCACTTGCCGCCTTCGCCGTCGAGGTAGACGGCGTTGCCGCGCGCGTCGGCTCGTCCGTCATACTCAGGAGCGATGTCCTCGGCGAGATGCGCCGCGCGGGCGTCGGCGAGGACAAGTACGCCGAGGTCCGCAGCGAGATGATCGAGCGCGAGCTGATGCTAAAGGCCGCAGCCAAGGCGAAGCTCCAGATGCAGGACTGGGTCGTAGAGAACCGCGTCCGCGAAATCGTGACACGGGTCTTCGGCGGCGACATGAACAGGTTCAAGGCAACGCTTGCCAAGGACCGCATCGCGTTCCCGGAATGGCGGCAGCGCCTCAAGGACGACATGGTGGTCGCCGCGATCCGCTGGCAGACGGTGGACAAGACCGTTTCCGCGAGCCCTGCTGACATGCGAAGGGAATACGACTCCCATCCCGAACGCTACGTGACCGACAGCCTCGTCACGGTCTCGGCCATTCTCGTCGGCCCAGGCGACGCGGGCAAGAAGCCCGAGATCGAGGAAGCGCTCAAGTCCGAGCCGTTTGGCGAGGTGGCGAAGAGGTATTCTTCCGACGCGCGCGCAAAGGACGGCGGGCAGTGGAAGGACATCAAGCCCGAGGACGTGTTCAGGCCCGAGGTCTGCGCAGAGATCGCGAAGATGAAGAAGGGCGAGACGTCCAAGTGGATCGAGCTCGACGGATGGAACTTCCTCGTCCGCAAGGACGCCGAGACGGCCGGCGTGAAGATGTCGTTCGAGGAGGCCTACGACGCCGTCGCGCAGAACGTCCGCAAGGAACTCGCCGACAGGCGCTACCGCGAGTGGATCGACCGGCTCAAGTCCGAGACGTACATCAAGGTGTACTGATCCCGCCCGCATTCGCGCACTGGCATACATGCCATGCTCACTGAAAAACGGATTGTTTCAACGTGAATACGATACGACTGAGGAAGGGGCGCGAGAGAAGCGTCGCAAAAAGGCATCCGTGGGTGTTCTCCGGCGCGATCGCTTCGGGCGAGGCGGCTGCGGGCGAAATGGTCGAGGTGTGCGACTCGTCCGGCGCGAAGCTCGGGCAGGGGTGGTATTCGCCCATGTCGCAGATCCGCGTAAGGATGGTGCCCGACGCGCCGATCGCCGATCTCGTCGCTGAGGCCGTTGGACGCCGCGCCGCATTTTACGCAGACGATGCAGTGACGGCGATTCGTCTTGTGAACTCCGAGAATGATCTCCTCCCAGGAGTTGTCGCGGACTGCTATGCCGGCCATGTCGTCTGCCAGTTCACCTCTGCCGGTGCGGACGCGCGCAAGGAGGAGATTGCCGACGCCCTTATGAAGTTCGCGCCGTTCTGCCAGAGCGTGTCGGAGCGGTGCGACGTCGATTCCCGTGCCAAGGAAGGGCTTCCGACGGATCCGTCATTCAGGGTTCTCCGCGGTGCCGAGCCGCCAGAGCTGGTGGAGATTGCCGAGAACGGCGTGAAGTTTCTCGTCGACGTGAGGCGCGGCCACAAGACCGGCTTCTACTTGGACCAGCGCGATGCACGCGCTACGGTCGGGCGGCTCGCCAACGGTGCGGACGTCCTCAACTGCTTTTGCTACTCCGGCGGCTTCGGGCTATTCGCCCGTGCCTGCGGCGCAGAGTCGGTGACGCAGGTCGATATTTCAAGCGACGCGCTCGCGCTCGCAAAGAAGAACGAGGCGCTTCAGCACTACTGCGGCACGAAGATGGAGTATGTCGAAGCCGACGTATTCCAGTTCCTCAGGAAGTGCCGCGACGCAGGGCGTAAGTTCGACTTCATCGTACTCGACCCGCCAAAGTTCGCCGCGACGAAAGGGCAGTTGATGAAGGCGGCGCGCGGCTACAAGGACATCAACCTCCTTGCGATGAAACTCCTGAAGCCCTACGGAACGCTCGCGACGTTCTCGTGCTCTGGCGCGATGGATGCGGCCTTTTTCGACACTGTTCTCGCCGAAGCTGCGGAGGATGCGCACCGCAGCTTCCAGGTCGTTGCGCGCACGCGTGCGGGAGCCGACCATCCAGTGCTGCTCTCGTTCCCCGAGGGAGCATACCTGAAGGGCGTAGTCCTGCGTTCCGTTACATAAGGAGTAGGGAGAAATGAAGACCAGCAGCATTCCAATCGCCGCATTGCTCGTTGCCCTCGTCGGATGCGATACTGAGAGCAAGCGCGTAGACGCACTCGACCCGTCGCTCTGGGAACAGAGCGAATGGATATCGGTCGCTGATGCGCCTGTGTTCGCAGAAAAGTCAAAGAATGGTGCGCGCGCGGCAGACGGCACGAGCTGGTTCGTCCGCGAGATCGAGAACGAGGGTGAGGTCAAGTTGGCTGTATGGATGACGACCGGCCTCGGCGTTTATGAGATCTACGTGAACGGCAAGCCAGTTGGTTCTGACGAAGCGCTCAAGCCGGGCTTTACGCATGTCAAGAAGACTCGCCGCTCGTTTACATACGACGTCACCGGCTGTCTCAAGAAGGGCAAAGGAGAGAAGAACTTCTTCGCCGCAGAAGTCTCTGCCGGGTGGTGGCGCGACAAGATCGTAAACTTCGCGGGCAAGAAGAGCGCCTTCCGCGCCGTTCTTCTGGTCAAGTATGCAGATGGCTCGAACAAAGTCTATGGCACGAAGGCGGACGAGTGGAAAGCCGCAATCGGCGGTCCCGTCAAGCATGCCGCGATTTTCGATGGCGAGGAATACGATGCGCGCGTCGTGCCGCCGTACTTTGGTGGTGAGGCGTTTAAGAAAGCCGAGCGCAACGACGAATTCAAGGGCGAAATATTTCCCTCGGAGGGCGGCGAGATATGCCGCCGTGGGGATAAGACGCTTATGCCTGTCGAGGGATACGTATGGAAGGGTGTGGATGGCGCAAACGAGGCGAACAAGATTTTCGGTCGCGTCCACAAGCTCCGCAGCGTCTCGTTTGACGGCAAGACCCCAGTTGCCCTTGCGAAGGGCGAGACGCTTGTCGTCGACTTTGGGCAGAACTGCGCGGCAGTTCCCGTATTCGTCTTCAAGGCGATCGAGGGGACTGTGCTTACGTGCCTTCCCGCCGAGATGCTCAACGACGCCAACGGCGAGCGCTCGCGCGGCAACGACGGTCCAGGCGGCAGCGTATACCGCGAGAACCTGCGTATTCCAAGCCAGGGGATGCGCGTCGTCTACACTTTCGGCAACGGTAAGGACGGCCCGAACACGGTTGAAAACGGTTTTTCGTTTTACGTGCCGGTATTTACATTCTTCGGCTATCGCTACGCATCAATAACGGCGACAGACGACGTGGAGTTTCTTGTAGTCGGCTCAATCCCCGTCACTTCGATCAAGAAGGAGATGGAGCTCGGCAGGATCGAGACTGGTGTCGCCGACGTCAATAAGCTCATCTCCAACGTGTACTGGGGGCAGTTGTCGAACTACCTTTCCGTGCCGACCGACTGCCCGCAGCGCAACGAGCGCCTTGGCTGGACGGCCGACACACAGGTCTTTACCGAGGCGGGCTCCTTCAACGCCGACACCTCGTCATTCTTCCGCAAGTGGATGCGCGACCTCTGCGACAGCCAGGACCCGCGCGGAGGCTTCCCGGGCGTAGCGCCGGCCGCGCAGTACGGCAACGAGCCGATGCGCATCGGCTGGGCGGACGTCGGCGTCATAACCCCGTATCAGATGTGGAAGCAGTTCGGCGATGTTAAGCTCGTCGCCGACAACTGGGCGGCTATGGAGAAATTCGTCGCCCGCGTCAACGAGACGAGGTACGACTACGAGGCGACGAAGGGCGAGAACGGCGGCTACCAGTGGGCCGACTGGGTTGGCTACGAAGACCTTGAGAGCTGTAGCGGCAGGGCGTGGAAGAACAAGGTTCTGCGTCCCGAGGCAAAGCTCTACTGGAACTACCTCGGCGCATGCTATTGGCGCTGGGACGCTCAGATGATGGAGGCAATGGCCGCCGCCATTGGCAAGGACGCCGCGAAGTACGCGAAGATGGCGGAAGAGGCGAAGGAGTATCTTAAGAAGAATTTCTTCTCGCCCGAGGACGGGATGCTCGTCGAGCCGATGCGCGGCATGCAGACGCCGTCGCTTTTCGCGCTCAAGCTCGGGCTTGTCGAAGGCGACGCGAAGGCGAAGACGATCGAGGCGCTCAAGCGCAACTTCGCCGACCACGGCGACTGTCTGCAGACCGGCTTCCTTGGAACGTCGATCCTCATGGACACGCTTACCGAGAACGGCATGTCCGATATTGCGTATACGCTTCTACTCCAGCACAAGAATCCGTCTTGGCTCTACTCGGTGGACCAGGGCGCGACGACGATTTGGGAGCGCTGGAACAGCTACACCAAGGAGAAGGGGTTTGGCCCTGTCGGCATGAACAGCTTCAACCACTATGCCTACGGTGCGGTCCTCGCGTGGATGTACAAGAGCATGGCTGGGATCGCCGCCGACCCGAAGGCGCCAGGGTTCAAGAACATCATCATGGCGCCCAAGCCCGATGTCCGCGTCGGGTTCGTGAAAGCGGAGTACAAGTCTGCTGCGGGGCTTATAAAGAGCCATTGGCGCTACGAGAGCACGCAGATGGATTTAGGCATGAAGTGGGTCTGGGATTTCACCATTCCCGAAGGCGCGACAGCCGATGTCACCCTCCCCGGCGAGACATCTTCGAAGCGCTACCCTGCCGGCACCTATCACATCGTCAAAGACCTCTGACCAGTGCGGATACCGCGTGGCCGCAGAAGCGGCTGGGCGTGTTTTGGCTCAAGGCTCGCATCGCATTTCGCCGAAACGCGCCCCGCCGCTTCTGCGCCATAGCGCAATCCGACAATAATCAGCTTTGCCTATCCCTAATCCGATTTCGTTGATGTCAGTACACTTTATCGCTGCAGATTGCCGTAATCCAAATTTTGCAAATTTCACCGCCCTGTTCCAAGCGGATTTTTGGTATAATATCCGTGTCTCGCGAGTGCGGGGCTATGACGCAAAGGGGAGAAATCCGATGCGCCGAAAGACAATTTGCGCTGCAAAGCGATCGTCATCAGAAACGTAGGAAATTTCTTAGGGACGACACTATGCAGAGAAAGTGCAAACGCACTTCCTCTCTTCGTGTTTCCCTAAAGGCAATCCTACGGCCTCTGATGAGATGCGAAAGGGAGGATTTCTTTTTCGTTCCGATTGCCGCGTGGCAGAATGGCTGGGCGCGGCAACTCCGTACCCGCCGCAATGGTAGGGCGTGTTATCCCTAATGCGCCGAACAGAGGAGGAAGGAACGAAAAGAAGATGAATGGGTTGATAAAGTTGATGTGTGCAGTGGCGGCGATGTCCACATTGTCCGTATTTGCAGAAAATTCCATGTCGGAATGGGAGTCGTTAATGATGATCAATCGACCCCATCTTCCCCCAAAGGAGACTCGTTCTCAGCTGTCGTTGGAGGATAATGCGTTAAAGAGAAATTCGTTATCCTTCAGTGAAGTTGCAACGATTGCGACACGAACATTGGGACGTGCTATTCCGGAATCAGCGTTGTGGCGGACATTATTTAGATCCAATGAAGAAAGGATTGATGTAGGTGATTTTTCATTTGACGATGGTACAACGAATACTTTTGCTGTATATGAACAATTAGGGAATCTCACGCCGTACTACTGGACTGTGAATGGGTTGTCCAGTGGGTTGGATGTTCCATCGGAAGATTTCATGAAATCACGCTGTATTGTCAACGATTCATCTTCTGTGCGGTGGGTTGACAGAGTTCTGTCTGCGGAAGAAGTTGACATTTTCGAAATGGGCACTACAAATGCAGTGGTGCTTCCATACCAACGTTTTTGGTTTTTCTTCGTCAATGACATGCCTGGGGCGAACTGGGCGCATCCATGTCGATATATTGCCGTCTCAGAAGACTGCTCGTCGTTCACTGTACTTTACAAGATGATGCCACCGCGTCTTTTTGAAAAGGTTTCGCAAGATCGAATCCAACTTCGTACATTTCGAGAAAAGAATGATGAACAGCTAAAGACTTTAGAAAAAGTCAAAGAAAATGTATATGAGTATGCAAGAAATCTCAAGGCGAACAGCCTTTCCTATCAGGTTGGGAATGCCTCTAAATCTTACTTTGTATTGATTAGTGGTGGTGCCGATCCAGAAAATAATGGAATCCGTTTTTGGTGTGATACTGCAATGCTATACTCCACTCTTACCCTTAAGTATGGGGTCGGCAAGGACAACATTTACGTTTATATGTCAGATGGAACATCTTCTGCCAACGATGCCAATCTTGGTGATGAAAACAATCCTGTTTTGGTATCTTCGCCAGTGGATCTTGATGGAGATGGATTCACCGATATAGACGGTGCGGCAACAAAATCGAATATCAGTTCGTGTTTCTCAAGTCTAATGTCGAAACTGACGGTGGACGACCAGCTATTTGTATTTGTCACCAGTCATGGAGGCCCTGATGGTACGGCCGGTATAAAAAATTATGATTGCAAGGCGTATCTTTATAGTTCAAGCGTGAGCGTTCCGTTTTTTCGAGATGATGAACTGGCCTCATGGACAAGTGGGTTCTCCTGCCCTGTGGCATTTGCGATGGAGCCTTGCTATTCCGGCGGTTTTGTGGATGACATAACACAAACTGCCAATCGTGTGATTGCTACGGCCTGCAACCATTATGAATCTTCACGGGGGTATGGTGCTGGTGGTGCGTGGGATAAGGACGTTACCGGTTCTACGGGTGCTGTCAACTGTTGGGCGGTTGAACTTACAACAGCGTTGCGTGGTTATCAGCCGAAGTCTATCCATTATTATGCTTATCCATGGGAGGATGGAGGCGCGAGGAATGCCGATTCGAACGGCGATGGTCTTGTCAGTTTCAATGAGGCGCGACAATATGCGTATTGGAACGACAGCGCTAGATGCACCAATTCATCTCATCCATCTTGGTGTAGTTTTACTTATGATGATAGAGGGAATTACGTCAATACGATGGAGCATCCTCAATATGCGGAATCCACCAGCGGTTTGGGTGACAAAATCTTTATGCTAAAGCAAGCGTCGTCGGTTGATCCTCGTTGGTCGTTTTCATTGACGGATTCCACAGTTGGTGCGGATGGTGGTTGCATATTGAAAAAGACGTTTGGTGCCGATGGAGGAACGTATGACGTGTCGATAACATGTGACAGCTCATATATGGGGTCTGATGTTAAATTCTTGCCGAGTAGAAGTATTAGTGGCAGTTGGCCGGATTGGTTCAGTGATGAAATTTTGTTTACTTCATCTTCCAATGTGGCGAAATGGAGGTTGAAAGTCGACCCCAACCCTTCAACCTCTGCTAGATATGATTATGTCACAGTGTCGTATAAAGAATTGTCGCAGCGAGTGTTAATTTACCAAGAGGGACAATCACAGTCAGCTACGACATATACTGTCACATACAAGCCAGGAGCGAACGGGACTGGTTCCCAGGCTTCAGACCCTAAAGCACAGGGCGTCTCGCTGACGCTTAAGGGTGCGATCTTCACGCGCACCGGCTACACGCAGACAGGATGGTCGATTACTGACGGCGGTACCAAGACGTACAATCTCGAGGCGCCGTATACGGATAACGCCTCGCTCACGCTTTACCCATATTGGACGGCTAATACATACACGATTACATTTGATCACCAAGGCGGAAGTGGTGGTGAAACGTCAAAATGGGGTTGGGACTACAATGGGCTATATACTCGAACATACTCTGTTCCGACGAAAGACGGGTATGATTTTGGCGGATACTATTCGGAAAAGAATGGCAGAGGCAATCAATATATTTCTGCCGAAGGCAAGATGGTGCGTCGTTGGGATATTGCCTCTGATTGGACGTTGTATGCATATTGGATTCCGCGTACAAGCACCACATACAGTATAACTTATGCGCTGAACAGCGGAACGGCTGGAACGTCTGCGCCTACGAGTGCAACCTATGACACAGCTTTCAAGGTTTCCGCGCCGAGCAGGAGCGGCTATACGTTTGCGGGCTGGACTGTGACAAGCGGGTTGGACACCAGCACTGCGAAGTACGGCACGACTTCAAGCAGCCAGACGACGAGCATAACAAGTTCAAGTCAGAAGTGCTTGAATGGTGTGACCGGAGACGTGTGGTTCAAGAACCTTCGCTCTACATCTGGAAGCGTGACGCTGACGGCGAACTGGACGCCGGTGAGTTCTCGTCCGGAAAATGACAATTTTGCCAATGCCACGCGCATATCTGGGGCAACTGGCAGCACAAGTGGGTCAAATGTTGGCGCAACATATGAAACAGGCGAGCCATTGAAGAGTTTCAGATCTGTTGCGACAAATACAGTCTGGTGGGTCTGGACTGCTCCTTCAAGCGGTAAGGCCACATTTAGCACAACCAATACGACCTTTGACACTGTGATGGGTGTTTACACTGGTACGACTGTTTCGCGTTTGACAACAATCAAAGAGGATGATGACGGAGGGCCAAGCAATACAAGCGTCTGCACTTTCGACGCAACATCGGGTACGACATACTATATTGCAGTTTCTGGTTACGGAGCCTCCAAGCAAGGAACGATTAAGCTATATTGGATAACATCTTCAGGCCGCATATGGACCGTGAAGTACCACAAGAACGACCCGAATGGTGGCGGGGACGTGACGATGAGCCAGAATTTCGTCGTTGGAAAGCCGCAACGCCTGCTTTACCTTGACTCACAACTTGGCTGGTCGTGCAAGGATTCTGACGGGTTCAGCTACACGTTCCTCGGCTGGGCGAAGTCGCAGACGGGTGCCCCTGTGTACTCGAACGGGCAGTCGGTGACGGACCTTGTCGCCGCCGGCAAAGTGCTGCACCTATATGCCGTTTGGCAGAAGAAGGCATACAACGTGGTCTACCACAGCAATGACGGGAGGAACAAGTCGGCCTCGCAGGAGTTCAGGCCGAATATCGCGAAGACATTTCTCTGGCTCGACTCTGGCCTTAAGTGGACGCGCTCCGGATACGATTTCCTCGGCTGGGCTAAGTCGCCTACAGGTGCTGCAGTCTATGTCAACGGACAGAAAGTCGCCAATCTTGTGAATGTCGGCGAGACGTTGCATTTGTATGCCAAGTGGCAGGACAGGAACGCAACGTATACGGTGCGGTTCCACAAGAACGACGGCACGTCAACGGTGGCAGACCAGGTGTTCAGGGTCGGGGACACCAAGCCGCTCACATGGGTCGAGTCGGGGCTTGGCTGGTACGTGCGGTTCGGTTCGTACAAGTGCGTATTTGAGGGTTGGGCCCGCACTTCGACTGGAAGCGTCGTCTACAAGAACGGTGAGAATGTTCATGGTTTGGCATCGGAAGGCTCGACTGTGCATCTGTACGCGATATGGCGGATTGTCCTGGCCAACGGGCGCGTAATGCATCTTGTCAACGGACAAATTACACCAAGTGCACCCGGTGATATTGACATATAAATGCGGGCGCTGTGGCTATACCGGAAACATTTAAAGGGGGCATCCATTTCCCCAGAAAAAGGGTGCCCCAATAAGGGTTGGCCAAAAGTATGATGTAATTCTTAGATAAATCCAACTACAAGTAAAATCCAACTACAAGTAAATAAAAAGGGAATAACCAATGAGAAGTATGCACAATAAGCGCAAGCAAATAGCATTGTTGCTGCTGACTAGTCTATTTGCATGTTTTGCGCCAATCGAAACAATGGCGTCCGACGACTGCGACTTTAGCAAGGCGAACTTGCCTACTCCGTCGTGCTCGATTTCGTACAGCGACTATGTCTACATCAGTTGGTCGGCCCTGTCCGGCGATTGCTCTTCGCGCGTCCGCAACTACGTCGTGTACCGCAGCACATCTTCGACGTTCAGCTGGAGCGAAGTCACCAAGCTCTGCACGACTACCAACAAGTACTACTACGACCGTTCGTGCGGCACATACTACTACTGGATTGGAGTGACGGACGACAAAACTGGTCTCATCTATGTCGATTACAACAAGAAGGACTGGGGAAGACGAAATGCGGATGGTTGCTCCTGCAGCTTCAGCACGATAGACCTGCCGATGCCATCGTGTTCGACCTCGCACTGTGACTACATCATCATCAGCTGGTCTGCGCCGAAACTCTGTTCGCCGAGCGTCCGCAATTACGTGTTGTACCGCAGCACATCGTCTACGTTTAATTGGAGCACGACCACAAGGCTTGGCACGACCACCGGCACAACCTATTATGACAGAACTGCGGCGTATGGCACTTCATACTACTATTGGATCGGCGTGACGGACAACGACACAGGTCTCATCTATGTCAACTACAGCAAGAAGGACATGGGCACGCGGAACAGTAGCGGTTGTGACGACTGCGACTTTAGCAAGGCGAATCTGCCTATGCCGTCGTGTTCGGATTCTTACAGCTATGTCGATATCAGTTGGTCTGCAATGACAGGTTCCTGCTCTTCTCGCGTCCGCAACTACGTTGTGTACCGTAGCACGTCGTCTACGTTTAATTGGAGCACGATCACAAAGCTTGGCACGACCACCGGCACAACTTACTACGACAGGACTGCGGTGGGTGGCACGACGTACTACTACTGGATCGGAGTGACCGACAGCATCACTGGCTCCATCTGGGTCAACTACAATAAGAAGGAATATGTCAGGCGGGCTTATTACTGACGCGATTACCTAGTTCGCATAGATTGGCAGGAGGCGATTTGACGCCTCCTGTCATTTTTGTGTAACCATTTTCCAAGAAATGTGGTATGATGTATCTGTTGACGCGGGAAGCGTCGGCAGAGGCGCCTGTGGCCAGAAGAGCAAGTAATTGGCTGAAATCGCGCGGTGGCGCAGATGCGGCGGGGCGCGTTTTGGCGAAATGTGCCCCGCCGCTCTCCTACTCTGCGTTAATTTTTGGTATAATTCTCATGTTATGAACATCGATCAGCTCAATTCCCGCTATGGCGCCCCTGGCCGCATCGTGTTCCGCACAGGGCACTGCGGCTATCCAAATGTCGTACTCGCAAACAAGTACGGCACGGCGGAAGTCGCGCTTCTCGGCGCGAACGTCCTCTCATACCGCCCGACGGGCCACGCTGAAGTCGTCTTCCGCCCGTCGAAGCGCGACTACAACCGGGGCGAGTCGTTCCACGGCGGGATTCCCGTCTGCTTCCCGCAGTTCGGGAACCGCTTCTCGAAGGACCTGCCGCAGCACGGCTTCGCGAGGGTGATGCCGTTCGCTGTCGAGGCGAGCGAGTATTCCGACGAGATGACCGAGGTGACGCTTGCCCTCAAGTCCGACGACGCCACGCGCGCAATCTGGCCGTACGAATTCCGCCTTGCGATCAAGGTCTCTGTCTCGATGAAGCTCAACATTTCGATGGAAGTCGAAAACTCCGGCGAGAAGCCGTTCGGCTTCAGCTGCGGCTTCCACCCCTACGTCCTTCTGCGCGAGCGCGACGGCGCGACCGTGAAGGGCCTTGACGGGCTTTCGTTCTTCAACGGCGTCGCAGGCAAGGACGATAGGCAGACTGGTGATCTGGTGATGGACCATCCAACCGACCACATCTTCACGCTGCCGCCCTCGCCGCGCCACGAATTCGCCGTGATCGACTCGGGGCTTCGCCGCGCCGTCGCCATTGCGTCTGCGGGGAACGACCGCGCAGTCGTGTGGAACCCCGGCGCCGAATGCGCGCTTCCAGACTTCGACGAGGATTCGTGGCGGCGTTTCGTATGCGTCGAGCCCGTCTCTGACTGGCCCGGCGGGCGCGTCCTCGAACCAGGCAAGAAGTACGTCCTCGCAGCGGCGATTCAGTCTACGATGGAGACGGCAAATGAAACGGCTCAAGCTCAATCCTGAGTTCCTCGTCAGGCACCTCGCTGTGTGTCTGGTCATGCTCGGCATGGGCTGTTGGTTCGGCTACGACGGGTTCATCGGCTATCCGCGAACGCCGGCGGCCGAGCTGTACGAGACGATAGAGAAGGCGAAGCCGCAGGAGGGCTTTCAGCTTGAGGCGTTCAAGCGCCAGAAGATCCAGTCGCAGTACGGTTTCACGGCTCTGTGCCTTCTCGCGTCTGCGCTGATCGGCCTTCACCTCGCGTCGGTCGCATCGTTCCGCTTTGAGTTCGACGACACCGGTTTCGTCTGGCAGGGGAAGAGGCGGAATATCGCCGACGTAAAGTCCGTCGACCGTTCGCAGTGGAAGAAGAAGGGCGTAGTCAAGCTGCTTCTCTCCGACGGCGCACGCGTCACGCTCGACGCCTGGCATCATCTCGGCGTAAAGGACTTCGAGAAACTCCTCCCCGCATAGGCAAAACGACACATAGGGAAACATGCAATGAAACTGAACATGCTTCATTTGAAAGCGTCGCTTCTCGCGGCTGTTGTTGTTCTCGCGTTAGCGGTGCGCGCGGACGACGCATTCTTCGACTGGACTCCCAACAACGCTCCGACCGGCGGATGGATCACGTCGTGGAAAGGCGAAGCGGACGGCAATGCTACGTCTATGGTCGGTCCGGACGGGCAGACCACGAACCTTTATGTCGTGACGGCGGAAAATGTGTCGCCGAAGTGGTCGCCATACTATTCCGATGCAGTTGCGAAGGACGAGTTCACTTTCACCGTCTATGGCTCCGTCGAGAACGTTACGGCAGGAAGTTCAGGTCCCGCTGTCCTTTGGTGCATGGGCAAGAACTCCAATGGCGGCATGACGATGCTCGTCAAGGACAGCCAGTCACACATCCGCCTTGTGAGTGTTCAGAATGGAGGAACGACGGCTTCGCGGTCAATTGACGCGGGCCTCGCACCATCCGGATTCCATCTGTTTACTGTTCGCTTCAGCACGACGAGCGGCGCGTCTGTGCAGATTGACGACGGCGAAATTGTTGCCGATGCAGAGTTTACATCCAAGTCCGGCAATGGGCTCCAAATCGGCAGCCCGCTGGGCGGGACCTCGACTGTGTCGTTCTCTCGCGGCGCTGGTTTTGCCGTGTTGCGCATGGTAGCGTTTGCCACGGCAAGCCTGCCGGAAAACGAGTTCTATTCTGCTTTAGGAGAGTATCTCCCAGGAACGTGCGTCTGTACATCGACGTATGCTGGCGGAACATGGGCAATCCCGCAGGATTCGCGGATGGTTGGAGGCTATGTCCGAGGACTTACGGTAAAGGCCAATGGTGTGATGCAGACCCTCAACTTCGCCGGCACAAACGCCATCGTCGCAAGTGTTCTATGCGAATTGCCGGAAGGAGCCGAAGGTGCTCTCATTGGTTTTGTCGACGCAAGGGATTCAAGCGAACACAAGGTCTATGCCTACGCCAACGGCGACGGCACGTTCATAATCTACTTTGACAACAAGGCGAAGACGTCCTCGTCTGTCAAGTCAGGCGTCCTCGACGTTTCTGGGACCCATCTCTGGACGCTTGCCTACGAGACGATGAGCGGTGCAAAGCTCTATCTTGATGGAACCGAAGTGGCGTCTGACTCTAGCATAAAATGGACGGGTAATAACAACCTTCATCTGGTTTCGAAATCGGTGTCGTTCGGAAGCGATACCGCTGGGACCTACCCGCTTGCCGGAATGAAGATATTCGCGGTCGATACCGATTTCGGCCCAGACAATTCAGGTGCGTCTTCAACTGCGTCCGCAGCTACGCGCGCGTTTGCGTCTTTCGACTTCCTTGCAGGCTCTTCGGGCGAATCTATAGCGAATCAGCTTGCCGTGTTCGACCTATACAGGACAACCGGCGTGACTACAACCGAGGTGACGCACGAATGCGCGTTGCGCATCAGCGAAATCATGCCCAAGCCGACGGATGCGAGGATGCTGAACGGCATGGAGGGAATGGACGTCAACGGACTCGAGTCTGGCTGGGTGGAGGTCGAGAACACGTCCGACAAGTGGGCCGATCTCGCCGACTACCGCTTTATCCGTGTGAATCGCGGCAAGAAGACCGACACCGCAGGCGTTGGCAACTTCCCGTCGCGTCTCGTTCCGCCTCATGGCCGCGCCATATTCTACACTTCCGAGCGCTATTCCAACAGCAAGGACAAGGCGGTTAGCGCGTTTGCCGAAGGCACGTTCGACGGCAAGCCGATGATTTTCGAGGACTACGGCAACATCCTCGTCTGGGGCGACAAGGTGAATCCAAAGAAATCGCCCTACGTGCGTCTCTACTATGCGCCTAACGGCGATTCTGACGCTGGGACGGTTGTCGATACCGTAGTCGTGCCGAGCGATCTGCCGGAAGGGTGGTCCATCATCGTCGGCGACGCGGCTGACGGCGAAGGAACGCGGCGCTGGATGTGCCCAACTCCTACCCGTGGCAGGGCGAATACTGCGACATCTGGCCTCACGCGCATTGGCCCGAACGTGGGGCCGCTCTACGAGAGGCCCGACCAAAAGAAGACAGACCTCGCGAGCGAGTTCGCCGTCAATACGCCGCCTGCCGTGCCCGGAACGGACTACACGGTCACGCTTCCAATCAACGCCGTGATGAACCCGGATGGCACGTTTACGCCGCGTGCGGCCGACCAGATTCAGTCCGTAAAGTTCGTCTATCGAAAGAACCTCGACGACACAACGCTTGTCACGAACGACATCAATATGGCGGCGAAGACTACTGACGCCAACTGGGGCGACCGGTATACGGCGACGATTCCTGCCTCGTATTTCCCCGCTGCCGGACATCTCATGCAGTGGAAGGTTCTTATCACCGACGGTGAGGGCGTCACATGGACTTCTCCGAGCTTTAACAACAAGGACGATGGCTACGAATGGTACGGCACTATTGTGGAGCCCGACCCGACAACGCAGATGAGCGCGACACTCCCGACGTGGCACATGTTTGCCACTGGTGTGCACACAAACCAGATGAATGTCGATGCCGACAAGCAAGATCGTTCGCTCGTGCCATATCAGGCGCGCATCGCTATTTACGATTCCTCGACATCAAACTACTATGACTACGTGCGAATCGACCTGCGCGGCCATACGTCCGCCAAGTTCGCGAAGAAGGGGCACGGCCTCAGGTTTGCCAAGGCGCATCCGCTGACGATGAAGGATGTCGTTTCCGGCGAGGACATCGAGGAGATTCGCAAGACTTCGCTTATCAGCGAGTTCGCCGACCCGAGCTTTATGCGCCAGATGATTGCGTTCTGGCTCTGGCGCAAGATGGGCAATCTCGTCCCGTTCGACTTCCCCGTCCGTTGCAACCTCAACGGCGAATTCTACCAGCTTGCGTTCAACTCCGAGCGTTTCACGGACGAGCTGATCGAGGATGTCTATGGACTAGACAAGTTCGGCTACGGGTACAAGAACGTCGGGACTATGAATCTGGCGACGACAACCGCCGGGTCAATTGAAAAGAAGACACCGGATGACGAGGACGAGTCGAATATTTCAGTCCTGACAAGTTCGCTTATTTCGCCGTTGCAGCAGAATGGTGCCAACAGTGCGCATTGCTCTTCGGAAAGCGCATCGCTCACGAAGTTTGTCGTTCAGAAGTTCGACCTTCCGGCATGGCTCAATTACCTCGCCTCGGCGCGTATCACGCAAGAAATGGATGACGTGTGGGCGAATGTCTGCGCATACTACGACAATCCTGACATGATTGAGGGGGCGCGCGGCACTGGCACGTGGATGCCGCTTGGCTACGACTTCAACCTGACGTTTGGCCAGTATTACATAAACGATTTGAATAGCAACGCTCTTGCCGGCCTTTCCGCAACGAACGACTGGTACAAGTCGCATCCGCTCTACGGCGGATGGACTATCTGCGCTCACAAAAGCGCGAACGGATCGTCAATGAATGGCAACAATGGCTTCGAGGCGGTTTACCAGTCCGCCAAGTTCCGTCGCCTCTACCTGCGCCGTCTCCGCACGTTGATGGACCAGGAGTTGAAGGAGCCTGGTACGCCTGAGGGCGACACGCCTTTCATGTCCAAGATGCGCGAAATGGCGGCGCTGATGCAAGACGATGCCTCGCTCGACCTCGCGAAATGGAAGGACGACGCCACCGATAACGCCATTGACGTTTGGAAGAACACGACGCGCCCTGCCAACATGGATGCAGGCATTATGGACATCTGGAACAACTATGTCGTACCGCGCCGACAGCACCTGTATGTCACGCACTCCGTGACAAACACGGCGAAGGCGGTTGGCTATGGCTCCAACCTTAACGCGGGCATCCCCGAGGCGCAAAGCCCGATTGCGACGCTCGCTCCGAACATATATGTCTCCAATCTCACGGCACTTGATGCGGAACAGGCCGAAGCGCTTGGCGTCGCGGGGCAGTTCTATGGTACTGAAGTCCTCATCGTGCAGAACGATAACGACGAGGCGGTTGACATGAGCGGGTGGCGGCTCGCGTATTCCGTCGATTTCACCTTCCCCGCCGGTACGGTGTGCGATGCGCATGACGCAATCTACATCGTCGCCGACCGCCGCGCCTATATAGCCGCACACGATGCGGAACTGACGGACCAGGTGATTGTGGGCAACGCGACGTTCACCGGCGCGGGGCCGATTGCGATCTTCGCTGCGGACGGTACGCAAGTCTTCGCCGCGATTCCCGAGACGAATGAGAAGAAATATCTCAGGCTTCATTCCTTCTGCGGGAACACAAACGACGGCGCGGGCGGCGACACCGGCGAATGGTTCACGCTTACGAACATTTCCGGGGCTGTCATGCTTGACCTCGCCAATGTCACGGTCTGCTTCTTGAAGCAAGGCGATGACCACGACACGACCACGCACTGCCACGTTACGCTCACCAACAAGAAGGGCAAAGGCGACGTCAAGCCGTTGAAGTCCTGGACGGCGAACCAAGCGGACTGGTCCGACAAGGGCTGGCCGAAGATTCAGAACAACAAGCAGCTGATCACGATCTACGACAAGTATGGAACGGTCTGTCAGACGCTCAAGGTGACGCAGAAGGAATTCCTTCTTGCATATGGCGCCGGTGGTTACCTTGTCTGCGATTCGCAGGATGCGTCCGTCACTGCCGGCTCGCAGTGGCACCAGGAGTTCAACATCTCGGCCGGGACTGAGACAGGTTCGTTCGAGGCCAATAACCAGTCGGCGGCGGATGCGGCGGCTGCAGCTGCCACGATAACTCTTTCGCAGGAGGACGTCGCCGCTGGACTTGAGGCGCAATACCTGAAGGTCGTTGCAGTGCCGGTCGAGGGTTCGGAAGGACAATACAAGGCGGTTGTTGTGGTAAATCCCGAGACTGTCGGTGCGCCAGTAGTTGGCGTCGGCGAATCTGCGACAGATGCGAAGCCAATTGAGGTAGAGAATGTGGAAGGTGGAACGAAGGTGAGCGTTTCGATAACGAACGCCATAATGGGGCTTTGGTACGGCTATGAAGTTGCGGACGAGCCGAATGCAGTGTTCGGCAACGACGTCGGTTCATTCGAGCGGGCGAAGGGGTCTGCGCATACGATAAAGGGCACGCAGCGATCGTTGCCAAGCGGATTTTTCAGGGTAAAGGTTCTTCCTGCCCATCCGTAGCTGCGCCCGACCTGCTCGCACCCCTGTAGCCACCGCTTCGCGGCTCACTTCGTTCGGGGGATACCGACCCGCAGTTTGCGGACGACGTGCTTTCCGGCAAGGGTGAGGGATTTGTTCTCTCGGGCGACAAAAAGAAAATCTGCTATGTGCAGGGCATGGATACGACAAAGCCGATTTACATCGGCACGGATGGCAATCTGAGCGCGGCAGGGAACTGGCTTGACGGCACGGTTCCGACAGGCGGAAACGGCGACGCACAGATATTCTGCGCTTCGGCTTTGACGCTGACGGTCGGCGACACGTTTGCTCCTGCCAAACTCGTCATCCCCGACGGTTCCGCGCTCGTCACGATTGGGTCGGGAACGCTTTGGGACCTCCGTCCATGGCGTCTTCAAGTTCGATACCGTGACGAACTCGATGACTGGCGGTTGGTTCTATTTTGCCGATAACAACTCGGCGGCGACATACGAGTTTTACATCGGCGCGGGCGGGTTGAACTTCCAGACCGCAGGGACTGGCGCCTACTGCCTTGGGCACAACAAAAGTAGTATTTCAACGACGATTCGCCCGTGGTATTCCGACTTCACGATTGAGGATCGCGGCACTGGGGATTACGGGTTGGTAATCATTCGCAATGTGATGTTCTGCACAGACGACGAAAACGGTGATGGCCGCACGATCACGATAGATGCCAAGACGAGTGGACAGTATTCGCCGGTAGTAACCGTGTCTGGCAAGGGCACGTTGCAGGTGAATTCTGCGATGTCAAGCGGCACTCCGCCTGTCACAGTGACGGACTCTGCGACGCTGGCGTTTGGCGCGGGCGAAAGCCTCGGCACGGGCGCGATTACGCTCGGCGCGGGGACGAAGCTTGCGCTGACCTCCACCAACAAGGACTTCACGCCTCTCGCCAACACGCTCAACCTGCCGACTGGCGAGAACGAAGTCGCAACCATTCGCATCGACGGCGCGCACTTGAAATCCGGTGACCACGAAATCGCCACTGTCGGCAATGCTGCCACAACCGCCAACGTCGCGCTCGATGAAAACGGCGCTGCACTTGCTGGTCGCAAGGCGGAGCTGATGGTCGAGGAAGGTAAACTCCTTCTCAACATTAAGTCCGCAGGAACGATATTCATCGTCCGCTAATCCGCTGCGTGCTTCTTTCCGCAGCCACTCCAATCCCCCGTCGACGGACGGGGGATTTATGCTATAATATGCGGAGTAGAAAGAAAGGACGATTCAAGAGATGAGTTACACCCTGCAACTTCCGCCGACGGTAGTAAGCGACGCCAAGGTGTATGCGAGTTCCTGCGGGACTACGCTCAGTCACCTTGTGAAGATGTACATAATCGAGCTTTCAACGCGCAAGCCGAAGATGAAGCAGCGTAAGCTTGGAATCGCCGATGGAGAATGTCGCATCCCGACGAAGGAAGAGGATTGTGCCATGGACGAAGAGATTGCCACAATCTTTGGAGGGGCGGCAAATGAAGTATTTGCTTGATACCCATATCATCCTTTGGGCTGGATTTGACGTAAAGCGCCTTTCTAGGAAGGCGAAGGCGATTCTGGAGAATCCAGAGAATGCGCTTTATTTCAGCCCGATCTCGCTTTGGGAGATTTCCATCAAGCACGAGAAGCATCCTGAGCAGATGGCGGTTACTTCTGAGCGAGTCAGGGATATTGCGATTAAGATGGGGTTCATTGAATTGCCTGTGCGATCCCGACATGGTGTTGACATTGCGAAACTTCCAGACATACACAATGATCCGTTTGATCGTATGCTCGTCACTCAGGCGCGGAGTGATGGCCTTTGTCTGCTCTCGCATGACAGCAAAGTAATTGCGTATGGCGAATCGGTTGTAAGGGTGTAGCAGATAGTTGGCAGACGGCGCATAGAAAGTTTCGTCCGCTAATCCGCTGCGGGCTTCTTCCTGCAGCCAACCCAATCCCCCGTCGACTGCTGGGGGATTTTCTGTCTCTTGGGCGGTGAAGTCACGGGCATTTTTGAAAACTGCTTGGACTTGCGGAAAAAACCCCTGGATGAGCAGTTGAAACCCCCTGGACTTTGGGCTAAAAGGTACAGTAGTCTTTGGTGTAAAGGTACAGTAGTCTTTGGCACAAAG
>CADCAK010000018.1:35869-51202 GCA_902799385.1 uncultured bacterium | reverse complement strand
CAATATCTTCCTGGGTGACATGTCAATCGTGGGCCCGCGTCCGTTGGTGGACAAGACCTTCGCGCCATATAGTGATGAAGTGAAGGCAAAGATCTACAACATGAAGCCCGGTCTTACTGGCATCGGCTCCATTGTATTCCGTGACGAAGAGACGCTTCTTACCGAATGTGTCGCGAAGGGCATGTCGCTTGACGAGGCTTATGCCAAGATTGTTTCGCCTTATAAGGGCGCGCTTGAGATGTGGTATCAGGAGCACATTGGCTTTTGCACCGACTTCATGCTCATTTTTCTGACGGCCTGGGTGATTGTCTTCCCCGAAAGCGAACTCGTCTTCAAGGTGTTCAAGGATTTGCCCAAAAGGAACGCTGCGCAAATGGCATAGTGTTTCGCCTAGTCTCTATCCGCCATCGGGCCGTCCATTCTGGTCGGCTCGTTCGCTGTATAAAAGCCCCGTTCGTTCATTCGGTCGGGGCTTTTCGTTTGCTGCGAGTGGTCTAGGCGGTGTCCAAAATATTATGCACGCGAACATTATAATTTTTGGTATAATATGCGCATGAAGTTTGTTGATAGAAAAGATGAATTATCGAGACTGATGCGGCTTGCCAATGCAAGAGCGGGCGGCTTCGCTGCGCTATGGGGGCGTCGGCGCATTGGGAAATCCGAAATTCTCAAAGAGTGGTGCCGTAGAGTTGGCGGGATATATACAGTAGCGGATCAGTCTTCTGCGCCTGTGCAACGCGAGGCGTTCGTATTGGTTCTCTCGGACAGGTTCCCTGGATTTGGCGATGTGGTTTATCCATCCTGGAAGGCGCTCTTTGACTCGCTTTCGCAACGAGCAAAGGCAGAAGGTTGGCATGGTCCTCTGGTGATGGATGAGTTTCCGTATTGGGTCGAGTCAGATGCAACATTGCCATCACAGCTGCAGAATTGGATCGACAGGGAAAAAACGGACGGTGGTATTGTCTCTGCGATTGCGGGGTCTGTTCAGCACATGATGCAGGGGTTGGTGCTTGATGCTGATTCGCCTCTTTATGGACGCGTCGATGAGAAAATGAAACTGGATCCGATAGGCATCGAATATGTGCAGGATGCGCTTGGGATAGATTCAGCGGTTGATGTGGTAAAATCATATTCCGTGTGGGGAGGCATTCCAAGATACTGGGTGGAGGCGGAGCGGTTTGGGGATGATGTCGATTCTGCGCTTGATGAACTAGTGTTTAGCCCATTGGGAGTTTTCCATGAAGAACCGACCACTCTTCTTCAGTCGGAGATACCTTCTGCGGTCGGGTTGAAGCCGTATTTGGACGTCATCGGGCTTGGTGCGAACAAGGTGAGTGAAATAGCCGGACGGCTTGGCGTAGCAGCGACTGCCATGTCTCGTCCTCTTTCGCGCCTTATGGAGATAGGCCTTGTAAGGCGGGAGATTCCGTTTGGCGAATCAGAGAAGAATACAAAGAAGTCGTTATACAAGGTTTGTGACCCGTTTTGCCGATTCTGGTTTTCCGTTATGGCGACACGACGATCTGTGTTCGACAGTGCGCCATCAGCCGTGCGATTGGGTATCTGGCGCAAATGTCGTAGCCATGTTTTTGCAGCGGCTTGGGAAGATATTGCGCGTTCGTCGGTAGTGGCTTCGAGGCGGCTACTGAGATTGGCCCCAGGAGGGTACTGGATGCCTGCCATGAGGTGGTGGCAGGGGCTGGCCCCTGAATGGGATGTTGTCTCGACGGACGAGACAGGTGAAGATGTGCTTCTTGGCGAGGCTAAATGGTCTGATAGGCCTTTTTCTGAGAATGAAGTGCTGTCGCTTGTCAAGGCGATGAAGTCAAGGACTCCGCCACCCGGGCTTTCTGGGCGTTTGCACTATGTGCTGTTTCTGCCGTCGTTGAAGAAGCCTGCGAAAAAGGTTTGCGAAGGCGTCAATATATTGACGGCCGAAGATTGCATATGTCACACTTGAACCTTATCTCCAGTCTTGCCCTCAACCGCGGTCCCGATGGAGGCGGGGTCCGAAAGGAGGATGCGGCCTCCGCTTTTGCTGAAATAGCGGGCTTCCTGCACAAGGTCACCGCTGCGTCGCAGTTGAGGGCCGAGCAACGCTGGCAGCTCATCATCTACTGGGCCTTCAGGAAATAACGCCTCATCTACAGGCTCTATCCGCCTCTTCTGGGCGACCAAATCATGTTGCCACTGGCCTGATCATACGGCAGGAAAGACACAAGGCAGTTGAAATTGACCGACGCGAACGCGGCGGTCTATTCCAACTGCTTTATTTAGGTTAAAAGTCTTAGCCGTGTAGAACATGTAGAATGGGTAGATTGATGAAAGAAATCAGAAAGGTTTGTGGCAGTCTGGTCCGTGGCGGAAATGCTGCGGTAGGGGGTTGCGTGGCGTTCCTGTCTTTTGCTCTTTTCGAGCTCTCAAGCTTTGCTGGGCAGCGGGTGGTTGTTTCGCAGTTGCCGATACTGTCGCGGCAGTTCGCCAATCTCGACGTTTCACGAAGCCCTGTCCGTTCATTCGGTCGGGGTTTTCTTTCTCCCTCGCCGTCGTCGAGGCTATGGTGGAGGCAAGAAGTTTGGATTATACTGCAAACAGCGCTCGTAAAATCAGAAAGTTTGCAGTAGACCATTGATTTCAAAGGTTGGGCGATTGACTTGGCTGAATATGATGTGGTATAATTATGCGTGTGAGGAATAATTCCGCTCGTGAATAATTCTTGAGGAGCATAATCATCATGGATTTTCTAGATAGAATTGAAGAGCAGAAGCGGTTCAAGAGATTCCTGAATCTTCGGGAAGGTGCTTTGGCTTGCGTTTACGGAAGGCGTCGTATTGGCAAGAGTCGCCTGATTGAGGAAGTCGTTGCGGGGCGTCATGATGTGGTTGTTTTCATAGCCGAAAGAAGCGAGGCCGCTTTGCAGCGTTCAAGATTGGCTACGGATATCTCTGCACTGATCCCAGGCTTCGCTGACGTATTATACGACAATTGGAGTGTGATGTTCGACCGTTGGCAGAAGGATGCTCCAAAGGGGAGCGTTCTCGTAATTGACGAGTTGCCGTATCTTGTCGAACGTTCGCCGGAATTGCCTAGTGTCCTGCAGCGGATTGCCGATGGGTTGCGGACGACCGGCAAGAAGATGATCTTGTGCGGATCATCCCAGCGTATGATGCAGGGCCTTGTGTTGAACGAGGGCGAACCGCTCTACGGACGTGCGCGGGAAATCGTCAAGCTTGAGCCGATTCACTTCCAGTGGATGAAAAATGCGTTTCCTGCCATGTCCGCCTGGGAGAGGTTCTGCCTTTACGCCGTCTTGGGCGGTGTGCCGCGCTATTGGGAGACGTTCCAGGGGGATGATGACATGTGGGAGGTGCTTCGCGAGCAGGTGTTTTCTCCTCAAGGACTTTTCCATGATGAACCGAATTACGTTCTGCAGGACGACTTGCAGGATTCCGTTCAGGCGACAAGTGTGCTTTCCCTTGTTGGGCGCGGTGTGGAGCGATTGGTGGAGATGGCTGGGCGGCTTCAGGTTCCTGTTACGGCACTTGGTCGCCCCATGAAGCGACTGATGGAGCTTGGTTTGGTAACACGCGAGATTCCGTTCGGGTGCGACGCGAAATCAAACAAGAAAACACTTTACCGTATATCGGATTCATTCCTGCGGTTTTGGTATTCTTTTGTCCTGCCCAACTATTCCGACGCCAACTTTCTGTCTACAAAAGCCGAGGTGAAGGCGTTGCAGCCAGCATTTCGCGTGTATCTTGGGCAGGCGTGGGAGCGTTTGGTTCGCGATGAGATTCAGCGTAAGCCGCTGCCTGGGTTGGGGATGCGCTTCAGGAACGCGGCGCGGTGGTGGGGCTTTGGCCTGCACAGGAATGCGATGGAGATCGATATAGTTGCCGAGTCGCTGGATGGCGAGACATTGTTTGTTGGCGAAGCCAAGCTTTCGCTATCCAAGACTGAGGCAGACCGCGCACTCTTCGAACTTGAGGCAAAGGCGAAACAACTTCCGTTCGCCGGTAAATACAAACAAATCATCTCGCGACTTTTTGTTGCGCGGGATGCACCATCGGCGGCTGTTTCCGTTGACTGGTGCGAGTCATAATTTCTTGCGATCGAAATCGTCAGCCCCGCCCATCCATTCGGTCGGGGCTTTTCGTTTATCTGATTTCCCCTTGCATTCTCGCGCGGCGTTTGGTATACTACGCGCCGTTCATTCACCAAAAGGAAGAAAAAATGGTTAAGATCAGAATGCGTCGCACCGGTTGCACGAACCACGCGACCTATCGTATCGTGGCGGCGGACGCTCGTTCGCCGCGTGACGGCAAGTTCCTTGAAATCCTCGGGTGGTACGACACCCAGATCAAGGACGAGAACTTTAAGCTCGACCTCCCGCGCGTCGAGTACTGGCTCTCGAAGGGCGCCCAGCCCTCGACTACGGTTGCCTCGCTCATCCGTCGCGCGAAGAACCCTAGCCTCAAGCCGCACCACGCGACTCCGGCCAAGAAGGCCGAGGCGAAGAAGGAGGGCTAAGCCATGGGTATCAAGCTCATAGACAAGATCAACGCCGAGCAGACCGCGAAGTTCGCGGAGAAGAAGTTCCCCGAGTTCCGCACCGGCGACATCGTCCGCGTATCCATCAAAATCAAGGAAGGCGACAAGTTCCGCGTCCAGGACTTCGAGGGCAAGGTGTTCTCGATCGACAACGGCCGTGGCGCCATCTCCGGCAACTTCGTCGTCAGCCGCGACACGATGGGTGTCCGCGTCGAGAAGCGCTTCCCGTTCAACAGCCCCTGGATCCAGGCGATCAAGGTCGTGAAGAAGGGTGCCGCCCGCCGCGCAAAGCTCTACAACGAGCGCACCTACTGCTCGCACAAGGCCGTCCGCAAGCTCGTCAAGAAGTAATTGGCCTTGAGCCGACCGGTGGATGTACATGAGAAAAGGCCGCCCCTTTCGGGGCGGCTTTCTTCGTCGCCCCATTTTTTGATATAATATGCGGACATGAAACAGTTGCTGTCATTTGTGTTCGTCCTTGCGTTGGTCGCCGAGGTCGGGGCATCGTGGTATTGGCCGTTCTCCTCGGACGACGGCCAGAAGCCGCCGCGCGTATCCGAACTGCTTGAGCCCGCCTCCGTCATGATCGACGAGGCATACGACCTTGCGGACGACGGCAAGACGTCCGAGGCCGTCGAGAAGTACCGCGAGGCGCTTGCCGAGCTCGATAGGGTCGAGGCCGAGAACCCCGACCGCGTGAAGGAGCCTGAGTTCAACACCCTCAAGAACAAGCGCGCGACTGTCAAGGCGGCGATCGACTCGCTGCTGCTTTCCGATGCGCAGGACAACGCGCGGACGATAGCCGTCACCGACACGACCGAGCTCCAGAAGAAGTACGACGCCAAGCACGGCAAGGCACCGAAGGAGGAAGAGTCGGCCGTCAAGACCGAGACGGAGGCGCCCGTGGCCCCTGCCGCGAATCCCGAGTCTGCCGAGGCCTTGCAGAAGCCGAAGTCAAAGATGGCGATTGCGCTTGAAGACCTCGCGAAGCGCGACTTCGACGCGGTGGAGCTCGCGGTCAAGGAGATTCTCGAAGAGCGGCCCAACGACGCCGCTGCCCTGAACCTGAGGGCCGCCGCCGAAATGGCCAAGGGCGACGCGAAGGCCGCCGAGAAGACGCTCGACCAGGCGATAATGTCCAATCCGCGCGGCTACCACGCCTACTACAACATGGCGAGGCTCATGTCGGGGCTCAAGGGCAACAAGTCCGGCGCGAAGCGCTACTACGAGGCCGGCAGGACTGTCGGCGGGCCCGCCGACGCCAGGCTGGAGGAGCTTTTGAAATGACCGCGCTCGTCGCCGCCTTGCTGATTTCGACTAACGCGCCCGCAGCCGAGGTTGTCGCGAACTGTCGGTCGATGATACCGTCCGACGCGGAGCTCAAGGGGCGCATTGTTCTTAGGAGCCGCAAGGGAATCGTCCAGGCCGAATACGGCTACGATCTTGTCAGGAAGTCTGGCACGACCGACCTCAAGCTTACCAAGGACAAAAAGGACGTCGAATTCGAGAAGTCGGGGCAGATACTCGGCACCGATGTCACGTGGAGCGACTTGACGCTCGACTATCTCTGGTGGGAGGATGTCTCCTTTGACGCCGAGCGCGAGGGCGAGACGGTCCACGGCCAGGTCTGCACTGTAATCGTCATGAAGAAGGGCGATCGCGCGGTGCGCGTGTGGGTGGACCGCAAGACGGGCGCTCTCATGCAGGCCGAGGAGATGAAGGACGGCAAGGCCGTGCGCCGGCTCTGGGGGACCCGGCTCAAGAAGTTTGGGGAACGCTGGATGGCCAACGTGATGGAAGTGGAAACCATCGGGTCTGGCCACCGCACGAAAATAACAGTCGAAGAACTAAAAGTGGAGGAAACAAAATGAAGAAGAAACTCAAGCTCGTCGCAAAGATTCTGTTGTGGGCGCTTGCGGGTGTCGTGGTGCTGTTGCTTGCGCTGCCGCTTTGGATCGGGCCTGTCGTGAAGGGCGTCGCGAATTCCGTCGTCCCGGGCATCACGGGAACGGAATTCCACCTCGGGGAGTTTGGCCTCAATCCCTACACCGGCACTCTCCATGTAGGCGACATGCAGCTCGCGAACCCGACGAACTTCTCCGAGAAGAACGCGGTGGACCTCAAGGCCCTTGACGTCGACTTCGCCATGACTTCGCTTCTCTTCGGCAAGAAGTACCGCGTCGAGTTCGTGGAGGTCAACGGAGTGTTCGTTCACATTGACCCTCCCAAGGCAGACAACTTCCTCAAGATAGCAGAAAACGCGATGGGCGGCAAGGAGGCGACGGAAAAGGAATCTGAACAGGAAACGGTCGAACAAGAGCAGACCGAGGAGAAGCCGTCCAAGGGTGTGCAGATCGATCGCATCACCCTCAAGGACGTGACGATAAAGTACGGCCTTCCCATTGTCATTCCAATGGATATCGAGCTTACCAGCATCGGTGCAGACTCTGAATACGGCGCGGCGTTTAAGGACGTCTGGACCGCCGTAAGGGACAAGGTGCTGTCCGCCGCCAATTCAGTCGGTGGCGCGCTCGGCGACTTAGGCAAGGGCGCGGCCAATGCCTTGAAGGACGCCGGTGGCGCTACGGCAGACGCCCTCAAGGATGCTGGTGGCGCTACGGCAGACGCTCTCAAGAGCGCCGGTGGTGCTGCGGCCGATGCCCTCAAGAGCGCGGGCGACGGGCTGAAGGGCCTGTTCAAGTAGTATTTGACTGGAGCAAAAACAATTCATAGACGAAATAAGGCAGGAAATGGAAAAGAAGACACTGAAGAGAAAAGACCGCCGCGTCGAGATGTCGGTCGAGGGACTCAAGGACGACTTCGCGTGGCACCTAAGGTACTCGCTTGCGAAGGGCGACACGCGCGCGACCGAGCGCGACGAGTACACCGCGTTTGCGATGGCCGTCCGCGACCGGCTCGTCGAGCGCTGGATATCGACCCAGGAGGAGTACGCGCGCCAGAACACGAAGCGCGTATACTACATGTCGCTCGAGTTCCTGATCGGGCGGCTTCTCGGCAACAACGTCATCAACCTCAAGGCCGACCAGCTCTGCCGCGAGGCGCTCAAGGAATACGGAATCGACTGGAACAGCCTGAGGGACTACGAGTCCGACGCGGGGCTCGGCAACGGCGGCCTCGGCCGTCTCGCGGCCTGCTACATTGACTCGATGTCCACGCTGAACCTCGCCGGCATGGGCTACGGGCTTCGCTACGACTACGGCATCTTCCGCCAGAAGATCGTTAACGGCAGCCAGGTCGAGGAACCTGACCACTGGCTCAAGGACGGCTACCCGTGGGAGATGGCGCGTCCCGAGTACGCCCAGCACGTCCATTTCGGCGGGCACGTCGAGTGCCGCACGGACGGCGGTCGCCAGCAGTGGTACTGGGTCCCCGCAGAGACGGTCCAGGGCGTTCCGTACGACCTTCCGATCGTTGGCTACGACAAGGCCGTCAACTCGCTGCGCCTCTGGAGCGCGAAGGCGGTGGACGACTTCGACCTCGCCGACTTCGACAAGGGCTCGTACGTTGATGCCGTCGAGCAGAAGGTGCTTGCCGAGAACCTGACCAAGGTCCTCTACCCGAACGACAACACGATGCAGGGCAAGGAGCTGCGCCTCAGGCAGCAGTACTTCTTCGTCGCCTGCTCGCTTCGCGACATCCTAAGGCGCTTCCGCCAGACGAACGACAGCTGGGACGCGCTTCCCGACAAGGTGTTCATACAGCTGAACGACACGCACCCGACGCTCGTCGTGCCGGAGCTAATGCGCATACTCATCGACGTCGAGGGGCTCGACTGGGACAAGGCGTGGGACCTGACGCGCCGCTCGACCGGCTACACGAACCACACGATCCTCCAGGAGGCGCTTGAGAAGTGGCCTGTTCCGATGATGGAACGTCTTCTCCCGCGCCATCTCCAGATCATCTACGAGATCAACGGCCGCTTCCTCCAGGAGATCAGCTCGCTCTATCCGGGCGACATCAAGAAGCTCCAGCGGATGTCGCTCATCGACGAGAACGGCGAGCGCTACGTCAGGATGGCGAACCTGTGCGTAGTCGGCACGTCTTCCGTGAACGGCGTCGCCGAGCTCCACACCGAGATACTCAAGTCCACGCTCTTCAAAGACTTCTACGAGCTCTGGCCCGAGAAGTTCCACAACGTCACGAACGGCATCACGCCGCGCCGCTGGCTACTCAAGGCGAACCCCTCGCTTTCGCAGCTCATCTCCGAGTCGATCGGCGACGGCTGGATCACCCGCCTCGACGACCTCAAGAAGCTTGAGAAGTTCGCGAACGACGCGGGCTTCCTCTCGGCGATGGCGAAGATCAAGCGCTGCAACAAGGGCCAGCTCGCGAACTGGACGAAGAAGAACCTTGGCATAGAGCTGAACCCCGACGCCATCTTCGACGTCCAGGTGAAGCGCCTGCACGAGTACAAGCGCCAGCTCATGCTCGCGCTCTATATCGTCATGTTCTACAACCGCCTTCTCGGCGACAAGTCCTACGACCCCGTGCCGCGCCAGTTCATTTTCGCGGCCAAGGCGGCCCCCGGCTACTACATGGCGAAGCTCATCATCCGCTTTATCCACGGCATCGCGAACGTCGTCAACTCGAACCCGAAGACGAGGGGCAAGCTCTCCGTCGCGTTTCTGCCCGACTACCGCGTCTCGCTCGCCGAGAAGATCATGCCGGCCTCGGAGGTCTCGGAGCAGATCTCGCTCGCGGGCATGGAGGCGTCTGGCACGGGCAACATGAAGTTCATGATGAACGGCGCGCTGACGGTGGGCACCTACGACGGCGCGAACGTCGAGATCCACCGCGAGGTGGGCGACGAGAACATGTTCCTCTTCGGCCTTAGGACCGAGGATGTGGCGAAGCTCCGCCCGACGTACGTCTCGAAGAACTGGTACGCGAAGGACCCCGAGATCAAGCAGGCGCTCGACATGATCAAGGCGAACGTCTTCTCGCTTCTCGAACCTGGGCTCTTCGAGCCAATCCTCCGCTCGCTCCTCGACTACAACGACTACTACATGCTCCTCGCCGACCTTCGCTCTTACAGCGAGGCGCAGGACCGCGTCGACGCCACGTACCGCGACGCGAAGAAGTGGAACCGCATGTCGCTCGTCAACGTCGCGCGTTCAGGCTTCTTCTCGTCCGACCGCTCCGTCATGGAGTACGCCCGCGACATCTGGCACGTGAGCCCCGTAAAGCTATGACGCCGACGGCGGGACGGCGCGACCCAAGGCACAAGACAAGAAAGGCAGCAGGCAAATGAACGACATCACCTTCGAACAGGCATGGAGCTACGGCGGCCCGCTCATGTGGGTTCTCGCGCTCTTCTCGGTATGGGCGCTCGCGCTCATGATATACCTCTGGTACTCGCAGCGTGCCGGCATCGTCGTGCCCGAGGCCGTGTCGCGCATCTGCGCGTCGAAGGATCCCGAGTCTGAGGGCGGCCGTATCGCCGACAGGCTCATGTCCCAGGTTGAATGGCTTGCCGACATCGCCGCCATCGCGCCGCTCGTCGGGCTTCTCGGCACCGTGCTCGGCATGTTCCAGGCGTTCGGCGGCATCGCGTCCGACGTCTCGGCCGGGGCGAAGCCGATGGTCCTCGCCCAAGGCGTCTCGCAGGCGATCGTGACGACGATCTTCGGACTTGTCGTCGCGATTCCGTCGCTTCTCGCCTACGCGTTCTTCCGCCGCCGCGCCCAGCGCCGAATGGCGGAGGTCGAGGACAGGGTCGCCGAGCGCCTCGCGCCTCTCGCGAGCTGACGGCTGCGCAATGGGAGGCCAGGAATGAAGTTCAAGAAGAGAATTCAGGCGAAGGCGCCGTCGCTGGCGCTGACGTCGATGCTCGATGTCATCTTCCTCTTGCTCTGCTTCTTCGTGACGGTCAGCGTGTTCTCGCAGTGGGAGAGCGAGATATCGATAAAGCTGCCCAACGCGAAGACGGCCGAGACGCCCGAGAGGCTTCCGGGCGAGATCATCGTGAACCTCTCGAAGGACGGCAAGATCACCGTGAACTCCGCAGCACTCTCCCTCGCGGACCTCGGCGCACGCCTCGCGAAGGTCGCGAAGTTCTATCCCGGCCAGCCGGTGATAATCCGCGCCGACAAGGAAGTCCGCTACGAATCCCTCGTCGGGCTTATCGACACGTGCCGGACGGCGGGCATCTGGAACTTCTCGCTCGCCACCGACAATTCGGAAGGGAAGGAATGACGCTTGCCGCGAGCATCCTCGCCGCGATAGCGGTTCTCCCGGCCGACCGCCTTGCGATGGCCGACAGGCTCTTCAACCGCGGCGAATGCGCCGCTGCGAAGGCCGAGTACGTGGCGCTGCGCGGCGAGAAGTCGATTCCCGGGGACGAGCTGCTCTACCGCCTTGCCGAGTGCGACAGGGCCCTTGGCAAGTCCGCTGACGCCCGCAGGGGTTACGGCGAGCTCCTTGAGAAGTTCCCGGCGTCCGCCCGCGCCGACCGTGCGCGGCTGATGCGCGCCCTTGCCGGGACGCCCGAGGAGCGCGCCTCAGAACTCAAGGTGCTCGACTCCGACCGCGTCGCCGCCGACATCCGCGCTGCTGCCCTCTACTACCTCGGCTCCGCCGCCAACGACCCCGAGCTCCTTGCGCAGTCGGTGCGCATAGACCCGAAGGGCAGGTACGCGCCCTACGCCGATTTCCACCGTGCCGCGATACTGGTCAAGTCTTCCGACGCGGCAGAGCGCCGCAAGTCCGTCGAGCTACTTCTCGGCATCGCCTTCGGCAAGGAGTCCAAGTTCTCCGAGGACGCGCTCTACCTCGCCGCCGTTCAGAGCTACAACGAGAAGAAGTACGGTGAGGCGGCGAGCGTCTTCGGCCGCTACCTGAAGCGCTATCCCGAGGGGAAGCACGCCGCCGATGTGAGGACGATGACGGCGTGGAGCCTCTACCTCGGCGGCAAGTACGCCGACTGCGCGGCGCTTTGCGGGGACGGCTCTTCGGACGACTTCGCCTACCTGCTCGGCGCGTGTGCCTACGCGACCGGCGACAACGCAGCGGCCATGCGCCACTTCAAGTCCTATCTCGACAAGTTCCCCCGGGGGCGCTTCCGCGCGAACGCGGAGCTGCCGCTTGCCCGCATGGGCTTCGACACGGCGTCGTCGGGCGGCAACCAGTCCGGCGTCATCGAGAACGCGAAGAGGGCGTATTCGCTTTCCGGCCTTTCGTGCGACTCGCTTAGGCTTGCATGGGCCTACGAGTCCGCCGGCAAGTCCGCCGAGGCCGAGGCGCAGTACGCCGAGACGGCATTGAAGTTCCCCGGCACCGACGACGCGGCCGAGGCGCTTTACCGCAAGGCGATGATAGCGGCGCGGGAGAGGAAGTGGTCGAAGTGCGAGCTTGCGCTTGCCGAGGCCCTCGCGTCGGGCCGCAACGCCAGGCGCCGCGCGGAGTCGCTCTACTGGCGCGGCGTGTCGGCGGTGCAACTCGGGCACGAGCAGGAGGGCGCGGCGTTTCTCAAGGAGGCGCTTTCGGCCGGGCTTCCGCTCGACGAGTCGCGCGAGGCGCGGCTGATGCTCGCGGACTTCGCGCTGCGCACGGGGAAGGCCGACGAGGCGAAGGACGAGTACGCGAAGCTCGTGCGCGAGGGCGCGACGGAGCGCATGTCGGCGTCCAAGGCGCTTGCGGTCGGCAAGTTCCTCGGCGGCGACGAGGCAAGGGAGTGTGCCCGCCGGCTCATAGAGAGCGACTCCGCCGAATGGCGGCAGGCGGGGCATGCCCTCGTCGGGGCCGTCGAGGAGAAGGCCGGGAACTTCACCAAGGCCGTCGAGTCGTACAGGAAGGCGATGGCCGAGGACGCGTGCGTCGCCGACCTCTCGCCCGCCGCGCTTGCGCTCGGCAAGCTCGAGGCGAGCCTTGGCGAGCACGAAAAGGCCGATGCGACGCTTCGCCGCGCAGTCGAGCTCAACGCCGCCTCCCCGCGCGCCCGCGCCGAGGCGTATGTCGCGCTTGCCAGGAACTCCGAGTCTCGCGGCGACGTCGAGACGGCGAGGAAGTACGCGACGGTGGTGACGTCGCTTTTCGCGGACGAGGGGCTTTGCGCCGAGGCGCAGAAGATCCTCGACGCCCACAAGGAGGCGGCGAAATGACGGCAGTCGGAAGGGAGAACCTGCTTGTCGCCGCGATAGTCTTCTCTATTGCGGCGCATCTTGCGCTGATGTTCGGCATCCGCGCGAAGGTCATGACCCACGTGGACCGCACGGGGATGCATTCCAACCACCGCGAGGCGATGCGCGTCAGCGACTATGAGGCGACGGACGATCCCGTGCGCATCGAGCGCATCAAGGACATCATGTCCGCCAAGGACGCGCCGAAGGCCGATGCGAACGAGCCCGTCGGCCCCGCGACCGAGCAGATGCCCGACAGCGCCGCGCAGCACTGGGGCGGCGACGTCCCTGCGCCTGCGGCCCCGGAGCTCTCGTCGGCGCCGGTGCCGTCCGAGAAGTTCGAGGCGTCGCCGCTCGACATCCCCGAGTCTGCGGCCCCAGACCCGCTTCCGGTCGTGGATTTCCTGGTTCCGCAGAGCCGCGCCCTCACTGCGCCGGAATTCGACAAGGGCGCGTCGTTTGCGATGCCTGCGTCGTTTGGCGCCCCGGAGGCGAAGGTGGAGGTCCCGGCGTTCGCAGCGCCGGCTGCGGAGCGCACGTCGATCGTTTCCGAGCGTAGGCCCACTGATTTCGTCCCTTCGCAGGAGGTCTACGACAATGTAGACGAGAAGATCGTCGAGCGCGAGAAGGATGCGGTGCGCGAGCTGATGAAGGTCGACGAGGCCGCGCCACTCGAAAAGTTCGTGACCCTGTCGGCGTCGAGGTCCGAGGACGCGCAGTGGACGTATTTCCGGCTCAATGTCGTGCCGAAGGCGGAACTTCCCGTCGTGCCCAAGGACGTGGTCGTCCTTATCGACGCGTCCGGCTCGATTGGCGCGGAGCGTCTTGCAAGCTGCCGCCAGGCCGCCAAGCAGATACTGCGCTCGGCGTTCAACACCGGCGACAGGTTCAACCTCGTCGCGTTCCGCAACAGCTTCTCCTACGCGTTCCGCCGCTGGCAGGAGTGCGACAGCGAGTCGTTCGCGGCCGCCGACAGGTGGCTCGCGAATCTTTCCGCCTACGGGCGCACCGACGTGTTCGGGACCATCCGCTCGGTGCTTACGCTGCCGCGCGACCCGACAAGGCCGCTCATCGCGCTCGTAGTGACCGACGGCGACGCGAACGCGGGCGTCAGCGACACGGCGCAGATACTCTCGAAGTTCACCGACCTGAACGACGGGCTTGTCTCTGTCTACATGTACGGCGTCAAGGAGAGCGCCAACCGCGAGCTGATCGACGTCCTCACCCACGGCAACCGCGGAGAGGGCTTCATCTACGGCGGGCTTCGCTGGAAGGCGGGCTCGGGGATCGAGAAGCTCTCAGAGCGCTTCCGCGACCCCGTCCTCTCGGACATCCGAATCGTGTTCGCCGCCAATTCGCAGGCCGAGGCGTATCCGCGCCTACTCAAGAACCTGTATCGCGGCGACGTCGTGACGATTGTTGGACGAGTCCCCAAGGGCAGAGGCGAAGTCGCGTTCTCGCTCAAGGGCCTCAACGGGAAGAAAACCTACGAGGCGTTCTTCAGGGTCCCCCTCGGGAAGGTCGTCTCGGACCCGTCGCTTGCCGGTACCTGGGCTGAAGAGGCCGCGATAGACGCGAAGCTGAAATGACCGCGAATCCCGTCGAGATCAGCGTCGTTGTTCCCTGCTGGAACGTGGAGCCATATCTCGCCCGCTGCCTTCAAAGCGTATTTGCCGCGCTTCCGGCATCCGCCGAGGTAATTGCCGTTGACGACGGCTCGACGGACGGAACGTTCGCAGTCCTCGAATCGCTTGCCAGGGGAGAACCGCGTCTTAGAGCTGTCGCCCGCCCGCATCGCGGCGTATCCGCCGCGCGCAACGCCGCGCTCGACATGGCAAAGGGGCGGCTTGTGTTCTTCGTAGATCCCGACGACACGGTCCACGGCGACTATTTCTCCGCGATGGCGACTGCACTTGACCGCGACGGCGCGGATGTCTGCGTCTGCGCCTACGAGGGCTCGCCATTGAAGGGCGACTACCGCTTCCATGCCAACGCGGAGATACGCGCCGGCTATCTGCCGCGCGTGTTCGGGTATTCGTTTGACGACGTCCGCGCATGGTACGCGGGGAAGCCGCTTTTTGCGGACCGCGAGATGGCGGGCGTATGGAGGATGGCGTTTCGCCGCGAGCTTCTCGATGGCATTCGCTTTGACGAGACGATCGAGCTGTACGAGGACGCGATGTTCGTCTCGGAGGTGCTTCTCAGGGCAAAGTCAATGACATGCGTGCCGCAGGAGATATACTGCGTCACTGCGCGTGACGACGGTGCGATGAGGTCGATACCCCGCGACGGCGCGCGGCTTTGCCGCAACAAGCTTCGCCTTCTCGCGAAGCGCCGCGCGCTCGACGAGGCGGAAGGGGGTTCCCTCGGCCCCCTCTACGCCGCATCGTGCGTCTTTTCCGCGCTGGAAATCCTTTCATGCACGATTCGCGGCCGGCTTCCGCGCCGCGAGGGGATCAAGTGCCTGCGCGAATACCTTGCCGACCCATTAGTCCGCTCGTCCGTACGGGCGTTCCCGCTTTCGTGGAAGAAGCCAATCGTGGCCGCCGCCGCCGTGGCGTGCGCTGTTATTCAGCCACAAAGAACACAAAGTTCACAAAGAAGCTGGGGTGTTACCCCAGACCCCAAAAACACTCTGTGATTC
>CADCAK010000018.1:0-35825 GCA_902799385.1 uncultured bacterium | reverse complement strand
CACAAAGAACACAAAGTTCACAAAGAAGCTGGGGTGTTACCCCAGACCCCAAAAACACTCTGTGATTCTTTGTGTTCTATGTGGCAAAAATCAGATCCCTTTATGAACTTCTCGACGTATGGAACGCCGGCGGCGTATGCCTCGCCGTGGTCGCATCCGGCAAGTTGCACATACTGCGCTCGCTTGTGCCCCAGCGCCGTGCAGGACGAGACGAGCAGGCGGTTTTCCTCGGCGCGGCACTTCCACTCGTGCGGCGGCTCGCCGCATATCGAGAGGATCGGCGGGAGGTTCGCCGAAACGTGCGCGAGAGGCGCGAGGGCGTCGATCTTAGGAAGGAACTGCGCGTCCTTGTCGCCCGAAGAGGAGCGCACGGCGAAATGCTTGGTGGCCTGTCCTGAGATGGGGGCGATGCCAGCGAGGTCAAGGTTGCTGAGGCCGTGCTCTCCCAGCCACTTGGGGTCCATTCCGACCATCATCGCGAGGTAGCCGCCAGCGCTGTGTCCCGCCACGAACACCTTCTTGGGGTCCCCGCCGTATTCCGCGATGTGGCGGAGCGTCCATGCGACGGCTGCCGCTGCGTCGCGGATGCACTCTTCGCCGCCTACGCCGTTGGCGGGATCGAGCAACCGATACTCGGCTGCGACCTGCGCTATGGAGCCGTCGTTTAGCGGGATGAAGTGCCTGCTGCCGCTCGTAAGCCCGCCGCCGTGAAACCACACTACGGTGGGAAAGCCCGTGGTCGCGACGGGGAACTGCACGTCGAGGCGATGCGCCTTGCCGTCCTTGCCCGCGTCCGCCGCGTACGGCACGTCCTTGACGGTCTTGGTGAGCTTGCCGGCCTCATAGAGGTCGAGGACGAGCTCGCCGAAGAGGGTGTTCGCCCAGGCGAACCAGGCGCGCGAGAACTGCGACGGGTCGTCCTTGTCGTACGACTCATGCATGAAGCCGAGGTCGGCGTCGGACTTTACGATCATGTCCATGCATTCGCGCACCTCCGCGTCGCTCGTCGTGGTGAGGGCGCGGACGACGTAGCTCATCGGCCATACGCGGTCGAGCCCGCAGTGCGGCCCACCGATTCCGGCGCCCGCCTTGCCGTTGAAGTAGTATGGGTTGTCCTCGCCCCATACGAGGCGGCGCGTGTTGAGGTAGATCGGGTCGTCTTTCCTGACTTCCGTGAAGTACGGTAGCGCGAGAAGCGACGGCACGTTGGAGTCGTCGATGAAGAGCGCGTTGCCGAAGCCGTCGACTTCGAAGGCGAACACCTTGCCGTACTTTGGGTGGTTGAAGACGGCATGCTCATATATCGCCTTCTCGACTTCGTCGGCGAGCGCGGCGCATTCGCCGGCGCGCCGCTCGTCGCGGTTGACGGTGCGCAGAATCTCGGCGGCCTTCCTGAGGACGTCGACGGCGAAGAAGTTGGACGGCACCAGGAACGGATACGTCGTCGCGTCGTCGGAGGGGCGGAAGGCGCTTGCGATGAGCCCGCATGCCCTCGTCGGCCATCCGTAGCCGTAGTTGGGCAGCGAGTCGGTCGGCTGAAGTGCCTTGCGCTGGAAGCGGTAGGAGGTCTTTACGCCGTCCTTGCGCTGCTGCTCGCGCATCACGCCGAGTATCGTGTCGAGCGTTTTGAGCCACCTGTCGTCGAAGATCGTTGCGTCGCCCGATGCCTTCCAGTAGCCGTAGGCGAGGCGCAGCGGATAGCACAGCGAGTCGAGCTCGTACTTGCGCTCGTGAAGCTCGGGCTTCATGTCCGTCGCGTCGCTCTGCCATTCGCCGCCTTCCCTGTTGCGGTTGAAGGCGTTTGCGTAGGGGTCGAAGCGGATGCACGCGAACTGCCGCAGGACGACGCCGCGTATCAGCTTCCTGAGCGGTTCGTCGCGCGAGACGAACCTGAGGTACGGCCATACCTGCGCGGCGGAGTCGCGGAGCCACATCGCGTGGATGTCGCCCGTGTATACGAACGTGTCGTCGTCGCCGTTCTCGTCCTTGGTGTAGTGGACGGTGGTGTCGAGCGTGTTCGGGAAGCAGTTCCCGAAGAGCCATGCGAGCTTCGTGTCGCCAAGCGCCGCCTGGACTTCTGCGATCTTGGCCTCCACGGCCTCGCTCCTGAAGAGCCTTTCGCTCTCCGGCGGTCGTTTTGATTCGAAAGCGGTCGCGGAGAAGGGGAGGATGGCCGCGGAGAGGACTATTGCGAGTAGTGTTTTCATTTGTATCCTTTTGCAGCGATGCATTGTGTCAGTAGACCATGAAGAAGACTCCGCCGGAGAACTTCAGTTTAGAATTGCGCGCGCCTTCGTTGATCTCCAGTCGATAATGCATTTTCTGCCCGTTCAACGTGCAGGACCAGGATTTGAGACTGTCGTTTGCCGTTCCGGAAACCGACTCGAAGTCAAGGCCGATTGCGATGTCTTGGTGTGCCGCGATCTTGCTTTGGATTTCGGCGTCGTTGCAAGTCAGTTCAAGTATTCCGTTCTGCGCGGGGGTGAAGCCCTCGATCTTTCCAGGCGTGGCGTTCCCGTCTCTGACAACGGCTTTCTCGTCGTCCAAGTTGATGCGAAGCTTGGATATCGTCATCTCGGTATTCACGACGAGCGTCGCCCCCGGCTTGACCTCAAGCGTCGAGGACGAAGGTATCGTCGTGGCCGTCACTCCAGTGCCGGGAAGCTCGACGAATACGGGGACGTCGGACTCGTAGTACCAAGTCAAGTTGGCCTCCGTGCGGGTAGTCTCCGCCTGGGACGCGACTTCGGTCCAAGCCATGCCATCCGTGCTCGCCTCAAGCTTCCACGAGCGGAGATAGCGGTTGTTCCAGGAGACGTCGTCGTTTCCCGACATGATGTTTATGCCGACAATCCTCGACGACGCATTGGAGAGGCGCATGACGATAGAGCGGAAATTGGAATCTTCGTTCGAACAGAACTTTTCGTCGTTGTCAACGAAGATGTTACCAAGACTGGACGCACCCCATCCCATGCCATCGCATGGTGCAAACTCGTTCTCGGCAAGATCAGATGCAGCCGTGCCCTGATTGCGCGCGGTAAGCCCATAGCTCGGCACCGAACCGTCCTCTGCGACGAGTTTCAGGCGAGTGAACTGGACGCAGCCGCCCTCGCGGTTCATGAACGAGAACTTGAAGAAACGGGGGTTTGCCACGCCTGCGAAGATTCGATAGGTTCCCTCTGAGACGACCGTGTCGCCCGTGTATGTGTTGACGCCGCTTGCAAGAGTCGTGCCCGAACCTTTCTTGACAACGCCGCCGAGGCCTGTGATGCCGCCGCCAGCCAAAAGTGCTGTCGCACCAGATTCTGGAGCCGAGCGGAGTGTTGTGCCATCGGATAGATTGACTGCACCGCCTTGGTTGGCGAGACCGCCGATAGTAGCGGCAATGCCGTTTTCGAGATAAAGGCCGGAGCCCGCCTGGAGAGCAACAGTGGATCCTGAAAGTATGTCGCCCATGTCGGTCGAAGGGAATTGCCAATAGCCAGCTTGCGCAAATGCTTGCACTATATTGTCGGTGTCAATGCCGTTGTCAGAACTCGTTACGCGAGTGATTTCCTTCCACTGGCTGCCATCGGGGCTGACCATCCAGTGCCACGCTGACGGCGTGCGGCAGTTGCCGCTTGCTATGTCCAGCTCGTCATTAGCCGTCATCCAGGAATAGGCGTTCAACTTCACCGGAGCGGAAAACAGCAGCTGCAGGTAGCACTTCCCGTCGGAAATGGAATGCACCCAGTCGAGGAACTTGCCGCCGATGTTGAAATTACTGCCGTCGGGATTAATTGAACCGTCAATGGCCTTGGACGCCCCCTCGTTCTCGCTGAAGTCCTCGTTGTTGTAGCAAGACGCCGTCGCGCCTAATTGCGAACCAGTGCGCCACCCGTCGTCTGTAGTGAACAGCATTTCCTGAATCTGCATATGGCTGTCGCCGCCGCCGTACTTCGCATCGACGACCCAGCGGTAGAACAATGGATTCGAGACGGCAAGCGAACCTTCGCGGACGTCAATCTTGGAAGTGGCACCATCGAGCACATATTTCTTGTCCGACCCGACCTTGACGAGCATGCCGTTCACGAACAACCTGCCAGTGCCTACGTTTATAGCGACATCGCCGAGATTGTCGGGGCTGTCGCAGGACACCTTGATGTCGTTGCCATTGCTTGACCTAAACGTGATCGTGCCGCCATTGCGGGTCGTGCCGACCATTATGCCGGCTGGCACGGCAAGCGTGCCGCCATCGAAATAGACTGTGCGGTTGATGCCGTCGGCGACGATCGGGAAGTTGAGGGTTCCGCCTTCAATATAGATGTCGCCAGTGAAGCTCGTGGTGTCGCATTCCGTTGCAATAGTGACGAGCTCGCTGCCGGTCTTCTTCATGGCGCCGGAGCCAGTCAAGTAGGTGTTGCTTCCGTTGATTGTCACCCCTGTTCCGTCGCCGCCATGGAATTCCGTGGTGAGTTCGGATATCCCCGAGGCGAAGTTCAGGACTACTGCACATGTGTTGACCATGTTGCCTTTCCAGCGTGATTTCAGCTTGCCCCCGTTTAAGTTTACCTTGACTAGCGCCTTGCTTCCGTCGCTGCCATTTATGCTGCGCACGAAGAGCATTCCTCCGTTGGAAATGTTGACTGTGAGCGCCTCCGGCCAGTTCAGAGGATTGGAGTCATCGCTGGTGTTTGTGTAATTGTGGAACGCGCGAATTTCACCCAAAACGAATTCACCGCCGTCTATGTTGATGGTGGTTTTCGCCTGCTGCCCGTTGTTCTTGCAGCATGCGTAAAGGTATTTCCAGTCGAGGTCGATTTTGCTGTTGCTGTTCAAGTTGACGATTGCATTGGCACCGTCGTATCCTGCCAGCATGTATGAACTGTTGTCGTTTGCCGTATCGCCGTTGTAGCTGTTGCCGTTCTTCGTGTCTACAAGGGTTCCGTTTACTGTGAGCACGCCGACATTGCCGCTCCCCTTGCCTATCACATTTATGGTGTAGTTGTTGTCAGGGACTGTAAGCGTTGTTCCGCCATTGACAACAATACTGCCGCTGTTGATCGCATACGAACCGACGGTAATGTTCTCGCCGATGTGCACCGATGCGCCATTTTCGACCGTGAGCTTGCCGCTCACGTTCGCCGTTAGCGTCGTGTCGGCGCTGATCGTCTGGTCGGCGACCGAATTCAGGGTTATGCCGGCGATGGCAATCGCGGCCTTGAGGCTTGGTTTTATTGACATGGTTTGCCTGTCTTTTGGTCGGCTGAATGTTTATCAGCGGATGTACATGGTGAACGAGCCCATGGGCTTCAGCTTTGAGTTTCCGGTCCCCTCGACTGGAACAAGGCGGTAGGCGCACCTATTGCCGTTCAACGTGCACTTCCATTTATTGAGGGGTGCCCTGGCCGTCGCGGAAATAGATTCGAAGTCGAGGGCGATCGGGATGTCCTTGTAAGCCGCGATCTTGCTTTGGATCTCGGCGTCGGTGCAAATCAGCTCAAGCCGTCCGTTCAGCGCGGGGGTGAAGCCGATGATCTTGCCCGGCGTGGCGTTTCCGTCGTCCAGGTTGATGCGGAGCTTGGAGATCGTCATCGCAGTATTCACGACGAGCGTTGCCCCCGGCTTGACCTCTACCGTAGATTCGGCGGGAATCGTCGCGTCTGTCGCAGATGGCAGACGGATGTAGAAGCCGTCTCCACCGCTGTACCAAGCCTTGTTCTTTGCCGTCCGATCTGTGACTTCGACGCTGGAGACTGTTTGCCAGCTCACACCGTCGCCGCTTGCCTCGAGCCTGAAGTTCGTGAGGCGGCGGTCAGAGTTGGTTTCGTCGTCTCCGCCGGACATTACGTCGTACCACGCAATCGGTGCGGCGTCGTCTTTCAGTCGAAACACGATTTGGCACTCGTTCCCATGCGGTGAGCCGCCGTATTTTGTGTTTTCGTTTTCGTCGAATATTTGCTCGATGCTTTCGGTGCTGGGGTTCCATTCTTGGAAACCTGTTACGCGGGAGTATGTGCCGGGAACCAGGTCTGCGGCGCTGACGCCTATATCTTGCTTGTCGCCGGTCCCAAGGTTTGTCGGGGTCAGTCCCGTGCTCTGGATTGCCCCGTCCGCCGAGCAGAGCTTGAGCCATGCGAACTGGGTGTTGTCGTGGTCCCTGTTCTGGAATGTGAAGCGGAAGAACTTCGGTGCGGCCGTCTGCGATGGGACAATGGCGTAAGTTCCCTCTGAAATCACCGTGTCGCCGGTATATGTGTTCACGCCGTTTGCGCGTGTCGTGCCGGAACCGATCTTTTCGATGCCGCCGGGGCCTGTCACGCCACCGCCGAGAAGGTAGGTCGTGGAGTCTGTGCCGACGTTAAGCACGCTGCCAGCCTGTGTCAATTCAACTGCGCCGCCGTTGTTAACGATGTTGCCAACTTTGACGGCTTCCGCCTTGTCAATGAGAAGAGCGGCGCCGGAGTCAATCGTGATGGTGGAGGAAGCAAGGGGGTTGGACAGGTGCGTCTTGCTGTAGTCGAGCCACCAATCGCCTGCCTTTTTGTAGGCATTTGTCGCGCATTCAGCGGGATTCTCGTTGCTTGTCGCGGGATCGAAGCCAGACACCCGAGCGACTTCGATCCAGCTTTCGCCGTCCGTGCTGGCGAGCCAGTGCCAGGCCGTCGGGGTACGGCAGTCGCCGTTGTTCGGATCGAGGCAGTCGTCGGCGGTCCACCATTGGTATGCACGAATCTCACGAGGCTCAGGGAATTCGATTATGATATCGGCGTTGCCGTTGAAACCATCAAACGAGAGGAACTTCGTTGTGTAGCCGTCGAACAACTTCTCCACATTTTCGTCTTGATTCTCCCATGTAGAGTGCGAACTGACTGTCCAATCACGGTTTTCAGGTTCGATTCGCGTGGCATAGCCGTCTTCGTCCGGGTCATCGTAAAGCCACAGTTCGCTAATCTGCACGCCGTTTCCTGTTCCTGCGTTGTCGTCAAAGACCATACGCCAGAATCGGAACTTACCGGTGCGGAGCTTGCCTTCGTGGATGTTGATGTTCGACAGGTCGTTGACGACAAGCGTATCCGTGCCAGTGCCGACTTTGCCGTAGGCTACGCCAGCCGGCAGGGCGACGCCGAACGCGCCGTCGGAATCGGAGCCGCACTGGATTTCTCCGCCGGGGCGAATGAGCCCTCGAAGACGGGGCTGCCCGTGCCAGAGCACCTGACGACCGAACCGGCGGGGCAGAGCTTGGCGTTGCCGTTCGAGATGAGCCGGATGGCCGCGCCATCCACCGAGACGAACTCGACCGAGCCGCCGTTCGCGACGGTGACGAACGTACCGTTCTCGGGAACGGCAAGTGCGCCGCCCTGGAAGTAGACCTTGCGCGCTATGCCGTCGGCGACGATCGGGAAGTTGAGCGTGCCACCGGTCAGGTAGATGTCGCCCGTGAAGTCGGATGCATCGCAGTAAGAAGTATTAATGGTCAGTGTGCCGTTCCCGGTCTTTTCCATCGCACCGTCGCCTGAAAGGAATGTCCTGTTGGCGGAGGTGAGGTTGACGTTATGCCCGTCGGTGTTCAGAACGCCGCGCGAACCGGTCTCGAAATGGAATTCCGCCGGCGGGTTGCCGTCGTGGAGGAAATTCGAGTCCCAGCGGAATTTGAGCGTGCCGCCGTCGAAGTTGAACAAGGACTGGGCGGTATCGTAGCTATTCTGGATCGAGCGGATGGAGAGCGTTCCGCCTTCATGGAGGTTGACGACCATGTTCGTAGGCCACGACCTGGGATTGCCGGACGCACCGCTGTTGTAGAACCAGTCCATTGTGTTGATTTCGCCGACAGTCATCTGTCCGCTTATGTCGAGTACGAGCCTGTTGTCCCTGTTCCGATTCTCATTCGAGGTGTTGCCGTTGGCCTTGATGTATTTCCAGTCGAGGTTAAGTCTGGCACCAGATCCGACGACGATTCGGGCCTCGCTACCCCACCGTGAGGTGAAGAGATGGACTCCTCTGTTCGACGTATCCTCCATGACCGCGTTTTCCTCAAGGACGATTGCGCCGACGTTGCCTGTGTGCCAGTACGATCCTTCGTTGGCCGTATCCACGCCCAGGTAGTTGGACGCGGAATCGGTGGCTCTGAACGTCTTCCCTGCAGCAATCGTGAGAGTTCCGCTGTTTATTGCATACGAACCGACGGAAATGCTTTCCCCGATGCGCACCGACGCGCCATTCTCGACCGTGAGCTTGCCGTCTACGTTCTCCGTTAGCGTCGTGTCGGTGCTGATCGTCTGATCGGCGACCGAGCTTAATGTAATGCAGGCTACGGCAATCGCGGCTACACGGGCGATGCCCTGCCGAATGGTTGTAAACGACTTCAGGATGTGTTTGATTGACATGGTATTTGTCTTTCTGGTTGGTGGTACGTGGCGCATATTATACACTTCATTCCGCAGTGAAAACGAACATGGGCGCAAAAAGTGGTATGTACCAGATTGTCCCGCGATAGGGTCGGAAAAGACACGAAGAAAACTCTTTCGCGACCCACGCGGATTTCGCGGATTTGCGACAATGTTCCCGCATTGGCAAACAAGGCGAAAGGAAATGGGAACATGGTTGCAAGATGCTATTCGGGCGCTATCAACGGCGTAGACGCGTCGGCGGTGGAAATCGAGGTGAGCTCATCTAAGGGAACGGGCTCGTTCGCCATTGTCGGCCTCCCCGACCAGGCCGTCAAGGAGGCGAAGGACCGCGTCTCGACTGCGCTCAAGAACTCGGGCTTCAGGTCCAAGGACGAATACGCCGTCACGGTGAACCTCGCGCCGGCGGACGTGAGGAAGGAAGGGCCGATATACGACCTGCCAATCGCCGTCGCGCTGCTCAAGGCCACGCAGCGCCTCCGCACCGAGTCGCTCTCGGAGTACGCGCTCGTGGGGGAGCTGTCGCTCGCGGGCGGCGTCAGGCGCGTAAGGGGCATCATCCCCATAGTAGTCGAAATGCGGCGCATAGGCCGCCGCGCTGTGCTCGTGCCCGAGGAGAACGCCGAGGAGGCGAGCGTCGTCCCCGGCATCGACGTCATTCCCGTGCGGACCCTTGGCGAGGCGGTCAAGTTCCTCGGCGGCGAGCTTGAGATAGCGCCCCACTCCACCGACCTCGCTTCACTCGTCGCTGCCGATGAAGGGCATGGCGACGACTTCGCCGACGTGAAGGGGCAGGAGAGCCTGCGCAATGCGGTCGAGGTCGCCGTCGCAGGCGGGCACAATCTCTTGATGATCGGCTCGCCCGGCTCGGGAAAGACGATGATCGCGCGGCGGATACCCTCGATTCTCCCGCCCATGAGCGTAGACGAGGCGCTTGAGGTCTCGAAGATACACTCCGTCGCGGGACGCGAGAAGGGCGGCGGGATGTTCGTCACCTCCCGGCCGTTCCGCGCGCCGCACCATACCGTGAGCTCCATCGGGCTTCTCGGCGGCGGCACGAGGCCAGTCCCCGGCGAAGTATCGCTTGCGCACCGCGGCGTCCTGTTCCTCGACGAGTTCGCCGAGTTTCCGCGCGCCGCCTTGGAAGTCCTTCGACAGCCGCTCGAGGACGGCCACGTATCCGTCTCGCGCGCTGCGGCCGCGCTCGACTTCCCGTCGCGCTTCATGCTCGTCGCGGCGATGAATCCCTGTCCCTGCGGCTACTACAACGACCCGATGCACGAGTGCCGCTGCAGCCAGCGGCAGATACTCAAGTACCAGCATCGCGTTTCCGGGCCCCTCCTCGACCGCATCGACATCCAGTGCGGCGTCGCAGCCGTAAGGCCGGACGAGCTCGACTCGCTCAAGCCGGGCGAATCGAGCGCGGCGATCCGCGCGCGGGTGGTCGCCGCGAGGGCAGTTCAGCGCGAGCGCTATCGCGGCATGCCGGGCGTAGCGACGAACGCCGATGCAAAGAGCCGTGACCTGAAGGACATCTGCCGCTTGGACGAGAAGGCGGCGAGGCGGTTCAGAGAGCTTCTGGAGAAGCTTCGGTTCTCGGCGCGCGCCTACGACCGCGTTCTCAGGGTCGCGCGCACCTGCGCCGACCTAAATGGGCGCGCGGACGTGACGGGAGAGGACGTCTTCCTCGCCGCCCAGTATCGCCAACTCGACGGCGGATCGGATTCTTTCTGGGCCTGATGGCCCAGCGAGGCAAACAAGGACAAACGAAAGAAAGGAAAAAACATGAACGAAAATGCAACTAAAGGTGCCGTTCCCGCGAAGGTCGGCCAATACCGCCCGGATCTGGCGTTCTACCATGCGAACGCCAAGGGCACGGGATGCGCGCTGAAGCTTTCGCTCCATCCGGCGCACGACGACACGGACGGGTGCATAATGATGACGATGGCCAACCAACTGACGGTCGGCGACCGCAGGGGGCCAAACCCGGTGTTCCCGAAGTTCGACTGGGACGGCAGGCTCACCGTAAAGCTCGACTTCTCCGACCTGACGCGCATCGTGCAGGTGCTGAGGGGAGAGCGCGAGTCCATCGAGGACGGCAAGGGCGTCTACCACAGGACGGCGCGGTTTGCGACTCGCATCGTTCTGAGGCACATGGTCGAGCCGATGTCCGGCTATTCGCTCGAGCTCTACCGAACCTCCAACGACGGGAAGGACGAGTCGAGCGCACGGATCGTGCTCTTCGACTGGGAGGCGCTCGGGCTCTGCCTCGCCATCGAGAATTCGTTCAGCGTCATAAGCTTCGGCATCCCGATGCTCGTCGAGCACGACACGACGGCCTATCGCCGCGAGGCGCGGGAGGCGTGCAATGTCGTTGCGGCCTGACGCGTCGAACGTCGGCGTCGCGCACGGCGAATGGGGCGAGGATGTCGCGGTCGAGTACCTACGGGTCCACGGCTACGAGATAGTCGACCGCAATGTCCGCCCCTGCCGCCGCGACCAGCGGCTTGAGATTGACGTCATCGCCTACGACCGCATGTACGACGTGATGGCGTTCGTGGAAGTGAAGCAGCACGCGCGGCGAAGCCCGTATGCGCGGCGGCTCCAGAGCATAACGCGGCGCAAGAAGGATGTCCTGCGCCGCGCCTGCCGCACCTGGCTCGCCAAGGAGCGCTGGAAGGGCGGCTACCGGTTCGACGTCATCGAGGTCTACGGCGCGCCGGAGTCGCGCGCAAGGGCCGAGATCGACCACATTCCGGGCGTACGGCTGTTCGAGAGGGACGATCGGTACGTGCGCTGGGGCGACTGAAGTCGAAAGGAGAAAGCCATGACGCTTGAAAACGTGATGAAGGAAATAAAGAAGCGGTTCGGCGAGATGTCGATACTGAAGCTTGGCGACGAGGCGAGGCGGGATGTCGAGGCCGTCTCCACGGGGGCCCTCGGCCTTGACCTCGCGCTCGGAGTCGGGGGGCTTCCGAAGGGACGCATAGTCGAGCTCTACGGCCATGAGTCCTCGGGGAAGACGACTCTCGCCCTGCATGCCGTCGCAAATGTCCAGAAGGCGGGCGGGACGGCGGCGTTCATCGACGCCGAGCACGCGCTCGATCCGGGCTACGCGAAGAAGATCGGTGTCAATCTCGCGGAACTCGTCGTCTCGCAGCCGTCGAGCGGCGAAGAGGCGCTCACTATATGCGAAGAGCTCGTGAAGTCGGGGGCCGTCGACATCGTGGTCGTCGATTCGGTCGCGGCGCTGACGCCCCAGGCCGAGATCGACGGCGCCATGGGCGATAGCCACGTCGGGCTTCAGGCGCGGCTTATGTCGCAGGCTATGCGAAAGCTCACCGCCGCGATAGCCCAGACGGGGACTCTTTGCATATTCACGAATCAGGTGCGCGAGAAGATCGGCGTGATGTTCGGGAACCCCGAGACGACGCCGGGCGGCAAGGCGCTCAAGTTCTACGCGAGCTGCCGCCTACAGGTGCAGCGCATCGGCGCGATAAAGTCCGCCGCGGGCGAGGTCATGGGGAACCGCACGCGCGTGAAGGTCGTGAAGAACAAGGTCGCCTCGCCGTTCACCGAGGCCGAGTTCGACATCCTCTATTCGTGCGGCATTTCGTGGGAGGGCTCCGTCCTTGACGCGGCGCTCGCCCGCGGCGTCGTGGAGAGGCGAGGCAGCTGGCTCGCCTTCGGCGGCGAGCAGATCGCCCAGGGGTCGCTTGCGGCGATTGCGTATCTGCGCGAGAACCCAGACTTGACCTCAAGGATCGTCGAGCTCGCCAAGGCGACGCCCCCCGACCCTGCGAAGGCCATGGCGGCGAAGAAAGCCGCATGACTGGGGCTTTGACAGTATGCACGGTTTTTTGATACAATGTCCGCACTATTTTGCAAATGGAGTGCAGTGAATGAACGAAATCAATGGTGAGCTGTCGGCCAAGGGACTTAGGATCGCGATCGCCGCGAGTCGATTCAACAGTTTCCTCGTCGAGCAGCTTGTTAAGGGCGCGGAAGATGCGTTTGTCCGCATGGGAGGCGCAGAAAAGGACCTGACTCTCGTCAGGGTCCCCGGTGCGTACGAGCTTCCCTTTGTCGCGGCGAAGCTTGCCGCCGCGAAGCCAGACGCGATTGTTTGCCTCGGGGCCGTCGTGCAGGGGGCTACGGCCCATGCCGACCTCATCAACCAGGCGACTGCAAAGGCGTTCACCGAGATTTCCGTCTCGCAGGGCGTCCCGGTGATAGACGGCGTCGTCTCCGCCGAGAGCCTTGAGCAGGCGGTGGAGCGCTGCGGCACCAAGCAGGGCAACAAGGGTTTCTCCGCGATGCAGGCCGCCATCGAGACGGCTAACGTCGCTAAAAAGCTGTAATAGCTGACTGAACACAAAGAAAGAAGGAAAACATGGCGAAAGAAGTGAAGAAGGTTGCGTTTCTTACGGCTGGCGGGCTTGCCCCGTGCCTAAGTTCATCGATCGGTTATCTGATTGACGAGTATACGAAGAAAGCGCCGAACGTCGAGATGATAGGATATGTCAACGGCTACATGGGGCTCCTCAAGGGAGAGTCTGTCGCCGTGACGCCCGAGGTCCGCAAGAACGCGCTCGTCCTCGCGAAGCACGGCGGCTCCCCGATCGGCAACAGCCGCGTCAAGCTCACGAACGTCAAGGACTGCGTCAAGCGCGGCCTCGTCAAGGAAGGCGAGGATCCCCTCAAGGTCGCGGCCGACCAGCTCGTCAAGGACGGCGTAGATGTCCTCCACACCATCGGCGGCGACGACACCAACACCACGGCGGCCGACCTTGCGGCGTATCTCGCCACCAACAACTACCCGCTTATCGTCGTTGGCCTCCCCAAGACGATCGACAACGACGTCTACCCGATCAAGCAGTCGCTCGGCGCATGGACGGCGGCCGAGGAGGGCGCGAAGTTCTTCATGAATGTCGTGAAGGAGAACAGCGCGAACCCGCGCGCGCTCACGATCCACGAGGTCATGGGCCGCAACTGCGGCTGGCTCACATACAAGACGGCGCAGCTCTACCGCAAGATGCTCAAGCGCACGAAGTTCCTGCCCGAGTTCATGCTCACGCCGGAGCGCCAGGATGTCCACGCCGTCTACGTGCCGGAGTGCAAGATTGACTTCGCCTCCGAGGCCGAGCGCCTCAGGAAGATCATGGACAAGTGGGATTCCGTCAACATCTTCGTCTCCGAGGGTGCAGGCGTCAAGGACATCATCAAGGAGATGCAGAAGCGCGGCGAGGAGGTCCCGACGGACGCGTTTGGGCATCCGAGGCTCGACAAGGTCAACGTCGGCCAGTACGTCGGCCGCCGCTTCGGGTTGCTTCTCGGCGCTGAGAAGGTTCAGGTGTTCAAGTCCGGCTATTTCGCCCGTTCGGCGGCTCCCTGCAAGAAGGACCTGATGCTCATCGAGCAGTGCGCCCGCAAGGCCGTGGAGTGCGCGCTCGCGGGCGAGAGCGGCGTCGTCGGCCCGGACGAGAGGAAGGGTGCGAAGATTGGCGCGTGCGAGTTCCCGAGCATCAAGGGCGGCAAGCCCTTCAACGTCCGCAAGGGCTCGTTCCGCAAGATGCTGGCCGAGATAGGCCAGCCCAAACCGCGCAAGAAGCGCACAGCGAAGTAGTCGTCGGGCCTGCGGCGGCTCGGCCCGTAACAAGGAGGTTGCTATGGCAGAATGCATCAAGAAGGGCGTCATAGTCGAGTTCGACTTTGCCGCGATGGACGGTGCGGGGCTTCTCTTCTCCGTCACCAAGCGCTTCCTCGAGGCGCTCGACAAGATACCCTTCGACGAGCGCATCGAGGCCCAGCACCTCGCAGGCGGCAACTACCAGGGCGCCCTCGCGGAATACTTCTCGGTCGTCAAGACGAAGAAGACGGCGGCCAAGGCTGCGAAGGACCTTGCCGCCGCGTTCGAGGCCGCGCTCAACGAGGCGGTGCCGAAGGCCGTCAGCGCGTCGTTCAGGAATTTCGTCTCGGCCCTCGCGGCCAAGGGCGTCAAGGTCGTCATCGCCACGCGCGCCGACCTCAATGCCGTGCGGCCTGCGTTCGATGGGCTTCTGGGCAACAACGTCGTCCTCTACCGCGAGACTGCGGCTACCTACGGCAGCGTCAAGTGGGACGCATGGCGCCGCGCGTGCGCGATGAACAAGCTGCGCAACTTCTCGACCATCGCGGTCACCGGCTCGGGCCACGGCGTAAAGTCGGCGCTTGTCGCCGGTATGGGCTCCGTGGCGGTCGTCAACCCGCATGTCGCGTATCAGGACTTCGGCGGCGCCGACGAAGTCGTGAAGGAGCTTAATTCCGCAGCCGCGAAGTCGGTGCTTGAAATCCTCAGGGCCTGACATGACCGGCATCGAGCGGCTGCACGGCATAATGACGCGCCTCAGGGACCCCGACAAGGGGTGCCCGTGGGACCGCGAGCAGACTCTTGAGTCGCTCAAGCCCTGCCTCCTTGAGGAGACGCACGAGCTTCTTGCGGCCATGGACCGCCCCGAGGACAAGTCCAACTACGTCGAGGAGCTAGGCGACGTCCTTCTTCAGGTCATGTTCCAGTGCGTCATGGCCGAACAGGAAGGGCGCTTCTCCTTCGACGACGTGGCAAACGCTATTTCCGACAAGCTCGTCCACCGGCATCCGCACGTCTTCGGCGACGTGGATGCGAAGGATTCGGCGACAGTGCTCCGCAACTGGGAGCAGATTAAGCAGATGGAGCACAGGAAGGAGGCGCGCCATTCCGCGCTCGACGGCGTGCCCGCCGCGCTCCCTGCGCTCCTGAAGGCCCAGCGCACCCAGGAGAAGGCCGCGCGCGTCGGCTTCGACTGGAAGGACGCCGACGGCCCCATGGAGAAGATCGAAGAGGAGCTTGCCGAGCTCAAGGCCGAGGTCGCCGCGAGGAAAAGCGACAAGCCCGCCGATTCCGACAAGGTGAAGGGAGAGCTTGGCGATCTTGTTTTCGCCGTGTGCAACCTCGCCCGCCATCTCAAGGTGGACGCTGAGAGTGCCGCAGAGCTTTCGACCTCGAAGTTTTCCCGCCGCTTCCGCGCCGTCGAGGCCGGGGCGAAGGACATGGGCCGCTTGCTCAAGGACATGACCCTTGACGAGATGGACGGGCTTTGGAACGAGGCGAAGAAGCACGATGACGATTAGCGTCATTGAACCCCATGGATTTTGCGCCGGGGTGACCGCCGCGCTGAAGAAGGCCCTTTCCCTCGCGGTCGCGTGCCGCAACGATTCAAGCACTTCACTCTATTGCCTTCACGAGCTTGTTCACAACGAGATAGTCGTCGCAGAGCTGAAGAAGCGAGGATTCGCCTTCGTCGAGAGTCTCGCCGAGGTTCCGGACGGCGCGACGGTGCTATTTTCGGCACATGGCGTTGCGCCGCAGATACGGGAGGCGGCGAAGGCGCGTGGAATTTGCGTCGTCGATGCGACTTGCCCCTTTGTCGAGCGAGTCCACAAGGCCGCTCGAGAATTCGCGGCAAGGGGTCTTCGCATAGTAGTCATCGGGCACCCCGGGCACATCGAGGTCAAGGGCATCGTCGGCGAAGTCGGGGAAGCCGTCGTGATTTCCAGTGTCGCGGCGGCAAAGGAGTTTTGCGCGGCAGCCGTAGACGCAGCAGCATGCCTCGGCGTCGTCAGCCAGACAACGATGAACGCGGACGAGGTTGCCGAGATCGTCGCGACGCTCAAGACGCGATTCAAGGTCGAGACGACGGCAGAGGTCTGCAATGCGACTAAGTTGCGTCAGGATGCTGTAAAGGCGTTTGGCGGAGATGCCGTTCTCGTTCTTGGCAGTGCAAGCTCGTCGAACACGGCGAGGCTTTGCGAATGCGCCCCGTGCAGGGCGTTCAGGGCTGGCACTATGGACGAAGTGAAGGCGCTCGACCTTTCGGGAGTGACGCACCTCGGCGTGACTTCCGGCGCATCTACCCCAGAGGAATTTTTAAAGGCCGCAGTCGCATGGCTACGTTCTTCTGCAATGAATGTCAACTGGCTGCGTTTTTCAGAAAGCATCCCGAAATGATGCGTAGCGGCTATGGCGTTCATGGCATTTCCCTGTCGGAGATGTAGGTGTTTTTTTTTTGTTTGCGTTGGCATTGCATTCGCCTTGCGGTTTGGCGTGGGCAGCGCTAAATTTGAAATTGTTAAATTTCGCGCTGTTGGTTTGTTGCTGGGATTAGCTCGAAATTTGACATTGTAAAGTTTCGCGCTTGCATTCGGCGGCGCATTATGGTATCATTTTCTCGTATTCAAAAGGATTAACCATGTTTATTGGAAGAAAAGAGTATCTTGACGATCTTTCGTCGTTGTGGCGAAAGAGGACTTCGTCGATTGTCGCATGCAGGGGACGTAGGCGAATTGGCAAGTCAACGCTTTTCAGAGAGTTCGCGAAACGCACGGCTGACGTCTATATGGAATTCGAGGGTCTTGCGCCAGACCAGGAGCATGACGTTACGAACGAGGATCAGCTCAAGGAGTTTGCGGCAACCCTTGCGCGGCACACCAATTCGCCGATTCTTTCGCTCGCCAACTGGAAAGATGCTTTTTTCTGGCTTGACAGGGCGATTGACGACACGAAGAAGACCGTCATACTTTTAGACGAGATTTCCTGGATGGGAGGATGCGATCCCACATTCCCTGCTGCCCTCCGCAATGCCTGGGAGACATATTTCCACTGTCATGAAAAGCTTGTCCTTGTGGTATGCGGATCCGTGTCTGCATGGATAAAGAAAAACATTCTTGGCAATACGGGGTTTACGGGCAGATTCTCCCGTGACTATGTTCTTACGGAGTTGACTCTTGCCGAATGCGCTGAATTCTGGAAGCCGGGAGCATCCGATTTGAATCCACGCGAGATATTCGACGTGCTGTCCGTCACCGGCGGCGTTCCAAGGTATCTCGAGGAAGTCGATCCGGGACTCTCTGCGGAAGAGAACATAAGGCGGCTTTGCTTCAGGAAGGAGGGCGAGCTGTTCAAGGACTTCGACGCGATTTTCAACTCAATGTTCGGCAATGACACGATGACAAAGCGACGGATTCTCGAATTGCTGGCGGACGGCCCAATGAGCGGCGCCGACATTGCCGAGCGGCTTGGCATAGACAGGAACGGAGCGTTGAGCGAGCGGCTTCGGGAACTTGAGGAAGGGGGATTTATCGATTCCGATTCAGGGATAAATCCGGAAACGGGCAAGGAGTCCCGCGTGTCCAGATATCGTCTGCGCGACAACTATACACGATTCTACTTGAAATACATCGAGCCGCGAAAGGAAATGATCAAGCGAGGATCATATTGTTTCGCCTCGCTCTCCGCGCTGCCATCCTGGAATGCGGTGATGGGTCTTCAGTTCGAGAACCTGATCGTCAACAATGCGATGGAAGTCGTTCGCTTCCTTGGAATCGGAAATTCCACAGTCGAGTCGGCGGCACCGTACAGAAATGTACGAAAGAGCCGGAATGGCGGTGCTGCCGGTTGCCAGATTGACCTTCTGGTCCAGACTCCGAGAACTGCGTATGTCGTTGAAGTCAAGCGCTGCAATGAGATTGGTCCCGAAATTGAAGCTGAAGTACAGGAGCGCATGAAAAGACTTCCCCTTAGAAGCGGGATGAGCAAGCGACCCGTATTGGTGTACGATGGACATCTCGACCCTGTTGTAGAAGGGAGCGGCTTCTTTTCGGCAATTGTGTCTGGACAAAGGTTGCTTGGCATATAGAATTTTTTTCGATGAAAGAATAACCGTTGTCTGAAATCTGACGTTTCTCTTGTTTTAATGGTGGGTGACGCTGGTATTGACAGCAATGAGAATAATGGGTATAATAGTGGCCGATGATTGGAGAAAGAGTGAACCGAAAGAAGAAACTGCCTTTTGCCCTTGACCGAAATGATGGGCGTTCGCTTGTCGCACAACTTGTCGATGGCTTTCGCGAGGCCATCGTAGGCGGTTATTATGCGCCAGGCGACGTGCTTCCATCCTATCGCGACCTTGCGCACGCACTCGATGTCAGCCAGATAGTCACCAAGGCGGCGCACAAGCGGCTTGCGAGCGAGGGGCTTATCGTCTCGCGTCCGCGCATCGGCTCGGTCGTGCGCGACTGCGGCGAGAAACGCTGGCTCGGCAACATCGTCTTTGTCTATCCCGAAAGCGACATAAGCTATTTCCAGACGGTGTTTGCGGAGGAGATGCGCAGCCGTCTTGCCTCCGCCGGCTATCTCATGACGCAAGTTCGCGTAGGACCCAAGACGGCTAAAGGGTACGAACTCTCGCTCCTTGATGCAGCGCTTGCACGGTCGGTTGATCTCGCAATAGTCCTCTACGACCGTCCGCAGATATTCCGCCGTCTCGCTTCGCGCGAGGTTCCATATATCGTCATCGGTCAGGGCAAGGGGAAGCCGGCGGGTGCAGTTGGATTTTCCCGCCTTGACTACAATCTGGCCGTGCCGCAGTTCCTCAAATCGTGCAAGGCGCATTGTGTGCGGGAGATTGTCCAGTTCTCGTGGGATCGGCTAATGTGCAGCGTTGTGCCGTATGCGAAGGAGGCAGGCTTTGCCGTGCGCGAGGTCTTTCTCAGGCCAAATCTCGCCATCGGACAGTTCGCTGGCGTCGAACGTGCGGGAATGGAATCGTTTGCGTATTTGATGTCTGAAACGGGCGTCAAGCGCAATACCGTCTATTTCTTGGCAGACGACTATCTGGCGCGAGGGGCGTTGACGGCGATTCTGCATGTTGGACTCGCAGCGCCGGAAGACGTGCGTGTAGTGACTTGGATGAACAAGGGGCTCGACATTGCCTTTCCGCGTGTGCTGACGCAAATGCGCATGGATCCGGTCGCCGCCGGCGCGACGATTACAAAAGCCGTTCTCGCCTATCTCTCGAAGGGCGAATACCCAGAAGGCATCGTCATTGGCCCCAAGTGGATTGAGGGGGAAACGTTGGATGACTCTTGATTTCGCGGGCACTGTATGTAAACTTGATAGGAGTCTAAAATGAAAATGACAAGAAGAGGATTTCTCGTGTCAATCGGCGCGGCAGGTGCGGCGACAGTGCCGTTCACGGGCTTTCCGGCCATTCTCAAGCGGCGCAAGCCGAACGAACTTCTTTCCCATGCCGCAATCGGATGCGCGAACCAGGCAGCCGAGGATCTGCGCGATATCGCATCGCACAAGGATGTGAATATAACCGCGATTTGCGATGTGGATTCTAATTACCTCGCCGCCGCGCACAAGCGTTTCCCGCACGCCAAGGTCTATCGCGACGCATTCGAGATGTTTGCCGACCTCGGCGACAAGATCGACTCCGTGAACGTCTCCACCCCCGACCACACCCATGCGCAGTACATCATCGAGGCGCTGAACCGGGGCTTGAACGTTTATGCGCAAAAGCCGCTCTGCCACGATCTCGGCGATTGCAGGCGCATCGAGAAACTTGCTGCGGAGAAGAATGCCGTCACCCAGCTCGGAACGCAAATCGCCGCGTGGGAATGCGACAGGCGCACAGTCGCCGCGATACGCTCTGGCGTCATCGGCGACATCCGCCACGTGTGGCTGTTCTCGACAAGGCGTCCGTTGCCGCCCGCAGATTATTTCCGCTGGCCGCTCACGGAGTCTCCCGTCCCGGAGACGCTCGACTGGAAGCTCTGGCTCGGCCCCGTGAAATACCGTCCATACGTGGCGGGCGCATACCATGCGCGGAACTGGCGCAAGTGGCGCGACTTCGGAACTTCATGGCTTGGCGACCTTGGGCTGCATCTGATGAGCCCAGTGTGGCTCGGAATGGAGCTTGGCGCGACAAGCCCAGAGACCGTGACGGCGGAAATCTCCGACGATCGCTGGACGATCGAACAGCGCGAGCAGTTCTGGCCGTCGATGTCGCACGTCACTTGGACCTTCCCCGGCGTGAAGGCGAGTGGAATGAAGCCGTTTGGAGTTGAATGGTGTGACGGCTTCGGCAATGTGGGATTCCGTCTTGAACCCAAGTTCATGCCGCCTGCGTTCCTTCAGGACATCGCCTCTCTCACTCCGATGAAGCGTCTTCCGCCTCAGGGGCGCGTGATAGAAGGCTCGCACGGCTGGCTTCTTTCAACGCATTTCGATGCCGAACCGTGTTTTGTCATGAAAGACGGCTCGAACCCGCCGCCGATGCAGATGGTCGGCGCGGCGACGTCGCACTATCACGAATATGTGGACGCCTGCCTTGGCACAGGACGGACGAGAAGCCCGATTTCGATGGCCGGCCGCCTCACCGAATGGGGCTTCATGGGCAATCTCGCCCAGCTCCGCCCCGGAGAAAAAATCAACTGCGCAGATCTTTTGGAAAGAAAAATCCCATGAAGAGCATTTTGAATAGGACAATCGTTTCCGCAGCCGCAATCGCGGCACTTGGCGCTGTCGCCGAACCTTCCGGAGACCGGCCGGACGCAACTCATGCGTGGTCCGTGCACGACCCGAATAGACCCATCCCCGCAAATGTCGTCGCAGAACCCGGCCGTCCGCCATCGGACGCAATCGTTCTTTTCGACGGCTCTCAAGAGAGTTTCACCGCCAATTGGAATGATGCGAAGCGCAAAGACAAGGCGCCTCGCTGGACGGTTGCGGACGGCATCGTGACGTGCGGCGGCGCCACTGGCGCGTCGACAAAGGAGGATTTCGGCGACTGCCAGCTGCACATCGAATGGCGGATACCTGAAAATTTGGTGAGAGGAACCGACAACTCCGGCAACTCGGGCGTAATGTTTCTCGACGGATGTTATGAAGTTCAGATATTCGATTCGCACAATGTGGAGCCCTCGCACTCGCTGTGGAAGCCGGGCAATTACGCCGACGGGCAGGCGGGCGCCGTTTATGGCCAGAACCCGCCGATCGTCCAGCCGTGCCGCAAGCCCGGCGAATGGCAGACTTATGACATCGTGTTTCATCCGCCGTACTACGAAGGCAAGCGGCTTGTCGATCCAGGCTCCGTCACGGTGTTTTTCAACGGCGTTCTCGTGCAGGACTCGTTTCCGTTCCAAGGGCGCACTGGCTGGCGCCATCGTTTTCCGCACGAGATGAAGTCTGCGGGCCCGATTGTTCTCCAGAACCACGGCAGCCCCGTTTCGTTCCGCAATATCTGGCTTAGGAAAATTCCTTCGCGCTTCGCAGACACCGTGAACGGAGGCCCCGGGGTGAAACAAGGAGATGTAGCGGCCCTCAGGCATAAGCTCGCCGGCGAATCGCTTAAACTTGCGGACGAGACAAGCGACCCGGCGGAAAAATACATCCGGCTTTGGGAGTCTTACTGCTACGAGCCCGACCGCAATACAGAAGCGAAGATAAAGGCGGCGGAAGCGGCTGCTGTCGCAGCCTACACGGAAAATAAAGGCACGATGGCGGACAAAGACCGCAGGGCCGCATTCGCCCGTTTTGTGAACATGCTCGTCGACGGCAGATGGATGTCCCAGACATCACCAGTTAAAATGGCTCTGTGAAAATACAACCGAATCTCGGAACCAAACTCATTAAAGGAAAACAACAATGAAAGGAAAACAACAATGAAAAACAAAATCGCGATGATGCTTGCGGCGATGGCCGCGATGTTCGCGGCGTGTGTCGCAAATGCCGAGACATACTACTTTCAGGGGGTGCCTGGCGTTAAGACTGTCGCGACGGGCACGGACAAATGGAAAACAGAGGAAGGCTCAAGTTTCGCGGCGGTCAAGAGTGTCACAGCGACATCATACGCCATAACTGACGGTTCGGCGGTTTGTATTATCACCAACGGCCAAATCGCCGCTACATCGCTAAACCCGGACGCCAATGCTTATGGATTGTTTGGCGGATTACTTGAATTGAGGGGCACTTCAGGAAGCGAAGCGCTTTTCATAAACAATGGAATTTGCAACCAGTTCAATCTAAAACTCGGTCCTGACGGCAGTTTCAAGTTTGGTGGAAGGGCTTGGAAAGGTTATGATTCGTTGCTTCAGGGGAACAGTAAAATTGAAGTGGGAGCTGACACATCGTATGAACATCCGGCGCGAATATACATATTCAATGCGACTGAGAAACCCTCCGGCTCCGGCAATAATACCCCGGCGTCAGCTGCCCAGATCGGCGGGTCGAGTGGCGATGGCTCTATAACCGGTTCAGGATTTCTCCGCTTTGAGACGACCGGGAAGAACAACGAAGGTACTTGTAACCTAAGCATGTATTCAGACTGCTCTAAATATGTCGGGAGCATAGCAATCGTCGGAAATGCGAGCCATCAACAGATTTTCGGCTCATATCATTCATCAGCGCTGGGAGGTGAGCCGCAGGAGTTCTTGCCAAAAGGGCTGGAGCTTGACTACGCTTGGCTTGCGCAATTTGCCGCTGTCAATACAGGCGCGAATCGCGGACTTTGGATTGCAAATGACAGCGTTGTCCATTTCAACAATGGCGGTAATCTTCCGTTGACGATAAATGGCGCGTTTGCGTTTGCGAATAGTGAAGTGAAACTTAAAAAACGCGGTACGTCTACGCTGTCGCTTCTTGGCGGATTGCAAGACAATGCGGCATTGGGCATTTTTGACATAACAGACGGTACGCTCGAAATCGGCGGTGCAGATGTCGTCGAGGCGACGTTTACCGGAACTGCCACACTCAAGGCAAGTCAAAGCGCGACTGTAAAGCCGCGCGCGGCTTCGACATTTTCCGGTGCGCTCAATGTCGCCGACACCGCGGCGCTCGACCTCGCGAACATTTCGACCCTTCAGGCGTCCGTCTCGATGTCAAGCGGCACCACTTTGCGGCTCGGCGATGTTGCGGGCAACGGATATTCCGCCCCGACGCTCAATTCGTTTGCGGTGTCTTCTTCCATCGTTCAAGTCTTTTTTGGCGAGACGCGTCCTGTACCGGGGCAGACTTATGATATTCTCAAGACTGCAACAGCCATGACGGCGGCAACTGCAGAGAACCTTTACAATCCGTTGGGAACATTTCAGCTTTCAGACGGAGATTGCACTCTTCAGTTTGTCGCATCGACGGACCCTGGATATGTATGGACGGGGAACGGGAATGACAATTGCATCAACACCCCGGCAAACTGGGCCTGCAATGCCGCACCGACCAATGGCGCAACGCTTGTCGTTCTTGACGTTTCGGGCATACTCACGCTGAATGAGACAATAAGCCCTTCGGCAATCGAATTTGTCGGCATCACGGACAGTCTGACTATAGTCCAGAATCCTGACGCCGCCATAACCGGCATCGGCGCAATTGTGAACCGTTCGAGCTCAATGCCGGTAGTGAATGTCCCTGTGACGTTCGGAGACGGCACGGCAGATATCGATGTCACGGGCGCAGTCGATTTTGCTGGGGGCGTGACGGGAGCACGCCCCGTCAGTCATTCGACATTCCACGGGAATTATACATTGACGGCAGACACATGGGTTTTGACGACGCCCATAACACTCGGAACCTACGCCACGGTGACGGCCAAGGACGTGTCGGCGGCGGTGGCTACAGTCAAGAGTGCTTCCATAATCAATACGCAGGCAGGCTCCGTCTTCACCGTGGACAATTTGACGTTTTCCAACAACTCCGCCAACTACAGGGCGAGTCTTGTAGGAAGCCATCAAGGCACGCTCATAGTCAAGGGGACGGCGAAGGTCTCCACATCGGTTCAGGCGCAGCTGAACATCTGGTCAACAAGCGGTTCCTGCACCGGCGCGATATGCGTGAACAGATTCGAATACAGCAACGCGAACGCGTCCGATCTTTTCAACTTCAATGTGTCGGACGTCGTGTTCGGCAGCGGCGGCCTTGTCTGCACTCGCGGCAGATTGTACTGGAGCGGGAAGCCTTTGACGTGGCATTCTATGGCCGATGTTTCAATCGGCAGCATCGACTATCTCAGCGGCAGCTACAACTCAAGCCCTACCGCGCTTAAAGCGCTCGCGATAGATACGACCGACTGGTTCGACAATACTGTCGGGCGCACGGTCACGATAGCGGAAAACTGGAAGTGCTCATACACGTGTCCTCTTTCGGCGTTCGGGAAGGGATCGGTCATATTCGACTGCGATTTCGACAAATTCACTGGTGGCTTTACCGCGTCGAACGAAGTAAAGGTGGTACTCAAAGCGGGGTCGAGGCCGGGCAGCGGCGCAGTGACGATGAAAGATTCGTCGTCCCTTGTCTTGCCGGACGCAGGAACCGGCACCATATCGCTTGGAGCGCTGACGTTTGGCGAGGATGCAGTGCTTGTCGTCTCCAACCTTACGACATCTGCCACGGTGCCTCTCTCGGTGCTTTCGCTTTCAGCTGAACAGGGCGAGAACGGCAAAAAGCCCTGGATTGTCGTAGGCGGCACGTCGAGACTCGAGCCCGGGGAGTATCCGATCTGCAAGCTGTCGTCTGGGATGTTGGATGCCGATGTCGCGTCGCGCTTCTCGCTCGACACGCGTTCTGTCGCCTCGAAAAGCAGTCTGCTTGTCGATGATGGCGGCATATTGTCCCTGCTGGTGTCCAAGCCGGGGTTGACAGTCCTTGTATTCTGAGGGGGGCGATGTCCTTCAGGCACATAGTCGCGACGTTGCTTCCCGTTGCCTGTTCTGCAACCGCCTTGGCGCGTCCGTCGCTTGTCGTCTCGAACCTCGTGACGACGGTGACGCCCCTGCATGTCGAGTCGTTGGCATTCGCCGTTGGTGCGCCGAAGCCGCTCCTGGTAGTCGGCGGCGACAGGGAACTTGACGACGGAATATATCCCGTCATCGAGAGCGAGGCGATGCTGCCTGACGGTTCGGCCGATTCGTTTGAACTCGACGCGACGTCGGTCGTCGGCGAAGGGCGCAGGGCGGAACTCCGCGACATCGGGAGGAAACTCTGCCTCTATGTCGGTGCGGCGGCGGAAACGCACAAGCCCGTGAAATGGATTTGGACGGGGGGCGGGGCGAGCACGGATGGCGAATACCCGTTTTTCGACGGGGCAAATTGGGTTGACGGAGAAGGCGTTGCTCCGTCTTTGGGGAATCCGATCATGTCCGGCGACCGCTTTCTCTTCCATACCGGCGGTATGGCGGTCAGATTCAGCCCGCCTTCTCCCGATTTCGAGATCGGCAGCATGGAGTTCCGGCATAGCGAAGGGGACATCGTGCTGACAGGCGGCAAGATTTCAAAAATCGGGCTGATGGCATGCACTGGCGGAGCGAACGTTGAGTTCCTGAACGAAGTCGAGTTCGGCGATGCGATAGAGGTGTTTGCCGCGAGCGGGCACGTCCGTTTCACGGGCGGCGTCGCCGGGGCGGCGCCATTGCATCATACGACGTTTTACGGCAACTATGTCGTGACTAACGACGAGTGGACGGTCGCCGTCGATTTGTCGATTTCGGAAGACTCGAGCATTCGGGCTAAAAACGTGAATGTTGCGACAGGGCATCTCGTCAACATAGGCGAAAATTCGGTCTGGCGGTGTGAAAGTTTTACCGCTCTCCAGTCTGGCCTTGGGCGGAACTTCGGCAAATTCGTCGTCGATGGGCTCTGGAAGGTGTACCCCCCTAATGGTACAAAAGGGTACATAGGTTCGACTTCAGGGAGCGGCGACATCGTAATCGGCGGACTCGAAGTAAAGGACGCCACGGGTACAGACCACGATCACTTCAGGGGAACGAGCCGGTACATAATCGGAAGCGGCGGATTTTCATGGAAATGCGGAAGCCCGCAGTGGTCCGTTTCGGAACTTTACTTCGGGAGCCAGGCGAACTGGACGTACAATGCGCCTTCGTTCGGGGGCAACTCCACGGCAATAGAGGCGGCGATAACGTTTGACACGGGAGACTACTACGATGCGGCGGTTCCTCGCACCATTACGGTAAAAGGCAACATTGCGGCGAAGTCCTCCGTCGCGTGCACTCAGACGATAACCGGCTGCGGTACGGCGCACTATGTGTTCGACGGCGGCAACGCAACGGGACTCGTTGCGGCGAAAGGCAACGCGACTCTTGCCGTCAACGCTTGGTGCCGCCCCGGTGGCGGAGCGGTGACGATGTACGACCGCTCGACCCTGCGTCTCGTCGAGGCGGGTGCAGGCACCGTGACGCTTGGCGGAACGCTGACGATGGGTTCGGAGACTGCGCTTGAAATAGACGGGCTGTCCCAGTGCGAGATACCGCTCAAGGTCGCGGCGTTAGTCGTCGAAGAGGGCGAGTCGAGACCGAGAATCGTGCTCGCCGGGGAAATGCTCCACGACGGGGTTTATCCGCTTGTTGTTTCCGAAACGCCCTTTGGCGAAGATGTGGCGGGGATGTTCGCGATCGACGCCGGCGCGGTAGTGCCAGATGGAACCCGCGTCGGACTCGAGGCGTGCGGCGACACTCTTCTGCTTGAGGTGGGTGACAATCCCCTTGCCTCGAGCCCGGTGTTCATCGGGGGCGCGAGCGGGCTTTTCTCCGATGCGGAGAACTGGCTCGGCGGCGTTGTGCCGGGCGAAGGATTCGACGGAACGCTTTTCTTCAAGGACTTGCCGAGCGGCACGGTCGACAAGGGAGCGAGTGATGCGTCGCCGTCGCAAATAGTGTTCCTTTCGTGCGGCAATCTTCGCATAGAGGGCGATTTCGCGGGCTTGCGCAAAATCGTCTGCCGCGACTCCGCGACGCACGTCTTTGCGGGGCGTGTCGACTTTGCCGGGGCGATTGACGTGGTGCAGACGGCAAGGCTTGACGAGAGCGCCGATCCGCCGTCTGTAGGCGGCGGCAGCATAGTGTTCGAGGGCGGTGTGCACGGCACGAACATCTCGAACCACAACATCATTTCCGGCGTGTACCATCTGACGGACAGGTTCACCGCCACCGCCGGCGGCGCGAACCGCATGGTGGTGACCGGAGGGTCGTCGGTGACGGCGCCAGAACTCGGCGACACGACGGAGCTGTACATCATGGCCGGAGGCGCGGTCACAGGCGCTGTCAAGACCGTGTCAGGCAGAAAAGACGAGCGGCTCTTCTGCTGGAACGGCGGAGAATACGTCGTTGCGGGCAAGTTGCTGTACGGGCAGTCAGGCGGGGAGATAAGGGCCGGATATCGAAACAAGGAAGTGTTCGGGGCGGTCAAGGCGGGGATCGTAGAACTTGCAGGGGCGAACGCGGCAAGTCTCTCGTACGCCAAGGCCGCAGGAACAATCGACTGGCATGTCGGCAGCGGCGGACTTTCGTTCGGCGACGGCGCTACGGGCAGGTATGTCCTCGGCTATGACGGAACGATCGTGCGGATGCATCCGATAGACGGCGACTTGTCCATCGGGTCTGGAACTGGTGGCGCGGGAATCGATCTTTCTGCGGACTACACCACTCTCGTCATAGATACCAAGGACGCGGCAGGAACGCCGCGGACCGTTGCGGTTGACGCCGAAATCTCCGGCTGCGGCACGCTCGTCCAGGCAACGGGCGGCGGCAAGGTCGTGTTCAATTCGCCGATTTCGTTCAAGTGCGGACTGAAGGCGGATGGCGGGACAACCTTGACGCTTGCAGGGAACGCCGTTTCCGGCGGATGTCCCATAGTCGTCGACGCCGGTTCGTCGCTCGACGTCCCTCGCGGCAGGGAACTCGGATGCCGTTCGCTTTATCTCGGGAACGGGGCCGCGGTCAAGCTTGCGTTCACGCGGCATGCAGATCCGAAAATCACGCTCGCACCTGCGGATGTGCCGATGGAGGCGGTGGTCATGACGTACAATGTCCGCACCGGCGACGGCGGTGGAGGCTGGGATCACCGCAAGGCAAGTCTTGTGCGGCTTATAAAAAAGCATCGTCCCGACGTCTGCGGCTTTAACGAGATGAAGGACTATCACAGGAACTACATACTTGCAAACATGGAGGATTTCTCGATAGTCACGACGCCCATCAAAAACGCGATCGGGTACAGGACGGACAGATGGGACTTGATCGAGAAAGGTTCGTTCAACCTGCCGCGCTATTCGGGCGACTCGGGCGAGACGAGGTGCTGCAACTGGGTGCGCCTCAAAGACAAGGCAACCGGGGCGGAACTTGTGTACGCAAGCACGCACTTGGATCAGAAAGGGCCGGACACGGGGCGCAGAAGCCAGTTCAACGGCATCCCCAGGTCGCTTGCCGGTTTCATCGAGGCGGGGATTCCGGTGGTTGTCGGAGGCGACATGAACACATACGAGCCGACAGAGGCCATGCAGTACGGCGGACGCATATTCAACGACTCGTTCCTCGTGAGCGAGACGTCGCCGAAAGGCCCGCTACGGACGTTCAACGGCTTCAGCTGGGTAGAGCCGGAAAATGAAGTGCTTGGATCCGATGCGGTGGAATGGCCTGTTGAGAAGCGCGGCAATACGACGAGGCACATCGACTTTATCTTCTGCACGCGCAACTTGAGGGTAAAGGAATACGAGGTGGACAATGAGGCGCAGTCCGAGGACTACAAGAGCTATCCCAGCGACCATTTCCCCGTGGTCTGCCGCGTTGCGACGCCAGCGGGCGTCAGCGTAATACGGGAGGGCACGGTAAAGATTTCGGTTTCTGGCTGTCCTGCGGGCGTCGCCGACGCGAGGCGCATAGTCCTCACATCAGGCGCAGGGCTTGCAAAACGGGAGGACGGCTTTGTTCTCGACAACCCGCCATCGTGGGCCCGGCGGCTTGCGGTGGAGGACGGCGAACTCGTTCTATATACGCGCCCGATGCCTTTTTTAATAAAGCTGCGGTGAGGAAGACGTGGCGACTATGCAAAAGACTGTGTTACTGAAAATCGTTGCCCTTGCGCTCGCGTTGGCGCTGCCGCTTGCCGGCGAATGCAGGAATGCTTGCTGGGTCGGCGGCACTTCGCATTCCCTTGGCACAGGGGCAAACTGGGCGGATGAATACGGAAACGCCTTCGGAGGTGCGCCGGAAAGCGGAGACACGATTGTGTTCGACGAATCGCTGACGCAGGACTTCAAGCCGGCGTGCGATTCGAACATGTCGGTCGCCGGAGTCGTGTTCCAGTCCGGGGAGTTCGAGATTGGCGGGTCGGCAAAATTGAGCGTGACGGGCGCAATCACAAACAATTCTGAAGCCACTCAGATATTCGGCTGCACTGTCGATTTTGGCGAAGGCGACATAGATGTCAAGACAGGCGCGGCTCTCGGCGGTTCCGTTTTCAGCGGTCCGTTCGTGGAGTTCAGGGGAGGTGTGCGAGGGGTCTCCATCGCGAACCACAATGTTCTTTCAGGCGGCTACACGCTGACGAAAGACGGCAACTTCAAGGCGGCGACCGGCGGTGACGGACGGCTTGCGCTCAAGGGGGGAGCAACGCTGAACGTCAAGGTTGCGGACGACATGCACGAGCTATATGTCGCAAGAGGCGCGACATTCCATGCCGAAAAGTCGGCTGCGCTCGGGTTCAACGGCGGATCTACTGCGAGACTGTGCTGCTGGAATCTCGGAGAAATCGTCTATGGCCTCATTAAGCACAATGGCAAGGGCGCGATGTGGTTCGGCGGGTACGGCGCCAAGGGAAACGACGCTCTCAACACGGGCGTCATCCGTATCGGCGGCGCGATGCAGACGCGCAGCGGCGAGAACAGCGCAGTCTGGCTCCATGCGCATGGAGGCAACACGGCGGATACGATATTCGTTGGCGCCGGAGGTCTTGGGTTTGGCGCCGGCAACAAGGGATATTATGGCGTGGAAAACTCGTCGCATGCCGTCACTCTCAGGCCATGGCGGGCAGACTATCGCATTGGCGGCGGTTCCGGAGATTTCGACTTTCGCCTTGGGAACGGGGGTAATGTCGGCGGCGTCCAGCTCGTGATCGACACTTCCGACGAGGATGGGCTGCCACGCACCGTCACGCTTGCGGGCCGTGTCAAGACGGAGGCGGCGACGTCGATGATAAAGGTGATTGGCTGCGGAACGAACATCGTCGCCTCCGCCTCTCCGCTCTTCACCGGGACGAACGTCGTGTCGAACGGCGCTACGGTTGGCATTTGCGGCGGATGCGGGTTCGAGAACGGGTGCGTGAAAGTGGAAGACGGTGGAACGCTTCTTGTTCGGGATTCCGCTGCGCAAGCAAGAGCCGGCAGCGTGATAGTTGCGGACGGCGGCATTCTGGAATTCCGCTTTGAATCCCGGAATTCCGTCCCGGCGCTTGCAGGGGCGGTTAGTGCAGACGGTGCGCTCCACGTCAAGGTGACGGCTGAGGACGGCATACGCCCACCGTCGGGCGTCCGACTTGCGCTTACGAGCGGCGCCGGTCTTTCGGATGGAGCTGCGGTCGAACTTGCCGCCGGCAGCGCGGACTGGGCTTGTATTTGCGCTTCTGGTGGCGAAATATGCCTTGAGGCAAAGTCCGATCCGTTCCGTGTCATCCTGAAATAATGAGAACATTGGTATATCAACAAGAAGTAACATCAATGAAAAAAAGCGTACTTGCCCTTGCCTTCTGCGCAGCGGCTTCTATTGCGGCGCATGGCGAATCCCTTCGGCTGTGCTCTTACAATGTGCGGTGTCCGGGCGACAAAGGGGAGAACCACTGGAACAACCGGTGCTGGGCGGTGTGTCGTCTCGTGAAGGAGATATCACCAGACATTGTCGGCTTTCAGGAGCCGCAGCCGAAGCAGAGGAAACACATTACCGACCGAACCAAAGAAGAGTTTGGCGGCAAGGATGTCGTTCGGTTCAAGACGTCGCGCATCGAACGTTTGGCGGGCAACACGTTCTTTGTCTCGAATACTCCGTGGAAATCTTCTCGTTCGTTCGGATCGAAACAGGCCAGATGGGCCGAATGCGCATTGTGCAGAGACAAGAAAACCGGGCAGCTCGTCTATTTCGTCTCGACGCATCTCGACTTGAATTTCGGCGCCCAGCCGCGTCAGATGCGAGTCATATTGGGCCGACTGAAGGCGTTTATGGAGGCCGGTGTGCCCGTCGTACTTGTCGGCGACCACAATTGCTGGGAGTCTCAGGAGTGCGCCAAGACGGCAAGAGAGGTCCTGAAAGATTCCCTGTACGCGACAGAGACTCCTCCTGAGGGGCCATGGCGCACATATTGCGGATACAAGTTCATCGAGCCAGACGGGGAATGGCTTGTCGAGGATGCGCTGAAGGCAACGCCGGAGGAACGCACGGCATCGGACGAGAGGCAGGTGCATGGCGGGCGTCGGATTGACTTTCTGTACGTCTCTCCAGACGTGAAGGTGAAGTCTTACAAGGTGTGGAACAACCAGAAGCCGGGCAAGCCGGGGCATTATCCGAGCGACCACTTCCCGGTTTCCATCGACGTCGAGCTGCCCAGAGACGCTGGTCGGCTGGTCAAGGTCTGGACCGGCAAGGGGGACGGCAGAAAGTTCTCCGACGCCGCAAACTGGCATGACGGCACAAGGCCGAAAGGCGGAGAGACGGCTGTGTTTTGCCTTGTCAATGATGCTGAAGTCGAATGCGACCTTGAGGGCGCTGACATGAGGGCAGTGATCTCCATCGGAAAAGGCGACGTGACCTTGCCGGAGGGGGCTTCCTGGGGCAAGACGACGAAGTTTCGCCAGCCGAGCTGCTGGGTTATGGATTAGGCGGTAAAAATGATTGCGGATTTCCTTGCCGTGCAGCGCATAGCGGCTGCTGCCGCAATTCTTTCCGTTGCGCATTGTACGTTGCAGGCAGGAACGAATGTTGAGCATTCGCTTCAGAGGCGTGGCGACGGGCAGGGCGAAGTGAAGGCGCTCGACCTTTCGGGAGTGACGCACCTCGGCGTGACTTCCGGCGCGTCGACCCCCGAAGGCTTCCTCAACGCCGCAGTCGCGTGGCTAAGGGGCTAGTGTCGCGCGAACTTGGGGTTGCCGCCTGCGATGACTATCGCGACCTCTCCCTTAACCTTGGCGTCCTTGAACTCGTCGACGAGGTCGGAGAGGTATCCGCGCGAAACGCGCTCGTGCATCTTGGTAAGCTCTATGCAGACCGCCGCCTCGCGGTCGCCGAGCGCGTCGAGCGCGGCTGCGAGCGTCGCGCCCACGCGGAAGGGCGACTCGAAGCAGATTAGAGTGTGCTCCCTGTCCGCGTCTTCGGCGAACCAGTTGCGGAGCGCGCCCGGGCCGCGCGGCGGGAAGCCCCTGAACGTGAACGACGAAGTCGAGAGCCCCGACGTCAAAAGCGCGACCTCGACCGCGCTCGCGCCCGGAATGACGTCGTAGGGGACGTTCGCCTTGGCGCAGGCGCGGATGAGCCGGTAGCCGGGGTCGGAGATTCCGGGGTATCCGCCGTCGGAGCATAGCGCGACGTCCCTGCCCTCGGCGAGAAGCGACAGCACCTTCCCGGTGACGCGCTCCTCGTTGCCCTGGCGGTACGAGAACATCTCGGCGGGGCGGGGTATCCCGAAGTGCGAAAGGAGCTGCCACGTCCGCCGCGTGTCCTCGCATGCTATCGCCGCCGCGCCCCTAAGCGCGTCGAGCGCGCGCGGCGAGAGGTCGGCGAGGTTCCCGATAGGCGTGGCGACGACGTGGAGCATGTCCTACTTCGCCCCAGCGTTGTGGACTTCGATTTGCGGGAAGGGTATCTTGATGTTCGCCTTTTCAAGCGCAGACTTGACCTCGGTGAGCGTCGCCGCCGCGACGGGCCAGTAGTCGGCGCTCTTGACCCATGGACGTACGTTTATCTGCACGGCGCTATCGTTGAGCGACGCGACGGCGACGGTCGGCGCGGGTTCGGCCAGGACGCCGGGGAGCGCGGAGACGGTATCGCGTATCACCTCCACGGCGCGGGACGCGTCCTCGCCGTAGTCGATGCCGACCTGCAGGTCCACGCGGCGGAGGCCGAGCGTGTTGTAGTTGACGATGGGCCCGCCCCATGCGCTCTTGTTGGGTATCACGATGCGCTTGCCGTCTGGCGTCTTGAGGACGGTTGCCATCATGTTGACCTCGAGGATCGTGCCGGAAAGCCCCGCCACGTCGACGAAGTCGCCGACCTTGAACGGCTCGTTGAGCGCAATCATCATGCCCGAGGCGAGGTTGCCGAGCGACTCCTGGAAGGCGAAACCGAGGATGAAGCCCGTGACGCCGAGGCCGGCGATCAGAGGCGTGACGTTGACGCCGAGGCGGCCGAGCACCATCACGAGCAGCACCGCCCAGCAGGCCTTCGTCACGACGGCGCAGACGAAGTCGGCGAGAAGCCTCCCCTTGATCTTGCCGTGCATGAGCGCCTTTCGCACGGCGATGGAAATCAGCTTTATCGCGAGCCATCCGACGAGCAGGATGACGACCGCGAACACGACGTTTGCCGCGAAGTCGATTCCCCTCTCCGTGAGCCATGCCGTGGCCTGCGCGGCGGCTTCTCTGCCCTCGTTGAACTGGGCGCATACGGCGCCGGTGACCTTCTTCGCCACAGTCGTTTCGTTAGTCATGTCGTCCCTTTCGTCTTGCGTTGCGGGCGTATGCCCTGCTACATGGCCCGTATTATACCAAAAACGGCAAAGGCTGCGGCATATGCGCGGCTCTTGTGGTATAATATACTTCAGTGCCAATTGGAATCACAGAGTCCGTCATCGACGAGATAAAGGCGAGGGTAGACCTCGCCGAGCTCGTCGCGTCGTACGGGATACAGGTCAAGCACGCCGGCGGGTCGGCGAAGGCGTGCTGCCCGTTCCACCACGAGAAGACCCCGTCGTTCAACATCAACCTTGCGAGGGGCTTCTACCACTGCTTCGGCTGCGGCGAGTCGGGCGACGCCATAAAGTTCGTTCAGAAGCAGGAAGGACTCACTTTCGTTGAAGCCGTCAGGAAGCTCGCCGAGCAGTGCGGCGTCAAGGTCGATGAGACCGAAGACCCCAACGCGGGGCGCCGCAAGCGGCTCTACGCGCTGATGGCCGAGCTCGCGGCCTTCTACCGCCGCTGCCTGCTGCAGGCGAAGGAAGGCGGGCTTGCGCGTGACTACCTGAAGGACCGCGCGCTCGACGGCGCGGTCGCCGAGGACTGGTGCATCGGCTACGCGCCGAACGGCATCGCGAACATCTTGCGCTGGGCCGAGAAGTACAAGTACACGCCCGAGGAGCTTGAGGCAGCGGGCGTCGTCAAGGCGCCGTCGCGCCCGGGCGACAGGGGCTACCACCGCTTCGGCGGTCGGCTCATGTTCCCCGTGCGCGACAAGCAGGGGAGAGTCGTCGCGTTCTCGGGCCGCCAGCTTGTCGAGCAGAAGAACTCGGGGAAATACGTCAACTCGCCAGAGACGCTCATCTTCAGGAAGTCAAACGTCCTCTTCGGCTTCGACCGCGCCTCGCGCGCGATCGGCAAGGACTCGCACTGCGAAGTGATAGTCTGCGAAGGGCAGATCGACTGCATCCGTCTTCACTCGTCCGGCTTCGCGAACGCCGTCGCTGGCCAGGGAACCGCTTTCACCGACGAACATGTCAGGATGCTGAAGCGCGTTGCAAGTCAGGCCGTACTCGTGTACGACGACGACGCGGCGGGCCACAAGGCGACGATTCGTTCCGCAGGCATGCTGCTCGCCGCAGAAATTCCCGTGCGTGTCGTCTCGCTTCCCGACGGCGACGACCCCGATTCGTTCCTCAGGACGAAAGGCGCCGAGGCGTTCCGTGCGCTTTTGGAGAATGGCGAGTCGATAATCTCCTTCCAGTGCCGCGTCGAGCGCGCGAAGGAGCGCGACCCAGCGTCGATCGACGCAGTAGCGCGCGTGTCGAAGGCAGTCATCGCGACTATTGCGGCGTGTTCCTCGGCTGTCCTTAGGGCGAGCATGGTAGGCGAGGCGTCGAAGCTCCTCGGGCTTCCGTCCGCCGCGCTTGCGGAAGAGCTCGAAGCGGTCAGGAGGAAAATGGCCGCCACGCCCCGCCATCCAGCGCCCGCCGTGCGGGAATCTTCTGTCGGCGACGATGACGTGGACAGCCAACTTTCAACTTTAAACTCTCAACTTTCAATTCCTTCTGCCGCCGATGCCGCAGAGGTCGCTCCGCCACCGCCGCGCGAAATGGCTTTCATGCAGTTCCTTATGGCGAACGAGCGCGACAAGACGCTTGACGGCATTATTGGCGACTTCTTGCCGCGTGAGGTGTTTGCCCACGCCTTTACATGGCGGTTTGTCGAGACATGGCGCATGGAGACGGCGAGCGGCGAAGATACGTTCGCTGCGTTTGCTGCGAGTCTCGCACCGCAGGAGAGGGCGTGGTTTGACGCTGTTCTCGTAGAGGTTGGCAAGACACAGTCGAGCACACTTAGCGCGACAGACATCATGCAGGATTTCGTGAGGTCGTTCTGGGAGGCTCGTCTCAAGGCCATGCGGGGCATGCTACCCGCAGTCGGCGACAGCGAAGCCAACAAGGAGCGCATGAAAATAACGATGGACCTGAAGCGCCTAAGGCAGGCGCGGTGGGCCGTCGTCAAGGACATGATACGTGATTTCAGACAACACAAGGAGAAATAAAATGGACCTGAAGGAAGCAACGAACAGGATCGCCGCGCAGAAGGAGCTCGTGGCGAAGATACGCGAAGAGGTGGGCAA
>CADCAK010000017.1 GCA_902799385.1 uncultured bacterium | reverse complement strand
CTGAAGGAGGTCTATGTCTTTTGGTCCATCATCCGGGGGTTTTTCTCTCACCCTCCAAAGCCTTTCAAAAATAGTCCAGGGGTGTGCCAAATTGTCCCGAGACTTTGTGGATGTCCCCCGCGAAACCCTTGATTTTTCAGCGTTCCGTGGGGTGTGTCCCCAAAAATTCGCTGACGCGGAAGCGGCAGGGCGTGTTTTGGCGAAATACGACGCGAGCCCTGAGCCGAAAACACTCCCCGCCGCTTCCGCGCCCCGCGCGAGCAGGTCGGGCGCAGGCCTCGCTACTGTCACACGTCAGCCGTAAACTTCGTCATGGGTTCCAATGTTGTGGAGTATGATTTTGCGATCTACGATTTCCACACAAAGAACGATGCGGTATATGTAGGTCACACTGACGGCCTGCTTCCCTGTGAGCCGTCCCGTCAGGTTGTGTAGTCGAAGAGAAGGGGCAAAAGGGTCGTTCGTGAGGGCGATAAGCGTTTCCTCGGTTTTGCTTCGGAGCTCAGGATGCTTTCGTGCGAATTTTGCAAACGCGCGTTTAAATTGCGGCGTTTGGAAGAGCTTGTATGGAACAGTGTACATATTGGCGGCGTTTATTCGTCAAATTCCTTCATCAGCTCTTTTACAGTCGCCCGCTTGGCAAGGCCTGCACGATATTCTGCATCGGACTGCAGACATTCATTGATGAAAGCCTCGTGGCGCATACGCCTGAATTCGTCGGCCAACATGACGACATATTTGGGAGTATTGTTGCTGATGACCCAAACAGGGCCATGTGCGAGACTCTCGTTCATGACGCTCATTCCACGTCGCTTGACTTCCTGCGCAGGAAATGTAACAGGCATACAGGACTCCTTTCAGGTGCTAAATTCGGTATGTATTATAGCACCTACATGCTATGACTGTCAAGCATGCTCGGGATTTTGGGGATGGGCCTGCGGAACTTCTACAAAAGCAATGTTTGCGCGTTGATGACTCGCCGGATTCTCCATTGCCACTTGCCGCCGGTCCGCGCAATGTGGTATACTACGGGGAAAACACTTCACAGGAGACGGCGGACAAATGAAAGCCATCGCAAAAGTTGCGCCCGAAAAAGGCGTTGAGCTCGTAGAGAAGCCGATGCCCGAGATGGGTATCAACGACGTTCTCATAAAGATAAAGAAGACCGCCATCTGCGGCACCGACGTCCACATCTACGAGTGGAACTCCTGGGCGCAGGAGGAGATAAAGCCGCCGCTCACCATCGGCCACGAATACGTCGGCGAAGTCGTCGAGGTCGGCTCGAACGTAAAGAGCGTCAAGGTCGGCGAGCGCGTGAGCGGCGAAGGGCACATCGTGTGCGGACACTGCCGCAACTGCCGCGCTGGGCAGCGCCACCTCTGCCGCGAGACGAAGGGCGTCGGCGTTAACCGCGACGGCGCGTTCGCCGAGTACCTCTGCATCCCCGAGTCGAATGTCTGGCACTGCGATCCGTCGATTGACGACGAGCTCTACTCGATCTTCGACCCGTTCGGCAACGCGACGCACACCGCGCTTTCGTTCAACATGGTCGGCGAGGACGTCCTCATCACCGGCGCGGGCCCCATCGGCATAATGGCGGCCGGGATCTCAAAGTTCGTCGGCGCGAGGAACGTCGTCGTCGTCGACGTGAACGACTACCGCCTAGGCCTCGCGAAGCGCCTCGGCGCGACGCGCACCGTCAACGCCAAGGACGAGAAGCTCGAGGACGTGATGAAGGAGCTCGGCATGGTCGAGGGCTTCGACGTCGGCCTTGAGATGAGCGGAGCCGCGCCGTGTCTGCACGAAGGTCAACTGGAACCACATCGTCTGGAAGGGGCTCAAGATAAAGGGCATCTACGGGCGCGAGATGTTCGAGACCTGGTACAAGATGGGCGCGATGATACAGGGCGGCTTAGATATCTCGCCCGTCATCACGCACCGCTTCAAGTACACCGACTACGAGAAGGGCTTCGAGGCGATGATCTCGGGCAAGTCCGGCAAGGTTATCCTCGACTGGGAATGAAAGTCTTCCGCGGCGGTTGCGCCGCAGACCCTTTTTTAATATAATGTACGCACCAAGGAGGTCCCAATGGCTGAAGAGAAGGAAGAAGTTTTCGAAACGCAGAGCGCCGACGGCGCCGAGGTCCGCGAGACCGACATAGTGTTTGACTGCCCGCACTGCAGCAAGACGCTTGTCATAGACTATCGCGGGGCGGGGCTCCAGATAAACTGCTCCGAGTGCGGCAGAGACGTGCTCGTCCCGATTCCGGACGGCATGGAACTCACCGACCTCGACATGGACCCCGGCGAAATCCTAAAGCAGCTCTTCGCGACCCGCCGCAACTACCAGAAGGCCGAGACGAGCGTGCAGGGGCTCAAGGCGCGGCTCGTGTCGCTCCAGGAGACGCTTGCCGTCATGCAGCAGGTGATCGCCGAAGGGCTGGCCGACGAGTGAGCGGACGGGCGCTTTTCGTAAACGCGCTCACCTTTGCGCGCGTCCCGCTGATTTTCCTATGGGCGGCGTTCGCCGTCTGGCAGGAGCTCGGCGCCGCAAGAGGCGCACCGAGCGCGACGCTTGCGGTCCTCGCGTCGCTCGGCATGCTCCTCTCGGGGCTCACCGACCTGTGGGACGGCAAGCTCGCTCGCCGATGGGGCGTCGTTTCGACGCTCGGCAAGATGGCCGACCCCCTAATGGACAAGGTCTTCTACCTCGTCTCGTTCCCGGTGCTCGTCTGGATCGCCTGCCATTCGGGAGCGGGCGATCGGCTCACGCTCTCGCTCCTTGCGCTGACTGTCCTCTATCTTCTTCGCGACACGTGGGTCACTTTCATGAGGTCTGTGGGCGCGATGTACGGGGCCGACGTGGCCGCCATGCGGCTCGGCAAGGTGAGGACCGCGATTTCCTTTCCTGGCGCGGGGTGGATATACGTCTATCTCTGCTTTCGCCAGTTCGCGCCATTCCGCGCCGACAATGCGCTTGTCGGCTTCGCCTGGCCTGCGAGCGTCCTTGCAGTCGAGGCGATTCTCGCCGCGCTTACGCTTGCGAGCCTCGTTACCTACACGAGGGCCTACATGGTCTATCTGAGGCGCGCGATGCGCTGACGTCGTGAAGGGCGGCGACATCACCATCCACCGCGCGGAAACGACGGCATCGACCAACGCCGACGCCCGCGAAGGCCGTCCCGGCGACGTCTTTGTCGCCGAGTTCCAGACTGCGGGGCGCGGCAGGCTCGACCACGAGTGGCACGCCGCGCGTGGCGAGAACCTGACTTTTTCCGTCGTGCTCGACGCGACCGGCGCCGCCCCTGCGCAAGTCGCGACCCTGCCGCTCGTTGCGGGCCTTGCGGTCGCCCGCGCCGTCTGCGCCTTCCTCGGGATGGATGCGCCCGCCATCGCGGTGAAGTGGCCGAACGACGTGCTTGTCGGCGGCAGGAAGATATGCGGCATCCTCTGCGAGCGAAACGGCGACTCAGTTATCGTCGGCGTGGGGCTCAACGTAAACCAGACCTCCTTTCCCGCCGAGATCGCCGCGCGCGCGACATCCATGCGGCTCGTCGCGGGAAGGGCGTTCGACCGCGACAACGTGCTGAACGGGGTCGTTGCGGAAATCTGCGGCTTGCACTCCCGCTGGATGTGCGGCGGGTTTGCCGCGCTTCGCGGCGGGTTTGCCGCGTTCGATTTGCTCAAGGGGCGGGAAGTCGCGGTCCTTGCAACCGACGGCGACGCCTCTCCCGTGAGGGGGCTGTGCGGCGGCGTGCAGGAAGACGGCTCGCTTCTCGTCGGCGAAACGCGGGTCTATGCCGGCGAGGCGCATGTGTCCGATGCGGGTGGGCCTGCGCCATGCGCGCCATTTATGGTATAATACGCGGCATGGCAGAGAAAACGGCAGTCTACCCAGGTACGTTCGACCCGATGACGCTCGGGCATTTCGACCTCATCAAGCGGGCGTCGAAGCTCTACGACCGCCTCGTAGTCGCAGTCGCGGCGACGAGCTCCAAGCTGGGCGCGCGCTTTTCGGCAGGGGACCGCCTCGCGATGATACGCGAGGACGTCAAGAAGGCGCGTCTGCGCAATGTCGAGGTCAAGATACTCGACGGGCTTCTCGTGGACTTCTGCCGCCGCGAAAAGGCGAAGGTCGTCATACGCGGCGTCCGCGTCTACAGCGACTTCGAGTACGAGTTCCAGATGGCGCTCACGAACCGCCGCATGGCACCTGAGATCGAGACGCTGTTCATGATGCCGAGCGAGAGCCTCGCCTACGTCACGGCCTCGACCGTCCGCGAGATCGCGGCATACGGCGGTGACACGGCGCCCTTCGTGACGGCGGCGGTGCAGAAGCACCTGAAAGGCGCAAAATGACCGACCTCGTTGCATTTCTCGACGTCGCCGCGCTCTCAATCCTGCAGGGTGTGGCCGAATTCCTCCCGATCTCGAGCTCGGGGCATCTCGTCCTCGGCAAGTCGCTTCTCGGCCTTGGCGGCGTCGGGATGAGGCTCGACATCTTCCTGCACGTCGGCACGCTCCTTTCGATCTTCGTGTTCTACTTCGCCGTGATACGGCGCATTGCGGTGAACCTCGAGTGGTCCTACGTGGCCAAGGTCGTCTTGAGCGCGGTTCCTGCGGGCATCGTGGGCGTCTGCTTCAAGGACGCCATCGAGACGGCGTTTGCATCCCCAAGGATGGTCGGCTCGGCGCTGATCTTCACGGGCGTCGTGCTGACGGCGACGCGCTTTCTGCCGAAGGGCCAAGGGGAAGTCTCGTTCCTCCGCGCGCTCCTGATGGGCGTCGCGCAGGCGGTCGCGATCCTGCCGGGCGCGTCGCGCTCGGGCATGACCCTTGCGGCGGCGCGCGCGGCGAAGGTGGATGCGGAGAGGGCGGCGGAGTTTTCGTTCCTCATGTCCGCGCCGCCGATCGCGGGCGCGGCGCTTCTCGAAGTGCTGAAGGCCGTGCGCGGCCCTGCGGAGACGGGCGCTGGCACCGAGACCGGATGGGGGCTTTGCATCTTCGGCGCCGCCCTCGCGGCGGTCGTCGGCTGGTTCGCGCTCAAGCTTCTCGTGGCTTCCTTGAAGGGCCGCTGGTTCTGGCTGTTCGGGCCGTATTGCCTGGCCGCTGGACTTCTCACCGTAATTTTGGTATAATCTCTCCTCAATTTCTCAAAAAAGGGATTAGATAAACTATGTCCAAGGAATCTGCTGTTCGCAACAACATCTGGAAATGGCTTGTCCTGCTGCTCATCGCGGTCGTCTCGTTCTATGTGACAACGCCGCTGCAGGAGAAGCTCCGCTTCGGCCTCGACCTCAAGGGCGGCACGTCATTCACGCTCGGCGTCGACACCGACAGGCTCGCCGAGAACATCATCGCCGACAACCCCGACATCACGAACAAGACGGGCGCGGTGCAGGCCGAGATCGACAGGAGGCTCCAGGACTGCGACTCCCGCATTATAGAGGTGATACGCCGCCGCGTGGACGCGATGGGCACGAACGAGCCCGTCATCCAGGGAATGAAGGACCACCGCCTTCTCGTCCAGCTCCCCGGCGTCGACGAGGAAGTGCGCAAGGCCGCCAAGGCGTCGCTCCAGAGCGCGGCCTACCTCGAGTTCCGCCTCACCCACGCGAAGAACGACCAGCTCGTCGCCAAGCTCCTTTCCAAGGACGTCGCGCCGGAGGGTTACGTCAAGAAGGGCACGGGCTACGCCCGCGCGGAGAACTATGCGGAAGTCTCGAAGACCCCCGGCTACGCCGCGCGCCTCGCCGCGTTTGAGGTCCCCGATCCGCGCTATGCGTTCATGCTCGAGGACAACGGCAACGGCACCTACTCGCCCAACTTCGTCGCGCGCCGCACCGACCCGCAGGTCACGGGCGAGCACCTCGAGTCGGCCGCCGTCGAGCGCGAGCCCACCACGGGCAGCCTCTCCATCGGCTTCCGCCTCAACTCCGAGGGCGCCCAGAAGTTCGCGACGCTCACCCGCAACTACAAGGCGGGCGGGCCAAAGAACCCGACCGGCCGCGGCCGCCAGCTCGCGATCATCCTCGACGACCAGCTCATTTCCGCGCCCGTGATCCAGAGCGAGATTGGCGCGAGCGGCCAGATCACGGGCCACTTCGACGGGCCTTCGGCGCAGAAGCTCGCGAACGAGCTGAACGCCGGCGCGCTCCCTGCGCCGATGAAGATCCTCGCCGAGTCTTCCGTCTCCCCGACGGTCGGCGAGGACGCGAAGCACAAGGGCGTCATCGCCGCGTGCCTCGGCTTCTGCCTCGTTGCCGTGTTCATGTTCATCTACTACTGGATGACCGGCCTCGTCGCCAACATTGCGCTCTTCCTCGACATCGCGCTTCTCCCGACCGCGCTCGTCTTCGTCGCGAACATCCTCGGCGTCTTCGCGCACGACCCGTCGATGGGCGGCGGCGGCTCGATGCAGCTGCCCGTCCTCACGATGCCCGGCATCGCCGGCCTCGTCCTCTCGCTCGGCATGGCGGTAGACGCGAACGTGCTCATCTTCGAGCGCATCCGCGAGGAGTTCTCAATGGGCCGCCGCGCGGGCGACGCGATCAAGAACGGCTACGGCCGCGCGTTCACCGCGATCTTCGACTCGAACCTCACGACGATCATCACCGGCGTCATCCTCTTCGTCGTCGGCACCGGCCCGGTGCGCGGCTTTGCGATCACGCTCACGGCGGGCGTCGTCATCTCGATGTTCACGGCCGTGGTCGTCACGCGCCTCGTCCTCGACCACTGCGTCGACACGGGCCGCGCGGCTCCTTTCAAGATGATGCAGTTCTTCAAGAAGCCGAACTTCGACTTCATGAGGCTCACGAAGTACACGGTCGGCGGCTCGTTCGCGTTCATCGCCGTCGCGCTCGCGATCTTCGCGATCCGCTTCTACAGCAATAGGGCGTCGGTCCTCGCGGTAGACTTGACGGGCGGCACCTCGATCGTCTACAACCTGAAGCAGGACGCGAAGCCTTCCGTCGCCGACATCCGCGCGGCGCTCAACGACTTTGACAACGCGACGGTCATCCAGTACCAGGACGGCGGCGTCGGTGACTCGACGCTCCTCGTCAAGACCGGCGAGACGGCCGAGACCAAGAAGGGCTCGCAGGTCGAGAACAAGGACGTCGGTGCGTACGTCACGAAGCTCCTCCAGGAGAAGTTCCCGCAGGCCGAGATCGTCCCCGCCTCGGTCGACGAGGTCGGCTCGATGGTCGGCGCGGACCTCAAGAAGAGCGGCTCCTACGCGGTCCTCTTCTCGCTTGTCGCGATCCTGGTCTACGTCGGCTTCCGCTTCCAGTTCGGCTTCGGCCTCGGCGCGCTCGTCGCGCTCGCGCACGACGCGCTCATCTCGCTCGGCATCTTCTCGCTCTGCGGGCGCCAGGTGTCGCTCATCGTGATCACGGCGCTTCTCACGATCATCGGCTACTCCGTGAACGACACGGTCGTCGTGTTCGACCGCATCCGCGAGCAGCTCCGCTACGACCGCCGCATGACGTTCGCCGAGCTCTGCAACAGCGCGGTCAACGCCTGCCTCGGGCGCACGGTCATCACGTCGGTCACGACGTTCTTTGCGATCCTCGCGCTCTTTGCGTTCGGCGACGGGTCGATCTACGACTTCGCGCTCACCATGCTCATCGGCGTCGTCGCCGGCACGTATTCGTCGGTGTTCATCGCGACGCCGATCATGTACTGGTGGTACAAGGGCAAGCGCCCCGAGTTCGAGGTGGAGTCCCGCAAGGACGCGGAGCAGTAAGCCGTCAACTTCCCAACCCTCAACTTTACACTTTAAACTCTCAAATACCGTCTGGCTCGGGCCATCAGGGCTGCCCGACCGGTAAGGACAAAAGAAAGGAAAAAGAAAATGCCTAAGATGAAGACGAAGAAGTGCGCCACGAAGCGCATGAAGCTCTCGAAGAACGGCAAGATCATGCGTTCTCAGGGCGGCCACGCACACCTCAACAACGGCAAGAAGCGCAACCGCAAGAACAACCTCTGCGGCCGCACCGCCGTCGAGTCGAACAAGGTAACCAAGACATACGCGCGCGCCCTCCAGGGTCGCTGATAGATAAGGAGGAATAGAAAATGCGTGTTACAAATGCACCTGCTTCCCGTGAACGTCGCCGCCGCCGCCTTGCCAAGGCCAAGGGCTTCTACGGCGCCCGTTCGAAACTCTTTCGCACCGCGACCGAGGCTGTCGATCGCGCAATGCGCCTGGCGACCGCGCACCGCAAGCTCAAGAAGCGCGACTTCCGCCAGCTCTGGATCGCCCGCGTCAACGCCGCGGCCCGCGCCGAGGGCATGAGCTACTCCAAGTTCGTCGCGGGGCTCACCAAGGCCGGCGTCGCGCTCAACCGCAAGATGCTCAGCGAGATCGCGATCCGCGACCCCGAGGGCTTCAAGACGATTGTCGAAATCGCCAAGAACGCCTAACGGCGCGTTGAGGACTGGCGCGGTTTTTGGTATAATCTCCCGCATGAACATTGTGATTCTGCTGGGGGCCCCGGGTTCGGGGAAGGGAACGATCGCGGGCAAGCTCGCGGCCGAGCATGACAACTTGAAGCATGTCTCGTCGGGGGACTTGCTTCGCGGTGCCGTCGCCAAGGGCACTTCTGCGGGGGTGGAGGCGAAGGGCTACATGGAAAAGGGCAACCTCGTCCCCGACGCGCTCATCGCGCAGATGATAAAGGACGTGGTTGCCGAGACGACGGGCGACACGACCATGCTCCTTGACGGCTTCCCTCGCAACCTCGCGCAGGCGAAGATCCTCGAGGAGATGGGCGCGCCGATAAGGAGCGTCGTCCTTGTCGACGTTCCCGACGAGGTTATCCACGACCGCATCGCCGGCCGCCGCACGTGCCCGAAGTGCAAGGCCGGCTACCACGTCAAGGCGCTTCCCCCCAAGGTCGAGGGGATCTGCGACAAGTGCGGCGCCGAGCTCGTCGTCCGCAAGGACGACAACCCCGAGACGGTCAAGGATCGCCTCGTCGTCTACCACCGCGAAACCGAGCCGCTTATCAAGTACTACGAGGAGAAAGGCCTCCTCAGGCGCATCGACGGCGACCAGGGCCCCGTGAAGAACGCGGCCGCGTTCCTCGCGGCAATGTAATGCCGTGAAAGTAGACATCAAGACGAAGGCCGAAATCGCGCAGATGCGCGAGGCGTGCCGCATGAGCGCGGAGATCCGCGACATCTGCGCCGCCGCCGTCGCGCCCGGCGTCACGACGGGCGAGATAGACGACCTCGTCGTGGAGTACTGCAGGAAGCACAACGTCGGCGCAAGCTTCTTCGAGTATCCCGGCGGGCGCGGAGTCCCCGACTTTCCGGGGCATCTCTGCGTCTCGCTGAACGACGAGGTCATCCACGGCATCCCCGACCGCAACCGCGTCATAATGCCGGGCGATCTCGTTAAGACCGACGTCGGCATCTTCAAGAACGGCTTCAACGGTGACACGTCGCGCACTGTCGCGCTCGGCGTCACCGACCCTGAGGTGCTGCGCCTCGTCGAGACTACGCGCCGCTGCCTCAAGGCGGGCATAGCGGCATGCGGCCCGGGCGTCCACCTCGGAGATGTCGGGTACGCGATACAGAAAGTCGCCGAGGACGCGGGCTTCGGCGTCGTCCGCGACTGGATCGGCCACGGCGTCGGGCGCACGGTCCACGAGGACCCCGAGGTGCCGAACTACGGCAAGCCCGGCACGAAGCTCGTCCTTAAGCCCGGCATGACGATCGCCATAGAGCCGATGATAACGATGACCAAGGGCGGCGAGAAGACGGACGTCCTCGACAACGGCTGGACGGTCGTGACGCGCGACGGGTCCGTCTCGGCGCACTTCGAGCACACGGTGGCGATCACCGACGACGGGTGCGAGATTCTCACTTTGCCGGCGGACTATCCCTGAAGCTCCCGGGCCCGAAGGCGCTTAGGTCGAATGGCGGCTGATTGCCCTGGGGCGGATGGTCCGTCCGGCTCTTGCTGAAAGGAGCGTAAAGATGAAGGTGCGGTTCTACGCGAACGCGGGCAAGCCTGCGGCGAAGGCGGCCGCGAAGCGGCTTGAGGCCGTCGCGCGGCGCGTCGGCCTTGCGCTTGTCTCGCGCGGCCCATGCGACGCGACGGTCGCGCTTGGCGGCGACGGCACGATACTCAGGGCCGTCCGCAGGTTTCCCGGCACTCCCGTGCTCGGCTTCAACCTCGGTTCGCTCGGCTATCTGGCGAGTGTCGGCGAAGGCGACTTCGAGAGGGCGATGGCGATGCTCGCGGCCGGCGAGTTCTCCGTCGCGGAGAGGACGATGCTCGACGTCGGCGGCACCACTGCGCTCAACGACGTCGTCGTAATGCGCGAGATGACCGGCCACGCCGCCGTGCTCGACGTCTCGGCCGACGGCAACTCCGCGACGCGATACTTGGCCGACGGCGTAGTGGTCGCGACGCCCACCGGCTCCACCGCCTATTCGCTCGCTGCTGGCGGGCCGGTCCTCATGCCCGACACGAAATGCCTCGTCGTCACGCCGATGAACCCGCATGCGCTCGGCGTGAGGCCAATGGTCGTGAACGACGCGGTGAAGCTGACCGTCACTTCGCGGCGCGGCGTAGTGGGCGCGGACGAGCGGCTTGGCGTCTACGCCGACGGCGAGAATGTGGGCATGCTGAAGGCGGGCGAGTCGGTGGAGATCGCGAAGTCGGCGCGCTCGGCGAAGTTCGTCGAGCTTCCGGGCTTCGACCCATATGTCGTCCTAAACAGAAAGCTCGGGTGGTCGAGATGACGATCGGGGAACTGAACGAGGCGGTTGAGACGGGCGAGATAGACGAGCTCATCCGCGTCTGCGAGGCGCGCCAGGTCAAGGCGCTTTCCGCGATTGCCGACACGATATGCGCGAAGAAGGGCATCCGGATCGTCCTCCTCTGCGGCGGCTCCTCGGCCGGCAAGACGACGACCGCAAAGCGGCTCTGCACGCAGCTCAGGGTCAACGGCGCAAGCGCCCTGCACCTCTCGACCGACGACTACTTTGTGGGTGATGCACGCAATCCCCGCCGCCCCGACGGCTCTTTCGACTACGAGACCGTAGAGGCGGTTGACTCGGCGCGGCTCGCGAGCGACGTAAACGCGCTGCTCGCGGGCGAAAAGGTGCATCTCAGGCGCTTCGACTTCGTCAAGCACGACGGCTTCGATTCCGAAGGCACGACGTCTATTCCGGAGAACGGCTACATCGTCCTCGAAGGCATACATGCGCTCAACCCGATACTGACGGAAGCGGTTCCCGAGGCGGCAAAGTTCCGCATCTTCGTCGAGCCCAAGACGCAGATCACCGTGTTCGCGCTCACCAGCCTTCCGCCGCAGGACGGGCGGCTTCTGCGGCGGCTCGTGCGCGACAACCAGTTCCGCAAGCTGAGCCCGTTCGACACTTTCAACCTGTGGCCGCAGGTCCTCGACGGGGAGGAGAAGTGGATAAACCCATATAGGAGCCTTGCGGACGCCGAGTTCGACTCGGGGCTCGAATACGAGCTTGCCGTCCTCAAGCCCTACGTCGGCGGGCTCGTCGAGATCGTCCGCCGCCGCAAGCCCGAGGAGAAGAAGGCTTACGCCTTTTCGGAGCTTTTCGAGGTGATACACCCCGCGCCGCCGAACGCCGTGCCCGGCGATTCCATTCTGCGCGAAACCATAGGCGGCAGCCAGCTCGAATACTGAACCATGGCGAAAAGGGTTGCGGAGCTTTTCTGGGAGCTTTTCAAGATTTCGCTGTTCGTGATCGGCGGCGGATACGCGATCATCGCCGTGGCGGACGAGGTGTTCGCCAAGAAGGGCTGGACCGAGGAGGGCGAGCTCGTAGACAGACTGCCGGTGATACAGATGGTTCCGGGGCTCATCGCGACGCACACTGCCGTATATGTTGGGAACAAGATCGCGGGTGCACTCGGCGCGGCGGTCGGGGTGGTGGCCGTGGCGCTTCCCTCTGTTGTCATCTTCACCTTCGTCTCGATGGGGTACGACGCGCTTCCCCTCGGCAACGAATGGCTCGTCGCCGCGTTCGTCGGGCTTCGCGCCGCGCTCACCGGCATAATCGCCGCGACGCTGGTGCGAAGCGCCAAGAAGCTCGCGAGCGGGTTTGCGATTGTCGTGTTCGCGTTTTCGCTGTGTGCCATCGCCCTGTGGTCGGTGCCGGTGTGGGCGGTCCTTCTTTGCGCGATGCTCGCCGGGATATCCTCTGCGTTCGTTCCGCCGCAGGGGAAGAAGTTCGAGTCTCCTGCATGGATTGGGCTTCTCGTATTTCTCAAATACGGCATCTTGTGCTTTGGCGGCGGATTCGTCCTTGTGCCGATGTACATGGAAGACTTCGTTGGCGCGGCGGCTCCATATCTCCAGGTCTCGGAGGATGAGTTTTCAAACCTGATGGCGCTTACGCAGATGACGCCTGGCCCCATAGGCGTCAATGCGGCGACGTTCTTCGGCTATCGGCTTGCCGGCGTCATTGGCGCGATAGTCGCGTCTTCGGCGCTTCTGTTGCCGGGGTCTGCCATTGCCTTTGCCGCCTTCCGCTCGCTTGAGCGTTTCAGCGCGAACAGGATCGTGAAGGGCCTTCTTGCAGGGGTGCGGCCCGCGTCCGTCGCGCTCATGGCCGTCGCGCTGTGGGCGTTTGCGAAGATGTGCGTGGTGACGCCAGGCGAAGAGGACTTTGCCTTCAGCCCTGTTGCGGTGGCCCTTGTCGTTGCCGCGTGCGCCGGCACGCTCTCGCGGCGCATTGGCGTAGTGAAAATCGTATTGCTCTGCGCCTTCGCCGCCGTGGTCATCCACGCCGCCGCGCAATCCATGCTGTCGTCTGCCTGATAACCAAACCACTAAATAGCGGAGAACAATATGAAAAGAAGTCATTCTCTTGTCGTGTTCGCGTCAATGGCGCTTTGTTTTGGCGTGGCATTTGCCGAGCAGCCCGACAAGTGGGTGCGGTATGTCGAATCGACAGGCTCGCAATGGGTTGATACGGGCATCACTGGTCGCTGGAATACCAAGATCGTGGCGCAGGTCGAATGGATGAGTCTTGATAACAGCGTTTTTGTCGGATGCGGCGACTGGATGAACAACACTCATCTATACTTCTGCTATTGCCATAACCACGAAGGTGAAATTACCTTGTCGCAAGGAACGGATGTGACGGTTCAATTGAACTCCGGATGGAATACCCGATTTGAAAAGAGCCGCATTTACAACTATACCGCCATGTTCTCCGCGAGAGATAGCGCCGGCCAAAGCACTGGCACCGTAGAGATAGATGGAGTAAGCGGGTGGAGCAGAATCGAAACTGGCCTTAACACAGGAATGAATCTTTATGTGTTCGCCAATAATCGTGGTGGCGACAGAGTGGGCGGGAAGTCAAAGTCGCGTTGCTACGGGCTTAAAATCTACCAGGGGACAGTTGATGGCGGTGACATGGTGCTCGTCCGCGACTTCCAGCCTTGCATGAAGAGCGGCCGCGCCGGCCTTTACGATGCCGTATCCAAGAACATCTTCTACTCCATCTCCGGCACGGACCTCGTTTGCGACGAGAACAGCGAAGTGCCTGACGCGTTTATTGAGTATGTTGAGTCGCAAGGCCCTGGTTGTGCTGCAGACGGCCAGATCCCGGCTTATATTGATACGGGCATCATCGGCAGGGCAGGGACATCTGCTAAAATGGAAATGAGTTTTTTGTCCTCTGGAGATCAGGGGTTCCTTGAATCACGCAATGGTAGTAACCGCTTTTACCTCATACACAACATGAGCCACAACCAGTGGCTTTATGGCTATGGAAATTATTCTATATTTGGCTCTTACGAGGTTGGCAGAAAATACTACGTAGATACGACCCTTGCTGTTGGCGCGCAGGTAATTAAAATTGGCGAAGACGGTCCCGACGGTGAAACGACGACTTATATCAACAATGCAGACTCCGCGACTGTGGATACTGGGTACAGCATGTATCTCTTTGCCAGAAACAACCAAGGGACTCCGGATCTATTTGGCGCTTCGCGTCTTTATTGGCTTAAGATCTGGCAAGACGGCAACCTTGTACGAGACTTCCGGCCCTGTCTCAAGAACGGCGTCGCGGGTCTTTACGACGAAGTTTCAAAGCGCATCTTCTACTCTTGCGGCACTCCGCTCATCTACAACAACATCTACCGCGAGTCGGTAGATCCCAAGGACGTGGCTTTCGTTGAATATATCGAGTCGGACGGCAACAACACGCTCGACACTGGCGTCCCCGCGCGTAGCGGCCTAAGGGCAAAGGGCGAAATGGCTTGGATGGCCGAGGACGAAAACGGGACTGGCAAAATGCGGACAGTGAACCTAGAAGAACTTCGCTATCTGGAGAATGTGGCGTCCGTGTTTTTCCGTCACAAGAGGGCTTATCTCGGGGCATGGAATGTCAAGTCTGGTGAAGACGGACAGTTCCACTTGATTCATGAGGCTGACTCGAATCTCAAGGCGCGGTATGGCAGCAGCGGAGAGATTGGCGCGACGATTGGCGGGGCCAACGTCGCGCTATACGTTACGACGAACTATTCGTTCGACGTATCATTCATGGGTGGATCGCAGACTGTGGAGTGGAATGGCGTGCAGGTATTGAGCACGAATTTCGCCGGGAATGTCGATACGGACGACACATTGCACCTGTTTTCGTCGAGTCATTGGCGCTGGCGCTCGGCCGCAAGGTGCCATGGGCTTGAAATCTATCTGGACGGTACGCTTGTTCGCGACTTCAAGCCGTGCATCTGCGAGGAAAACGGAGTGTTCAAGGGGATGCTTTACGATGCGGTGACACAGCGCATCTATCGACCTTCGCCCGACATCCCGCTTTCGCGCACGGGACCGATTGTCCTTTCTGGCGACGAGAAGCCGACGTGCTACGTTGACTATGTGGAAACGGACGGAAGGCAGTTTGTCGACACGGGCGTCATCGGCAAGGCCGCTGTCTCGGCGGAGTTCAAGGAGACGAGCCTTCAGAAAGGCACTGGCGAGGAATGCTTCCTCGGTGCATTCGGGAACGAGGCTCCTTGCTATTTATGGTGTCATGCGGACGGGTATACGGCTGGAATGGGCTATGGGGAATGCTGGCGGCCGGTTACCAACGATGTCGCTGCGGTTGCGTCGTCGGCGGCGGATGCGAACGTCTATAAGCTGAACGCGGGCGACACGACGCATGCGCGCGTCGCATTTGCGGTCGGATCGCAGACATTCTCGACCGTAGGCGATGACGGCGGGAATGAAAGGCAATGGTCGGTGCGGTCGCTTGGCGGCAATGTCGATACGGGGCGGAATCTCTATCTCTTTGCCAAGAATGACAACGGTGCGCCGAAGAGTCCCGCAAGTTCCCGCTTCTACTACCTGAGGGTCTGGCGGGGAGATTCGGATGGTGCCAACATGCAGCTTGTTCGCGACTTCAGGCCGGTGCGGTTTTCGAACGGGCTCGTGGCGCTGTGGGACTCAGTCGAGAAGAAGCCATATTTTGCGCAGTCCGTCGCGGCGCCGTTCGGTCATACGACTTTCCCCGTCGTTGGGCCTGACGGCGGCCAGGTCGCATCTGGCCTGATCATCTTGGCTCGCTGATGCGCTATAGAACGGCTTCTCACACTAAAAATATGCGAAAATAGGCGCTTTTTTAGCCCCCGGAGAGTGCGGAAAAATGGTATAATATTCACATCCAAAAAGGATGCGAAAAATGGCTGAAGAACAGGGCAATTACAACGCCGAAAACATACAGGTTCTCGAGGGCATGGAGGCCGTCCGCAAACGCCCCGCAATGTACATCGGAGACACGGGCGAACGCGGCTACCACCACCTGGTTTACGAAGTAGTAGACAACTCCATCGACGAAGCTCTCGCGGGCTACTGCTCGATGATCGACGTCATCATCAACCCAGACGGCTCGCTCACGGTGCAGGACAACGGCCGCGGCATTCCGGTCGACATGCATCCGACCCAGCACAAGCCCGCGATCGAGGTTGTGCTCACGATCCTCCACGCCGGCGGCAAGTTCGACGGCTCCAACTACAAGGTTTCGGGCGGTCTTCACGGCGTCGGCGTCTCTTGCGTCAACGCGCTTTCCGACTGGATGAAGGTCGAGGTCAAGCGAGGCGGGAAGCTCCACCACATCGAGTTCTCGCGCGGCCACGTCACGAAGCCCCTTGAAGTCGTTGGCGAGTGCGGCGACGAGACCGGCACCAAGGTCACGTTCTTCCCCGACCACACGATCTTCTCCTGCCGCGCCTTCAAGTGGGAGATCCTCTGCGCGCGCCTCCGCGAGCTCGCGTTCCTCAACAAGGGCGTCACGATCCACTTCCGCGACGACGAGGGCGAGGCGCACCACGAAGAGACGTTCCACTACGACGGCGGCATAGACGAGTTCGTCGGGTATCTTAACCAGAACAAGAAGCCGCTCTCGCCCGTCATCCACTTCGAGGGCGCGAAGGAGGGGACTACCGGCATGGTCCAGGCCGAGGTGTCGCTCCAGTACACCGACAGCTACTCGACGCTCGAGCAGACCTACTGCAACAACATCCACACGATCGAGGGCGGCACGCACCTCTCGGGCTTCCGCCGTGCGCTCACGGCGACGATCAAGAAGTACGGGCTCGACAACAAGATCCTAAAGGAGAAGGAGTTTGACTCGCTTACCGGTGACGACATGCGCGAGGGCTTGACCGTCGTCGTCAGCGTGAAGGTCCCCCAGCCGCAGTTCGAGGGCCAGACGAAGACGAAGCTCGGCAACGGCGAAGTTGAGGGCATCGTCGGCTCAATCGTGGCCGACAAGCTGATGACTTTCTTCGAGGAGAATCCTTCGGTCGCAAAGATCGTCATCGAAAAGACGCTTCTCGCCGCACGCGCCCGCGAGGCCGCGCGCGCCGCCCGCGAGTCGACGAGGCGCAAGGGCGTGATGGACGGCCTCTCGCTTCCCGGCAAGCTCCGCGACTGCTCTGAGCGCGATCCCGCGAAGACGGAGCTTTTTCTCGTCGAGGGCGACTCCGCAGGCGGCTCGGCGCAGACCGGCCGCGACCGTGCGACGCAGGCGATTCTCCCCTTGCGCGGCAAGGTGCTCAATGTCGAGAAGGCCAGGATCGACCGCATGCTCGCGAACAACGAGATAAGGACTCTCATCACCGCCATCGGCTGCGGCTTCGGCGAGGAGTGGGATGTTTCCAAGGCGCGCTACCACAAGATCGTCATCATGACCGATGCCGACGTGGACGGCGCGCACATCAGGACCTTGCTTCTCACGTTCTTCTACCGCAAGATGCCCGAGCTCATCGAGAAGGGCTATGTCTATCTCGCGCAGCCGCCGCTCTACAAGGTCGAGCGCAAGAAGAAGATTGAGTACGTCCTTACCGACGGCGAGCTTACGCAGAAGCTCCTGACGCTCGGCCTCGACGACTTCGAGGTGAAGGGCAAGGATGGGCAGCCGCTCGACGCCGAGAAGGCGAAGGAGTTGATGATGCTCCTCGCCGAGATCGAGGCGACCTGCAAGATGGTCGAAGAGCGCGGGTTCAGGCCCGAAGAGCTTGTTCGCGACGACTCCGCGACGGGCTCGGGTGCGTCGATGCTCAAGAAGGAGTTTTCGTCGCTCTCCGCGTACGGCTATGGGCCTGACGACTACTTCGGCCCGCCGTCGATCACTGGAACTGCGCCTGCGAGCGGATCTCTTAAGAAGCTTCTCGACGACGTGCGCGCGCACGGCAAGCAGGGCCTTTCGATCTACCGCTTCAAGGGCCTTGGCGAAATGGACGACACCGAGCTCTACGAGACGACGATGAATCCGGCGACGCGGCACATGCTCCGCGTGAAGCTGAACGACGCCGTTGCAGCAGACCAGATGTTCTCGCTTCTCATGGGCGACGAGGTCGAGCCGCGCCGCAAGTTCATCGAGGACAACGCGCTCAATGTCCGCAACCTCGACTTCTAACCGCGTCCTTGTTCTTGGCAAGGGCTCGAGCGGCAAGGCCGCGGCTGCGCTTGCCGAGTCGCAAGGGCGTCAGGTCGAGTTTGCAGACGGCATCGGGCTTGTCGTGGCGAGCCCCGGCGTGCGCGTAATGAGCGAGCTTGAGTACGGTTGCCGCGAGTTGAAGCGGCTCGGCGTCAAAATGCTCGCTGTCACCGGCTCGAAGGGTAAGTCGAGCGTGGTGAAGCTCGTCGCCGATGCGCTCAACCTTGCTGGGTTTCACGCGACGCCATGTGGCAACTACGGGCTCCCTGTTTCAGAGTTAGCACTATCTCTCCAGTCCGCACCAAGCACCCAACAATGGGCGGTCGTGGAAGTCTCGTCGTTCATGCTCGAGACGACGACCCTTCCGCCGGACACTTTCGAGGCCGTTGCGATACTCAACCTGCAGGAAGACCATCTCGACCGCCACGGCTCGGTCGAGGTGTACCACGCGCTTAAGCGGCGGCTTATGGATTTTGCGAAGGTTGGGTTTGCGCCGGGTGACGTGCGATGCGACGCGGCGGCCGTTCCGAAGGGGTGTTACTTCGACAACGATGTCCTGCGCGTCAACGGTGGCTACGCGGTCGCGCTGATGCGCGCGGCGGGACTGGACGACGCGACGATTGCGCGCGCGTTCAGCGAGTTTGAGCCGCTTCCGCACCGCTTCCAGACGGTCGCCGAACTGGACGGCGTCAGATATGTCGATGACTCCAAGGCAACTTCTGTCGCGGCGCTTGTTGCGGGGGTTGCGATGTCAGGTGGAAAAACGCGCCTGATCGCTGGTGGACTGCCCAAGCGGGACGATCCGAAAATCGCCTTGCCCATCTTGACAGAGCGGGTCAAAAAAGTGTATCTTATTGGGCAAAGCGCCGAAGCGTTTGAATCGGCTTGGAAGAACGCCGTGGACTGCGAGGTCTGCGGAACGCTCGACAGGGCGGTTGAGGCGGCGAGGCGCGACGCGGTGAAGGGTGAGACAGTTCTGCTGTCGCCGGGAGCCGCGAGTTTCGACCAGTTTAAAAGTTTCGGGGAGCGCGGGGAGGTCTTCGCGTCACTCGTAAAAAAAGAAGGACAAAAAACAACATGAACAAGCTCGGCATCGTTCTCGGAATCGCCGCGGTCACTGTGATCGCCGGCTGCAAGGACCCCAACTATCAGCGCAAGGCGCCGAAAGACGAAGTGAAGGACATCGGCACTCAGGTCGAACAGCTGCCCGAGGCCAATGTCGCCGACCCCTCGTCGACCGAAGTCGCGGTCACCGTCGACGAGAAGCGGTGCACCTGCGCGCCCGGCGCGAAGCACACCGAGCCCTGCCAGTGCGGCGCTCCCGACTGCCAGTGCATCGTCGTCAAGAAGGAGTTCAAGCCGATTCCCCCGCCTGAGCCGGAGTACACGGTCTACATCGTGCAGCGCGGCGACTATCTCGCGAAGATATCCAAGAAGTACAACGTGACCATCAACTCGATCAAGTGCCTCAACGGCCTCAAGAACGACAACATCCGCATCGGGCAGAGGCTCAAGCTCCCTGGCAAGATCGACGTCGGTGAGCAGAAGGTTCCCGAGGGTTCGTTCGCAAAGGGCCCGAAGGCCCCCGCAAAGAAGCCCTACGCCGCCTACTCCGGCCCGACGAAGGAGTATGTCGTTAAGTCCGGCGACACGCTCGGCGCGATCGCCTACGGCAACGGCATCAACATCCGCCAGCTCAAGGAGCTCAACGGGCTTGCGTCCGACAACCTCAAGATCGGGCAGAAGCTGAAGATCCCGGCCGAGAAGGTCGTGGCGCCCGTCAAGAAGGCCGAGCCCAAGGCCGTCGAGAAGAATGTCGTCGCTCCGGAAGCTCCCGCCGAGGTCCCGGTCGAGCCCGTCGCCGCCCCCAAGGAAGTTCCTGCCGAGGTTCCGGCCGAGCCTGCCGTCGTCCCCGCCGAGGAGCCCGCTCCCGTGCGTACCTACACGGTCCAGGAGGGCGATGACCTTACCGACGTCTCGATTCGCTTTGGCGTAAGCGCCGCCGCCGTGCGGGAGCTCAACAACCTCGGCGAGAACGACAAGCTCGTCGCCGGCCAGTTGCTGAAACTCCCTGCCGACGCGCAGCAGTGACAAGAAGTGCGCAAGTCCGCACTATTTGCGTTCGCCCTAGTTGTCGCGGCTCTCGTGGCGCTGGGGCTTATTGTTCTCTCCAGCGCGAGCGAGGCTAACGGGATACGCCTTCACAAGGACGCCTACTTCTTCCTGAAGAGGCAGTCCATCTACCTTGGCGTCGGGATCGCCGTCGCCGTGTTCACGGCGCTCTTCGACTACCACAGGTGGCGCGACATCCCCGGCCTCGCATGGTTCGCCTACGCCGTTGTCACCGGCCTGCTGCTGCTGGTCCTTCCGGAATTCGGCGGGCGGATGGTCAACGGCTCCGCCCGCTGGATATCCCTTGGCCCGGTAAACGTCCAGCCGAGCGAGTTCGCGAAGCTTGCGATTGTCATCGTGCTTGCCGTGTGGCTCGACCGCGCGGCGTGGCGCGTGGAGCTGTTTGTGAAGGGCCTTGTGGTTCCGTGCTGCCTGATTGCCGTCTACGCGGGGCTTGTCATCAGGGAACCCGACTTCGGGTCCGTGATGGTGATTGGCGCGGCGGGCGGTCTTGTCATGTTCGTCGCCGGCACGCGCATGCGGTATCTCGTTCCCACCGGGCTTCTCGGCGCGGCGGGAGCCGCCGCCGTAATGGCGTTCAACGCGAATCGCGTGCGGCGTCTTCTCGCGTTCCTCAACAGCGCGCAGGAGACTGCCGAGAAGGTCACTACGGCGAACATGCCCGCCGCGCAGTACCAGGCGCACATGGCGCTCGTCGCAATCAAGAACGGCGGGCTGTGGGGAGTGGGCTTAGGCGAGTCCATGCAGAAGCAGCACTACCTTCCCGAGTGCCACACCGACTTCATCTTCGCCGTTGGCGCCGAGGAGCTCGGGCTTTTCTTCTCCGTGGCCGTGATACTCCTCTTCCTCGCGTTCTTCTGCATCTCCGTCTACATCGCGCGAAACGCGTCGGACAGGTTCGGGCGCTTTCTCGTGATCGGCATGGCGTTCATCGTGTTCTTCCAGGCTGTGTTCAACTTGGGCGTCGTCTGCGAGGCGCTTCCAACCAAGGGCATGGCGCTGCCGTTCTTCAGCTACGGCGGAACAAACCTTCTGAGCGCCTTCTTCGCCGTCGGGACGATACTTTCCGTAGGCATCCACTCCTACCGCGACAGGAAGCGCGTTCTTGCGCGAAGTGTGCTGATGAGGCTCTGAATGGCTGCGGCGCATCCAGAGTTCACCGTCTCGTCGCTCACGTCCGCCTTGAAGCGCACGATAGAGGGCGGCTTTTCCAAGGTCGTCGTGGAGGGCGAGGTGAGCGGCTGGCGGCGATATCCCTCCGGGCACTGCTACTTCACGCTCAAGGACGAGGGCGCGCAGATCTCGGCCGTGATGTTCGCGGGGCAGTACGAATCGAGCTGCGCGCGCCATCCCGGGCTTGCCGACGGCCTCAAGGACGGCGCGAAGGTCAAGGTCTACGGCAACGTCACCGTCTATCCGCCGCGCGGCAACTACCAGATAGTCGTCCTTTCCGCGACGCTTGCAGGGCTCGGAGACCTGATGCAACGCTATCTCGCGCTCAAGGCGAAGCTTGAGGGCGAAGGGCTCTTCGACCCTGCGCGGAAGCGCGCGCTGCCGCCTATGCCGAGGCGCATAGGCATCGTCACGAGCGAGGCCGGCGCGGTGATACACGACATGTGTACCGTCCTGACGCGGCGGTTCCCGAATCTCGAGATACGGCTCTTCCCCGCCCAAGTTCAGGGCGCCGACGCGCCAAGGACGATTATCGCCGGCATCGAGTACTTCAACGGCGAGGGCTGCGACTTCAAGCCGGACGTGCTCATCGTCGCGCGCGGCGGCGGCAGCTTCGAGGACCTTTTCTGCTTCAACGACGAGACGCTTGTCCGCGCCGTCGCGGCGTCGAAGGTGCCGACGATCTCCGCCGTAGGCCACCAGACCGACTTTACGCTCTGCGACTTCGCCGCCGACGTCCGCGCGGGAACGCCGTCGATCGCCGCAGAGATCGCCGTGCCCGTGCTTGCCGACCTGCGCGAACGGCTTCTTGCGTTCGACTCGCGGCTTGCAAAGGCGCTTCGCGCGAAATACGAGTGGTTCGCGCAGAGGACCGACCATCTTTCGTCGGCGCTCGTTCCCGCGCTTCAAGCGAGGGCGGCCGACGTCGCACACCGCATGGACGCGCTTTCTAAGGCGCTTATGTCCTCCGTCGCCCTTTGCTTTACGCGGCGCGAGGCGGCGTTTGACCGCGCAAGGGAGAAGCTATCCCTGCTTTCGCCGTATTCCGTCCTCGAACGCGGCTATTCGCTCACGACGAACAAGGATGGCACAGTCGTGAAGTCGGCGGAACAGGTCTCTCGTGGCGACGTGCTACATACGCGCCTTGCAAACGGAGAGATAGTAAGCGAAGTTCGCTGACGTTTCCATTCTCTGCTGGGATTTGGTAAAATAGAGGCGTTAGGGAAAGGAGCATGTCAATGCAGATCACGAAACGCGATTTTCTGAAGAAGCTCGGCATCGGCGGCGCGGCGATTGCGTCCGGCGCTGCGTTTGGCGACGAATACGTTCCCGACAGAAGCACTCTTCCCGAGGGCAGCTGCGGCGATCCGGAAAACGTCTGGTTCGGGAAGCACATCTTCCCGCTCGACCATACTATGACGGATGGGCCGAGCGCATTCCTGAAGGACGGCAAGGTCTTCCAGCCGGCGCGCGAGCTGCCTATTTTCCACGAGACGGACGTCGTTGTCGTAGGCGGCGGCCCTGCCGGGTTCGCCGCCGCCGTCTCGGCCGCGCGAACAGGCGCGAAAGTCGCCCTCGTGGAGCGCTATGGGTCGCTTGGCGGCCTTTTCACGAACGGTATGGTGCTGATCGTCCTCGCGACATGCGCGAACAGAGGCGGCAAGTGGAGCCTCGTCACGCGCGGCGTGTGCGAGGAGTTCATGCTTCGCGCCGGCAAGTTCGGGAAGATCTTTTGCAACCCGCCGGAACCGACCTATCCCGGAAAGCACTGGCTGCCGACTGTCGATCCCGAGGCCGCCAAGGTGATCATGGACGAGATGATCGCCGAGAACAAGGTGGAGATGTTCTTCCATTCCTGGGGAGTTGACGTCATACAGGACGGAGACGCCGTCAAGGGCGTCGTGTTCGAGTCGAAGCAGGGCCGGCAGGCAATCCTCGCGAAGCAGGTAGTGGACTGCACCGGCGATGCCGACATGCTCTTCCTCGCAGGCGGCGACTACAGCCAGGTGACTTGTCCAATTTCGACCGTGTTCCGCTGGGCGAACATGGATACGGTCAATCCACCGCAGGGCACCAAGGCAAAGTTCCCGCGCCGTGGCAACGAGGGAAATCCCGATGCTCGCTGGGGGCACTGCGGCATGGAGACCGGCAACGGCCTTTCAGTCCGGGATCTCTCGCGCCTTGAGGTCGCGTTTCGCCGCAAGAACTGGAACGCCGTCCTTGAAATGCGCAAGACCCCTGGCTGGGAGAAGGTCTACACCTCGAATTCCGCCTCGCAGATCGGTCCGCGCCAGTCGCGTCTTATCGCGGCGGAATATGTCATGGGGCGCAAGGAAATCGTCGAGGAGAACGACAAGTTCTCAGACTGCATCGGCTGGTGCGGCGTAGAGGGGCCTCACGCGGCGTTCCGCGTATCGTACAGGCAGATACTGCCTAAGAAGGTCGAGAACCTGCTCTGCGCTGGGCGTTGCCTCGGGAAGGGCGACTCCATCGACACCTTCCGCCTTATCGCGCCCTGCTTCATGACTGGCCAGGCGGCTGGAATCGCCGCCGGCCTTGCCGCGCAGAAGGGCGTCGCGCCGCGCGGCCTAGTATATTCCGACATTGCGCGCGCCCTCGACGCGCAGGGCGTGTATCACGAATAAAACAACTTAGGCCTCGGGCTTGGTCTTCTTGAGGCCAAGGCCGCGGCTTCCTTCCTTCCATTCCCCGCGCTTCTGGAGCAGGTTTACGCGCTCGAAGCGCTTCAGGACGTTGCGCTTCGAGACGATCTTGCCGGAACCCTTAAGAGATGCATGCTGGCTCATTTTTGCTATTCCTTTCAAATTTCAAACGCCGGAAAGTATATCATTTCTCGGCGGCGGTTTCAACCGCCTTTTTGGGCTCTGCCGCCGGCTCCTCCGGAGGCGGGAGAAGGAACGAGTATTCATCGGCCGTCTTGATGTTGGCCTTGCGCAGGACGCCCTTCATGAACTCGTTGACCTGCGAGCGGGTGTCGCGGCTCTTGAGGAAGTTCACGACCTCTTCTTCCGTGGGGTCCTTGGCGGCGGCGCCGTCGGGGCTGTCCTTCTTCTGCTTCTTGAGGTCTTCGATGATCTTCTTGGCCTCGGCGGTGTAGTCCTTCGTGTTCTTCGAGGTGATCTCGCCCTCGATCATCTTCTCGATGAGGGCCTGGTTCTTCATCTGCGATATCACGAAGTCCTTGCCGAACGGAAGTTTCTCGGCGAACTCGTCAATGGTCTTGGGCGCGTCGGGACGGCCGTCGAACTGCTTGAGCACCTTTTCGCAAAAGTCCTTGAATTCGTCGTCGCTGACCTTGTACCCGAGTTCCGTCGCCTTTGTTGCGATTGCGTTTTCCAGTATGAAGCTCTGCGCCACCTGGGAGGACAGGCTGCGGATCTGCTGCTCGCGCTGCTCGTTGTTCGGCACCTTTACGAGTATGTGGCTTGCCTTGACCGTCTCGGGCTCGGCGGGCTTGCCGTCCTTTGCCTCGACCGCCGCCTTCTTGTCGGTCACGAGGATGAGGTGGTAGCCGAAACCGGTCTTGACGATGTCAGAGATTTTGCCGACGGGAAGTTCGAATGCCGCCTTGTCGAACTCGGGGACCATCTGGCCGTGCTTGAAGAACCCGAGGTCGCCGCCCTTGGCGCCGGACGGGCAGTCGGAGCTTTCCTTTGCGAGTTCGGCGAACTTCGCAGCCTTTTCCGCTTCGGGCGTGGCGTCGAGCTGGGCCTTGATGCCATTTATCTTCTTCTCGGCCTCTTCTGGGGTCGTTCCGCCGTCCTTTGCCAGGACCTTGTCGACCATCTCGGCGATCTCGCCGCGCGTGAGGGCCTTGTCGCCCACGGACACCATCACCTCGTTCAGGTCTGCGGCGGGCGCGGTCGTTTCGTTCTTGGAGCATCCGGCGACGAGCGCCGCGGCGACGAGCGCCGTACCTGCGATCTTGATCTTAGCCATTTTGTTTTCCTGTTCCTTCTTCGTTGGTTGAAATCATCCTCAGGACTGTCCGCCTCGTTTCCGGGGCAGAATCCAGATGGAAGGTATAGAATACACCAATTGCCCTTGCCGCGTCCAGTAGAATCTGCATGTTTTTTTCGGCTCGGGGGTCGTCCATGCAGTGCGCGACCTCCTGCGAAATCGGCATCTGGCGCTCTCCGCGCAGGGAAAACGAGCCGGATTCGGCCTCGATTTCCGGCGAAAGGCCCGACAAGTCGAGGATTTTGAGCTCGAAGCTGAGGAGCTCCGCGACAAGGCCGCGCGGCGTGTCCGCAGCGCCTGCGCAAAGCGCGTCGAGCGCGGACGCGAGGGCTGCGTGCCACACCCCCGACTCGTCGCCGTGCGGTGCGAGCGCCGCGACCTGTGCGCGCATGTGCTCCGCGAGGACGAGGGCGCGGTAGTTGGAGCGCAGTTTTTCGCGCATGGCGAGAGGCGAACATTCGCGCAGCGCGTGAAGCTCGCCCCTCGCCCGCGAATAGTAGACAATCTCGCACGTGTAGTTGAGGTCGTATTGCCCGAGGAACGCGCTCTTGGGCCGCACCGCGCCCTTGACCACGGTCGCGACGGGGCCGCCAGGGGTTATCCACCGCACCACATGGCTCGTCCTGGACCATGGCCTTATGTCGAGGCAGATTGCCTCGGTCTTCGCTGTCTCCCCGGCCATCTCAGACAGGCGTTCCCTTTAGTTTGTGCCCGTCGGTTCCCGTTACCTGCACCTTGGCAAGCGACTTGCGCGGTAGCTTGGCATGGGGACATGAGCACCAGAGGTATTCCGAAGTCCACCCCGCGCAAGCGTCCTCTTCCTCGACGACGATTTCAACCGTCTTGCCGATGAAGCGCTTTGCGAACGCGGCGCGCTTTTCGTCGGCGATCTTCGACAGCTCCCTTGCGCGGGCCTTGCGGACGTCGGACGGAACGACGCCCAGCATCGACGCCGCCGCAGTCCCCGGCCGCTCGGAGTAGGGGAAGACGTGGACGCGGGAAAACGGGTCGCGCTCAAGCATGCCCCTTGTCGCCGTGAAGTCGAGGTCGCCTTCGCTCGGGAACCCCGTCATGAGGTCGCATCCGATGCCTGCGTCGGGGATGAGCCTGCTTATCAGGCGGACGAGGTCGTCGGCGTCCTTTGCGGTGTACGGCCTTTTCATGGCGACGAGAATCCTGTTTGACGCGGACTGCACGGGGATGTGCAGGAACCGGCAGGCGTTTGGCCTCCCCGCCATCGCCGAGACCGTGTCCGCCGCCACTTCCGATGGCTCAAGCGAGCCGAGGCGTATTCTGCAGTCGGGAGAGAGGTCGGCGAGCGCGTCCATGAGTTCGGGCAGCCGCTTGCCGCCTGAGGCGTAGAGCGAGAGGTTGCAGCCCGTAACGACTATCTCGTGGTAGCCGGCATCGATGAACCGCTTCGCCTTGTCGAGAACGGCGTCGAAGTCGATTGAAGACGACTTGCCCCTGAACTTCGCGACTATGCAGAAGGTGCATTTCCCCGAGCAGCCGTCCTGCACCTTGAGGTACGCGCGGGCAGTCCGCGTCGGGACGGGGGCCGAGGCCCTGCCGCCGGACTTGACCGGCGCGTTGCGCACGGCGATTTTCTCCGTGCGGCTCGTCGCAAGGCATCCCTCGACGAGAATGCGCTTGTTGGGATACTTGTTCCTTATGTGCGCGACAAGACGCTCGCAGTCGCGCTGGGCGCGGCGCGTCACCGAGCAGCCGCGCACTATTATCAAGTCTGCGTCCGAGTGGCTGTCTGTAAGCTTCCATCCTGCCGCGAGATACTCCGCCTCCTGGTCGAGCGCCTCTGCCCGATTGAGTCTGCAGCCGAACGTCTCGAAGCAAACTTTCATGCCTTACGACGGAACGATGAAGATAAGGACGAGGTTCGTCAGGTTGAAAAGGGCGTGGTTTAGCATCGGGCACCAGATGCGGTCGGTCTTCGAGTAGAGCCAGCACTGGGCTAGGCCGAAGAAAAAGAGCGCGATGAATGCATCGTCTGGGAAGGGCTGTGCGATATAGTGCGCTGCCGAGAACAGCGCGGAAGAGGGGATGACGACCGATACGGCGATGGCATATGCTGGAATCGTGCTTTTCTGCAGTCTGACCGGCAGGTGGCGGATCAGCAGTCTGACCGGCAGTATGAACAGCAGGTAGCGGAACACGAACTCCTCGATTGCCGGCAGGAGAACGAGCACCTGCGCGAGCAGAAAGGCGCATGTCACGAAATTCTTTGCCGAGTCGAAGGCATGAGTCAGCCACGCACGAACGACCTCGATGTTTTGCTGGTCGGGGAGATCGATGCCGAAGAGCTTTGCGACGCCCTGCGTCAAAAAGCACAGGCCGATGGTCGCAGCTGCGATCACCGGCCAGGCCTTCAGCGTGAACTTGAGTCTGTCGTTCATTTGCCGCATATTATACCATAACCGCCTGAGCTTAGTGTGTATTTGGCTTATGGATTGCGCGTGCGCGGCGGGGATGTTTCGGCTTAGCTAGTCGGGGACTTGGCCCGACCTGCTCTCACGACCCGCAGTTTGCGGGCACCCCACCGACATGATTTCGACGCGCGCGCACCGCTCTAGCGACTTGCTTCGCAAGCGGGCTTCGCCCGGCGGATATTTCACGCGCGCCCTTTACCGTTGCGGTCGAAATCACGTCGGGCCCGCAAACGTGCTCTCGTTCGACAGTCGGCTCCAAGCCCCCGACTTATCGCTGATGCACAAGTTTTTCTCCGCTGATTGCATTGCGCCGAAACACGCCCTCCGCTTCCGCGCACTAATTCTATCAGTCCCTAATCGACTCTATTTGACCCTACTCCGACCCTGATGGTTCCCCGCGGTAAATCCATCGCGATTTCGTCCTCGCCGCGCTTGATTTTCACGCGGCGTTTTCGCTATAATACCCACATCCTGCGAGGCGCATGCCGCGACGCGGGGTTATAGTCCGGAAAACGAGAGCAATCTCCGCCGGGTGCTTAATCAATGTAGCATCAACGCTACACGTCGTTCCGTAGAAATACTACCACATATTCCTACTGAAGGTTTGAACGGCATGTAAGCGAAGGTGCGCCCAATCGGGCGCATTTTCTCTTCGTGTATTCAAACCAGCCTGTGGTAGGGCTTCTACGGGGTGCATGAGAGGAAATGCGCTCTTTTTTATGCACAAATAGGGTGTTTGCGGCGGTTTCAGCGCAAGGAAGATTTCGTTCGCGCCGTAATCTCACATGAAGGCGCGGGGCACAGAGGCATGAAATGGGCGACAATGCGACACTGACGTCGGCGAAGAAGGCGAAGCAGGACGAGTTCTACACGCAGTACGCCGACATCCAGACGGAAATGAACGCCTACCTTGAATACGATCCCGCCGTGTTCAGGGGAAAGACGATACTTCTTCCATGCGACGATCCCGAATGGAGCAACTTTACGCGCTACTTCGCGGAGAACTTCTCCGCGCTCGGACTGAAGAAACTCATTTCGACAAGCTATTCGCCCGAGGCGAAGACGGCGAAGTACGGTTCGCTTTTCGAGTACGCCGCTTCGCAAGACGACGCGACGCCGAAGAACGAGAGAGGCAAGATATTCGTCCTCGACCATGACGTCACAGGCGACGGCAAGGTGAATTTCGAGGATATCGAATGGACGTATCTCAAAGGCGACGGCGATTTCAGAAGCGATGAAGTCAGGAGATTGCGCGACGAGGCCGACGTGATAATCACCAATCCGCCGTTTTCCCTATTCCGGGAGTTCCTTGCTTGGATTATGGAAGCTGACAAGCAGTTTTCCATCATAGGGAACCGCAACGCCATAACATACAAAGAGGTGTTTCCGCTGGTCAAGGCGAACAGGATATGGCTCGACAATCCGTTTGTCCGAGGGGCGGGATACTTCAAGTCGTCGATGGAAGTAGACAAGAACTTGAGCTACTACAATTCGCACGACTACAGGGAAGGGTTCATCCGCGTCCCCGGCGTGAGGTGGTTTACCAACCTTGAGCATGGCCGTCGCCACCAGCCGCTGCAGCTTATGTCGATGGCAGACAACATCAAGTATTCGCGGCACAAGGAAGTAAAGGGAGTCGGCTACCGGAAGTACGACAACTACGACGCGATAGAAGTGCCGTTTACCGATGCTATCCCGAGTGACTACGACGGGGTTATGGGGGTGCCGATATCATTTCTCGACAAGTATTGTCCAGAGCAGTTTGAAATTGTTGGCATGTGCGAGAATGAAGATTTGTATGGCATGAAGACTCGCCTCTATAGCCATGACGAGTGTCAAAGAGCATACAGCATGAAGTTTGGGAAGAAGGGGTCGTACGATTTAAATGCCAGTGGAGTGTTGACCATTGATGGGATTCAGGAAAAGGTTTATCAACGCATCCTAATTCGTTGGAGAAGGTAGGGTGCTGCTAAAAAGGATTACTCATGAAAACTGAACTTCGCACAGACATCACGGTAGGCGACATCTGCAAGGGCTTCTACTACAACACGCTTGAGGGGAAGGGCGTGAGGGGGTGGAGCGGGAAGCTCGTCATCCAGCCCGAGTATCAGCGGAACTACATCTATGCGAACGGGAAGGACGATGTGGCGGTTGTCGATTCGCTTCTGAAGAAGTATCCTATCGGCCTCATCTACTTCCTGAAGAACGGCGACGAGTACGAGGTTCTGGACGGACAGCAACGAATAACGAGCTTTGGCCGCTTTGTGACGGGACAGCTTGATGTCCTCGACGCCAACGGAATGCCGCACAAGTTCGATCCCGCCCACCATGGATGGCTGCTCAAGACGCCGCTCACGGTCTACATTTGCGAGGGAGAAGGAGATGATCCAGAGGCCGAGATAAAGGACTGGTTCAAGACAATCAACATTGCGGGCAAGCCGCTGAACGAGCAGGAGCTTCTGAACGCAACTTATTCGGGGCCGTTCATCACGGCGGCGAAGGCCGTGTACAGCAATTCGACCAACGCGCACATGAACAAGTGGAAGTGGTTTGTCGCGGGGGACGAGAAACGGCAGGCCGTTCTTGCGGCGGCGCTGGACTGGGTGTCGAAAGGGCATGTCAGGGAGTATTTGAAGGACCACCGCTACAGCGCCGACATATCGGAGCTGGCTGCGTATTTCGACAGCGTCATTGCCTGGATAGGCGGCGTGTTCAAGGACACCAAGGGCGAGATGTGCGGACTTGAATGGGGACGGCTTTACGAGGCATACCACGAGAAGCCCTACGACCCCGACAAAGTGTGGAAGCGCGTCGAGGAGCTTTATGCCGACGCGGACAACGAAATCGTCACGAGCAGGCGAAACATATTCGAGTATGTACTTGGCGGCGAGCGGCATCCTGAGTTGCTGAAGATACGCATCTTCAAGAAGGAGGTCGCAAAGCGGGTCTACGCAAGGCAGACGGCCGAGGCGAAGGCCAAGGGCGTCTCGAACTGTCCGATATGCGCGAGCGGGCATCCGGCGAACGCAAAGCGCATCTACGACTTCAGGGAAATGGAGGCCGACCACGTTACGGCATGGTCGAACGGCGGTGACACGAGCGAAGAGAACTGCCAAATGCTCTGCATGTCGCACAACCGCGCGAAAGGCAACCGTTGATGCGAAGAATTATGGTAAAATACCCGCATGAGGTTTGCGGCGGCAGTTTCCTTGGCGCTTCTCTACGCGTCTGCTTTTGCGGGGGCGAGGGTCGTTGTGCCATCGATGCCGGAGGCGGTGCGGCCTCTTGCCGAGGTCGAGACTAATGTCGTGTTCTCGACAGGTGCGGCCACGGACAACAAATGGACGCTGACGATTGAGCGCGATGCGGCGGTGAGCAACAGCGTCGAGGTCGTGTTTGGCCGCGACGCGGACGAGGACGGCGTGCTTGGGGTCGAAGAAGGGGAGCTTTGCGTCGGCTGGGACTGTGGCGAGTGGTTTTGGCGCGACAGGCGCTCAAGTGCGGCATGCCGCGTCGAGGGAACGGCCCAGCGCCTCGACATGACGCTCTGCCTCAATCGAGACCGCGAGGCGAAGTCGCTGGCGTCATCGGTGTTCCCGTCGGTCGTGTCGCCCACATGCTTCAACCCAGACTGGAACCTTGCCCGCGTTGTCTCTCGTGGCGCTGAAACCGTTCATGTCGAGAGCAAGGTCTCTATTGCCGCGCTGAAGCTGAGGATCAGGTGACATGGCGGCGATCTTCCAGACTGTGCTGATGCGCCTTGCGTTGTGCGGGCTTGCGGCTTCGCTCGCCTTGATGCTGCTTCGTTCGCGCATAGCCCGCGACACCTTCGCTCGACTGCTTTCCATCTGGCGTTCGCTCACTGCGTTTGGCCGCGTCGCCGTCTGCTCGATCCTTCTAATTGGCATCCTCATCGGCGGCGACAAGACGAACAACGTGCCGCCGAACATGAATTCGCCTTTGCCGCAGATGCAACATGGGGGAGTTTTCTTGACAGGATTTACAGGATTGTCGGGGGCGGGTAATCTTGTAAATCTTGTTAATCCTGTCCAGACAACTCCCGCCCAAAACAGCTTCGCCGAGCGCAAGGCGGCTAACTGGAACGTGCGCGGCGCGTGGAAGGACTCGTTCTGGCTTCCCTTTGAGGACGGCTGGGTGTTTCCCTGGGGCACGAACCACCTTTCCGGCATAGAGGTTGTTTCGTACGGCCAAGTTTGGGCGACGCCATTCGATACAAATGCCGTCGCCTCAGCTGGCGCACCGTTCGAGATCGTGCGTGGGCTCACGACATTTGCCTACGAACTCACGCCGTCCAACTCATACCGATTCGTGTGGACAGATGCGGCGATCAACCGCGACACGAACAATCTCGTCACTGCTGCGCTTGAACTTTTCCGCAACGGCGACGTGTCAGTCACGACAAACGGCGTCGCGGCATATCTGCCGCGCGTCGATCCCTACGATTGGGATGGGGACGGAATTGCCAACGAACTTGACCAAAATCCATATTTGTACGACGGCGACTTCTTTGGCGTTGCGAAAGGGCTTCCGGACGGCGCGAACCCAAATGCCTACTATTGGCTTGACTTGTGTGCGACAGGATTTCTTGATAGTGTGACTGTCCGCGTCACTTCCGATGGGGCGAGCGACCTTGGCGACCATATTGTAATCTCCCGCACGAACCAGGTCTGCCACATCCCGCTTCTCGCGGGTGCGACATATACAGTCGATAGTAACTTGCCGATTGGCTATTCCGCAGTGTCGAGCGAATACGCCGAGATCGTCACCAATGCCGAGAATCGGCTTGTGGTTTTCCTGCCGCTGGAGCTTTACTTTGAACGCGTTCAGATGCGTGGTGGTTCAGACACCTACATTGCGCATACCTCGCCAGTCGACGTTGGCCCGCGAATCCTCAACATCACAGGAGGTTGCTGCTCATGTGTGACGAATGAAAATGGTTTCTCGTGGAGCTGCTTCCCGCAATGTCTTTGCGGTGGTTCGGGGCATTCGCTTTCGGGAGCTGCAAAATGGGAAGGGTATTCGTATCCGTTCTTCTGGTGGGGGAGATGTCATTGCTATTATGAAGACCAGACGGCAATTGATGAGATCGAAAGTCGCGGCGTCAGCCTTGAGATACTCGATGCTTCCGGCAATGCCATTGAATGGAGATATCCTGTGCTTGTCGGGGAGTCGGTCATTGTGCAGGCGACCGTCGGCGGTTCCGAAATGACGGTATCCGACTTCGTCGGGCTCTTTGGCGGGAGGATTCGGCTCAAGGCGTATTATGTCGATTTCGTCGGCGAGCACGACATAGTCGGTGCGGCGATTCCCATAAGCGCGGCAAGTACGACTTACCAGGGGCAGAATGTTTTTCGTGTGTCGGTTGCGGCTGACTGGCTCCAGTCGAACGGCATTGTCCGCAATGCCGAAGACGGAATTGTCGCCAAGACCTCGGTCGACATGTCAAATGGGCCTGATGCAGGAAGCGACAGAATAGACAGCGACTGCTTTGACGAGAACACGGCTGGTAGACTTTATGGACGCGCAAGGGGAAGATGGGGTGGCAATGGCGATGCACAGATTCCTGAGGGCGAGTTTAACCTCAAGACCGTCCAGGCGGCAGGGACGGCATGTCTTATCGCATCGTGCGGAACGTCTTGCTCTGCGAACAAGCAGTGTCAGCAGCAGGCCGATGTATTCTACTATTCAGGACATGGCGAGCATGACACCGGAAGACTTTACGGCGCTGCGGTGCCGGTGGACGTGACCAACCACTGGCGTGATGTTGACACGGTCATTTTTGCCGGATGTGCAGTGCTGGATGTCGGTGACAAGGGAAATCACTATTCAAATCCTGCAAGCCATTCGGCGAGTCCGGGATTGAAATGGGGCGCTTCATCCGGCGCAAGTGCGCTTCTCGGATATTGCTGGAAGGCGCCGCTTGACAGCCAAGGCAGCGTGCAAATCCTTAGTAGTTGGTGCGCGAACAGGAGTGCGCTCGGCGATGTGGAGGCATGGATGCGGGCAAATGACAATCCCCATGGGCATAATGCGTGCGCGTTGCATCGTATAGATCAAAGCTCCTTTGAATATCATTTCTTTAGCCGTGCCGAGCATAGCGTGTTCGGACAGCACATATTCAATTCGTACAAACTTACAAGCGAAATTATTGAGGTTACAGAATAATGAAAAGAATAATGACGATAGTTTTGTCGGTCGCGGCGTCGCAAGTGCTTGCGTCCTCGGTTTACGAATCTGAAATTGGAAGCATTCTTCAGGATGTTTCTTCAACAAACCGCATGGTGCGATTGAATGCCACAAACAGGATAGACACCCTTATGATGTCATTGTCAAACAGGGAGGAAATTGCCACATGCAAATTGCTCATGGCAAAATTACGCACGGAATGCGCAGACATAATGGGCGACGAGTCCATCTACGACTTCCATGCCTATCATGATGTGACAAATCTATGCTGGAGTGTGCTGCATGATTTTGATGCAGAAAGAGCGACATGGCCGTTTTATGGAGCGTCCCTCCTTTTGCCCCTGCCATTGTCAATGGATAGAAGATATGGCGATATGTTTTTCGTGGCAACGAATGCTCTTTCCTCAATTGACGTACAAAACGAAATCTTGATTGACACTAATGTGTGGAGTGTGATCTTCAGTCCTGAATTGCTTCAGATGAGTAATATGAAAGTTTCCTTCAGGACGATTGCGGCTTCTTCACTGTTGCTGTCTGATTCAGCGGCAGATGTTTCGGCGTATACAAATGGTTTGCCAGTATCGGCGTTGTCTGTAATTAACGCGATAAGGTCGGAATGAAATGAGGCTATGGGGTGCCCCATAGCCTCCTCATGGTCTCCTGCAGAAACCCCGTACATCAATGAGAAAGGAATGGAAATGAGACCTATAAAGGCAATGAGCTTGTCGCCTATCCCGAAGCCGACTTGCCGGACTGAGTTCATCGTGAATATCCCGGAAAACGGGATGGGGGAGAAAGGTAGCGGTATGATTGAAATGACAAGGAAAAATTTTACGCAAGGGCTTGCGGCGCTGTCTGCGACGGCAGTGTCGGGAAGTTTGTTTGGCCAATCGCATGAGGCCACAGGTGATGCCGATCTTGATTTGCGGCAGAGCGAGATCGACGCGGTGACGCCGCGTGATTTCATCGACTACTACAGTCCTGTGACTTCCATTCAGCTCGTTGAAGCAGCTTGGGGTTTTTGCTATACTACACGGCATGAGTGGTCTTTGTTTCGTAGAGATTAACATGTGCTGTCACGTTGGCGTGCGCCTTGTGGACAAAAATCTGAACAATAAAACATGAAAGCTGTCGAGCGAATCAACTTTGCGGTCGTCGCCGTCACGGCGGCGCTGTTCCTCTCCATTGCGGTCTTTGTCGCGATCAGCACTTCGAGGATGATGGTGAGCGAAGCGCGCAGCACGGTCGAGAACGTAGTGAAGGCGGCGGTTGGTCGCATCGACCGCCAGATGGCGTCGGTCGAGAGCGCCGTGGAGAACTCGGCTTGGATCGTGGGGGAAAGGCTTGCCGATCCCGACTACATGTTCAGGATCACGGGTGAGCTCGTGCAGAACAACCCGTTCATAGTCGGCAGTACGATCGCCTTCGAGCCAAACTTCTTCCCGACGAAGGGATACTACTATTCCGCCTTTTCCTATAAGGACGAGAAAGGCAAGATAAAGCGCATCCAGCAGGGCGGCGAGACGTTCAAGTACCATGGGATGGACTGGTACCGCATTCCGAAGGAGACGAAGAAATCCTCGTGGTGCGAACCGTATTTCGACGAGGGTGGCGCGGAGGTGATGATGTGCACCTATTCCGTTCCGCTCATGGACAAGGACGGAAAGGTCTACGCCGTGCTCACCTCCGACGTTTCGCTCGAAGACTTGACGCGCTACGTGGCGACGATCAAGCCGTATCCAAACTCCTACACCGTTCTTTCCTCGCAGGAGGGCATGCCGCTTGTCGCCGCTCCCGCAGACACTGCGACGGCGCGCGACACGGTGATAATAGCCGGAAAGGTCAGTAACGGCTGGACTGTTGAGCTCGTTTGCCCGCTGGCCAACATACTGCAGAGCGCGCACAGCCTCGTCCTGCGGATAGCGGTGTTCTCTGTCGTAGGGCTTGGCCTCATCTTCTTCGTCTCGTGGTCGTTCTCGACGCGGCTGCAGCGCGTGACCATGGCCAATGAGCGTCTCAGCAGCGAGCTCGGAATCGCGCGGAAGATTCAGTCGAGCGTGCTGACGCGCAAGACGCCGCCGTATCTCGGGACGATCCTGCGGCCTGCGCGGGAGGTAGGTGGTGACTTCTACGACTTCCAGGAGAAGGACGGCTTGCTCTATTTCGCGGTGGGCGACGCGTCGGGCAAGGGCATACCAGCGGCGCTGTTCACCTTCTTGGCGGATGCGGGTTTCCGCATGGCGGCGGACATGTGCCTGCCGCCGGACGAGATCGTCGCCCGCATCAATGCGCTTCTCTGCAGGGACAACCATGCATGCATGTTCGTTACTCTTTTCGTTGGTCGACTTGACCTCTCTTCCGGGCGGCTGGAGTACTGCAACGCTGGGCACATGCCGCTCGTCGTCGTGCGGCCAGGCGGCGGCGCGGAGTTCCTGCCGGCGAAAAGCAATGTCGCCGCCGGGATCTTGGGCGGATATAGGTATGCGATGCAGGAGGCTGTGTTTGAGCCTGGAACGATGCTGCTGGCCTACACGGACGGCGTCACCGAGGCCGAACGGTCAGACCACGAGCAGTATAGCGAGAATCGGCTTCTGGCGTTCGCTTCCGCGCACGCAAAGGATACGCCGGTCGGCTTTGTCGAGAACATGGAGCGGGATCTGGACGCCTTTACGTCTGGCGCTGAGCAATCCGACGACATAACGGCTCTCGCCGTCCTCATAGGGTCGGGCCGTTCTGCATAGGCATCTGCGTGAGATTTAGCCGGCTTACGCCTTCTGTTCGACTTCTGAGCCAGTTCCGCGAATCTTGATGTGAAGCTCGCGGAGCTGCTGCTCGGTCACGTAGTTCGGAGCGCCCATCAGGAGGTCCTGCGCCTTCTGGTTCATCGGGAACGCGATTACCTCGCGGATGTTGGGCGTGTCGGTGAGGAGCATCACCATGCGGTCGACGCCAGGGGCGATGCCGCCGTGCGGCGGTGCGCCGAACTGGAACGCGCGGTGAAGGGCGCCGAACTTCTTGACGACGTCGTCCTTCGTGTAGCCCGCGATCTCGAACGCCTTGTACATGACCTCGACCTGGTGGTTGCGGATCGCGCCCGAGCTGAGCTCGATGCCGTTGCAGACGACGTCGTACTGGTAAGCCTCGATCGTCAGCGGATCCTTGTGCTCAAGCGCCTCAAGTCCGCCCTGTGGCATCGAGAAGGGGTTGTGCGAGAAGATGATCTTGCCGGTCTCGGGATCCTTCTCGAAGAACGGGAAGTCGACAATCCAGCAGAAGCGGTAGACGTTGTGCTCGCGGATGTCGTTCGTCATGTGGTCTGCGATGTCGGTGCGCACCAGCCCCGAAAGGCGGTTGCATTCGTCGACGTCGGCAGCCATGAAGAATAGCGCGTCGGTCGGCTCCATGCCGGAGATCTTCTTCATCTCCTCAAGCTGGTCAGCGGAGAGGAACTTCGCAATCGGGCCCTTAAGTTCGCCTTCCTTAGTCCAGCTGATGTAGCCAAGGCCCTTGCCGCCGTTCTCCTTGACGAACGCCTCGCGCTTGTCGAACCAAGTCCTTGTCTCGACGCCGACGATGCCCTTGACGAGAAGGCCCTTGACGAGCCCGCCGTTCTTTACGCATGCGGCAAACGCCTTGAAGTCGGCCTTCTCGAAGAAGTCGGACATGTCGATCCACTTGAGCGGGTTCCTGAGGTCCGGCTTGTCCGAGCCGTACGTCATCATCGCGTCGCGGTACTTGATGCGCGGCCATGGCGCCTCGGTGCATTCCCACGAAGAGAACTTCTTGAAGGTCTTGCCGACGACGTCCTCGACGACGGCGAAAATCTCGTCCTGCGTCGCGTAGGACATTTCGATGTCCATCTGGTAGAACTCGCCGGGGCTACGGTCGGCGCGTGCGGCCTCGTCGCGGAAGCACGGCGCGATCTGGAAATACTTGTCGAAGCCCGAGACCATCAGGAGCTGCTTGAACATCTGCGGCGCCTGCGGAAGGGCGTAGAACATGCCGCGGTGGATGCGGCTCGGCACGAGGTAGTCGCGCGCGCCCTCGGGCGACGAGGCGGTCAGGATCGGCGTCTGGAATTCGTGGAATCCCTTCTCCCACATCTGCTCGCGGAGGAAGCGGATGACTTCCGAGCGGAGGATGATGTTCTTGTGGAGCTTCTCGCGGCGAAGGTCGAGGAAGCGGTACTGGAGTCGCACGTCCTCCGACTCGTCGGCCTTTTCGTCGGGGATGTAGAGGGGCGTCACCTGCGAGGCCGATTCCATCACGAGCTCGTTCGCCTCGATTTCGATTTCGCCAGTGGGAAGCTCGGGGTTGATCGTGTCGGGTGTCCTCAGTTTCACCTCGCCGGTCACGGTTATGACGGATTCGAGGTGCGCCTTCTCGACGAGGCCGAAGAAGCTGCGCGAGGGATGGACGACGATCTGCGTGAGGCCGTAGTGGTCGCGGAGGTCCACGAAGAGGATGCCGCCGTGGTCGCGGAGGCGGAACATCCATCCGGAAAGTCTGACAGTCTTGCCCGCGTCGGAGGCGCGGAGCTCGTTGCATGTATGTGTACGATAGGGATGCATCAATTTTCTCCTGAAAAATTACTATAGTATACCATAAATTGGCGCGTCGTGCTTGCGTGGCTATGCAATTGCAAGCATTGCCTCGATCGCTTTGCGTGCGCGAACAGCAGTTTCTTCCGGCACGGTGACTCGCGTTTTCATCTCGCGCAGGGCTTCTGCGAGGTTTTCGAGCGTCGTCTTTTTCATGTTTGGGCAGACGAGCCGGTCGTTTACCGGGTAGAAAGTCTTTTCGGGGTTTTCGGCCCTGAGGCGGTGGAGGATGCCGACTTCGGTGCCGACTACGATTTCCTTCGCGGCGGATTCGCGTGCGAACTTGCACATGCCGCCCGTGGAGAGCCGTTCGTCAGCAGCGTCGCGCACGTCGTGCGCGCATTCAGGGTGAACCATGACGGGGGCGCCCGGGTGCGCGGCTCTTGCGTCGGCTATCGACTTCGCTGTAAGCGCTGCGTGAGTGGGGCAGTAGCCGGGCCAGAGGATGTACTTACGGCCGAGAAGCCCCATTATGTGCGAACCGAGGTGCTGGTCGGGAACGAAGATTATCTCGTCGTCCGGCGAGAAGGTCGCCATTACCCGCTCGGCGTTGCCCGAAGTGACGCAGATGTCGCACTCGGCCTTGACTTCGGCTGTCGAGTTCACATAGCAGACGGCCTTTGCGCCAGGGTGCTTCGCCTTGAGCTCTCGAAGCTGCGCGCCGGTTATCATGTCGGCCATGGGGCAGCCGGCGGTCGGGTCGGGAATTAGGACGGTCTTTTCGGGGTTCAGAATCGCCGCCGTCTCGGCCATGAAGTAGACGCCGCAGAAGACTATCACGTCGGCGTCGACCTGCGTCGCCCTGCGGGCGAGTTCGAGCGAGTCGCCGGTGAAGTCTGCGGCGTCCTGCACTTCAGCGCGGCAGTAGTTGTGCGCGAGTATGACAGCGTTGCTGCTTTTCTTGAGGCGTTCTATCTCTTCGTTCATTGCCGTGGTATTATACCAAATTATTCCCTGTCACCTCCACGTTGTTCCTTGGACTCTTCGCCATTGTGCCATTTAGTGGGAAGTGGTCGGGGGTCAGTACGCAGGAGTCAGGTGTCAGGAGTCAGTAGTTAGGGGTCTGGGGCTTGCCCCCAGTTCTAAGACTCTCTGCGTCTCAGCGTCTCTGCGCGAGATATCCAATGCAGAAGAAATATCGCGCGGAGGCGCAGAGGCGCAGAGAGTTTTAGGGCTGCCTGCGGCAGGGGTTGGGGTTAGGGGTCTGGGGTCAGTAGTCAGTGAGTTGGAGAGCGGTGGCCCTAACTGGGAGAGTACCACGCTAGCGCCCGCGTGCGCGGCTCGGCCTAAGGCCTCGGTGGATATTCCATCTTGGCGGCTCGCGAAGGCGGGAGATTCCTTCGCTACACAACCGTTGGTTTTGGTATAATACTCACTGTCAGAACGGGAACGTTACTGGCGCATAGTTCTCCAACGAGAACTGCTGCCAAACCAAATATCTTGAGGTTATGATTTTAAAACACAGAGACCGGGAGCTTTTGCGATTCGAGTGGCTCGAACCGCAGGGCGTCCGCGTAGTCTCCGTGAACGAATCAGAACGGAAGTTTTTGCCGCTCGAGATGAAGGGCGCGGCTGACGATGCCGCCCTCTGGTCCTGGCTCACTCACCGCACGGTGCCGCGAAACCGCAAGAATGTCGAGGAGTTGATGGCCAGGTTCGGGCTAAACCCTCGCAACATAAGGGGAATTGTTGAGCTTTGCCGCGGGCTTTCCCTGAATGACGTCCATTGGGTTGTCGCAGACGACTTCAATGGTACCTGGGCGGACTACAATCTCTACGACAATCCGTTTTCAAAGGCCGTGTCCATAGTCGCTTTTTCGGGAAACGGACCGGGCATTGAGAATGGCTGGACTTCGTCTCCGGAGTTTACGACGAATGGAATGCTTGCCAAGTGCTGGCGCAGGATTGGAGACGATATAGTTCTCTATAAAGGCGGAACCGAGGGCGCTGCAAACGCCGGCTTCGAGCCATACTCCGAATTCTATGCGTCGCAGATTGCGGAGGCGATGGGACTGCCGCATGTGCAATACGGCCTTTCGCGTTTCAAGGGAATTGTCTGCTCGACATGCAAGCTGTTCACGAGCGACAAATACGGATATGTTCCAGCCGGGCGATTGGTTTCCAGGGACGAGGCGCTCCAAGATCCGCGCTTTGCGGACATTTTCTTTTTTGATGCAATCATCTTCAATACTGACCGTCATATGGGGAACTTCGGCTATTTGATCGACCACGACACAAACGAGATTGTCGGAGCCGCGCCCATCTTCGACAATGGCTATGGTCTTTTCTCGCTCGCCATCGACAGAGCCGGCGACCAATATGATGAATTTGTTGATTTGCGAAAGTTCGTGTCACGTGTGACCCCGGCCTTGTACTCCAAGTGGCTTGAGTTTCCGAGAGGGCTAACGGCTGACATGAAAGCGCGGCTTTCTGCGCTCAAGGGCTTCCGTATCAATCGGCATTCAAAGTACAATCTCTCGGCGCGGCGTATCTCGGCAATAGAGGACTTTATCCAGAAACGCATCCGTGAAATTGCTGAATATGGCGCAAAAGCGGACGAAATGCTTGCGATATCTCGCAAACAGTGCACTGTAAATCGCGCGATTGATGCGGATGAGTGCACTGTAAAGTCGGATTCCCTTGGGATTCAAATCAAGCAGAACATGCGTGCCGATCCTTTCATAACAAAGATGGAACTATCTGAGATTCTTCAAGTCTCGCCTCGATGGATTGCCCGCAAGATAAAGGCATTGCAAGAATCGGGTGAAATCCGCCGCGTCGGTGCGGACAAGAACGGATACTGGGACGTCCTGGTCTAAGTGTACTGTCCCCCTCTGCGCCTCCGTAAGAGATTTAACACAGAGACCCAGAGGCACAGAGGTTTTAGAGCTGGGGTTTCACCCCAGACCCCACCTGCCGAAGGCAGATATCACCACCCCTCCGCGCCTCTGCGTCTCTGCGCGAGATATCCAATGCAGAAGAAATATCGCGCGGAGGCGCAGAGGCGCAGAGATTTTTAGGGCTGCCTTCGGCAGGGGCATGGTTTAGGGGCCAGGGGTCAAGGGTCGGTTAGTTGGAGAGCGGTGGCTCTAACTGGGAGAGTACCACGCTTGCGCCCGCGTGCGCGGCTCGGCCTAAGGCCTCGGTGGATATTCCATCTTGGCGGCTGTTCGCATGGGTTTATTAGCCACAAAGATCATAAAGTTCACATAGGTCTTATGCGCTGTTGAGCGTCGCTGGCATTTTTGGTATAATTTAGCCGGTTTAGAAAAGTGAAAAAAATTCATTTATTGAAAGTAGTATCATGAAGCTGATAAAGCGCGATGACTATATTGCTAAGTTGTCGGCCGTTGAGGGGACGCCGGACATAAAGATCCTGAGTGGCATGCGTAGAGCAGGAAAGTCCAAGCTGCTCGAGGAGACTGCGCGGCGTCTGAAGAAGAAAGCCTCCAGGGTTAATGTCATTTACGCCGACCTTTCCCTCCTGAAGAATGAGCATCTCAAGGAATACCACAAGCTCCATCAATGGGTTGAGTCGCATTCCAGAAAAGGGTACCGAAACTGCGTCATGATCGATGAAGTGCGGATGTGCCCCGGCTTTGAGCTTGTCGTGAACAGTCTGCACGCCGAGTCCAGTCTTCGGTACGACGTCTACCTGACCGGTTCTAATGCATTCCTCCTCTCGAGCGACTTGACGACTCTATTCACTGGCCGTCATTTCGAGCTCAAGACGTATCCGTTCTCCTTCAGCGAATTCCGCCGTTATTTTCCCTCAGACAAAGACGTTGATCGGGCCTTCGACCGCTATGTTGTAGAAGGGGGGCTGGCCGGGAGCTATCTCTACAAGGACGAGGCATCGCGTACGGCGTATCTGAGAGAAGTGTACCAGACCATACTTAGAAGAGATATTGCGAAACGATTCAACATCGCAGACACCACGGTCATCGAGCGTTTGGCCGAATTCCTCATGGACAATGTGGGGAATGTGACGAGTGCGAACAACCTGGCTGAGGAGCTCGTTCGGCGAAAGGTGGCGACGAGCCACGTCACAGTGGGGCGTTATCTTGACTATCTTGCGGACGCGTTTCTCTTCGTTGAGGCAAAGCGCTACGATGTCCGCGGGAAGAGGTGCATGGAGAAGAGCGGCAAATACTACATGATGGACCATGCGCTTCGTTATGCTGTTCTTGGACGGAGGAACATGGACTACGGGCATGTCTACGAAAACATCGTGTTTATCGAGCTGTTGAGGCGTGGGTACGAGGTATATGTCGGAAAACTCTATAAGAAGGAGATAGACTTTGTTGCCATGAAAGGCGGCGAGAAGATATACATACAGGTTTCTGACGACATATCGTCCAAAGGCACGCTGGAGCGCGAGCTGGATCCGCTTTTGAAGATTAAGGACGCTTATCCGAAGATGCTCATTGCCCGGACAAAGCACGAAGAGACGTTGGCGGAAGGTGTTCACGTCGTAGACATTGCTCGCTGGCTAGACGGCACCCGTTTTTAAAACACAAGCTGGGTCGCCATCTTGGCGGCTCGCGGCCGGCTACCCCGAAGCCCGGCTTGACAGGAGCAAGGTGCGCTACCTGAGGTTTCATGCAAAATTTGCATAAAACCTCTTTGATCTCCATCATCAGGCAACCCTAATCAAGCGCGGCACTTTCGCCGCGCTGGGTGGACGAAGAGGTGGTATATGCAAAATCTGCACATACCACTTTCCGGACAACTTCCGATTCCAACTGACTAAAGCGGAACTTGAGGAGGTTATCACAAATTGTGACAACCCAGACAAATAGGTGCTTCTGGGGGCTCATGAGGATTCGTCCTGTCACATATTGCAATATGTGACGTGGCCAGTGGGATTATGTGATTGAGAGTTGGATAAAGAGGCGGGAGAGGGGGTCGGATGGTTCGCGCCAGACGATTTCGCTTCCGTTGATATCCACTAGTCCGCAGTCGGAGAGACATGCGATGTGGCGGCGGACATTAAGTTCCGTCAGCCCCGTGGACTTCATAAGCGTTGGTTTGTCTGTGCGCTTCTCGGTCTTGGCGATTTGGAGCAGCCGCACGCGGGCCTCGTTCGCAAGCGCCGGAAGAATTGAGAGGAAAGGCGGCGTCTTGGGGCGACGACCATTGACGAAGACAAAACCGGCGGATTCGTCGCGGAAGAACTTTTGCAGCGCGGCAAAGAGCGTCACAATCCTCTCGTCCGATGCATCTGGCGTGGCGCGATAGAGGCAGTATCTGCCATCGCGCGTGGAAGCAACAAGCCCGCAGTCGTTTTGGAGTTGCGCAAGGTAGATGCTCGTCGCGGGCTGCCCGAGTTTGATCATGTCGGAAATCTGGCCAACGGAAATACCTTCCTCTTCCGGAGAAATCATCACGTGCCTCAACACGTCGATTCTCTCCTCGTTAGCAAGCTTCTTGCATACCTTCCAGAACGGCTTAGTATATCACTCCCCGTCACATATTGCAATATGTGACGGGGCGGAAGGGGAGATGGGACTCTTTGTGAGGCAAGGGCCGCTACTCGTGCAGGCAAACCTAAGGGCCCCACATGGTTGAGTTGGCTATGCAGGGGCGTGTAGCTCGGTGTAGGGAAGTCAAAACCTCCGTGTAGGGAGGCCGAACCCTTCGTGTAGGCAGAACTGCCACCCCGTGAGGGGAAGACCCGCTGCTCGTGCAGGCAAACCTAAACTCTCGTACTAGGAAGGTCAAATCTCCGTACTAGGAAGGTCAAACCGCCATACTAGGGAGATCAAACCCCTGTACTAGGGAGATCAAACCCCTGTACTAGGGAGAACGCCGACCCCAGCAAGGAAAACACCTCGACTTAGCCGCCCAACCTCTTTGATTTTTGGTATAATATTCACAGTCAGAACGGGAACGTTACTGGCCGCATAGCTTCGCGACGAGAACCGCCGCGGAATATGCAGTTGGAGTTGGTAGATTCATGCTAAAGCAGACCTTCAAAGACTTCGTTTTTTCAACGAACGCGGACGGAAGCGGCAAGGCCGCCTTCTATGTCTGAGCATTGGACATGCTTGGCCCGATTCTGACGCAGCATTATCCGTGCCACGTCGTCAATGGTTCCATGTGGCTTAAAACTAACGGAAACGGGGAGAACAGTCGATGAGCGTGCAAGGTATAATGCGCCGCGAGGATGCATTGGAACGCTTGCGCTTTCAGCAAATAAATAACCAGTTCGCATTTTGCACGGAGAAGGCCATCGCAAGACTCCGATTTGTGCGCAGCTATGAGGTTGAAAATGTGTGAACATCATCTTATAAGAGCGACCATCATCCCTGAGGTCGCACGACTAATCGCGAAACGCTTCGGGATTTCCGAAGAGGAAGCTCTTGACCGTTTCTACAAATCCGCGACGGCACAGAATCTAGCCGACGAGGCGAATGGACTCTACGGACAGTCAGCATTGTTCATTCTGGGGCAGTACTTGGAAGAATATAGAGCCAATGTATAGGAGCGTGAGGAGGCGGAGTTCAAGAAACCTTGAATGGCAAGAAACCCATGCCCCGAACACTTCTAAATTTGGTATAATATTCACTGTCAGAACGGGAACGTTACTGGCCGCATAGCTCCCCGACGAGAACTGCCGCAGTAGAACAATAAATGAACGAACATCTTCTAAATCAGGATTATCGGGACATGGTGAAGTGTCTGCTTGCCGCCAGAGTGGACTTCATGCTTGTCGGTGGCTATGCCGTTGCGCTTCATGGCTGGCCGAGGACGACTTTTGACATTGACTTCTGGATCATGGCGAATCCAGAAAATGCAAAGTCTGTCTTGCAGGCGATAAAGTCCTTTGGCGCACCGCTCATGGACCTCTCCGAAGAGGATTTCCACAAGCCGGGCATGGTGTTCCAGATTGGCACGGAGCCACAGCGCATCGACATTGTTTCGGCGGTTGATGGTCTTGAATATTCGGATGCCGCAAAGCGCGCCGTCAAGATGAACGTCGATGGTCTTGAAATCAAGGTTATTTCCATTGATGATCTCATAGCCAACAAACGCGCGTCTGGCCGCCCCAAGGACATAGCCGACGCCGTTGCACTTGAAAGAATCAAGGCGAGGAACGGGAATGGATAGGACTGTCGTCAGGAAGACCACCTTAAAAGAGCAGGACGAGGCGTTTTGCCTTGCGCTGTCGATTGACGAGCGCTTGAAGGTTCTGGAGGAACTTAACCGCATCGGTCGGCTCGCGGCCGGCTACCCCGAAGCCCGGCTTGACAGGAGTAAGGTGCACGCCGCTTAACCGTGGAGGTGGCCAGTCCGTATTTCGTAGCGGCAACAGGCTTGCCCGCCGTAGCTTTAGCCTTGGTGAGGGGAAGTCAAAACCTCGGTGAGGGGAGGCCGAACCCTTCGTGAGGGCAGAACCGCTACCCCGTGCGGGGAAGAGCCGCCGCTCGTACAGTCAAGCCCAAACCCTCGTACTGGGGAGGTCAAACCCCCGTACAGGGCAGAACGCCTACCCCAGCAGGGCAGAACGCTAATCCGTCCAGGGAAGGGCTCATGTTCCTTCAATGGCGGCCAAAACCCCAATGCAGAACACATATTGCAATATGTGACAGGGTGTGCGGGAGGGATATGAAGTTCAAGCGAAGTTCAAGAAAACTTAAACCGCAAGAAACCAATGACACGGACACTTCTGAATTTGGTATAATACTCATTGTCAGAATGGGAACGTTCTGGCCACATAGCTTCGCGACGAGAACCGCCGCGGAGAGGCCGGCAGGATCGGCCATCGGTTGCAAACCGGTCTCTTAGAACTACGACTCTACAAACGGACAAAACACGGCTTGCAAGACGGTACCCTATTAACAATTTGGGGTGTCGCCTTGGTGTGTGTTTGTCTGGGCTGTCGTAGGCCTTAAGAGCATGCGCCTTGGCGCGCCCCTCTAACCAACACAGAGAGGCGCGCCTTTTTGTAAAAAGGAGACATCCATACATTGAAGAGGCGCATAGGATCACATGAAGTACTATATTAAAAAGCTTGGAAAGAATGAGCTTGGAAGCGTGGGTAGGGATCGCGCTGTTCACCGTGGTCGTTTTCTGCTTGTCTCGAAGAGTCCTCAGATGCTTGAGTTTTTCCCGCCATTGAGTGAAACTCAGAAAAATGATTTTGCGCCTGTTGCATTAGTGCCGTTGTATCAAAATTCGTCTAAGAGGATTTATTGTAATTTTGTTTATCATAACGACAGATTCCATGGTGGCACGAGGAACGAATATCGATTGTATTCAAACAAGGAACTCGAGGGCGGCGATAGACTGTTCAAACCTGGGGATTATCTGCTAATGCGAAAGATCAACGAGAAAGAACTTAACCCAGGTTTTTACGTTGATTTGATTACGTCTAAGGATAAGACTTTATACTGGTTTTGTAAGGCTGCGGTAGAGGCGTCTCCTGTTAACGGGGGGTATGCGTCTTGGGCAGGAGTGATTGAGCCATTCGAGACTAAGGTAAACCTTCTTGATGGCCTGGATAACGCAGTTTCAATTGACGGTAAGGTGTTGGAGGCTGCAAAGTCCGCTTCCGCAGGGAAGATTGAAGACTTGTTTTCAAATCAAGCGATGTTTAGGGATTTTCTGTTGGTTGGGTATGAGGGGAAGTGTGCCATTACGCGCACCTCAATTGAGTACGGCGACTACTTTAATGTCGAAGCGGCGCATCTACGGCCGAAATCACAGCGTGGGCTTTACTTGCCTTCCAATGGGATAACATTGACAAGAGACTTGCATTGGGCGTTTGACAAAGGTTTCTTTACACTGACAAAAGATCTTAGAGTGCAGGTGCATCCTAAGGTTGATTCCGAATATTTGCATTCGTTAGAGTCGCGCGAGATATTCATGCCGAAGGATCCATTTTTCAAACCTAATCCAGAAAATGTTAAATGGCATCGGGAACATGTATATGGATTGTTTTTGAAGAGCGGTGTCATAAAAGGTATGAAGTAATGAATGTAATTGATCTATTTTCCGGCTGCGGTGGGCTGTCTCGCGGCTTTATGGACGCGGGGTGTAAGATTCTGCTAGGGGTTGACATTGACCAAGCGGCTTTGAACACGTTTGAGCGGAATCATTCAGGAGCCATAGCGCTTAAAGGGAGCTTGGCAGACGCTCCAACGTTTAAAAAAATGACGGAGCTTATTGGTAATAAGCCAGTAGATCTTATTGTTGGGGGCCCACCGTGTCAGGGGTTTTCGCTGACAGGGCCTCGGAATTTTGATGATGAACGGAACAAGCTGTATTTGTCTTATATTAAGGCGGTTAAGCTCTTTAAGCCTAAGGGATTTATCATCGAAAACGTCCCTGGCATGGCAACATTGTATAAAGGGGAAGTCAAGGATGAGATATTAAGGCGCTTTGCCAAAATGGGGTACAACATAAAGTGCCAAGTCCTATGTGCTGCGGATTATGGTGTCCCTCAAATCAGACGGCGACTTGTCTTTATTGGAATTCGCAAGGAGTATGGAGAGGTGTCCTTCCCTGAACCGACACTAACTCCTGAGCATTATATTACAAGTCGTGAGGCAATTGATGATTTGCCTTCGCTCGTTTGCACGATGGGTGAAGAGGTCTCAAAATACGAACGTGCCGCAAAGACCCCATATCAGAAACTTATGCGTGGGAAATGTAATGTACTATCGAACCATACGGCAACCGCACATAAAGATTTCGTCGTTAAAGTAATTTCGCAGGTACCAGAAGGGGGAAACTACAAGGATCTGCCCAAGGGGGTTGGTGAACATCGGAAGTTTCATATGGCATGGACACGATGCGATGGACACAAGCCATCTCGGACGATCGATACCGGTCATCGTAATTATTTTCACTATGAATATAATCGGATACCAACAGTAAGAGAGAGCGCGCGTTTACAATCGTTCCCTGATGACTTTGTCTTTACGGGGACACGAACGGAGCAATATAGGCAGGTGGGGAATGCTGTTCCTCCGATCTTGGGCAAGGCTTTAGCCTTGCACTTGAAGAAGTTGTTGGGGGCTAAATGACATGGCGAAGCTGACCACAATCGATTTGTTCGCTGGCTGCGGCGGACTGATGGATGGCTTTCAACAGAGCGGAGCATTTCGTACGCTCGCGTGTGTTGAATGGGAATCTGCACCATGCAAGAATCTTGAGAACAGGTTAAGGACAAGGTGGGGGCATGTTGATGCGGCAAATGAAGTTTTGAGATTTGACATTCAGAGGACCAAAGAGCTCTTCGAGGGGTATTCGGATGAGGAATTTGGTTCACATGAGGGGTTAGACAAACTTCTCAATGGTCAGAAAGTTGACGTGATAATTGGGGGGCCGCCGTGTCAGGCGTACTCACTTGCTGGGCGTATTCGCGATGAAAACGGCATGCGTGATGATTATCGAAATTATCTTTTTGAAAGCTACCTAAAGGTCGTTAATCGATACCTGCCTGATTTCTTTTTGTTTGAGAATGTTGTGGGGATGCTTTCTGCAACACCGGATGGTGTGCCGATTGCCGATCGAATTCAATCTGCCTTTGATGATGCAGGATATTGTGTGACGAGCAACTTCAGAGATGCTGTTTTTTCTCTGCCGGATTATGGCATCCCGCAAAATCGTAAAAGGATAATTATATTGGGTGTTCGTAAAGCGACATTCCCCTTCGATTGTGATAAAATCGTTGCAGATTTTTATGAGAACATAATGCCATCATTGAAGCAACGGCGGAGGACGGTTCGTGATGCGATTGGTGATTTGCCGAAATTGATCCCCCATGTTAAAGACGGCGAGGTGGAATACGTACAAGAAAAGGGAACTCCTATTGTTCCTAATCACATGCCGAGACATCACAGTACGCGTGATCTAAAAGTGTTTAAGCTTCTAACGCAAGATATTGAAAGTGGGCGGATGGAGTATGTGTCAATTGAGAGCCTTAAGAAGCTATACACAGAAATAACCGGGAAGAAGAGCAATATCCATAAGTACTATGTTTTGCGTAGAGATGAACAGAGCAACACCATTCCTGCGCATTTGTATAAAGATGGCTATAGGCATATACATCCAGACTCGTCCCAACTTCGCACGTTAACAGTAAGAGAGGCAGCCCGCCTGCAGACTTTTCCAGATGACTTTGAATTTTTGGGCAGCATGGGTGACGGATATAAGATGATTGGCAATGCGGTTCCTCCGGCTTTTGCGAAAATATTGGCGTATGCGATGGTTAATATATACAAGAAATATTTGCCGCAACGTGATGTGGAACTTTCTCCTGATACAATAAATCAGGAGCGGAATGAGCCTTTATCAAATGTCGCAAAATTTAAACAAGCTGTTTGGAGTTTTGCGATAGATGAGCCTGTAAAAGCTGACGAGATTGCGAAGCCGGACATAAAACAGGCATTTACTTGCGTTGGGCCATATCTGATCTTGATCATACTTGGTGTAAAAAGAATCGAGAATCGGATACAGATGCCTAGTCCGAAGTCTGGCAGGTGCGGAATTTCTTGCTCGAAATCTTTTTGCGAAGCGGAATACAAATCATTTATGGGATGGGCATCCTTGAACCTTCCTTCAGATGTTGTTTCCAGGATTCCTTCTTGGCAGACAGTTGCGTCTTGGCCAGGAAGAATTGTTGCAACATGTGATTATTCTGCGCGCGAGGCAGTTGCCGGGGAGCCTTGGTATGAGGGCTATCCAGTTTCTTGGGACTTGTCGAATGTGCGGATTTTGCGTCAGGCCATTCCTTGTAGAGGAAAAATGGGGATGTGGCGAATAGGTACGGGATATGTAAAATAATGCATTTTTGATTTGGAGAATGATATGTCCAAACCGTCATTGATTTGTAGAGGTAAAAATCTTCATTTGGCTACGATGAAGCAATTCTTCTCCGCGTTGCCAAGGCAGGCAATGGCGAAGGATCAGTTTCTTGATTATGCTGAAAGACGAATGACGGGATTTAAGCAGACGCACTCGCAAATAGCCCGACAAATGGGACTATACTATTGTGACGGTAACAATATTTGTCATCCGAGATTTTCGAGCGATTTGCAATTGAATCAAATATTGTCATATTCACGATACTGGGCAGAGCACTATTTTGTTCCAAATCCTTACACGCCAAGTTTTCCATCCTCGTGTGTTCCGACTAATATCTATGGGTATGTCCTTGCAAATTGCACTAAGTACAAAGGCGACCTTAAGAAAATTCTGTTCTCAATGTTTAACCAAGAGTTAAATGAGATAGACAAAGCCAAATCGTATCTACTGCAATTGACAGGCCCAGAATTTTATGAGGGACCTAATGGGAAGATTGTATGTGATGGAATACCTTTGGTTGATGTAAAAATAGATATTGATCCAAAGGATGAATTTGCTTATTACCATTATTTTGACGGATGGGATCATGCGTGCAATTATGTGGATGAATTCATAAAATGGTTTTGTGATGTGGAGGGCAAAACGCAGAAAACGGCAAGAAATTATCTCACGTATCTTTCGTGCCTAAATAAAGATCCAAGCACTCCGATTAACAACCATAGTACTTGGCCGGGTATATACCCATATTTGTTTGGTGGAAATAAATCGACAAAAGAGGTATGCGAGGTCGGTACGGTCAATGAGTTTACTGAAATATTCGGCCCGTTTTGCAATATTTTTGATGATAGTGGTTGCCCACAAGGCGCTTCTAAGACGGCATATCAAGCCTGTGTGGCCTGGGTAAAGGATGTTTCGGACTGGGCATGTCTATCTTCGGCGTTTAAAGCATATCGCAAATTCCTTGAGTGGCGCGAGCAACAGAAGAAGAATGGGGATGCACCGAAACCATCTGCCGTAGATTTGCTGACAACGACGCTGAAGATGTTTGCGGATAAGCGGAAGGATAGTGGAACGGAAGGGTGGCAGAAGGAAGGGTGGAACGTCAATGGAAGGGTAAGGGCGTATTTTGGTTCGCTGACGACAGCGGCAATCCAGACATGGGATACTAAAGAGGTCGAGGAATTGTTTTTGGGGCCAGTTGATCCGGCGACAGGGAAGCATAAGAAGAATGATGCGATGATGTGGTCGGGGCAAAATGGCTCTGGTTGGAATTGCATCAAGCCAGACAGCTCGCAAGAGGTTAAGGACATAAAGGATGCTTTGGTTCTCTATAAAGACACGCCAAGTGTAGCGGCGAATTTCTGTCATAAGTCATTCGTCGGACCAAAGGGCTTCGGACCGAGTGTTGTTTCAGAGCTTCTGATGAAGTTTCACCCAGATGCATGGTTCAAGCACGGAAGTGTGACGAATGAGGTGCTGACACGGCTTGGGCTTATTGACTTTCCGCATAAGTCAGATTACTCGGATATAGAGTACACGCAAGTTTGTGGTGTAGCAGCAAAACTGCTAACGAGAATGAAGGCGATGAAGCTTCCGCGGCAGATCAACGCCGATGGCACTGAAGACACTTCACCACCAGACTATCTCACTGTCAACGAATTCATCTGGTTCGTAAACGAAAAGTTTGAAGACATAAAAAGCGAGGTTGTAAAAATGGCCATGAAACCAGCAGATTACTCCAAGTCAACCAATCCGCCGGCAGAGAAGAAGCCGAAGGTAAATCTCGCGAATGCGGAGGATGTTGTTCTCCTGCGTCTCGCGGCAGCGCTTCGCACGAAGCCGTTTGCCATTCTCGCGGGACACTCCGGCACCGGTAAGAGCCGCATGGTGCGCAAGCTCGCGTACATGACTTGCGCGAGGGGAGGATACAAGGCGCTTCTCGAAAAGGACGGCAAGCCCCTTGAAAAGCCCGGCAATTTCTGCATGGTGCAGGTGAAGCCGAACTGGCACGACTCCGCTGATTTGCTCGGGTACTATTCTGAATTGAAGTCGGCATTCCGCACTACGGACTTCGTCAAGTTCATCTGCAAGGCGTATGCCTATCCGGACGTTCCTTTCTTCGTCTGTCTCGACGAGATGAACCTCGCACCTGTTGAACAGTATTTCGCCGAATACCTGAGCGCTATCGAAAGCAGAAAAATCGTCGATGTTGAGACAATGGACCAAAGCGGCGCCATCAAAACCGAAAAAGGCGTTGTGACCGATGCCTTGCTCGACAAGGAGATATGGAAGGACGCGGACAAGCTTGGCTGTGAGTTCACGCAGAGCCAGCATTGGGTTGACAAATACGGACTCACGATTCCGCGCAATCTTTTTGTCGTTGGAACGGTCAACATGGACGAGACAACCAATCAGTTCTCGCGCAAGGTCCTTGACCGTGCCTTTACGCTTGAAATGACAGATGCCGATTTCGACCACTTTGGAGAGAAAGACCCAGAGCCGTCCTTCGCCGACTTCGCCGGAAACGATTTCGTCAAAGTGCTTCTCAATGGAAAGCTTCAGGCGAGCGAGCTGACGACGGATCACAAGCTTAAGCCAGACCAGGTGGCAAAACTGAATGCGCTGAAGCCGGTTCTCGCGGACACTTCGTTTGTTGTTGCGTATCGCTTCGCAAACGAATATGCCCTTTACGAAGACTCACTTGCGACCATTATCGGGGAAGTGGATGTTGAGCCTGCTACTTCAGGAACTTCCGGTGCGCCCGCAGGAACTACGCCGCCGACGGGTGGGGCCTCTTCCGGTACAGCATCTCCAGCGGCCAAGCCAGATGCGTTCGACGATGTTGTCTTGATGAAGCTGCTTCCCCGCATCAACGGCGACGACAGTCTGGTGCTGAAAATATACACTGGCAAGGAGGATGGGAAACTTGATAATGCCGAGACGCAAAGCCTTGCCGGAATTCTTGGCAAGAAGGGCGCAAGCTTCGATAAGATGAAAGAGATTGTCGCACGTGGCGGCTCCTATCTTTCCTTCTGGCCGTAATTGAGGGTCGAGCGTGAAGTCGCCGGTGTTCGAGTTTAAGGTCGAGGGCCTGTTCAGGATTGTTGTCACGGGCGACAACACTGACAGGATGGCTCGCTATCGGCAGCGCATCGGCGCGGAAGATAACGATGAACTAGCAAAAGTCGAGTATAGCTCGAACACGCCTGGGTTGTGGAAACTCGATGGCGTGGAACATCCCGGAGGTGAATGCACGTCTTTCAAGGAACTTCCAGTCTTCTTTGAGACGCGATACAACGTCCATATCTTTATCGACGACCAACAGGTCACGGACTGCGACATCGAGCATGTGATGGCCAGTGTCTCGGATGAATTCGAATATGTTCCAGGGCGGATGGGGATGGACGGAACTCTGGATTTCGTCAATGCTCCTGGCAAGTTTGAGCTGGACATTGCCCTTTGGCGGAAGCGTGAGCGCCGAGTTGTACGACTTACGTGGTGGGTGGTGTCCGAGAAGATTGACGTGTATCGCGACGCCGAGCTGATCAAGAAGCAGATTGAGCATGCCAAGAGCGGATTCGTTTATGCGTTCTTAACTAAGACCAGAAACACGGGTGGGCTGTCCTCGGAGCGTAGCACGGAGGACAAGATATGGTTCGAGATATTCAGGAGTTTTGTCGACGATTACAAGGCGGCGATAAGTTGGATATTGCACAGTCCGCATCTCAAATACCACGAAGAGGCGCATTGTCTAAAAGCGGACCGTATGCGCCGATGGACGCCGCACGAGTCCAACCGTTACAATGGCATGTCAGATGATCGCCGCGAAACGTCGCTGTTCCGGTCGGACGAGATACGCCCCATTACGGATTCGGTTGAAAACAGATTCGTCAAGCACACGCTATCGGCTATTGGATTACGGTTGGGACAGTTCAAGAAAAAGTGCAGTGCAAGTGGGGAAGATGGCGTCTCCCAAGCATACCTGAAGCGCATGGATGAATGGTGCAATGACCTTGAGAGACTGAGAAATCACGCTTTCTTCCGTTCGATCGGAAGGTTTCAGGGTTTTCGCCAGGAAAGCCTTGCTCTTCAGCGCAAACGCGGCTATTCCAAGATCCAGGAGACTTGGATCGCGTTGCAACATGCCATTGACGTGATGGGCAAGGGGCTTGACATTGGCAACCAACCCATTTGGAAGCTATACGAATTCTGGTGCTTCATATTGATCCGAGACATGTTGAAAGAAGATTTCAAACTCAATTTGAAGTCGGGTTCCCTTGGGAACATAGAAAGCATTGACGACATATTGGATGATGTTCCGACCGATCAAGAGGTTGGCGACGAGGCGGAGTTGCAGAAACATGTCAAGGGTGACAGTATCTGCAAATATGAGTTTGAAGATACTGCGACAATTCCGCATCGGCTGGTGACGTTGACATATCAGCAATCATATTCTGACGGCGCGGATAAAGAGAACGGCACGAATATCGTGGAACAGATACCAGACATCGTGCTGACGATAAAGGACGAGGACCAGGAAGGCCGTTCATATACGTATCTGTTTGACGCAAAGTACAGAATATATTCGTGTCCAAGTCGAAAGAATCCTAGATTTGACGCCGCTCCATTTGCTACATTGAACGACATGCATCGTTATCGCGACGCAATCCTTTATCGTAGCCAGAAGGACAAGAAGCTGTCACGCGAAATCATTGGTGCGTATGTTCTTTATCCTGGACGGTGCGGCAATTCATACGATTATTCGGACATCATCAAGGAAGAGAATATTGGTGCAATACCATTGTTGCCGACAAAGTACGTACGCAATACTGACGGAACAAAAGAACTAGATGCCATCGGTAAGGCGAAATTCGAAGGTGATGACGGGGAGTCGGCGTTGAGAGAATTCATACGTGGCATTCTTGCGCGTAAGACGTCCACTGACCATCTTGGCGTTGAGAACGGTTATAGCCGCGTTATTTCCACCCGTGGCACGACGGTGGTAGTTGGAGGAGCGGAGGGTGCCGTGCTTGGTCACATGGCGGTTGCCGAAGGGTTTAAGGGCAAGTTGACTGATTGGGTCCGCGCAACAGGGTATTTCCCGTTGCCCAAGAACCTCTGCAGCACCCCTGCGGCTATTGATGTATTGGTCATCCCATATACAGGTAAGGCGAATTTGTTCAAGGTGAAGCGGTTCTGCACGACAACGGGACCAATCAGTAAGACAGACGTCGAGACGCAATACAACCCAGAGCATAGGGCATCTCAGTTTGATAAGGCATATGTCGCAGGAAGCGATCATGACGCTTATATTGGGTATAAAGAAAATGATGCGAATGGTTTTTGGGTTTGGGAAGTGGAACCGATTGGTGCTCCTAGCGGTTCCTGTGAATCTCCTCTTGTTGACGACATAGAGGATTAATTGTGTAATTTCTCGCAGTTAATTGTATGGTATTGTGGTATACGGCTCCCAAAATTGACATGTAATTTGTTCTTCTGGTTGGCTTTCTTGTTTTCTCTCGAGTGTCATTTTGTTGTCTGTCTTGCTTTGATATCAATCTGTTGTCTGTGTGGTGCAGAGATTGACGCATAGCTTGGGCCAATGGCCTCTCTTGTCCGCATGGCTATTTTTGCTTTGTGATCTTGGATTTTAGTAAATCTTAATCGCCATATTGTCAACTCTATTTGTGTTGGATTGCGATAATATCGCCGATTATCTCGTTTTCCCTGTGTTTTGGCTCATATTTGCGTGTCATTTGCCTGCCTTTGATTTTTTATAGGAATCCCCCTTGTGCTGAATCAGCGAATGTGGTATAATAGCCCCAACTTGAAAACAACCGAAAGGAGACGCAAATGATTTTTAATGACTCGACAATCGTGAATGCAGGAAGCTTTGCAAAGAACGCAAAGGCCACAGCTCAACGTTCTGGGCGCTTGGGACTGTCAAGTGAAGCTGCGACGTTGTTAAATGTGCAGAAGGGGGGGCGTGTGCTTATTGCGCCTGGCGACAATGGGGATTTAGGGTGCGTCATTTTGCCGCCGGAGTCGAATGATACACGGGGGTTTCGCTGGCAGCAGGCCAGCGGATATTTTAGCGCAAACCTCAAGCCGTTCTTTGACAAGGTTGGTCTTGATTACGCCAACAAAGATGTGACTACAATCTTTGATGTGGTTTCTACCGATGAGCGTTATGGGGAATATCCTGTGTTTAAATTACACAAGCGTCTGGTTACAAAGCGAACGAACAACAAAGAAGGGGGTGGAACTCGATGATAAGTAAATAATTTCCCTGACGAAGCGGCAACTTCGTCAGGGCTTCGGAGATGAATCCCCGGTGTCAATTAAGACAATTTGACATTATACCATTTTCCGCGAATGAACTGCAAGCGCGAATGTTCGGGATTTTCGCGTAAACTTTCTAACCTACATTTGTAGGAGAAAGGAGAAGCAACCATATGGTTGTGGAATCCTTGTTGCCTGGTATACTTGGTGGCTACACTCAAGCGCGTATATTACGCTGGGTGTACACGCCATACGTCAGGCGTTGGGGCAGAATTGTCTACCCACGGAATGCGAGAGTCTTTCGCTTCCCGGTCTACGAATATTTGTAAGACCAACTTGGCGCTTCGGCGCTAAGTTGGGCAGACCGTCAATCTTAAGGTTGGCGGCCTGCCTTGTTGGTGCGGGAGCAGAATCGTGTAATCAAGATAACACAAGAAAGGAGTCATCATGGAAGGACGTTATGTCGTTCGACATGGTAATGACTGGGCGAGCACAAAGGCAGGTGCAACACGTGTCTCGAAAATATTCAAGACACAAGCTGAGGCTATTGCCTATACTCGACCTATCGCGCGCGAGGAAGGCGTTGAACTACGCATCCAGGACCGGTATGGTCAATTCCGCGAGTGCGACAGTCACGGCCACGATCCACGGTCGATTCGTGGTTAGTTAAAGTCCTGGTCATGTCGCTTTCTGGCGGTATGACCAGGTGTTATTGGTATCAGAGGGTCGGATCTCAGTGGCGGAGCTTGAGTTGCGGAGTAGTGGCGCGGCGGTTGTAGGTTGAATGTCTTTCTCTTGGTGTGCACCACTCCGGCAAAGGCATTTCTGCTCGGCCGGGGATGGCTCGTTGCCATTCTATGGGGCGTTGGTTCATATCCTCAGCCTAAGCGCTTTGCACCCTCATGGTATGCACGGCCATACCCCAAGAGTATGCTGCGAGGGCCACCATAGGTGGTTTGAGCGCCAGCGCGCGCGGCGATTTTGGGAAAACAGGTCAGACCCGTTTTCCCAAAATGGAGGGTTGCTCAACTTAGTTGCGAGGGTCGGATTACATTAGAGTTTCGAGCGGCAGTGCAGCGGCGCGGCGGATTGAGCAACGCTCACGGCGATATGGTATAATGTGCGGCGGAGGAATGCATGGGACTTGTAAAGACAAGACGTTTAGCCGCAATGCAGAAGCAACAGCGGGCTAAGGCAGGGATGAAGCTGCCGATGAAGGGCGATATGCGCAGAATCACCAACCGCTCTACGATTGCGGCGATGCGTGAGGCTGAGCGAATATCCGACAATCCTTTTGTGTCGAAGTATTCGACTCGCGAGAGCCTTGTCCGGAGTCTTGAGGCATGAAATTATAGGCTGCGAAGCGTCGCTAATTCCAAGCTGGGAATTAATGTAAAGCAGGGAGCATTACGGGAGAAGTGGTATGTATGGAGACAAGATAGACAGCAAGGATAAGTTGGCAATGGAACTGTGCGAAGCGCTTGACATATGCGCAGAGAACAGCTATCCCGTGATTGACCTTACGGACCAGAAGGTGTCAATTGTTTTTGATTCGGCATACGTTGATCCAGATGTAAATGAAGGATTGCATGGCCATGAAGTCGTTGACGTTGATCCTGTCGACTCGCACGAGGGATTTAGGATTATGGAGAATTTCGCCATGTCCCGTTCAGATGAACAGGCGAGGCGGCTTGCTCGCGCGCTTTCGATGAAACATCCGTTCAAGCGGTTTCGCATGGCGCTTGCCGACATTGGCATTACGGACGAGTGGTACACATACAAAGCCGAGGAATATTTGTGGCTTGCAAAGGAACGGCTTGAGTGGAGCTCGGTAGACTTTGTGGATGGAAGGATTGTCTGCGGAGACAGAAAGAAAATCCGCACATATCTTTGTGAATGTGTGGACGATTAGAGTATTAGAGGGGTGTCAGAGGGACAAGTATGTATTGCGTCAAGGGGGAAAGTGAAAAAACTTTGCACGGAAGTGAAAGCGGGTGCTAGCGCGGATGTATCCATCCGCGCGTTGCGGGGTTCAGGGGGACTCTAGTCCCCCTGATGGGGGCTGGGGCAAAGCCCCAGAGCTGCCGTGGATTCGGGCGCGCGCCGACGGTGAGCGGAACCGAACGCGCGCCGCTCATTGCATCAGTTTGAGCCGGTTTCTGATGGCGTTGCGCCGCCTGGTGTCGCGGACTCGGGCAACGAGCCGTACACGAGCTTCGCCTGCGCAGAGGCAAGCTGTCCGCGCGATCCGAACCCGAGTTCGTGCATTCGCGCCGCGCCTATCTCCCTGTGGAGCCCGACCATCTTGCGCTTGAAGAACGCCTCGCCGTCGCGGTTCGGCGTCGGGTCTCCGCGCATGATG
>CADCAK010000016.1 GCA_902799385.1 uncultured bacterium | reverse complement strand
GACGCTCTACTCGCCGTATCATGAGCGCGACCCGCGCGCGTTTATCGAGCGAGCCGACGAGATTTATATCGAAGCGAAGCCCGAGACCAATCTCAAAATACGGCGGGAGGCACGACGGATGTCGCAATCCGAGTTGGCGGCCGCGTCTGGTGTCCCGCTAAGGACGCTCCAGCAGTACGAGCAGCGACAGAAGGACATCCGAAAAGCCAATGTTGACTACGCCATCTCTCTCGCCCGCGTCCTTGGTTGTCGTGTCGAGGACATTGTCGATTACACGCCGTCGATTGGCAAATGACCCGCCGCACCTCACCGACCGCCCGCACGATCTGCGACTGATTCTTTAGCCATAAACGACAGGAGAAACAGGAGAATCAGATTCCGTACGTCAGCTTAATGTGCGTACGTAGCATCAAGTTGCACACTGGACGGAAGACAAATACTGGAAGGATTTTGTAAAGCCAGTACTGAATCTTGTATTCAAGCGGCAATGGTTTGATTTGTTCGGCTGATTCGGGAAGCCCTGCTTCAGCAGCGGCCTTCCGGTATGGCACGCGCATAGGATGGCGGGACGATGTAAACCAAGGCCGACCAAGGGTATTGCCGGAGAAGTGGTAGATTGCAGGTTTTTCCTTGTGTCCATATAGAATATACTGCGAAAGAAAATTCCATCGAATGTCGAGTTCGGTTATCTCGTCGTTTAGGACGCGGACGATTATGTCCTGGTCTCCAAGCGGATTACGACCATGTGGAGACTTTAGCTCCTCCATAAGTCGTTCGGTGCAGTGGCGCTTGCGCCATTCGTCGAGGTCGATTAGAGTAACGCCAGTGTTGAAGTAGGGCTTGTTTTCAGGGAGCGAGATTACACGCTTGTAAGCAGGATGGGCGGCATCTGGGGCAAGGGCAAGTGGGTTTCCGTGGAGATCGGTGTTGAAAATTTCTGCGATTGAATCGACGATGAGAGTGTCGCAGTCAAGATAGAGGACTTTGCCAGAGAGGTCAGGAAGGAGTTCCCCGATGAAAATGCGGGAATAAACAGCGTATGAGACATAAGAGCAGGCACCCATTGACTGTAGCTCGTTGATTTTCGCGCTTACGTCTACATATCGGAATTTCCCCGAGAACTTTTCTATTCTGGATTTTACAAGCTCAATTGATTCAGGGTTAAGCCTGCAGCCGACGAGTATGATTTCTACGCCAGGATTGTGCTTTAGGAGCGAGACTGCCGAAACTGCAGTCAGGGCGGCATAGTTGTCATCGCAGGCATAGACGATTGTCATTTGTCCATGCCTTTCTTGAATCTAGATTCGACGACAGAGAATAGTGCGATTCTCAGAGTGTCGATAAGCGTTACCACAATCAAGATGGATGTTGCCACGCCAAGAATCGACAGTGCATACGTGGTTGCAGACGCGCCGGAGAGCGATTCCGCGCGGCAGATTGTCTTCCATTCAATCTCTCGAAATGCTGGTATTTGATGAATTATGTAGACTGCGAAGGCAGACCTTGCGAGAAAATTGATTGGCCGGATTGCTCCAATGTCAGTCTTTAGGAAGAAGACGAACAAGCAGAAAGCACATAAGAGGTTTGGCAGGGATCTTATATTGTCTAGCCAATAGTTAGCAGTCCAATTGAGAAATGGTATTGTTACACAAAGACACAGCCCGATATAAATTAGAATTGACATCAGCAAATATCCCCATTTGCTGACGTTCACCTTGCTTATGAGATTGTTCTTCTTCAGCCATCCGACAGTTAGATATAAAACACAAAACCATGAAAAGTCCGCGATGTAATCGATGTTAGAAAAACACGGTATGGTGGATACAATGCAGTATAAGACGAAAAGTGCCCCGATAAGAAAACTCTGCTTTTTGAATGGCAGGAGAAACGCCATGTTTAGGAATGGTGTAAGAAGAATCAGCGATATGTATGCCGAGGCAAACCAAACTGGTCTGCCGAAGAAGGGCAGTAGTCCTTGTATTATGTTTTGCGTGCTACCTGCCATGCCAAGACATGCCAGTAGAATAGTGATGGGTATGCAGTAGAACGCTGTTTCAAGGTATAGTTTAAGGGCTTTTGCAGGTCGGAAAACAGAATCGACCATGAACCAAGAACCGATCAATAGGAAAACATTTACGGCGATTCGTCCTCCTGATCCAAAGAAAATGTTTATCGAGCCGTTGGTGCCAGCTTCGGATTCGAGAAGACCACTCTGCCTGATGAAATGACCCATGACGACCATCAAGATCGCTAGGATTCTAAGCAACTCAAAGTTACTTTGTCGGCTTTTACACATGTTTCGTTAATTGATATCGAACTCACATTTGGCGAAATTCCATATCTTTAGCTCGTCCATGTAGAATGCCGACTTGTTGTTAAAGGACTTGCCAGTTTTGCGATTTAGAGGTATGTCAAAGGTAATTGCACTGCTGGCGATGGTCTCAGTGTTAAGCTGACCTGCGGTGCTGCAGATTTTCTTGCCATCTAGGAAAATAGTCAACTTTGCCGGTGCCCATACGAAAGCGTAATGGTGCCATCCATTATAGTCCTCTCCCTTGAAGATGTCAGAGTAAGGCATCATGTACGAGCATCCGATATTTGTCTGCGTGCGAATTCCAAAGAAGTGTCCGCCTAGTCCTGAATTGCCGCATCCATTGTTTGAGGCAAACTCAAAGTGTGAAACTTCATTTCCATTCGCGTCGAACATGACAAAGAACCTTGGGTCGCCGCCAGTGGTGAACTCGGTCTTTCCGCTTGCCATATTTGCCCAGAATTCAATGCAGCCTTCGGCGGCAAGAGTTCCTTCTGGAAGTGTTATCTCGGCTCCTGCTACACCTGGCTGCACAAACAACGCGCCGCCATTCTTCCCGTCTTTTTTGATTTGTCCCAGTTCAAGTCTTACGGACGGGCCAACTGCAGGTGATGCAAGCGAAGCCTCATCATCAAATGTGCAGTAGAATACGAGTCCATTGTCAATGCCGTTTGTCGACACCTTGTGCGCGGAGAGGGAAAGGGCGCGGAAGTTGTTGCGCGGTATGTTGAGCTCGCCAAGGAGGGACTTGATCTTGAAACTCTCGTTGGCAACGGTCATCGCAAACTTGTCGCCGTTGGCCAGCTCGACTTTGCTCTCGCCGTTTGTGCCGACGAAGGTGAGCGATTTTACAATTGTCGGATTAAGGTTTAGTTCTTCTGCGAAAATGGTCGAGCCGACGAAGTGTTCGGCGGCAAACTCGCCTTTCACCGACGATCCGTCTTTAAGCGTGGCGTTCGCGGCTATGGTTGTTGTGGCATTTTGCGCAGATGCGGCAAGAGCTATTGTTGCGAAGATTGACGCAAAGATGTATGTACGATTCATGGTTGGCCCCTTGTCGGATTATAGATCGAAACTTGTCTTGGCATAGTTCCAGATCTTGAACTCATCAATAGTGTAGGCGCGGCGGGCGTAGTCGGGCATTTCGTCTTCGCGGCTTGGGAAGAATAGTGTATTGGCGCCGTTTAGGTTTTTAGGCCCTTGCCACCCAGGGTTGAATGGCGTTGAAAGGACGCGCTGCCCATCAATGAAGACGACAGCGGAATATTTTGTAGAATCACCTATGCCTTTAATGTCCCAGACAAGTGCATAATGATGCCACCCATGTGGCGGCATCATTGAAGGGCGGCGATAGCCGGATCTTGTGAATTCTGAATATTCCGTTTGCTGTGACGATGCCATTGCGGGTAGCCCGTCGATGCGGAAGGTCAGCCCACTGCCGCCACTACCGTTGTTGGCATTCCAGTCATGGCTAATTTCTCCTCTACCGTCAGGGGCAAGGATTTCGAAGAAGCGAGGGCATCCACCGCTTGTCAGTGGAGCAACATCGTTTATGTTTGCCCAGAATTCAATTGTGCCGGCTGTGCCAATCATTTCTTCTGGAAGTGCGAACTTCGCGCAAGATGTGTAGGCGGGCAAATAGAGGGCGCGACCATTCTTGCCATCGTGGAATTCGCCTTTTTGGAAAATGCCACTGGGCCCGACTGCTGGAGATCTGATGGCCGCCTCATCATCGAATGTGCAGTAAAAGACTAGCCCAGCGTCATTGCCGTTTGCAAACGCCTTGCGCGCAGAGAGGGAAAGGGTGCGGAAGTTGTTGCGCGGTATGTTGAGCTCGCCAAGAAGCGACTTGATCGCAAAGTTCTCGTTGGCGACGGTCATCGCAAACTTGTCGCCGTTGACGAGCTCGACTTTGCTCTCGCCGTTTGTGCCGCTAAAGGCGAGTGACTTTACTATGGCCGGGTCGAGACTAAGCTTTTCCATGAAGGCGGTCGAGCCGGAGATTTGATCGGTGCAAAACTCGCCTTTTACCGACGATCCATCTTTAAGCGTGGCGTTGGCAGTTACAGTGTAGTCTTTATCCGCTTGGGCGGTCATGCATCTAGCCAGCAATGCTACCATGGCAATTATATACGACTTTTTCATATTGCTTCTCCTTGTGTGGCGATATTATACCAAAAGCATAGGAGCGCATTCTACCCCTAGTGTAATATTCCATCTATGTAAACTTCACAAAAAGCGACGTCCCTCTTTACATCAAAGTAAGGAAATGATATCATACACACAACTTGATTAAGGATGGAGTTGGCAATGTATACAACTATGTCATCAAAGGGCCAGGTTACAATACCTGTTGAAATTAGGAACATGCTCCGGTTGAACACCGGGGACAGGATTGATTTTGTTGTTTTTGACAAGAATCGTGTTGAGATGATGCCGAAGAAGGGCTCGGTTGGCACCCTGAAGGGGTTGGTGAGATGGACTGGCAAGCCGATGACATTAAAGCAGATGGACGAGGCGATTGCTAGCGAGGCGTGCAGATGATTGGCATAGACACGAATGTCTTGGTGCGTTTCATCGTACAAGATGAACCGAAGCAATCCAAAATTGCTACGAAGTTAATTGAGACAAGCTTGTCGGCTGCAAATAAGGGGTTTATATCCTCTGTTGTCCTCTGTGAGGTAGTATGGGTGCTGAAACGGCTTTACCGCCAGCCGAAGGATAGGCTTTTGCTTGTCGTTAGGACCATCCTTGAGGCCGAAGTGTTTGAGGTTGAGCATCGAGATTGTGCATGGCGTGCTTATTACGACTTTGATGAGGGGGCGGCAGATTTCTCAGATTATTATCTTGCGCGTATTAACAAGACATACGGCGCATCTTTCACGGTAACATTTGATCAAAAGGCGCAGAAACATCGGCTCTTCAAGCCGCCTACACTTGGTTGATAAAGATGAGGGGCCACTCTGATATGACCAACATTGACTGTACAATTTTAGTTTGTTCCTGTGACAAGTATGTGGACTTGCTGGAGCCATTTGCTGTGCTGTGGCGCAAGTATTGGCCGGATTGTCCGTTCGAGACTGTTCTTGTTACAGAAACGAAGCCAGATCAGGAGCTTTGCTTCAATCGCGTGGTCGCGTGTGGAAAGGGCGGCAATTGGTGTGACAGGTTAGTGCAGGCGCTCGAGACTATTAGTACACCTTACGTCATAATGCTATGTGACGACTATTATCTTTCTTCCACGGTTGACACGGCAGGTATTCTGCTCCGGCTTGGGCAGGCCAAGAACTATGACGCGGCGAATTTGCGACTTATTCCCAATCCTGTGCCTGGCGCGCGCAATTCATCGCCAGCGGATGGCGGGCTCTTCGAGTATCGCAAGAATACGGCCTACTGCATAGCGACGCAGGCCGGGATTTGGAATAGAGAGTTCTTGCTCGGTCTTGCGCGCGGCAAGTCGAGCATCTGGGAGTTTGAGCGATATGGGAGTTTCCAGATTGGCGATGAGCAGCGGCCGCTTCTCGTTACGCCGACGAAGGAGTTTCCATTCATCGATGCCGTCCACAAGGGCCACTGGGAGAAATTCGGTGTAAAGTGCCTTGCCGACAACAATATTGACTACGACTTTTCCAAGCGTGGTCTCCCACCGTTCAAGGTGCGCGTAGTCGAAGGCCTAAAGGCGCTCGTCTTTGCCGTTGTGCCCAACAACTGGATCGTTCGCGTCCAGAACGCCTTCGGCCTCGGCGCGAAGGAGCGGAAGTAATTCAAGGATGAAAGAGCTTCTGTCTAAGATTCGTGTGTGGGGCGTCGCGGGAATCGTGGGGTTCTTTCGACGTAAGTGTGCCTTCGCTGTGCAGCGGCGAAGGCTTGCGAAGCTTGCCTACGTATCCAAGACGGAGAAGCCTAAGCGCGGTATAACCGTGATCGGCGAACTAACGGGGCGCGTTTCACTGAGCAAGACCTTGAGGGATTTTGTGCTTTGCCTGAGGGATGCGGGGATACCCTGTCAGGCTTATGATACATTGCTGAGTCCGCAGATTCCGGATAGGGACGCGAAGGGGATTGTGACGCCTGCGAAAGATTTTGACTTGAAGAAGTATTCGCATATTGTCATGATGTATCGCTCTCCACTGGACGAGCGGCTCGTGCCCGGCCTCGCCTGTGCGCGAATAGCCTTTCATGAGAGCGAGCATGGCATACACGAGACGGCGCCTTATCTTCGCGAGAGTGGAGACGCAATCATCGGGATGTCAGATTTCAACTACGAGTACTATCGCCGCGTGTTCCCCTCGCAGAAGGTTTACAAGATAGTCTACCCCTTTAGATTCAAGCTTGGCGATGCTACGCCACGCAACGCCATCCGCGCGAAATACGGAATCGGCAAGGGCGATTTCGTGGTTTTCTTCAACTTTGACTTTGGGTCTTACTATCGCAAGAACGTGATAGCCGCATTGAGGGCCTTCGCCAAAGCGTTTGCCGGCGACGTGACGGTGCGGCTCGTCTTCAAGACGAAGGGGGCAAAAGAGAATCGTAGGCAAGTAGCCGAGATGATGGCAGAAGCGGAGTCGCTTGGCATTGAGAGACAGTTCGTGCACATATCGCAATATTTGCCTCGGGCTGACGTGGACGGACTAACTTCTGCCTGCGACGTCTATCTTTCGCTTCATAAGTCGGAGGGGTTCGGCATCGGCATGGCGGAGGCAATGAGCCAGGGCAAGCCGGTTGTTGCCACAAACTGGAGCTCTAACACGGAGTTTTGCTTCCCCGACACGGCATGGCCCGTCCCCTACAAGATGGTTCCGATTCTTCCGCATGAGTACATGGTCGCGATGAAGGAGTGGGCGGACGCCGATGTAGATGCCGCCGCCGCTGCGCTTCTGGAGATTAGGCGTGATCCTGAAGTGGCGTCGAAGCGCGCCGCTTGCGGAGCCGCTTTTATGAGAGAGCATTTCTCCATCGAGAGCTTCAAGCGTAGCGTCGACCTGTTTCTTGATGGTAAAGGAGGCGGCTCGTGAAGCAGCAGATTGTGAGATATCGTCGCTTCCCGGGCTGGGACTACACGAAGGGTGCGTCGTTCTTCATAACAATAGTGACAGAGCCGCGTCGACCGCTTTTCGGCATGATCGTCAATGGCGCGGTGGTCCTAACGCCGTTGGGAGAGAAAGTGAAGGAGGCCATAGAGGCGATGCCTTGCCTTAACTACGGGCTTTCGCTTTTTGGGCATGTCGTGATGCCCGACCACGTTCACTTCAACTGCGCGCTCGCGCCAGGGCTCGAAGAGCCATTGAAGGTGCTTGGCTTTGCGGTAAGGCGGTTCAAGAACTACACAACCAAATTGGCCAAACACAGTTTGGCCATCGATGCTGGGATGGGCGGCTTTGGCTGCTCCAATAGCCCTAATGGCCAGATAGCCCCGGGCGTCGTGGCTAGTAGCCCTGATGGCCAAACTTTTAGCCCTGATGGCCAAACTGTGTTTGGCCAATTATGGCAGCAGGGCTACCACGACTACATTCTCGTCTCGCGCGAGATGATCGACTCGACAGAGCGCTACATCGCCTACAACCCGCCGAAGTGGGAGGTAATGTATGGGGCAGGCGGCGGGCTGCGCGTGGTTGAGCCGCTTTGTTCGCCGCGTCTTGCCATTGGCGACTACTGGAAGGGCGTCGGCAACATGGCACTTATTGGCGACGACGTCAAGATTGTGTCACTTCGTGTTTCGCGTGAAGTTGCCTCGCCTGAGGCGATAGCCAAGGTTGTGAAGTGTTTTGAAGCGGCCGTTGACAAGGGCTACGTGGTCATAAGCGGCTTTATCTCAAAGGGCGAACGGGCGGTTCGCGACATGCTTTGCCGTCGCCCCGATGCCCGATTCATAAGGGTTTTGCCTTCTTGTATTCCCAATAGGCGATTCAAGCCAGAGAGCCTTTATGTCGCGCCATTCGCCGAAGGGCGATACCTTGAGATTGGCCGTGGCAACGACGAGCGCGAGTTTGGTCGCGGCGCCTGCCTCGACATCAACGCCGAGATAATCGAAATCGCAACGGCTTGCGAAGGGCTGTCGCTCTACTGGAAAGCCGACGGAGCGCATGTCTTGGCAAGCACAAATGGTCAAACTGCGTTCAACCAAGAAAGAATGGCTTCATGAAGGGCTTTTCTGAAAACGACTTGATCCATATCGCCATGGCGTCAAATCGAAGGTATCTTCCGGGCCTTCGAGCTACTACCGTCAGTTTGATCAAGGCGACGACTGAACCGCAGCGCTTGGTGTTTCACGTTTTTTCTGATGGGTTGACAACGGAAGACAAAGAGTCGCTCGAGAATATTGCACGGCGGTTTGGTTATGAAGGGCAATTCGATTTTAGGGTGCCCGACATGGGGAAGGTCGCAGAAGACTTCAAGGCGTACAATGGCTCCCTAACACCTTTTCTCCGGTTGTATTTCCCTGAGGAGTTTTCGGAATTTGATTGGCTTTTGTGGACAGACGTTGACGTGTTGTGGTTTCGTGACCCAGCGAAATTTTGGGCCGAAAGGGACAATTCGGTATCGCTTGTATGGGTTACGGACATCCCGTCCTCACGCAAGGCAGCCCTCAAGCATGCCAAATGTCCAGTGAGCGGTGACAGTGGAGGCGACTGGAAGAACTACGCTTGCTCAGGCGTGATGTTGATGAATCTTCGGCGGCTGCGCGATACAGGTTTTTTGTACAAGTGTGCCGATTTCGTTGGTAAATGGGGCTCGCCGCTGTTTGCCGACCAGGACATTTTCAATTTCATATGTGGTAACGATGCCAAGCTTGTAGATGACAGATGGGATTTGCTGTATCCGATAAAATCTGTGGGGGATGGCGTTGTGATCCACTTCAATGGAATTGGACCTAAGTTCAACGATCCTGTTTACACTGGTATGATGCCTTTGTATGAGATATGGTTTAGGTTTGTCCATCAGGTCGTTAATGGACATAGAGGAGGTCAAGTATGCCCCGTTTGGAAACATGTTGTCTTCACGGCGATAAGTTTGTTTTATCCGCTTCGTAAGTTTATTGCATTCTTTACCGATCCAATACACCCGTGGTGTTCCGATTTCATCCAGAGGACATTGTTGTTCTGTTGGCTTAGGAGAAAGGAGCTTTGGAAGTGAGCACGGCTACTGAAACGCTTGCCGAATGGCAGAAAAAGCGGCTGTGCACGGTTCACGGCGGCAGAACCGACTATGGAAAAGGCCGGGATGATGTTACCGTCCTTGCGTATTATTGGGGGGCTGATACTGAAAAGCCCGACACTCAGTTTTATCGGATAGAATCTGCTTTTAGGGAAACATGGCTTCAGTGCGGGATGATGCCATCTGTGGTTGTCACTGACAAGCCCACAAAGCATCTGGAGAAATTTGCAGAAGATTTTCCGGCCGTGGTGATTCAAGTGGAACCATCACTTGTCCCTGGCGATATTTTCACGATGAGCCAGGATTGTGACGGCAGGTTCGCCGATAGGTTCAACACTGAATACTTGATGGTCATCCAGGATGACGGGTTTCCTCTCCGACCTGGATTGGATGATTTCCTCGGCAAGTGGGACTTTATAGGCCCGCCTTATGTACGTGACAAATGGCTCCCAAGACTGTTTGCTAGGATACTGAACCTCTGGACCGCGAATGGTGGGTTCTCGATTCGAACACATCGCATGTGCGAGATGGCTGCTGACTATTGGCGAAGAAAATGGCATACATGCAATGACCCGTATATTGTGGGCGAGGACGCATATTATACTGCTACGCTTCTGAAGCACGAGTGGAAGTATAATAGAACAATGAAGATGGCCGACAACAGATCGGCTCTCAAGTTCGCCTACGACATTATCGTTCCACAGCCGATCAAGGAGCTGCCGTTCGGTTTCCACCGGGCCGAGACCTTTGTTGAGTTTATGAACAAAGGGTGGATAAATTACTAATTGTTTAACATAATTTAGGAGTAATAATATGAAGCTAATCGAGATCGCTAAGTCGTGTTCATGGGGTTACCACTTGCGCGTCCTTGGCATAGGCTTGCCATTTCCAAGGATTCCAACAAAGGTAAGCCGCATTTGGAAGCGTAGGTTTGCTTCGCTTTCCAAGGATGAGTTGATGACCTTGATTAGTGCGCAATGTCATGATATTCTTGGCAGTGAAATTAATTGGACTCAGCCTAAGACGTTTAATGACAAGTTGAATTGGCTGAAAGTCAATTATCATAATCCGTTATTGACGATTTGTGCCGACAAAGTCAAGGCACGTGATTTTTTTCTTTCTAAATTTCCAGGACGAGAGGATCTTCTAGTGCGGCAGTTAGGCGTCTATGATAGATTTGAGGACATAGACATTGATTCGCTCCCTGTTGAAGCTTTCGTACTGAAGTCTAATTGGGGGTCCGGTGCTCAGTTGATTGTTAATGATAAAAGGGGACTTAATCGTTCTAAGGCAAGAAAGATTGCGAACAAGTGGATAAGGATTCAAGGTAATCATTATTACGACTTTTTTGAGTGGGGGTACAAGAATATTGAGCCCAAGATTGTCGTTGAAAGCTTTTTGTCTTTTAAATACAAACTGGAGATATTCTGTTTCAATGGGGAGCCACGTTTTTTCTGGATTGTCCTCAACGACAAAACAAAGAATACCCAGGCTAACTTCTATAACCTTGACTGGACTCGCATGCCAATTAAGAACCACTACCCTAATTTTAGTGAGAAGGTTGATCGTCCGGAGAAATACGAAGAGATGCTGGAGATGGCACGAGGGTTAAGTGCAGGATTCCCGTTTGTAAGATGTGATTTCTATGTAACGGGAAATGGATTTCGATTCTCAGAACTAACTTTCTATCATTGGGCGGGGTACTGTGAATTCTCGCCGGACGATTATAATTCTATTTGGGGTGATATGCTGACATTACCAGAAAAGAGGAACGATTAATGTTGGCAATTATAACTAAGACTTCGCTGGTGGGGATGTACGCAGTACTGATTGGTGCCATTATGCCAGTGAGATAAAGCAATTTCAGATATCTTTATGCCGTGTTTCCACAATAGCCAGGCAAGTGATAATTGATCTCGTCTAGAATAATTGGTCGTCATCTCCCACCACTCATTCATGATTTCAATTATTTTAGGATCGTTGTGAAGCCTATAAATGACGTTGTTCTCTGTGAGACCATAGTGTTTTGGCATGCCAGAAGCCTTTATGAGATTAAGCTCTGATCGCATTGATCTCGGATTATCTATAAACTCTGCGAAGGCATTTAAATACTCGTCGTATATGCAATCGCGTAGCGGATGCAATGGTATTGCGATTGAAGAGCGAAGCATCTTTGCAGAAGATAGCAATGAGTGTGATAGGATATCTACGTTTGCATCGATGTACAGGCTATCCATGTAATTTTTAAACAGCTCGTGTGGGTGCATTTTGTGCCATCGATTGTTCCTGGTGTTGTCTAAACTTGTATACGCAAGAGGCCTCGTCTCCCAGACACCAATCTGCTTTGCTGCAATGTCGGAAGTATTGTCTGTGAAGCATACATAGTCACAATTATGCTCAATAAAAGTTGGGGTAGTCATTAGCGACAAGTCATCATAACCGTCGGTAATGCAGGTATAGATGACTGATTTAGCTGTTCGCCGCTTTTTGTAAGCCAAATAGTCACTTACATCTGAATTATGATTGTTAGAATGGCGATGCAAGTTTGCTTTCTTTGCGCATTCTGCATAATAAGTGGTACCACGAATTAGATATGGGATGTCTCGGTTAATGCGACACCAAACGCCATATGGAGATTCTATGTATTTCTTGAATCGGAAGTGCATCGTAGTCACCTGTTCGTTATATATGAATATATCTTATGTCTAATGGGGATGAGGCATTTTGGCGTTAGGAATGAAATTGCAAAGAAAATAGCGTCGTGTACTTTCGCCTGCAATTGCATAAGTAGAGAAAAAAGCTTTGAGGGATTCTCGATGGAAGGAACGTCGGAGATCAGGTGATTGAATTGCTGTCGTTTTGATAGAATGTATTGAGGAAATGAGGAATCTATCAATTCGGGCAGAAATCGCTCGTAGGAGTTGAAAAGACTTTTGCCTTTGGCAAGCGTGTTGCGGATGTTCTCCAGCGATGTTCGCTTGTCAGTGTCGAATTCGGTGTGGGCGATTGACTTCATCTTGCGCTGGATTGCTTCGACGCCACCAAGATACGAAAAGTGCCAGCCAGCTGGTTTGAGAATCTTGTCCGGCTTGAGGAATCGTATGCGGGTTGCCGACGGGCCTTGGTTCACTGCCGCAACACAGCATTCTGAGTAGGTTGAGTCAGCGTATGTTTTAGAGTCGTTGAACGTGCGCCATGTCAGAACCCTTGTGCCGTTGTTCCAGATCGGATAGGAGACGTTGCGTAGGTTGATGAAGAAGCTGTAGGCTTTCAGGTCAAGGCGAGTGACGCCGATTGGGTTGCTCGTAGCTTTTTGGACATATTCCGGCGAGGGGATTTCGTCTAGGTCGGAAATCAGCAGAATGTCCTCGTCCTTTATGTCCTTCGGTAGCCCGCGGACGATCGCGTTGCGCTGCCAGTTTTCTCTTGTCCATGCTTTCTCGCGGACTGGCATGTCGTCAGGCATTGCAGGGAAGTCGTCAACTACGACATGGACGATGCGGTCGTTGAACTTGGCAAACCGTTCTTTGTTTTCAGCGAAGTAGAGCGGTTTGGGGTTGCCTGTGTGCGTGAGTGGTGACTCGGCAAGAATGAACTTGTCGACGACCTTGTCGAGAGTGTTGAGCCGTATCTCAAGAACGTCGAGTTCGTTGAAAAAGCTAAAGCAGTCGTAGATCATGTCTGGCGGATGTCGTTTATACAGGCGGACGTGCGTAACTTGGCTGAAGTCATCGCTCCAAGGCAAGCTAAAGCTTTTATGATGGTGATTGCTGTCATCCACCAAAGTATTGTCTCTAGAGAGTAGATGTTGTGAGTAGTTAGGAAATCTGTCAAAGTTGCGGGGATGGTGCCAACAAGGTAGCCATGCCCTGTGGCAAGCAACAGCAATGCTGGATAGGAGAGATCTAGTGGCATAGCCCATTTTAGAAAGCCAAAGCGGCCTGCTGCGATTTCGGCTGTGGTGTAGAATCCGTGGAGAGACGAGATTCCAGTTATAACTATAAGCCATGGAATAGCCCACCAATAGGATGAGTACTTGTCGCCGTGCGGTAGGAAGGCAAGAATTGGTTTTGAAATAAAACAGAAGACCAAGGCAATTGACAAGCAGAAGGTAATGTTCACTCCTGTTGATTTAAGAATCAGTTTTGCGTGCTCCATGCCGTTCTTTGCCAGTTCTGCAGCAAATGGGAAGAACGCGAAGATCATTGCGCTATATAGATAAGTTGCGATTTCAGAAAATCGTGTTGCCATATAGTAGCCAGCGGAGTCGAGGTCGGGGAGACGTTGCCGAATGATTGTTGATTCGACGAGGCCCAAAAAGCCGCCCGAGCCTGCCATTAGCACGAATAGTGCGAAAAGGGCAGAGAACTTTCTAAACGTCGTTTTGTTCCAGTACGGCTCGGCTTTAACGGAAAGCTCCTTGCGGAGTGCGAACACTGAAGCGACAATGCTGAATGCAGGTGTCGCGGCCTGGCCGATGAAGTAGCCTGTGATGGCGCGGAAGGGCATTGTGATTAGCATCGCGATGAGGCGCACGGGAGCGCCGACTATGCTAAGGAGCGACTGCGCCTTGAATTTTTTGAGCGCCTGGAGCGCGTTGGAGTAGATTGGCGCGACGGCGCTGACGAAGGATGCGGCGATTATGACGAGGCCGAGCGAGCCCTCGACAATCCTGATGCGCTCAAGGAAGGCCGGGAGAACGAAGCGGGCGACGATGATGGCGATGAAAAGAAATACAGCAGTCGCGGCAAAAACGCCGCGCATTAGGGTCTTGAGCTTGCCGAACTCTTTGCTGATCGAAAGCCGCGTGAGCTCATTGCGAAAGGTGTTGGCAAATGCGGCGACGGGAATCGCGAGGAAGTTGGCGAACTGCGTGAGCGGCATCACCGCGCCTAGTTCTTCCGTGCCTACATACTTCGGCACGAGCCACAGGCCGACAAAGGCGTTGAGCAAGTCGGCCGCGCGGCAGGCGCAGAAGAGCATCAGCGAGTACCACCAGAAATCGCCGAGCTTAGCATGTAGTTTTGCAAGCATTTGCATTATTCCTTAAGAACCGTGGCATTATACCAAATTGCATTTCGAAACACAATGCATAACGGATTCCCTGCGGTTGGGACGAAAGTGGGGTGGACTGTTGCAGTGGGAAAGTCGTTTTGGTAAAATTGTCGCATGAACGCAAAAAAAGCCTTTGGATCGTCCGTCGCATTTCTGCTTGCAGCGGCGTGCGTGTCGCCGGTCGCGGCTGATGCCCTGCCAGCGCAGGAAGAGACATACGATGTAATCGTCGCCGGCGGCGGCCCCGCCGGAATCGGCGCGGGCTATATGGCGGCAAAGCGCGGCGCGAAAACGCTTGTGCTCGAAAAGAGCGGTCGCCTCGGCGGCATGGCTGTGTCGGCGATGGTTAGCCCGTTCTCCATCGCCACAAAGAGCCCCATCGTGAACGACCTCGTCGAACGGATGGGTTGCCGGGGTTCCGTCGACTTCCACCTGGCCGACGTCAAGGCGTACGACGTCCTCGCCGAGGCGGGCGCGGAAGTCCTTCTCCACTCCAACGTCCTCGGTCCCGTGATGGAGGGCGAGCGCGTCGTCGGGCTTCGCGTCAACTGCGAGGAAGGCGAGCGCGTCTTCCGCGCAAAGGTCGTGATCGACGCGACGGGCAACGGCGTCGTCGCGGCTGCTGCCGGAGTGCCATACGAGGAAGGGCGCGACGGCGACGGCCTCGTCCAGCCGATGAGCGTCATGTTCACCGTCGGCGGGTTCGACCCCTCCAAGCGCTTTATATGCGGCTCCGAAGAAGCAGCGCGCTCGAAGAGGTGCGTCGTTCGCGGCAAGACGTGGGAGGCCATAGTCCAGGACGAAATCAAGGCCGGCAACCTTCCTCCCGAAGTCGGCGTGATACGTCTCTATCCGGGCGCCGCAAAGGATCTAAACGTCGTGAACGCAACGCAGGTCAACGGGCTCTACGGCTCGCGCTCAGCCGACAGGACCAAGGCCGAGATCGCCGCGCGCAAGCAGGCCGCGCAGATAGTCGATGTCATGCGCCGCCACCTGCCGGGCTACGAGAACGCGGCAATCGCCGAGATGCCTGCCGTCGTCGGCGTACGCGAGACGCGCCGCTTCGAGGGCGTGGACAGGCTCACTACCGAAGACGTCCTCTCAGGGCGCAAGCGCGCCGACGCAGTCGCGCGGAACTGCAGTTTCGTAATCGACATCCATAACCCCGCCGGCGCGGGGCAGTCCCACGGACATGACAAGGCCGTGACCGGCGGCGCAAGGCGCGTCAAGCCCTACGACATCCCGTACGGCGCGCTCGTCCCGAAGAAGGTCGAAGGGCTGCTCTTCTGCGGACGCTGCATTTCCGCCTCGCACGAGGCGCTTGCGAGCTGCCGCGTCATGGGCAATGCGATGGCGACTGGCATAGGCGCAGGCGCAGCGGCCGCCGAAGCCGTGAAGAAGGGCATTGAGGTCCGCGCCGTCGATGCATCGGCGCTCGGCCTATTCGGCGACGGCGAGGCGTCGCTTGAGCGCGACTTCCGCATACGCGATCCGTTTGTCCTCGTCGAGGGCGGCAAATACTGGCTCTACGAGTCCAAGCCATGGTCGGGCGGGAATGGCGTTGCGTTCCGCACGAGCGCCGATCTCGTCTCGTGGACGCCAAAGAAGCCTGCGATGGTCCTGCCCGGCGACGTGGAGCCTACAGCGGTTTGGGCTCCCGAGGTCCACAAGTTCGGCGACCGCTTCTACATGTTCGTGACGATAACCGAGAAGCAGGGTACGCGGCCTATGGCGCCGATGGGCGAGGGCGTGAACGCCAAGAACCTTGCTCCTCGCGGAACATGGGTGTTTGTAGCCGACAAGCCCGAGGGCCCGTTTGTCCCCGTGAAGAAGGGGCCTGTGCCGCCGACGGAGTTCCAGACTCTCGACGGCACGCTGTATGTCGAAGACGGCAAGCCGTACATGGTCTATTGCCACGAATGGTGCCAGATGGGCAACGGAACGATAGAGTATGCGCCGCTTTCACCTGACTTTGCCTCCTTCGAGGCGTCGCCCGTCCGCCTGCTCGACGCCAGGAGCGCAATGGAGGGGGCCGCTTCCGTCACGGACGGACCGTTCTTCCACCGTTCCGCTAAGAGCGGCCGGCTCTACATGATTTGGTCCAACATGGTGAAAGGCCATGGGTACTGCGTGTTCGTGCGCTCGTCGGAATCCGGCAAGATCGCTGGCCCGTGGACGAAGGACGAGCTGCTGTTTGACTCCAACGGCGGACACGCGATGATCTTCACCGACCTCAAGGGCCGCCTAAGGATGACGCTGCACCGCCCGAACAAGTCGCCTGACGAGCGAATGAAGCTGTTCGGCCTCGAGGACGACGGCGAGCATCTTCGCATTGTCGAGAGATAAAGCTGTCGAAGATTTGGTATAATGTGAGGCAAACAATCTGAGGATCGAAATCATGCCAGCAGAACATCTCACGAGCGAAACGAGACGTGCGGTCTGTCACGGTAGTCGCGTCGTGGTCGAAGTGCCGCAGATTGTTCCCGCCCGCTACACCAAGGATTTCGGACCTGGGTTCTATTGCACTGTTCTGCGCGAACAGGCCGTGCGCTGGGCTGTGCGTTTTTCGGGGCGCGGGTGGCTGTCGCATTTCGCCTACAGTCCCGACGCAAGCCTCGACACTCTTGTCTTCCCTCAGATGTCCGAGGAATGGCTCGACTTCGTCGTATCCTGTCGTCATGGCGTTGCGCATGCGCACGACATCGTCGAGGGTCCGATGGCCAACGACACCATATACAACTACATTCAGGATTTCATCGATGGACGCATCACCCGTGCGGCGTTCTGGGAGTTGGCGAAGTTCAAGCATCCGACGCACCAGATTTGCTTTTGCAGTGAACGTGCGCTGAAGACTCTTTCGTTCCTTAAGGCGGAGGAGGTGGTCGATGGTTGAATACAACGATCTCTTCTACGTTTGCAGCTTGATTGAATACATCGGGCGCGAACGGAAGCTGCGTAGGGCGGAGGTGGTCGCCTGTCTTGGCGAAGACGTCATACGGCGAATCTACCGTTATGCCGACACGTTCCACTGCGAGCAGATCGCCAAGGTCGCCGACGATTTCATCACGATGTGTTCGGTGCCGACGGGGACCTTCGACAGCGTTGGCGACTGCTGTTACACGGTGCCTGGCTATTGGGACATCGGGGCTGTCTATGCTCGGCTTATCGAAGATGTGTCCGATGGCAATGATCCGATAGCCAAACTTCTTGAGGTTTACGCCTCTTGGATGAGCGATGCGCTCTCGCGCTTCAATTCTGACCTGTTCTATCAGTCGCGCGGATACATCGCGGAATGCTACCGCGCGGGCACGATCCTCGCCGCATAGGCCCCATGACATGGTGCTATTCTGTCGCACCAAACGCCTTTCAATTCAGCAAATTTGAATGGCGGAGCGGCATTTTCGATTGCTTGAAAGATGACATCTTTTTGCCGAAAAGGGCGTTGCAAAGTTTCACCGAAAATGGTATACTACATCCAAAGTTGGCAAAGGTCTAATACACTACAAAGCATAAATCATCCCTGAAACTAAAGAGAGTCGAAAATGACAACATCACAACCTTGCAAACTTTGCAAATTGCTATCCATCGCTTTCACCATGCTTGCGCTTGGTGCAAACGCCGAGGCGAAGCAGGCGACGCTTGTCGCGCTGGGCGAATTTGCAATCGACCGCTCGGTGATGGACGCGAAATACTGGGCGGCGTGGAACGACGCGGCACTGGCGAAGATCAACGCCGACATTGACAAATACCGCAAGGCCGACGCATCCGTCGCCGTCGGCGCCAGCCTTGCCTGCTGCGCGGCGGCGGGGGACGTCCCGTTCTCCGCCATAAGGCTCAGAAAGCCCCAGACCGACAGGCCCGACGTCTGGAAGGCCACGCTCGGCGAATTCGCGAAATACCGCGCCGGAGTGGACGAAGTGTGGTTTTCGACGGGAATCTGCTTTCCGAAGATGGACGAGCACCGCGCGTCGGCCAGGAGGCTCGCGTCCGCCGCCGTTGACTTGCGCCGCATCGGCATACTGCCGTCGCTCCAGATACAGGCGACGATAGGCCACGGCGATTCGCTGATGCACTACGCCGACAACTCCGCCCAGACGTGGCAGAGATATGTGTCCGCCGATGGCTCGACGGCCGAGTCGCTCAACTGCTTCCGTGCGCCCGACTTCCTCGCCTACATGCGCGAAATGGCCGCCTTCTATGCGGCGGAGATAAGGCCATACGCGGTGTGGATAGACGACGACATCCGCATCGTCAACCACGGCGGGCCGGGCTTCGGCTGCCACTGCGACGGCTGCATAGCGGCGTTCGCCGCAGAAGAGGGCAGGAAGCGTTCACGCGCGGAGCTCGTCGCCGAGGCCAAAAAGGACGCGGCGCTTGCCGCGCGGTGGCGCGCGTTCTCGTTCAAGGGCGAGGCCGAGCTCGTACGCACCATTGCCGAGGCCGTCCACGCCGCATCGCCAGAGACGCGGATGTGCATGCAGCAGCCGGGGATATGCTATCCCGAGCATCGGCTGCTCTACGAGGCGTGCCACGCAGCGACTGGGCTTCCCGTCGGCATGCGCCCGGGCGCAGGCGCGTACTTCGACCACGACGCGCGCGCGCAGATCGGCAAGGCGTACTACCTCGCCCGCCAGATCGATACCATAGGCCCGCCGCCTTTCATAGACCGAATCTGCCCCGAGATCGAGACGTGCCCGAGGTCGTTCGCCTGCCGCACGGGAAGGGGCGTGTTCCTTGAGGCGCTTGAGGCGCTGTCGCAGGGCATGAACTCGATTTCCGCGCTTGCAATCGACGCTGGCTTTGAGACGCCCGAGTGGTACGGCGAGGAGATACTCGCGCCGCTCGCGCGAAACGCCGCGATGCTAAGGCGCTACGTCAAGGTCAGCGAAGGCGCCGAAAGGTGCGGCTACGGCGTCGCGGGGTCGCCGTCGTCGGCGCTCCAGACGGGCTCGCTACCGCTAAAGCCGCTTGTGAAGGGCGCAAGCTCGCCCCTCGCCCGCATCGTCACCGAAGACGCCGCAAAGGATGCCGTGAAGTCCGGCGCAGAGGCGGTTGACGCGCTTCTATCTGAAGACCTTCTCATCGACGGCGATGCGGCGGAAGTGCTCTTCAAGGCTGGGCGCGGCGCGGACATCGGCATAGCGGACTGCGAAAAGGTCGCTGGCAGCTTGCGCGAACGCTTCATGGAAGATTCGCTCAACGCCGGCTTCAAGGCGCGCGAGACGCCCGTTTCCGGCAAGGCGTTCTTCCTCAAGCCCTCGCCGGGCGCCAAGGCCGTGTCTGGATACTACAGCGACGCAAACGACGGCTTTTGGCGCGAGGCTGCGACAGTCGTCTTCGAGAACAAGAACGGCCTTCGCCGCGTAGTGTTCGGCCACGATGCGTTTTCAGGCGCACTCAAGGTCGCTTCGGGCGACCGCGTATTGCAGCTCCACCGGCTCGCGGACTGGGCTTCGCACGGCAAGTCGCCCGTTCTCGTCGAGACGCCGACCCGCTCGTTCGTCCAGCCGCGCGTCCGCCAGGATGGCTCGCTCGCTTCGGTTGTCTTTGTCAATGCGTCCATCGACGCGACCCGCCCAGTCGGGCTTCGACTGCGCGGAGTTCCCGCTGGCGCAAAGAAGGCGGTGTGGTCCACGCTCGACGCCGAAGACGTCGCGCTCGATATTGTGCGAGCGGGGGACGACGCGCTCGTGACGCTTCCGCCAGTGCAGGCATGGACGGGCGGCTACCTGTTCTTCCCCGCTGACGACGCAGACGACGACTATGCGTTTCTCGTCAAGTACATGCCCGCCAAGGACCGCCTCGCCGTCGGCGAGTCGTATCTCCGCGCAAACGTCGAACTTGCCAACGAGGCGCGGCGGACGGCGCCGTGGCGCGACACGATCACCGACGAGATATTCCGCGAATACGTGCTTCCGTACTCGTCTGTCGGCGAGGAGGTAGACGACTGGCGACCGCTTTTCCGCGAGAGGTTCTGGCCGCTTGTCAAGGACTGCAAGACGACTGGCGAGGCGGTGCAGCTCATCAACTCGAAGATATGGAAGATGCTCGGCGTCAGGTACAGCACCAAGCGCGACAAGCCCGACCAGTCGCCGTTCCACTCCATGCGAATCCACATGGCTTCCTGTACGGGGCTCGCGATACTCGAGATCGACGTCTACCGCGCATGCGGCATCCCCGCCCGCTTCGTCGGCTGCAACTGGACCCCGATCCCCGGCAACCACTCGTGGGTCGAGTACTACGACAACGGCGAGTGGCACTTCTTCAACGACGCCGAGGACGACAAGCTCGCCCCGCCCGACAAGTCGTGGTTCGCGCCGTATGCGGCTCAGGCCGACGCGTCGAGCCCGAGGACGCGCATCTACGCCGCGCGGTGGAGCCCCAGCCCTTCGGGAACGTTCTTCTGGCCGACGTGGCGCAGCGGGACTAAGCCGAGCGACATCCCGGCGGACGATGTTACCGCATCGTATGCGCGCTTCCGCGCGAATCTCCCGCAGGCGAGCGTCGCGTTCGTCGCCCGCGACACGTCCGGCGCGAGGGTTCCCGTGGACTTCCGCCTTGTCGCGCCTGGCTCGGGAAAGGTCATGGCCGAGGGCACGACGTATAGCGAGCCTCACGACATGAACGACCATTTCGTCGTCACGCTGCCCGAGCATACGATGGCCATCATCGAGGCGAAGGGGGAGGACGGAGTGTTCCGCGTCGTCGGGCGCACCGACTTCGACGCCGGGCAGAAGCTTATCGAACTCAAGGTCGCAAGGCCGTAGCGAGCTCTTTTTCATGCATAAAACGCCAATGGAGTAATAATCATGGTCAAGAACACAGGAAAGCTGGCCGCGGCCTTTGCCGCAGTTTCCATTGCGGCCTTCGGCGGGTCGCTGCCCAAGCCGTCGTACGACGGGTATGTCGTCGCCGCCGACGCCTCAACCGAGGACGCAGAATGGAGCAAGGTAGTCAACGCGCTTGAGAAAAAGCACAAGGCGCAGGTGGTCCGCTACGACGGAATAGAGGGGCTTCCGGGGCTCGTCATCGAATTGCGCAAGACCCGTCCCAAATACGTCTGCTTCGTCGCCAAGCCGGAAGCAGTCGGGCGCAATTTCGTTGCGGCGGCCTTTCAGGCCATGCGCCTACTCGACGACGACCCATGCGGCGACGCGATATGGGGAATAGTAACAGGGTATAGCGCCGAGGACGCGCTAAGGCTCGCTTCGGCCCCTGATGCTCGTACGGTACGCTCGATGGCTTCGAGCATGGGCGGGCCGGGCATCCTCAATTCGTGGGATTCAGGTTTCGCGTCGGACGAAGGGTCCGCAGAGAGGTTCTGGCTCAAGCGTCCCGGGGGCGCGAACGAGCAGGTCCCGACGAACGGGAGCATTGCCAAGACACTTGCGGATGCGTTCAATACAGTTCCCGTAGACTATTTCGTGACAAGCGGACACGCCCGCGAGCGCAACTGGCAGATCATCTACAACCAGAACAAGGGAATGCTCGTCCATACGCCGGAAGCGGGGCTTCGCTTCATTGAGCCAGGGGGCAAGGTAGGCTACGACCTCACCAATGCGTCGCTGCGCGTCTACATTGGCGCTGGCAACTGCCTAATAGGGCACGTGGACTCGCGCGCCTGCATGGCGACCGCGTGGATGCGCACGGCAGGCGTGGAGCAGTTCGCGGGCTACACCGTCCCTTCGTGGTACGGCTTCATGGGCTGGGGCGTCAAGGGGCTTTTCGAGCAGGGGCGCTACTCGCTGCCCGAGGCGCGCTTCCTCGAAAACGAGCGGCTTCTCTGGGAGCAGGGGCGCGTGCAAGGCGGTCAGGACGGCAAGGGACTTGCCTACGACCGTGACACCTTCGCGTTCTACGGCGACCCCGCCCAGCGGATATTGTTCCCGAAGGACACTACGCCCTATTCCTTAGCCGTGAAGGGCGACAAGGTGGACGTGGAGTTCCTGGCGGACTGCGAATTCAAGGAGTTCAATAACGTGAAGGGCTCGTCTAGGCCGGTGATGGCCATTCTTTCCGAGTTGCCGCCTGGCAATGCGCTTTTTGGCGCGGACGGCAAGGAAATGCCGCGTTCGCTTGTGACCGAGAGGTTCCTGCTCTTTCCGCTTACCGGCAAGCATGTCGCGGGCGAGAAGTTGTCGTTCCGCATCGGTGAACGATGAAGCAGCCTTTGCCCTGCGTCGCGGTCTTTGCCGCGCTATCGCTTGCGTCCTTTGGCGAAGTCGCGCCGATAAGGGCCTACTCCATGCTGACGCACGACGGGCGGCGGCTCGTCTCTCGCACTGTCGGCACGAATACCGTGTTCGAGCTTGTCGCCACGAACGCGCTTCCGGCGAACCTGCCGCCAGTGCGCGAGTGGACGCTATATGCCGTCAAGTCGGCGCACACGGACATTGGCCTGCACAACTCGCAGTACATCCAGCGCCACGGCACGGTGAGGCGTCTTGACGAGGCGTCCCGCCTTGTCGCCGCCGATCCCGACGACTCCGATCCAGGCGCGTTTCGCTACGTCGCCGAGGGCGCGTGGTTCTGGGGCAACTACCCACAGGACAAGGGCGAGGCCGCTGCCCGTTCGCTCGTCACGAACGAGATGGCGCGAGGACGCCTTGACGTTGGCGTGTCGTGCGCCGGCAACCATACGCACCTCTATGGCTTCGAAGAATTGTGCCGCAGCATCTACTGCAAACGGGAGCTTGAAGACCGCTGGGGAATCAAGACGCGCACGATGCTTATGACGGACAACCCGGGGATGTCGTGGAGCATTGTCGCGCCCTACGCCGACGCGGGCGTGGAGCATGTCCTCTTCAGCCCCAACCACTGGAACCCGCATCCATCGACGATCTGGAAGATGGACGAGAACCGTCCGTGGAAGTGGAACAACCCCGACGCAGGCGGCGGTGGTAGCCGCATCGACGTGCGCTGGGCAAGCGCGATACCGATGCTGTTCTGGTGGGAGGCGCCGCAGGGCGGTGCGCGTCTGCTCGTGTGGACATGTCCGCACTACGGGCGAGGCGGCGAGCCTTTCGGCATCATCACCGCATGGAACAAGATGAAGCCGATGTCGGAAAGCGAGCCGATGATGGCGCGGCAGCTTGAAAGGATGGAAGGGCGCTATCCCTACGACGTGTGGCTTTTCGCCGACTACGAGGACGACGAATGGCCGTCAATGCGCCAGGCGGACCTGTTCAAGGAATGGAACGCCAAGTGGAAGTGGCCGCAGCTCCGGACATGCGGAAGACTCGACGAGCCGTTCGACCGCGTAAAGGCGCAGTGGGGCGACAAGATTCCCACGGTGCGCGGCGAAATGACGAGCGGCTGGCTCCAGCACGCCGCCTGCACGCCAGCGCTTCTTGCACGCAAGATTGCGGCAGACAGGGCGCTTGCGCGTGCCGAAACGTTGACGGCGGTCAAGTCCGCCAGAAACGGAGAGCCGCATCCAGCGGAAGACTTCCGCCGTGCGTGGGACGCGCTCATCTGGAACGACGAACACTCCTACGGCACGAGCGGCTACAAGGGACGGCGCGTGTTCGAGACATGGATGCAGCACCGCGACTGGATCGAGCGCGCGGAGCATGTTGCACGGGACTGGATTCAACGGGCGATTCCGGGAATGATCATTCATAACGGAAACCCTTCCGTAGTGACATGCCGCGATGGTACCACCGAGAACCGCTGGTATCGCGTGGCGGTGACGAACGGTGTACTGTATTCGATCTACGATAAGGAACTCCAGCGCGAACTGCTTGAAGGCCCCGCGAATGAATTCCGCTACACGCGCGACAACCACAAGACTTGGGAAAAAGACCCCGCTGCCGCGCTGTCGGGGTGTCGGGCGTCTCCGTCCGCACCACCAATGGAGCAGCACGTCTGGCTCGTCTCTAACGAGAAGAAGATCGTCCTTGAAACGACGTTCCGCCACGCTCGAGACCTATTCAACACCAACCGCTACGACCGTTTTGGCTACATGGCCTTTCCGTTTGCCGTGCCGCAGTTCCGCTTCGCGGCGCAGTTGAACGGCCCGGTGATCGACCCCATCCGCGACCAGAGCGGCCTCACATCGGATGCCTATACCGCAGTGCGCGACTGGTGTGCCGTGGAGAACGGGGAGTTCGGCGTGGCGCTCGTCATGGCCGACTCGTGCCTCACGGAGTTCGGCGAGATTCATCCCGACAAGACGTGCTACGGCGGTCCAGTGAAGAGTTCTGGGATATATCCGTATCTCTTCACGGACTGGCTCCAGATGCACAATCCCGACGGTGACAGCTTCAACTTCCGCTTCCGCTACGCGATTACTTCATACAGCGGCACTTGGCAAAGTGCGCACATTCCGGCATTCGCCGAGCGTGCGCTTGACGAGCTGGATGAAGACTACTATGGGTCCAGCATGACTCTTTCACGGCATGACATAAGCGTGGACTCGCCCGCATGGAACGTGCAGCTTCTGACGCTCAAGCGCGCCGAGGACGGACGCGGGCTTATTGCGCGCTTTCGCGAGTGCGAGGGGCGTCCGTGCCGGGTCGTTGCGAGCCAGCACCTTGCGCATGACGCCGATTACACGCTCTGCAACGTGATCGAGCGTGACGTGCTGAAGCTCGACGGATTCTCGTTCGACCTCGCCCCGTTCGGCTATGCGACAGTCAGGATAGACGCGCCGTCGCTGCGATTCAAGACACGTTCGCCGGACGATTCCGCTTACGCATACACGGGGCTCATCACCGCGCCGCGTGCGGGGCACGGCGAGAAGGACGGGCAGATGTACTTGCTGTGGGGCGCGGAGATGTCGCCCGACTTCGATCACTACGAGCTTTGGCGCGACGGGAAGTTTCTCGCGAACGTGACGAACGAGGCGCCGGATGGCGTCGCTTACCGCGTCGCCCGCTACGAGGATTTGGGACTGCCGTCGCACTCGCGTCACGAGTACCGCATCCGCAAGGTGTGGAAGGACGGTAGGCGCGATGCGCTTGGCGAGCCGTTCCACGGCCTTGCCCGCGATGACGAGCATTGACGCCCAGATGCGAAAATTCGGGCGAATTCAACGATTGGTTGCGCCAAATTTGCTATAATATCCCCAAATGGACGCAGAGAGCACAAAGAGGACCAGCTTCACCTACGAGCTTACTAACGACCAGCAGGAACTTCTGCTGGGCGTGATGGTGAACGGCAACTACCGCAAGCGCGAAGTCCCCTATTCCCTCTGGTCGATTGAAGGCGACCATTTCAACGCGACGCTATACGAGAAGGAGAAGCACGGCAAGCGGAAGCTCTGTGTACAGGGCTCGAAGGCCGAGGACTTCGTTCTCTTCGTCCTTGAGCCGCATGTGCTCGGCGCTGCTACGCTCGGCTACGAGACGATCTTGAACCCCGATCTCGTCGCGCCCCACGCCGGAAGCGACGAATCGGGGAAGGGCGACTACTTCGGGCCGCTCGTCGTCTGCTGCGCCTACACGGACGAGGCGCTCTCGGAGAAGATGCAGGAGATGGGCGTCAAGGACTGCAAGCAGATGTCCGACAAGTCGGTCCTCACGACCGGTGCGAAGCTCCGCGCGCTTCTCGGCCCGACTGGATACGCCATCGTGAAGCTCGGCCCCGCCGCGTACAACAGGCTCTATTCGAAGATCAAGAACATCAACCGCATGCTCGCATGGGCGCACGGCACGGCCATCGAGGAGCTTCTCGAAAAGCGCAAGTCCTGCCCTCGCGTCGTCGTCGATCAATTCGCGCCGACCGAGTCGACAATCCTCCGTGCGCTCAAGACGCGCGGCAAGGCCGTAAAGGTCGAGCAGCGGCACAAGGCCGAGAGCGACATCGCCGTCGCCGCCGCCTCGGTGATCGCGCGCGAGATATTCCTCCGCGACATCATGAAGATGGGAGATGAGATTTTCGGCCCGCCAGCCGAGGGTCGCGAAAACGTGCCGGCCGGGTCGAGCGACCCGCGCGTCCGTGCGCTTGCGGAGAAGATGGTTGGCAAGGAGGGCCCCGTTTGGCTGATGAACCACGTAAAGGCCCATTTCCAGACGACGGACAAGGTTCTTTCCGCCTGCGGCAAATCGCGTGCCGACCTGCCGCCGGAGGGACAGGTGATTTCAGACTACAAACTCAAACAGACAAGAAAAGAGACATAGATATGATACTCGCAAACTCGTTGGTAGACGGATTCCTCGGTTCCAACCTGATGGGACAGGGGATAGTTGCCGTCCAGCTCCTCGGCTCCGTGGTGATGCTCGCCGTCATTCTCGGCAAGTGGAAGGAGCTTACGTACGTCCGCATGGCGACGCGCCGGTTCGTGCGCGACTTCACGAGCGGGCACGACGCCCTTGAATACTACCTTGAGCGCCGTCCGTCCGTCGCCACCGGCGTCGAGGGAATCTACAAGGACACATGCGAGCGGCTCCTGAAGCTCCTTACGCCTGACGTCCGTTCCCTTCTCGTGGGCCGCCAGACGGACGGCAACGGCTCGGCCGCGCTGACCGCGCGCGAGATCGAGCTCGTCCGTGGCACGTGCGAACATGCGCTAGACGAGGAGGAGATACGCCTCGACCACGGCATGGGCGTGATCGCTTCAGTCGTCTCGCTCTCGCCCATGCTCGGACTTCTCGGCACCGTCTGGGGCGTTCTCGACGCCTTCGCCGAAATGGGCACCGCCGGAAGCGCCAACCTCGCGACTATCGCGCCGTCGATCTCGGCCGCACTCGTCACGACGGTCGTCGGCCTTCTCATCGCGATTCCTGGCGTCCTGGCCTACACACGCATGAACGCGACGATCACGCAGATACGGTCCGAGATGGAAGGCTTCGCCGACGAGCTCATGGGCCGCATCGCGTGCGAGTTCCAGGGAAGGGGCGCCTGAGATGCTGAGGAGACGCAGAAGGCTGCGCGGCGAGAAGCCGAAGGCGTCGATCGACATGAACTCGTTGATCGACCTGACGTTCCTTCTTCTCGTCACTTTCATCGTGACTCTGCCTGCGCTCGAACAGGGCATATCGATAATGCTCCCGCAGGCGAAGACCGACGAGCTGCCGACGAAGAACAAGAAGGCGAACACCGTCACGGTGGACAAGGACAATGTTATATTCCTCAACGACAGGCCGCTCACGCTCGAGGAGCTGGAGCGGGAGCTCATGTCCATGGCGGCGGAGGACCCGGAAGTACCCGTCCTCGTCAGGGGCGACGAGCGCAACTCCTACGGCGACGTGATGAAGGTGGTCAAGGTGGTCTACAAGTGCAAGATACACAGAATGGCGCTTGTGACCGTGGAGAAATAGGATGGTGCATGGTGCCTGCGCGCATGCGGCGCTGGTGCCTAGTGCAATCGAGGTGAAACTGGCATGGAAGTCTGGATAGACGAGAAACGGCCTGACGTGTTGAGCGCGGCGAATGTCGCGCTGGCGCTCGTCGTGCACGTCGTCTGCTTCCTTGGCTTCTTCGTCTTTGCGAGGATCCATTTCAAGCCGAAGGAGACTGTCATCCCAATAGACCTCACCGTCGTCGTCAACGAGAATCTCGACGGCAACGAGGACGAGCCGCCGCCGCTCGACGACCCTCCGCCAAAGCCGCCGGAGCCCCCGAAGGTCGTAACGCACCCTCCTCCGCCGCCGAAAGTCGACACCAAGGTCGATGCCGTCGTGAAGGAGAGGGAAAAGCCGAAAAAGCCCGAGAAGAAACCTCCCGAAAAGAAGCCTGAGGCAAAGAAGGAAGAGCCTAAGAAGCCCGAGCCGCCCAAGAAGGAGGAGCCGAAGAAGCCAGAGAAGACGAAAGAGGAGCTTCTAAAGGAGCGCATGGAGAGAATGCGCAACAGCGCGAAGACCGTAAAGATAAAGGTTCCCGACGTACCGAGCGGCAACGGCCGCACCGAGCGGCAGACGCGCACTCCGGAGGAGATTGCGAAGTTGCTTGGGCAGGGCTACAAGCCCGGCAAGACGACGCAGATTGCGACGAGCACCATGCAGTTGTGCCTGTCGAAAATCCAGATGGCCATCAACGCGCGGTGGTCGCAGGTTAATCCGCGCATCGGCGACGAGGGCTACGTTTTAATTGCCGTCAGATTCAACGCGTCTGGGCAGATGGTCAACTGCCGCTTGAGCGAATCATGCGGCGACAAGGTCTCGGATGCGGCGGCGCTCACCGTCGTCCGCTCGGTCGGCCCCATAGCGGGCCTCGACAGGGATTTCCTGCGCGAGTTCGGTAGGCAGGATCTCGTTATAAGGTACAAGGTGGTGTCGCGATGAACATGATTGTCCTTCTTGCCGCTATACGCCTTGTGGGCGTAACGGGCGGGGATCTTGCGACCCGCGCCTACTTCGACGTGAACAATGCCAAGGTAGGCGACCCGCTCGTCCTCACGATCGACTTCGTTGGAGAGGCGGACTTCACGGCCCTTCATCCCCCGGCGCTTTCGAAGCATGTTTCGAGGGACGACTGGAAGGTGGACGACCTTAGCGCAAAGACCGAGACCGACACGAAGCGCATAGGCGGGTTCTTTGGTTCGCGCGAAGTCGCCGTGGCCCGTTCCCTCACCTACCGCGTCCGCCCGATGCGGGAGGGCGTCCTCTGGTTCCCGGCGCTCGAATTCGAGTACGAGGGGCCCGACGGAGCGGTGCGCAAGGTGGCGGCGAACGAGATTCCCGTGCACGCAAGGACGGGCGAGCAGATCGTCGTCAAGGAGCTTTCGGTAGACGCGGAGAAGATGCCCGAGCCGCCGGAGCTTGCGACGGAGCCGGGCGTTACGCTCGGCGACGACGAGCTCTTTGCGTGGCGCAAGGCCTGCGCCGTGCCGACGGCCGACGCGTTCGCGGCGTTCCCGTTCCCCGCAGGCCGCATGAACGAGGCGACGTGCGCGATACGCGAAGGGCAGTGGCGCCGCGCACTGAAGATATACTCTCGCCTTGAGTGGCTTGTCGGGCAGACGCCGGAGATCGAGCGCGGCATTGTTGCCGCCCGTGCGATCAAGTTCGACAACGCTGCGGCCGAGCTGCCAGTGTGGCGCGAGGTGGGCCGTCCGTTCTTCAGGCACGCGTGGATGGGCCGCGCAGGCATCATCCTTGGACTTGCCGTCGGCGCGACGCTGCTCTTCTGGCTTCTCGGCCGCGCAATACGCGCGCTTGCGTGTATTGCGATCGTCCTTTTCCTCGTGCCTGCCGCCGAAGGGCAGGGCATCTTCGAGGAGATGGAGCGCATGATGGAGGAGTCTCGCCGCCAGATGCAGCAGCACATGCAGCAGATGCAGACGCAGACGATGAGCTTCTCGATCGGCGGCGAGCAGCAGAAGCCGGTCGAGATAAAGGCGACGGTCACCACCGAGCCCGCCGAACTCCAGGTCGGCGAGCCGTTTTCGTTCATCATTGCGCTCGAGTCGCCCAAGTCCACGTCGATAGGGCAGGTGCAGATCGCCCCGAGCGAGACGTTCGGCCTCACCGTGACCGGCAACGTCGAGAATATGACGGACGGCGTCTCGTCCAACCAGTCCAATGTCGTCAAGAGACTTTCTATACCGGTGCGCTACGACGTTCCTTTCAAGGGCAGGCTCTCGTTCAAGGTGTCGGGCATGGTCACCGGGCGGCAGAGGGCCGCCAACATGTCGTTCACGTTCTCGAACAGCTTCAGCGTCGACACCGCGCCGATAGACCTCGACATAAGGCCGCTCCCGACCGCAGGGCAGCCCGACGACTTCAGCGGGATAATCGCAGACGGGCTGCGGATGACCGAACGCCTCGACATGAAGAAGGTCGGGACGAACGACGTCGTCAGGATAACCTACCGCCTCGAGTGCCGAGGCTACCTGCCGAAGGCGTGGCGGCCCGAAGGCGTCGCCTTCGAGATCGGGCGGGGTTCGCGAAACGGCACGCTGGCCGTGGAGTGGATGCGCTATTTCGTCGCCGACGGCGCGGCGCAGACGCCGCGGCTGTCGATAGTCTACTACGACGTGAAGTCCAAGTCCTATAGGAAGGCGGAGACCGGAGGCACGCATGTCGAATACGAACAGTAGGATATTCCTCTCCCCGCCGTTTGTCGGCGCGGCCGAGCGCGCGGCGGCAAGGGGGGCTTTCGATTCGGGATATGTCGCGCCGTGCGGTCCGCAGGTGGACGAGTTTGAGCGACGGCTCGCGAAGCTTGCGGGGCGCAAGTACGCCGTCGCCGTGTCGAGCGGGACTGCGGCGATAGACCTTCTGATGGCGGATCTTGGCGTTGACGAGACGTGGACCGTCGTCGCGCCGACGCTGACTTTCATTGCAACGGTGGGCCCTGCGTTCCATCGCGGCGCGAAACTTGTCTTCATCGACTCTGACGCGACAGGCAACATCGATGTCTCGCTTCTTGAGGAGGCGTTGACGACGCTTCGCACCAAGCACCAGAGACGTAGTCGCGAAAGCACCAGCGGCGTAGCCGCGAAAGCACCTCGTACTCTCGTCATCGGCGTCGATCTATATGGCAACTGCTGCGACTACGGCGCGATTGCAAGGCTCTGCCGTGAACATGGCGCCGTTTTCGTCACCGACGCGGCGGAGGCCGTCGGCGCGACGTGCGCCGGTCGCCCCGCCGGCTCTGCAGGGCTTGCCGGCGTCTATTCCTTCAACGGCAACAAGATCGTCACGACGTCAGGCGGCGGCGCGATAGTGACCGACGACCGCGGCCTCGCCGAGCGCGCGAGAAAGCGTTCCCAGCAGTCGCGCGAGAAGTGTATCTGGTACGAGCACCGAGAAGTCGGGTACAACTACCGTATGAGCAACATCCTTGCCGCGATAGGCCTTGCCCAGCTCGACAGGCTCCCGGCGATTCTCAAGAAGCGCAGGGAGAACTTTGACTGGTACGCAAAGAACTTCGGGGGCGACCTGCTTTCCCCCGCTCCCGGCGCGAACCACTGGCTTACCGTCGCCGTCCTCGCCTCTATCCGCGAACGCGACAGGCTGCTGCGCCGATTCGCGGCAGCCGACATCGAGGCGAGACCAGTCTGGAAGCCGTTGCACCTTCAGCCGGTCTTCGCCAAGTGCCGAGTTTTCGGCGGCGAGGTCGCGGAAGCGCTTTTCAGGCGCGGAGTGTGCCTACCAAGCGGGACCGGCCTCGCGAGCGGCGATTTCAAGCGAATCGCCGACTGCCTTTCATGACTTCCCCTAGAACGGAGCCGCGTCCGAAGCGGCTGCGGGCTGCGTCGGCTGCGGGGTGTTCATCTTGTCCTGGTCTGGATCGGTGAACCGGACAATGTACTTCTTGTACGGATCGTCCTCGTCATCGCCGGGACTGATCGTGCCGCCAATGATCTTCGCCTGGCTCATCTCGTCCGTCGCCGAGGTAATCTGTATCCTCGCCACTTCGGTTTCGGTCTTCGTGACTTTGCCAGTGCGCTTGCTCTTCTTGCCCTTGCCCTGCTTCATGACGCGAAGCACCTGCCCGACCTTGACGGTCGGCTTGCCGATGTCGACGTTGACCACGCCGTCTTCGATGTCGGCGATGTAGAAGGGCGTCATCTCGATCAGCGCCGCGACAACGAGGTTGCAGGCCTTCTTGTTAGCGTCCTGAAGGACCTGTTCTTTGAGGTTGGCCGAGGCCGAGGCGTTGCCGTAGCTCTGTCCGGAGATGTTCTTCGACTTCAGCGTCTCGCCTTTCTGGTCGACCACGCGCAGGATAAGCTCAACCTTGCCCTGTTCGTGGTTCTTCGTGCCGCCCATGAGCGCGTCGGTGCTTTGGGCCGACGCCACGGCATAGGTCGTGACCGCAAGCTTGATGGTCCATCCGGGGGTCTCGAACTCGTCAAGTTTCTTCGTGTTGGCCGCAACGGCCATGGCGTTGTTCTTCTTGATGGCGTCGGCCATGTCCTTCATGTCCATGACGCGCCAGAGGCCCGTCTCGGTCAGGGCGTTGTTCAGGCGGTCGGTCAGGCTCTTGAAGTTGGCGGTCTGGTCGTCGGTCTTGTTTTCGATATGCTCGGCATCGATCGAGACGAACGGGCGCGGATCGGGCCCGGGCGCCTCGTCCTCGTCGTCGTCATCCGCCCAGACGGGCGAGACGCACAGGGCAAGCGCGGAAAGTGCACATAGTATCTTGTTCATTGTCATGCCTCTCTTTCTTGAGTTACCTTAGGTTTGCATTCGGTTACTTGAAGCTCGTGATCACCTTGTCGAAGGATGAGCGGTTGTCTGTCTCCATTATGCGCGCAGATGTCCAGCGGAACACCGACCGGTTGGCCTCGTCGAAGTTTTCGACATAGACCCACGCTCCGTCGGGCTCGACCGGGGCGTTCTTCTCGCCGACGATTCCGTTGCCGACGACAACGCGCGACACTTCATCCTCGCCGGATACGCCCTTGCGGATCCTGTTGCGGTAGAATTCGACGCGCTGGCCGGACTGGACCCCGAACTTGGAGCCGATGTTCAGCCTTGCGAACTGTCCGCCCTGGCACGTCTCGGCCACGAATACGGGGGGGCCGAACTTCTTCACGTATCCCTCCATCGCGTTGTCTGCGGCGGCTTTGACCGCGTCAACGAGGAACGTCTTGTCAAGTTGGGTGTACGCATCCTCGGTCTTTGTGCAAATGCCTTCGCCAGTGAAGGCGAATATCTGCGTCGTGCCGTCGGGCTTGAACAGCCTGACCTCCACCGTGGCGACACCGTCCCAGTACTTTGCCTGCGAGTCCCTCGGCCCCCTCGTGAGCGCCGTGGTGGCAAGCCCCGAGCTGATGAAGCCGGTTGCGCTCTCCCTGAGCGCGAGACTCGTGACGTTGTACGTCAGACGGTAGTTCTGCGAACTTGTGACTTCGTCGCCGACGGCGACCATCGCCTGGGCCTCCTCGACGAGCTTGAAGTCCTTAATCGCGGATATCTTCTGGCGCAGACTTGCCTTGAACGCAAGAGCCACTTCCTTGCGGACGGCGAGGTCGTTGCAGAGGGGGTGCCCGCTGAACACGCTCTTGCCGGGATCGAGGAATATGCCCATTTCGGGCGCTTCCGTCACGACCACGGGACGCGGCGGGGCCTTCATGCGGGCGACGAAAGCCTTCTGCGCCTCGGCCGCGAAGGCCTGGTTTTCAGCATCCGCCGCCTCGTCGGCATCAAGCGTCTGGCCGGTGTAGGACACGCAACCCGCCAACATGGTACCTGCGCACATGGCGGCAAACATCAATCTATTGTTCATGGTATTCTCCTTTTATTCCTCGATGGGTGAATCACTCTTCGTCGGACTTCTTCTCTTCGACCTTCTTTACCTTTATCTTAATATCGCCGGACTTCTTGACGTCAAAGCGGACCGAGCCGATCTGCTTGTAGCCTTCGAGCTCCACGGAAATCGTGTGCCGGCCTTTCATCAGCGTAATCTCGTCCCCTGCGTCGCACGAAGCGCCGTCGATCTCAATAGAGGCGGAATCGGCGTCAAAGTCCTTGTCCTTCTTCAAAGGGATCACCTTGATCTTCACCTTGGCCACGAAATGCTTGTTGATCTCCTTCGCGGCGTCTGCGAGGATTTCGTCGATCGCGTCCACCACAAGCGACTTCTCGTCGGAGCAGTCGCGCTCGGATTTCTCCTTCTTCAGGTTGCGCGCCGTGACGATCTTGCCAGTGGCCAGGTCCTGGACCTGGTACGAGAGGCCGATCTTGACGGTCGTGCGCGTCATCTCGGTGCCCGCGACGGAGCCGGTGATGGTCTTGGTCTGCGGATCGTCGAAGATGAGCTTGATGAAGTACGGCGCGACCATCTCCTCGTCTTTCGCGGTCTTGGCGCCGCTTATGAGCTCGGCCGCCTTCTGCTCGCCGATCGCGTCCATGCTGTGGAGGAACTCTATGCAGTCAGGGTCAAAGAACTCCCCGGCGGAGCCGGCGAATTTGTCCATCGCCATGAGGATCTGGCGGCCGAACGCCGTTCCCTCAAGCTTCGCCTTCATGCCCTTGAAATGGCTCATTGCGTCGTTGTACCGCTGCAACGCCAGCTTGGCCTGCATGCGGTTGTTCTCGAATCGCGTCATGCGGTTGGCGCGATCCATCTTCAGCGCCTCCTCGGGCGACGCGCTCTGAATGTCCGACTCGCTGAAGGGCATCGCCTTGGCAGATGGCGGAACCTGCGGCGGATCCCATTTCTCGGCGCGAGTGCTCGGCGTCTCCACCGTCGCAATCTTCAGGACGACCTTCTTGACGCCCTCCGGCGCAAATTCGTCGTCTGCCCATGCGCAACATGCGGCGCAGGCCACAGCTGCAATCACCAGTCTTTTCATCTTTTTTCTCCTTGCGACCTCATTGTTTTCGCATCGCATGGACCGGTCGTGCCCTTGCAATGCGTCGTCGCCGACTTTGCGGCAACTGCGACAGAGTCAGACTTCCCCCGCCTTTTGCCAATATTCTACCACATTCTTGCCTTCCTGTGTGCAAGAATCGTACGGTGCCTGTTGCGGCCCCGTGTCCCGTAAGTCACTCCACCGGGCCGTACTCCCTTGCGTTCGCGTACCTGTCATCGTCGCCAAGCCTCGACTTTAGCGCGGCGATGCGCTTCTTGAGGAAGTCGATCCGCTCCCGGTATGCGGGGTTTGAGTATTCGTTCTTCACCTCGTCGGGATCCTTCACGATGTCGAAGTACTCCCACTCGCCACGCCTGTAGTAGTGGACGAGCGCGTCGGTCTTCGTGCGTATGCCGTACCATGCGCTCGTCGCGTGCTCGCCGCCTTCGACGTAGTAGCGCATGTAGCAGTCCTCGCGCCAGGAGGCGGGCGTCCGCCCCTCAAGATTCCCGAGGAAGCTCTCACCCTGCATGCGGCCGGGAATCTTTCCTTCCGCGATGGCGAGGAAAGTCGGGGCGAAGTCTATGTTGGTGACTATGTCTGAGTTGACGCTCCCCGGCGCGATGATCGCGGGGCAGCGCGCGACGAACGGCATGCGCGCGACCTCGTCCATGATGAAGCGCTTGTCGTACAGTCCGTGGTCGCCGAGGAAGAACCCCTGGTCAGAAGTGTAGATCACGACGGTGCTGTCGAAGATCCCTTTCTTCGCGAGGTAGTCGCACATGTCGCCGACGGAGTCGTCCACCGACTGGACGCAGGCGAGGTAGTCCTGCATGTAGCGAAGGTAGGAAAGGGCGGTCTTGGCGCGGTCGTCCATCCCCTCGGGCCATTTGTCGACGAACTTGCCGGAGTCGTCCTTAGCGCCTTCGTAGCTGCGCCCCTCGAACTCGAACTTGCCGCCGCCGGCGAAGTATTCGGCGAGCTTCAGGTCTTCCTTGAGGCGCATGTGGTGGAGTAGCGTCATCGCCGTCGTCCTAATGGGCGAGGCGCGTCCCTTCCAGTCGTCGAAGAGGGTGTCGGGCGGCGGGATGTCCTTCAGCGTGAGATTGCGGAATGCGGCCCTGTACTTGTCGCTCGGCAGCCAGTTGCGGTGAGGCGCCTTGTGGTGCATCATGACGAAGAAGGGCTTGCCGGTCGCAAGTGCGCCGTCAATCACGTTCTCCGTGACCTTCGTGATGTTCTCCGTGGCGTATTCGCCGCGGTATTCCGTCTTGACGATCTTGCCGTCCTTCTTCTCCCAGAACCACGGGTCAAAGTAGACGCCCTGGTTCGCGTAGACCATCCAGCGGTCCCAGTCGGGGTCGCGCACCGTCTTTGGGCCGCCGAGGTGCCACTTGCCGATGAAGGCAGAGTAGTAGCCTGCGTCGCGCATGTAGCCGCCAACGGTCTTGATGTCGGTCGAGATGTCGTTGAAGACGGGGACGCCGTTTTTGTGGCTGTACTCGCCGGTCAGTATCCCGGCGCGGCTAGGCGTGCAGATCGGGTTCGTGCAGAAGCAGTTCTTTAGCAGCATTCCCTCCCGCGCGAGTCGGTCGATGTGCGGCGTCTTGTTGATCCGCGACCCGTACGCGCCTATCGCGTGCGCGGCGTGGTCGTCGGTCATGATGTAGAGGATGTTGAGGCGCCTGCGGCCCGCCGCCGCGAGCAGTCCAGAGCCCCTGAGCGAGAGAAACGCGAGGGCGGTCGCCTCGGTCACAAAGTTGCGTCGTGTCGTGTCCATGCACGTATTATACCAAATGTTGCCCCGCCTTGCCCGTTGCCCCAGGCATTCACTGCGGACTGCATGGAAAAATGGTATAATATCCGCAAACCGGAAATCCGGGGGAGTACGCTAAAGGACAGTGAAAATGAAGACGTCGAAAACCAAGTCGCTTGTTGCGGTTGTTGCCTGCTCCGCTTTGGCGGGATGTGTCGGGCCGAATGCGGACGAAGGCTGCTCTTGCGAAAGAGTCAAGGAGGCACCTCTGCGCGTGGCGGTCTTCGTGGACAACGGCGCGCGCAACGTCGGCGCGTTCCGCTGGATAGAGATTACTGCGCGGGCGAAGAACGTCGTCGCGACGCCAATAGACGGCGAGGCGGTTCGTGCGGGCGCACTCGACAATGCAGACGTCCTTGTGATGCCGGGCGGTTCGTCGGTCTTGGAGTCAAAGACGCTTGGAGCCGAGGGGCGCGAGAAGGTAAAGGAGTTCGTTAGGAACGGCGGCGGCTACGTCGGCACATGCGCGGGCTGCTGCCTCCTGATGGAATCGTCGAAGGGCCATCCCGACATGCTCCACATGATCCCGTTCAAGTTCGGGCCTGCCGGCGGAAAGGCGGAATTGTCCATTCTCTTCAACCGCCGCGCCGAGGAACTCGCGGGCATAAAGAGGGGCGCGACCAAGATTCGCTATTCCGAAGGCCCAGTGCCGCTGCCGTCGGTTCCGGTGAAGGATGCCGACGTCGAGGTTGTTGCGACGTACAACGCAGACATCAACGCCAGCGGCGACAAGGACCGCCCGTCCATGGCGGGCCAGGCGGCCGCAATCGCGGGCACTTACGGGAAGGGCCGTATTTTCGTGCTCTCTGTCCATCCCGAGAGCGACGAGAACGACCACTACGTCCTGCAGGGAGCGTTTCGCTTCCTGACGGGGCGGGAGATATCTTGGGACTATCCGCAGAGGAAGCGCGGACAGCTCGCCGTTGGTTTCATGTGCGACGACTCGTTCGGCGTCGATACGGCGCGTCTTGTGCAGCGGCTCGTCACAGATGGTGAGTTCGATGTCGTCCCGATGAACAGGGCGCTTGTCGAGGGAGGCATGCTGAGGCGCGTCGATGCGGTCCTTGCGCCGACGGGTGTCGTATCCTCTAAGTCTGCGGCAGGTCTTTACGGCACCAACGCCGGACGCACCAAGGAGTTCCTCGCGCGCGGCGGACGCGTATTCGCATGGGGAACTGCGGCGGAGGTCGCCAAAGAGCGCGAGAGCGGCGTCACGTGCGTTGCCGACGCTGAAGCCGCGCTCGCCGCGCTCCGTGCGTTTGCCGTCGAGCCGGTTCCCGCTGCTGCGGCGATTCCGGCGAAGGCCGAAAGGCCGATCCGCGCAGGTATCTTCCAGAACGAGAGCAATTCCAACATCCCGATTGCAAGGATGCTCGACCTCGCGCCGGAATACGAGCTTAAGTTCCTTAGCCCCGACGACTACGCCAATGGCGGTCTTGACGGACTCGACCTCATTGTCCAGCCGGGCGGCGGATGCAAGAGCCAGTACAACGCGCTCGGCGAGAAGGGCAGGGAGGCACTTACGAGGTTTGTCCTTGACGGCGGCAAGTACTACGGCGTGTGCGCCGGCGCGTTCCTGGCGCTCCAGCAGACCCGCGAAAACTACCCCCGGCTCGGTTTTGTCCCGTACAAGGGCGACGACCCAAGTCACTATCGCGGCCAGGCTCCGATCAAGGTGACGCTGACGGCCGATGGCAAGGCGGCGTTCGAGGGCTCTGCGGAAAAACGCACCGTAATCTACGCCGGCGGGCCTGCGGCAGTGCCCGGAGATCCGGTCGCCGACACGGACGTGAAGGTGCTTGCCACATACGCCGGTCAGATCATCAACACCGACCAGCCGCTACCGGTCGAGGGCATGGCGGGCAAGGCGGCGTTTCTCGGCGGCAGGGTCGGCAAGGGCAAGGTGTTCATTTCGTGCCCCCATCCCGAAAAGGAGGAGGCGGCCTTCGATCTCGTGAGGAGTGGCATCAAGTACCTGACGGGCGTCGCGCCGTCGCCAGTGAATCTTGAAAGGAAGCGCGGGGCAGTTGCCGTCAGGTACCGCTCGTCAGACAAGGCGTCGGCGGAATTCCTCTTCAACACGCTCAATCGCGACAGCCGGTTCTACGTGTGGTCCGGCAAGGCCCTTGATGACCTTCCGCACGTGGACGCGGTCGTTCTCACGGACAAGGTGACCAAGGACGAGGCGGGCACGTTGGAACGCTACATCGCGCGGGGGCTTAGGGTCGTCGTCGTCGCGGATACGAAGGCAAAGCGCCTGGCCACGAAGAAGCTCGATGGCGCGGTCGTCGTCGATTCCTACGGCAAGGTAGTTGACGCGATCCTGAAGTGACCACCATGGCGGCCTCGTCAAAGGACAGAGTCGGGCTGATGGCGTGGCATTCGCCCAAGGCCGAACGCCGTAGGAACTTTGCGACGTTCGCGGTGCTGACGTTCGCGTCGGTCGTCATTGCCCTCAACTACCGCACGTTCGTCGCGTGGGGAGGTCTCTATCCGGCGGGGGCGACTGGGCTTTCGATGCTTATCCAGCGCGTCCTGCAGAAGATCGTGGACCTGAACGGCTGGGGGTGGAATGTCCCGTTCTCGCCCATAAACGTCGCGATGAACGCGGTGCCGGTGTGGATAGGCTTCCGCTTCATAGGCCGCCGCTTCACGATGTGGTCGCTGTACGTCATCTTCATGACAAGCGTCCTGACCGACATCCTTCCTATCGACGCGCTCACGTCGTTCATGTCCGAGGGCGACCTGTCGCGCCTCGCGACCGACCCGTTCGTGACGAGCATCTTCGGAGGCATCGTGTTCGGCTTCGCGATGTCGCTCTGCCTCAGGTGGAACGCCACGACTGGAGGTACTGACTTCATCGCCATATACCTTTCCGAGCAGAAGGGGCGCGAGACGTGGAACATCATACTTGCGCTCAACGCCAGCATACTTCTCGCGGGAGGCTTCGTCTCAAGCTGGAGCGGAACGCTCTACTCGATCGTCTACCAGTTCGTCACGCTCCAGGTCGTACACCTCATGTACCGGACATACCAGTACCAGACGCTGATGATAGTCACGAGCGAGCCGAAGAGGGTGTGCGAGGCCATATACCGCGTAAGCCACCACGGGGCAACTGTAATGCGCGGAATCGGCGGGTATACCGGCAAGCCGGCAAGCATCGTCTATTCCGTCGTGGCGGCGGACGACACGACGTACATATACGCGATCTGCAAGAAGATCGACCCGCAGGCATTCATAAACACGATGAGCACGTCGCGCGTGATAGGGCGGTTCTACCTGCGTCCGCGCGACTGAAGTCAGGAGGATAAAGAGATGGCAAAGGGAAACGGCGGCAACATGGCGGCGAACGCGGACGTCCTCGACAGGACCTGGCTTGAGCGGATGGCGGCCAGGGTGCCCGATCCAGTCGTGCTTTTCATCCTGATGTACGCGATGTTGTTCCTGGCGACTGTTTTCGCAGGCGGCATGACGTTCCGGCTACCAGGAGTGGACCCTGCCACCGGCGCGGCGACGCAGATCGAGCGCTCGATACTCGACATGTCCGAAACGGCCAACCTGCAGTGGATATTCGACAACGCCCTCGTCAAAAACTGGCTCGCATACGCGCATGGGCTCATCGGCATGCTCATTGTCGCGATGCTCGGCATAGGCACGGCCGAGGGGAGCGGGCTTTTCTCCGTCCTGCTGAAACTCGCGGGCCGGCACGTGAATGAGCGCCTTCTCCCCTACGTGATCGTGTTCGCCGGAATACTCTCCAATGTCGCGGCAGACGCAGGGTACATCGTCCTCATACCGCTTGCCGCCGCGCTATACTGCGCGATGGGGCGCAATCCTCTTGTCGGCGTCGCGGCGTCGTTCGCAGGGGTAAGCGCGGGCTTCGGCTCGAACATCATCCCCGCCACCACGTCCGACCTGCTCATCGGCATACCGACTAAGGACTTTGCGCTTTCGCAGGGCGTGCCGTGGCTCTCGCGCCTCGGCGTGCCGCTTAACGAGGCGACCATGGACTACTTCTACACGTGTTCGCTCGTGTTCGTCTTTACGTTTCTCGGCGGATGGATAACGAACAGGTTCGTCGCCCCCAGGCTTGAGAAGTTGTCGTGGCGCGCCCCCGAGGACGCTGGCGACTCGTCCTTCGAAGTGTCGCGGGAGGAGCTGAGGGACCTCGTCTGGGCCGGGGCGGGACTTGTAGTCGCGCTGGCCGTCATAGCCTTCTTCGGCCTTGGCCCGCTCAAGGGGCATTTTGCGAGGAATGTGATCCTGTTCGTCTCGTTTGCGTTCTTCATGGCGGGGCTTTTCTACGGCGTCAAGCGCGGAAAGTACCGTGCCGCTCAGGATGTCGTGGCCGCGATGACGAAGCAGGTGAAGGATCTCGCGTACATGCTCGTCCTGACGTTCTTCTGCTTCAACTTCCTTGCGATGCTGACTTATTCGGGCGTGGGGGCGTATGTCACCTACTCCGGCGTGAGGGCGATCCTCGCGATGAACCTTGAGTCCTCTCCTGTCCTGCTGCTTGTCGCGTTCATAGCGATGGGGTCGTTCGTCAACCTGTTCGTCGCGAGCCTTTCCGCGAAGTGGCTCATGATAGGCCCGATATTCATTCCGATGCTCTACCACGTGAACCAGTCGCTCACTCCTGAAGTCGTGTGCGCTGCGTACCGGACATCCGACCCCTGCACCAACATCGTCACTCCCGTGATGACCTACGCTGGCGTGATACTGATGTTCTGCCGTCGCTATAGGCCTCAGTTCACGATCGGCGACCTTGCGCTCATGATGGCGCCATACGCCGGGATATTCCTCGCCGTGTCCACGACCATAATGATCGCGTGGTTCAAGCTCGGCATTCCGTTCGGGTTCTGACGACCCTCTATTTGGTATAATATACACCGATGAAGAAATTCTGCATTTTCGTGGCGTCGGGGTTCGGCATAGGGCTCTTCGTGCCGTTCGCTCCCGGGACCTTCGGCTCGATCCCGGGAGTCGCGCTCGCCTACGCCGTCTCGGCGCTTCCGCTTTGGCTCCAGATGCCCGTCTGCCTCGGCTTCACGCTTCTTGCGATTCCGTTCTGCGACGTCGCGGAGAAGGCATTTAGCATAAAGGACGACGGACGCATCGTTGCCGACGAGTGGATGCTCTATCCGATCGCATTCGTCGGAATCCCGATTCTCGAGCTCCCGTGGTGGACGATGGTCGTGTTCTTCTGCATCGTCCGCGCAGTCGACATCATTAAGCCGTGGCCGTGCCGCTCTCTCCAGTCGATTCCCGGCGGCCGCGGAATCGTCGTCGATGATTTCGTTGCGAACCTCTATTCGCTTGCTATCAACTGGGTCATCTACATTCTCTTCTTCGCCAAGCTATGCACCGCGAATTGATTGGCGAAGCGCCAGGGGCGCATATAATCCGCGTAACGGATCCTTGCAAGCCGCTTGAAATCGACATCTCGCGTCCGCTTGAAATCGAAGTCGGCTGCGGCAAGGGCCAGTTCCTTACGCGCCGCGCCGCTGAGAACCCCGACTGCGACTTCCTCGGCATCGAGCGCATGCTCGAGCGCGTTCGGCTTTTCGACGGCAAGTGCCGCAGGGCGAATCTCGCAAACGCCAAGGTGTTGCGGCTCGAGGCGCTTTACACATTCCACTATCTCCTGCCCGCGCACCATGCGCGCACGGTCTACGTGTTCTTCCCCGATCCGTGGCCGAAAAAGAAGCACCATTCGCACCGGCTTTTCGGGCCGCTCTTCCGAACCGCGCTCTGGAAGCGCCTTGAGATCGGCGGCAAGCTTGAGTTCGCGACGGACCATAAGGAATATTTCGACGAGGTTTGCGAGGGCTTTGCCACTGACGCTCGCTACGAGCGCGTAGAGCCGATGCCGCGTCCGAAGGAAGTGTGGACCGAGTTCGAGACGATGTTCCGTGAGCAGGGGCTCCCGATCTATTCTGCCGCCTGGAAGTCTCTTCCCGGCGACGACGCGCCGCTCACCCCGCTCACAATCCCTCCCGAGGCCGAACCGCGCGAAGGAATCGTCCGCCGTGCCTAACACCTCCGCGTCTCTGCGTCTCCGCGTGATAATTTTTAACAAGGGTTTTAATGAATACTGAAATACTAAACCGAATGGTAACGGAGGTCGGGGCAAACGCCCGCCAGATCTCCGCAGTCGAAAAGCTTCTTGCCGAAGGAAACACGATTCCGTTTATAGCGCGCTATCGCAAGGAAGCCCATGGAAACCTCGACGAAGTCGCGATAGGAAAGATCAAGGACCGACTCGAATACTATACCGAGCTCGAAGCCCGCAAGGAGACAGTCCTCAAGTCAATCGATGAGCAGGGCAAGCTAACCGACGAGCTCCGCGCCGCAATCGCCGGGTGCTTTGTGAAGTCTCGCCTTGAGGACATATACCAGCCCTACAAGCCGAAGCGCCGCACTCGTGCACAGGTTGCGAAGGAGAAGGGGTATGAACCGCTCGCGGACGCAATCTGGGAAGGGCGCTCGCTAGAGTGGAACGACGGCGAACCGACGGACGAGGATCTTCAGTTCGCGCGCGACATAATTGCGGAACGAATCGCCGACAATGCCGACGTGCGCGGTTTCGTGCGCGGCGAATTCGCCCGCCGCTCGAAGGTGAAGAGCGAAGTCGCGAGCCCAGCGCCGATAGAGCCCACGATCGCGACGATTCCCTCGCACCGCTATCTCGCGATTCGCCGCGGCCAGAAGGAAGGCGTCCTGTGGGTCAAGCTCGTTCTCGACGAAGATCCCGTCGTCGAGCGCATCGTGGAAATGGTGTCGGCGGTTCGCGGCGCGCGGCGAAACGAGACGTGCGACGAACAGCTTGAGCTATCCGCTCGCGACGCCTACAGGCGGCTTCTCGCACCGTCGTGCGAAATAGACGTGACGGTAGACAAGAAGGCAGAAGCCGACCGCGCTGCCGTCGAGGTGTTCGCGGAGAACCTGCGTCATCTTCTCCTCGCCTCGCCGCTCGGCGAAAAGGCGGTCCTCGCGATCGACCCCGGCATCCGCACCGGCTGCAAGGTCGCGATGCTCGACTCGACGGAAATACCATGTTGAGGCGGTCGCCGTAGGCAACGGAACGGCCGGGCGCGAGACTGAGTCGTTCGTGCGCGACACGCTGAAGAAACTTCACGCGCAGCATCCCGAGATTCCTACGCCTATCGTCGTCTCCGTGAGCGAGGCGGGTGCGTCAGTCTACTCCGCGAGCGAAATCGCGAGAAAGGAATTCCCCGATCTCGACCTCACCGTGCGCGGCGCGATCTCTATCGGCCGCCGCCTGCAGGACCCTCTCGCGGAACTCGTGAAGGTCGATCCAAAGGCGATTGGCGTAGGCCAGTACCAGCACGACGTCTCGCAGCCGCTTCTCGGCGCAAAGCTCGACGAAGTCGTAGTCTCGTGCGTGAACGGCGTCGGTGTTGAGCTAAACACGGCGTCCGCGCCGCTCCTTGAGCGCGTTTCAGGGATCACGCCGGCGCTCGCAAAGAGCATCGTCGAATGGCGCAACGAAAACGGCAAGTTCTCGTCTCGCAACGACCTCAAGAAGGTGAAGGGGCTTGGCGACAAGGCGTTCGAGCAATGCGCCGGCTTCTTGCGGATACGCGGCGCGGCGAATCCGCTCGACTCGTCGGCTGTGCACCCCGAGCGCTACGCGCTAGTCGGCAGGATGGCCGAGGACGCAGGGCTTTCGGTAAGCGAGCTCGTGGGCAATTCCTCTGCGGCGAAGAAGATCGACGTGCGTCGCTACATCACGAACGACGTGGGCGAGCCGACCTTGAAGGACATAGTGTCGGAGCTCGTGAAGCCGGGGCGCGACCCCCGCGCTGTGTTCGAGCCGCCGAAGTTCCGCGAGGATGTGACAAAGATCGAGGACGTGAAGGAAGGGATGAAGCTCGAAGGAGTCGTGACGAACGTGACGGCGTTTGGCGCGTTCGTGGACATCGGCGTACATCAGGACGGGCTCGTCCACCTTTCGGAGCTCTCGGACAGTTTCGTCTCCGACCCCGCGTCAGTCGTCAAGGCGGGCGACAGGCTCCAGGTCACGGTGATCGGCGTGGACCGCGCGAGAGGGCGCATCGCGCTTTCCGCTAAATCGATGCCTGCGATCGGTGGCGCGGCGACGCCTGGCGCACCGCGCGCGAAGCGCGAGCCGCGCACGTCGTTCGGGCCTTCGTCTGGCTCAGGCGGCTTCACCTGCAACCCGTTTGCAGGGCTTTGACGCGCCCGGAGCACGCCGATTTCGGTCTTCGGGCCGTTGACGCGAAGATGTTTGTATGATAAGATTCTACCAACACATTGCCAAGGCCTAGTGACAATGGCCAGAAAGGATACCATGAAAACAATGTCCAAGATACTCGTAACGTCAATCCTCGCGGCGGCGCTTCCGGCGTTTGCGCTTGCAGGGCGGCCTCGTACGGAGATGCTCCGCGCGAAGCTCGAGAGCGACGACAGGAACTATGTATTCGTCACAATGCATCGCGGCGACTGGCGACATGCGCCGGAAAACTCCATCGGCGCGATAAAGGGGTCGATCGAAATCGGCGCCGACATCGTCGAGCTCGATGTCGCCAAGACGAAGGACGGCCACCACGTCTTGCTTCACGACGGCTCGCTCGACCGCGTGTCCAACGGCAAGGGGCCGTCGACAAACTACACTCTCGCGGAAATCAAGAAGTTTAGGCTGAAGGGCGAAGACAACAAGCTCACCGACTACGAGATACTGACCCTTGAGGAGGCGTTTGCGCTTACGAAGGGGAAGATACTCGTGAACATCGACAAGTTCCCCCGCGATCCCAAGGGAGTCGCTGAATGCGCACGGCGCTGCGGCGTAGAGCGCGAGGTCATTCTCAAGGGCAAGTTCATGCCGAACAGCCTCAGGAAGAAGATGGGCGGCGAATGGACCGGCATAGCGGACGGGACGTTCCTCTACATGCCCATTCTCTATCTGGACAAGAAGGAGGCCGCACCGGGATTCGCGGCGTGGCAAGCCGAAAAGCGCGTTCCATTCGCCTACGAGATGTGCTTCCCCGACGAGAAGTCGCTTGCCTTGCTTTCGCAGCTTGAGGCCGTGCAGCAGAAGGGCGGGCCTCGCATCTGGATAAATACGCTGTGGGACTCGCTTTGCGCGGGGCACACCGACGAACGCGGGTTCAAGGGCGACGCTGAGGGCAGCTGGGGCTGGTGCCTCGCGCATGGCGCGACCATGATACAGACCGACCGTCCGGTGGAGCTGATACGCTATCTCAAGTCCAAGGGCAGGCGCAATCTCGGCGACGAGTCGCCCAAGGCAAAGTGAGTCGCAAGTCCGCGACGGAAAGAACCATGCAACTCGTAACAGACCAGATACAGGGTGCGATGGGCTCGTCGAGCTTCATCCGCAAGATGTTTGAACGGGGCCTCGAGCTCAAGCGGCAGTACGGCGAAGACGCCGTGTGCGACTTTTCACTCGGCAACCCCGACGTGCCGCCGCCCGCCAGGGCGAAAGACGCACTGATGGAGATAGCCGAACGCGCGGTTAAGCCGCTCGGGCTCGGCTACTGCCCCAACGCCGGCATACCGGAAGTGCGGGAGGCGATGGCGGCGTTCCTTTCGAAACAGCAGCGGACGCCCATAGCTGCCAGGGACGTCGTGATGTCCGTCGGCGCAGCAGGGGCGATGGTAAGCTTCTTCCGCTCGGTGATCGAACCTGGCGACGAGGTCGTCGTCCCGGCTCCGTACTTCGTCGAGTACGGCGCGTACTGCGGGCATTTCGGCGGCGTCCTGAGGCCCGTGCCGTCGATTCCGCCGTCCTTCCGCCCCGACGTCGAGGGGATTGCGGCCGCAGTTACGCCGAAGACCAGGGCAATCCTCCTCAACTCGCCGAACAACCCGACCGGGTGTGTCTATTCGCTCGAGGATCTCGAAAAAATCGCCGAGCTCGTCGACCGCGTCAACGTAGAACGCGAAGAGAAGGGGCTCCGTCCGCTCTTTCTGCTTTCCGACGAGCCGTACCGCGCCTTTGCCTTCGACGGCGTATCGGTTCCTGCGATGCTACCGCTCTCCAAGTGGTGCTGCGTCGTAGGTAGCTTCTCCAAGACCCTGTCTCTCGCAGGTGAGCGCGTCGGGTACTTCCTCGCCAATCCCGCGATGCCGGGCCAGGACACGCTTGTCGCGGCCGTCACGCTGACGACGCGCACGCTCGGCTCGGTCAACTCGCCTGTAATCGGCCAGCGCCTTGCCGCAGCGCTTCTTTCCGAGACGGTGGACCTGGAGGTCTACGATAGGCGCCGCAAGCTCATGGCGAAGGTGCTCTCCGACGCCGGAGTCGAGTTCGAGATGCCGAAGGGCGCCTTCTACTTCTTCGCCAAGAGCCCCGTGCCGGACGACGGTGAATTCGTCGACGCGCTCCTTGCAGAACGCATTCTCGTAGTCCCCGGGAAGGGCTTCGGCTTCGCCGGCTACGTCCGACTGAGCTGCAGCGTCGACGAGAGGATAATCGCGCGCTCGGCCGAGGGCTTCCGGCGCGCAATGGGGAAATTCGCAAGATGATCGTCGCGCTGATAGCGTCGATAGTCGTTTCGTCCAACTGCGTCTCGTTCACGGCAGTGTCAACCGACTGCGGCCTCGACGCGCAGATCGAGTTCCTGTTCGCGGGCCCCGACTCGGACCACGACTACGAGTCGATGTTCCTCACGGAAGACGGCGTCGGTGACATCGCCGCAGCCTTCGAGAAGGCCGGGATGCCTCGCGGCAAGCCGACGTCGGCGAAGGGCTGCCGTTTCTGGCCTGTCGGCACGAAGGTAAAGATGGAGCCCGACCTGTGGTCGCTTGTCCGCGACATGCGCGACGAGCGCAAGCAGCCGATCGTGTGGACTGGCGGCGCAAGAGAGCCGGACGGCGCTCCCGTCGCCGCGACGAACATGCCGCTTGCAGTATTCGCGCTCTACAACCTGCCACAGTCGCTCATGCAGTTCGACGACGCTCTCGACCAGGGCGCGACATACGGCCGCTTCCAGCCGGCGGTAAAGCTGCCGAAAGGCGAGAAGCGCACCTTCAAGTTCACGTGGACTGGCGAGACGAACGGCGGCAGGCACGAAATGACGCCGGACTTCCCGCCGGAGATGACGGTCGGCGACGCGATAAAGCTCGCCGGCGCGCTCGTGCAGCTCGACTCTCCGGAAACGAAGGTCAACGGCTTCAAGGAAGGGCAGTTCTTCTACCGAGCGTTCCTTCCGCTCGAAAGCTGGCGCGACCGCAAGGAGCGGCTGACGCAGCCGTTTGAAGTGCGCTTTGCCGGCGGCAAGCCGTCGCTCACCGTCATAAAGGAGGACTGGAGCGACCCGGACGCCACGGACCCGAAGCTCGTTGAGTCCAACCCGTCCTTCGAGTCGGTCGCAAAGGACGACAGGACCGACACTTGCCTCATCTATGCGCCAAGGGCGATGAAGCTTGCCGAGGTCTACGCCGTCCGCAAGCTGCTGCCGAAGTCCGTGGCGAACTGGTACGTATTCGGCGAATAAGGCGATGGAAGGGCGCGAGACCGAGCCTCTTGCCGCGCGCATGCGGCCAACGACGCTTGAAGAAGTCGTCGGGCAGGATCACGTACTTGGCGACGGCAAGCTCCTTCGCCGCGTGATTGAGGCAGACCGTCTCACGAACATTATCCTCTACGGGCCGCCCGGATGCGGCAAGACGACGCTTGCCGAAGTCGTAGCCAAGACGACGAAGCGCAATTTCGTGCGGCTCTCCGGCGTCCTCTCCGGCGTCGCCGACATCCGCAAGATATGCGAAAGGGCGCGCGACGAGCTCGGCGGAAGGGGGACGATACTCTTCATCGACGAGATCCACCGCTTCAACAAGTCGCAGCAGGACGTCCTCCTGCCGTATGTCGAGGACGGCACTGTCGTGCTGATCGGTGCCACTACGCACAACCCAAACTTCTTCATCAACACGCCGCTCACTTCGCGTTCGCTCGTTTTCGAGCTTCGCGCACTTGCGCCCAGCGACATAGCGAAGCTCCTGGAAAGGGCGCTTGCCGACCCGGAGAAGGGGTATGGCGCGACACCGTCCGTCTTGGACGGCGATGCGCGAGACTTCCTTGCCGAGATATGCGACGGCGACGCGCGGCATGCGCTCACGGCGCTCGAAATCGCGATGCGCTCGACGCCGAAGGGCGAGGACGGCGTCGTCCACCTGACGATAGACGTCATCCAGGAATGCGTCCAGAGGCGCCAGGTCCGCTACGACAAGAAGGAAGACGGCCACTACGACACGATTTCGGCATTCATCAAGTCCATCCGAGGGAGCGATCCCGATGCCGCCGTCTATTGGCTCGGCAAGATGCTGACGGCGGGCGAAGACCCACGTTTTATTGCGCGGCGGCTCGTCATCTCCGCGAGCGAGGACATCGGCAACGCCGATCCTCGCGGACTGTCCGTCGCTGTCGCGGCGATGCAGGCGTGCGAGTTCGTCGGGATGCCGGAATGTGCAATCAACCTTTCGCAAGCCACGACATACCTTGCGACAGCGCCCAAGTCGAACGCGAGCTGCATGGCGATCTCCGAGGCCATGGCTGACGTTGAGTCCGGTGCGGTGCAACCTGTCCCGGAGCATCTCAAGAACAAGCATGTCAAGGCCATAGGAAGCGCAGAGGTGACGGAATACAAGTATCCGCACAACTTTGCGAATCACTACGTGAAGCAGGCGTACCTTTGCATTCCCAAGAAATACTACAGGCCAAGCGACGAAGGGTACGAGGCGACAATCGGCAAGCGAATGTCGTCGCTTGGGCATAGTTAACATAACACGCATTGTGCGGATAATGTAAACAAACCAGAAATATGGTATAATCTCGCCATGAACGAACGCACCAACGAAAATGCCATCAGCATTTATGGCCAGGAAGGTCTTGACGACTTTCCTGTCCTGAAGGCTTTCCAGCAGTACATCGACGCCGAGCAGAGCAAAGCGCGCAAGCGCATGGTTATGCTTTGCATATTCTTCGGCATGCTCATGACAGTGATGATTGTCGTGTTCCTCATGATGCTGCGCGACGCCAACGCGCAGATTCAGGTTCAGAACGACAAGCTGGTGGAATTCGCCATGAAGGAACGCGACCGCCAGCCTGTTGTCGTACAGCCGTCCGCACCGGCGCAGAATGCCGCAAACGACGCGGCCTTCAAGGCCATGACTGACACGCTCGCGGCATTTCAGAAGCAGATGGCCGACCAGCAGGCGAAGATGATCGAACAGCAGGCGAAGATTGAAGAGAACCGCGCCAAGATGGCCGAGGAGCAGCTAAAGGCCGTAGCCGCCGCTGCCGCGCAGAAGGCCGCAGGTCCTACGAAGGAACAGCTCGCCTTTCAGCGCCAGATAGACGAGGACACCGCGAAGCTCGTGAAGGTCAGGGCCCTTCTCAAGGCCGAGCGCGAAAAGATCGATGCGGAAAAGGAAAAGCTCCGTCAGGAGGAAATCGAACGTCAGCGCCGCAGGCTCTATCCCGAATACTACGAGAAGAAAGACGCAGCCGAAAGGGCCGCTGCGGAAAAGCCAAAGGCCGAAAGGCCAAGGTCGGCCAGAAAACCCGACGCATACGACAACGCGCTTGACGACGACGAGCTCGAGGACATACTGAAGCCCATTTCCACCGCCAAGGCGCCAAAGACGCCCGCCACGACGCCGAAACCGGCTGCGCCCCAAAAGCCTGCCGCAAAGCCGCAGCCCAAGCCGGTCGCCCCCAAGCCGGTTGCACCGAAGCAGGAAGCCCCTGCCGAGGCGAAGCCTGCAACTGGCGGCGACCGCTACGTCGTTCCTCTCGAAATCAACGGCGTCGATTCCGACTGGCTCATTCCGACGACCTGACTTCAGGCGTCCTTGCGCCACCAAGAAAGGTACTCGACGTTCCCCTTCTCGCGTCCCCTTATCGGAGACTCAGCGAGTCCGAGGAGCACAAGGCCAAGTTCATCCTTCGCAAAGCGGACTATCTCGTCGCGCGACGCGAGCCTGAGCGATTCGTCGCGGACGAAGCCGCCGGGGGCGTTCCCCTTCCCGACCTCGAACTGAGGCTTGATGAGCGCCACGATCTCCCCGCCGGGTGCAAGCACCTCGCATATCGGCGGAAGGATGAGCTTGAGCGAAATGAACGATACGTCGGTGACGGCGAGCTCGGGGACCTCTGGAATGTCCCCAGGCTTCATGAACCGCGCGTTGAAGTTTTCCTTCGCCCACACGCGCGGATCGGTTCTCAGCCTGTATGCAAGCTGGTTCGTGCCGACGTCCACGGCCATCACGCGCCTCGCGCCGTGCTGAAGAAGGCAGTCCGTGAAGCCGCCGGTCGACGAGCCGACGTCAAGGCAGACCTTGCCATCGGCGCACAAGGCCGCTCCGCAATCCCCCTTCCCCGTCCCCCACAGCTCGAACGCACCTTCGAGCTTCTCGCCGCCGCGAGAGACGAAGCGCGGCGGCGACTCGACTTCCACTGCGGAGGAGTCGTCCACCTGCCGCGACGCCTTGTATTCGGTCTGCCCGTCTACGCGGACCTTGCCCTCCATCACGAGGGCCTGCGCACGGGTGCGGCTCTCGGCAAGCCCGCGTTCGACGAGAACGATGTCAAGACGGCGCTTCACCTACTTTATGAAATCTATTTTCTTTATCTCGCCGTGGGGGAATGTGCGGCTGATGCCAAGCGAGACTTCGACCTCGACGCCGCTCTCGGTATTGGAGATGAGAACGCCCCGGTACACCCCGCCGACGGTGGTTATCTCGACGTTCGGCGTAAAGACGCGCTTAAGCCTGACGCTGACCTGGTGCGTCCTGCCGTTTTCTACGACAGGGTGCCTTGTGACGCCGGCGTAGCCGTCGCACTTGAGCGTTAGGACATGCTCGCCTTCGCGCACGTTCTCGACTGCAAATATCTCGCTTGCGTCGCTGTCTTCGCCCCTGGGAGCGGTCGTGCCGACCTTGTTGCCGTCGAGGAACACGTCCACGCCGGACGGAACTGTCCTCACCTCAAGTCGCCCCATTATGTTTGCAAGCCTGAACTCCTCGACTACCGAGCCGCCGTTCGCAAGCGAGACGGTCTTGGTCGCCGTCGCATAGCCTTCCTTTTCGGCGCGGATCGCGTAGGTGCCCGGCGACATCCCGGAAAGCGACACGGCGCCCTTCCCGACGGGCTTGTCGTTGACATAGAACCTTGCGCCGTCGGGAACTGACGAAAGCGAGATCGAGCCCGGAAGTCCGCTAAGCCTGACGAACAGCGTCTGGCAGTCGCCCACGACGACCGAGAGCTCGCGCGATTCGTCGGCGAAGCCCTGCTTCCTGAGCGAGATCTTCGCACGCCCCTTCGGAACCCCCGCGACCCTCACGGGCGTCTGTCCGCGCGGCCGTCCGTTCAGCAGTACCTCCGCGCCGGCCGGCTCGCTTGTCACCTCTATTACGCCCGAGTCTATCAAGAGGGACTCGTTCTTGACGAGGGGGGCGCCGCCGTTGAACTTGACTTCAACGTTTCGCGGCTGGTAGCCGGGCTTCTGCAGAAGCAGCCGGTATGTGTTCTTTGCGTCAAGGGACGCTATGAGGCGCGGAGTCTTGCCAAGGGACATGCCGTCGAGGGAGATGTCGCACCCGGCGGGTTCAGATCGAAGCAGGAGAAGCCCCTTCTGCGGACGCAGCACGGCGTTCTTGCCGACGGCGACGCCTTCGCGAAGCAGAACGAACTCGTCCACCCTCTCGTAGTTGGCCATGTCGAAGCGCACGTGTCGCATGCCGGGAGACAGGTCGTACAACGTTAGAGGCGTAACGCCGCGCGCCACGCCGTCCACGGTGACCGTGGCGCCGGACGGCTGGCTCGTGAAATCGCAGCGTATCGTCTTTGAAGCGTCGGCGAAAGCGGCAAAGGCCGAAAGCGCGGCGAGCACGATTGCAATTCCCCTCATCTTCCACCCCTCGCCTTCTTTATGCGGTTTTCGACGTCCACGAGACGCGCGTTTGCCTCGGCATGGTGCGGATCGTCCCTCTCCGGCACCATTTCGCAGAGTGTCTTGAGCTCGGCATGCGCGGCTTCTAGGTCGCCGAGTTTTATCGCCTTGTCCGCAAGGAAGCTCTGGTCCTCATAGCGGCGCTTAAGTTCCGCCTCGGCGCGGGCAAGCCGCTCCTTCAAGCCGGCGTAGCCGTCCGGCTTCGGGTTTACCGTGTCGAGATAGAACACGGCGCCCCTGTACGCCTTGACTGCCGCGCTGAGGTTGCCGTATTCGACCTCGCGGTCCTCCCACTTGGCGTCGCCCGACCTTGCAGCCTCCGCGCTTAGCTCGACGAGCTTCTCCTTCGTGTACTGCACCGCCCAGATGCCGAGCTCGTTGCGCGAAAACGCCTCAAGCGACTCGCGCATCTCCCTAAAGGCGTCGGGCTCCTGGGTGTTCTCGACAAGCACGTCCTTGACGTCGTTCCAGCGCACGATGCGTATCCTGAATCGCCTGAGCGCGTTCTCGTCCTCGACGCCGGAGCCAGTGTACTCGCCGTCGAGGGCGGCGAAGGCGGGCTTGTCGACCAGCTCAAGGATCCTCTTCATCGCCTTGGCGGAAAGCCTTGCCTTCTTGTCTGCGTGACGGTTCTCCCCGGGAACGTCGTCGAACGCAACGCGCAGGATGCCGGACTCGTCAATTTCCATCCTGTAGCTGAAGATCCGCTCGGCGTCCGCCTCGACCTTCTCGTAGTGCAGGGAAACGAGCTTCTGTTCGGGCTTCTCGTCGACGACGGCCGCAACGCCGTCGCCGGTCTCGCGCGGCGCAAGAAGGACGACGGCCGTCGCAACCGCCACCGCAAGCGCCGCGACGACCCACAGGAGGTTGGCGAACTTCGCGCGGGAGCGCACGCCATGCTGATTGGATGCACCGCCAGCCGCCTCCGGGCCGCGCGCAGCGTCAGGCGCTGCGGAGCCGAGCCCAAGGTCGATGGCCGCAGTGGCTTCACCCACGACGCTGATCTTCGTTGCGCCGACCTCAATCGTGTCGCCTTCCTTGAGCTCGCGCGACTCGGAGCCGAGCATCTTGCCGTTGACGAACGTGCCGTTCGCGCTCGCGAGGTCCGTTACGCGTATCCCAGACTCGCCCGACCTCTCGAACAGACAGTGGTTGCGCGACATCTCCTCGTCGGGGATGTGCACGTCGTTTGACAGCGAGCGGCCGAGCCGCACCCCTCCGGCGCCGACCTCGAATCGCGTGCCGGACATCGGGCCGGACGCGACTAGCAGTTCTGGACGTTTCGCCATGTCTTGTCCCTCCACCCGCTACAGCATCCCCTTCATGGCCTGCGACAGCACCGGCCCGAGCAGGATTATGAACACTGCGGGGAAAATGCAGAGCATAAGCGGCCCGAGCATCTTCGTCGGCGCCTCGTTCGCCAGCTTTTCGGCGCGGTCGAAGCGGCGGCTTCTAAGCTGCTCGGACTGTATGCGGAGTATCGCGCCGATGGACACGCCGAGCTCGTCGGCCTGGATCAGCGCAAACGCGACGGCCCTAAGGTCGCTCTGGCGGACGCGGTCGGCCATGTTCTTCAGGGCTTCGCGGCGCGACAGCCCCACCTGGATCTCCTTTGTCATGCGGAGCAGCTCCTCGTTCAGCGCGTCGAGCTTGCGCGTCTGGCAGTTGCGCTGGAGTGCGCTTATGAAGTCCATGCCCGCCTCGACAGAAAGCGTCAGTATGTCCAGCACGAACGGCAGCGCCTTCATTATAGCGAGATGGCGCTTCCTGAGCGCACTCCTGAGCCACATCGCCGGCTGCATGGAGAAAAGCGCGATACCGAAGAGGCACAGCGGCACGAAGCCGTCCGAGAACAGGGAGTCGGGAAGCGCCGCGCCAAGGAGCAGGATGAGGACGGTCCACGCCAAGCCGAGGACCGCAGGGCAGAGCATCTTGAGCGCGACGAACTCGCGCCCCGAGAGAAGCCCCTCGAACCCAGCGGCGACAAGCGTCCGGTCGGCGGCCTCGATCTGCTTGGCGAACATGGGGCGCGAGACGAGCCCGTCGAGATTCCCGACGAAGGGAAGGAGGAGCTTGAAGACCATGGGTATCGAGCGCTCCTGGCGACGGCCGTCCGCAAGCGTGACGTAGGTCACGTCCTTCGCGACCTCCGCCGCATACCACGCTATCCCGGCCGCGCATAGCGCCCAGAACGCAATTGCCGCAATGCTGAACATCGACTCCATCTCGATTTGCCCTCCGCCGCCGTCGGCATGCCCGTATTATACCATAAAAACACCAGTTCGGCGCCTGCGCGACGCATGTCTTCAGCGGATTTTAAGGACGTCTTCTTCGGGAAGAGGGTTCTTCTTCGCGTACGTAATCCACCCCGAATTCGAAGCATACGCCCTCTCGACCTTGTCCTTGACCAGGAGCTGTATTATGCACCCCGTCACTCGCGTGCCAGATGTCGTGGACTTCGTCGATCCCGACCTGCCGCCGCGCCGCCGTCCACGGCTCTTCGTAACGGTCGTGGTGTGGACGAGCTTGTCAGCAGGAGCCGAGACGTCGAGCTTGAAGTTGCCCTTCTCGTCGAGCGTGACCTTCTTGGTCTCCGTCCCGAGCATCGTCGCCTTGCCGTCGGACGTGCCTATGAAATAGCACATCAGCTTGACATCTTTGGCTGAGGGGGCGGGTTCGCCGCGAACCGATCCCGACACGGGCCATGTCACGACGCGAGTCACGGTCTTGGACGACGAATGGGCGCGGGTGGCCTTGCCCTTCCCCTTCTCCTTTCCCTCCGACGTCGTCTGCGTCGCAGTCGAGTTCCCAACGCGCAGCGAGCACGAATACCCGTCTGCGGCGCGGACGGACGAAAGCGCGAAAAGCGCCACTACAGCCGAAGTTACTATCATGGATGCATTTGACATGTCATTTATACCTTTCTTTGTTTGACAGTCCCCGATGTCGTCGAGTATGTGACGGCAAGGGGCCTGCCCTTGTTTGCGAGCGAGGATACCGGCCGGACGGCGATAGTCAGCGACTTGCCCTCCGGCAATTCGGTCTTCGGAATGTCTACGAGCGTCAGTCCGTTGTTCGGCGCGTTGCCGATGCCAAGGTTGCAGCCAGCCCAGTAGACGTTCTTGAAGAGCTTGTTTTTCGTGTCGTCGCCTATCACCACCACATCGTAGGCATACGGCCTCGAATTAAGGTTGCCGTCGGCGCACGGGATCGTCAGGCGCACTACGGGAACGCTCGGCGCGTTCTTGGCGTTCTTGTCGCGGTATACGACAAGTGCGCCGTTGTCCTTCGCGACTACGCGCGACAGCGTGGCGGACACTTCGAGCTTCGCGCCTTTCGGGAACTCCGGCGGGCCAAGGGCTTTCGCGAGCTCCCCGCGCGAGAAGGGATGCTTCTTCCGCTCGCCGCCGACGTGTTCCTGCCGCCAGTCCAGCGGCAGCATCCAATCAGGGCCGAGCTTGCCGCCCTTTCCGACTTCGTGCCGCTCGAACATTACGCAGTCGCCGTAGACGTTTACGATCATGGCCTGCCGCGACGGGTTCTTGCATTGCTGCCACGCCTTGCCGTTGGCCACGACGCTCTCCATGATACCTTCGCCCTTTGTGACGCGCTCGTTCCCATCCAGCGCGTTGCCTCCGTCCATGCGGCAGGCCCCAACCTGGATGCTCGGGAAGAATCCGCCAAACGAGTCGAAGTAGATCGTCTTGTAGTCGGCGTTCGACTGGTGCCAGTGGCCGAAGAACGCGATGGCGTTCGGGAACGCCCTCAGCGCGTGGCAGAACCGGAAATGGTGTCGCCTGTGCGAAAGGATGAAGAACGGCTTGGCTCCCTTAAGTGAATATTCCTCGGCCTTGGAGTTTATGAAGTTCGCAAGCTTCATCTCGTCTGTTTCCCAGTGGCGGCCGAAGAAGTGGTAGCCGTTGACCTCCTTGTGCCAGACCTCTTCGTACTTCTCGCCCCAGACCTGCTCCCAATGCTTCGGAAGGTCGCCGCAAAGCACGTGCCTCGCGCGTTCAGCTGGGTCCTTCCAGATGTTCGGCGCCCACGCGCCACCGCCCCCCGCGACGTTTCCGTAAAGCTCGTGGTTCCCTACGACGACAAGCTTCTCGACGATGCGCCTGCCGTGCGGCGACTTTCCGTGGGGGAAGAACTTCTCGAAGATGTCGCGGTGGTACTGCGCCTCTACGTTCTTGCCGCGATGCGCCGCGTCGCCAAGGTGCATGAACGCGTCGATGTCGCGGTCTCGGAAAAGCTTCATCGCGTTCGTCACGTATGTGAGGGGAAAGCCGCCATGGGGCTTGACGCCGTCCCAGCCCGACTGCAAATGCGTGTCGCTCAATATGCCGAACACGAGCTTGGGCTTGCCCTTCGGCTTGAACCCGGCTGGAGCCGCGAAGACAGGCAAGCCGTCCAGCGCAAGGAAACCAAGCGCCGACAACCCGCCTTTCAGCAACTCTCGCCGTTGAATATGCAATGCAGCCCTATGTCATTTTACCAGCGGCACAAAGCGGGCGGCAAAGCCACCGCCTGGCGCGAGATGCACCTTGAGCGCTTCGCCCGCCTTGACCGTGAAATCGCGGCGAACGTAGTGCTCGGCGTTGACATCGGCATCGGCCGCGTCCTCGAACGCCTCGACCTTCCACTCGCCTTCGCCGAGGAACTTCGTCGGAAGCTCCATGTCGCGCGCATCCCAGTTCGTGATCGCGCCAAGCCACCAGTCGCGGCCCTTCCGCCGCGCCACGGACGCGAACGCGCCGATTTCGCCGGCGACGCCAACCGTCTCGTCCCAGACGGTCGGGACCTTGCTCAGGAACGCAAAGCACTCGCCGGCCGTGCGGTACTGCGTCGGCGAGTCGCAAAGCATCTGAACCGGCGCCTCGAGAATCGGGAAAAGCGCAAGCTGGTGGCAGCGCGTGCCATAGCAGGACGGCGCGTCCTTCCCCTTCTGGAAGTCCGGCGCATCGTGGGCGCGGTTGCGCATCGCGCCAGGCGTATAGTCCATCGCGCCGGCAACCATGCGCGTATAGGGGATGGTGACGTCGTTCTCGACTACGACATGCCGACCGCCAATGCTGTGCCCCTGCTCAAGCCCATAGACGCCCTCGTAGTTGAGGACATTGGGGAATGTGCGGCAAAGCCCCGTCGGCTTGTGGATGCCGTGGTACATGACGACGAGCCTGCGCTTTGCGGCGTCGGCGGCAGTATTCTCGAGAAACCTCTCAAGGTCCTGGTCGTCGCGTTCCATGAAGTCGATCTTGAAGCCCTTCGCGCCCATCGCGGCGTAGCGGTCGAAGATGCGCGCGCGGTCCTCCGCCTTCACAAGCGGCGACCATGCCGCCCAGAGGATTACTCCGACGCCCTTCTCCTTGCCGTAGTTGATGACACCTTCGGGGTTCGCCTCGGCGCGCGGCTTGTCGAGGTCCAGGTGCTCGCTCCATCCCTCGTCCATGATTATGTAGGGGATCCCGTTCGCAGCGGCATAGTCGATGTAGGCCCTGTACGTCTCGTAGTTACAGCCGGACTTGAGCCCGGGGACATCGGTGATCTTGAAGCCGTGCCACCAGTCCCACTGCACAAGCCCCGGCTTGATCCACGACGTGTCGGCGAGGCGACACGGCTCGGCGAGCGCATACACCGTATCTGCCGAAACGAGGTCAGACGGCGTGTCGCCAAGGACAAACACGCGCCACGGGTAGGCGCGCGTGCCCGAAGTCTTCGCGAGATACGGGTGGCGGCTCTTGACGCGAATGAGGCGCCGCCCAGGAAAGGTTTCCGAGGGAACGCCGGCCTGCCACGAACGCAGCATGTCCGTCTCGCCCTCCTTGCGGTAGAAGTTTAACCCCGGATAGTCCAAGAGATTCGACTCCGTTATGCTCACAACGCCCGCGCCAGGGACGCTTGCCGTAAATGGCGTCATGACGATCTGCGGATGACCGCTCTTGACGCCCTCGACTGGGCCGATTGTCGCCGGTCTTTCGAAGCCGGACTCAAAGCCGCCGACCTGGCCGTAGCAAAGCACAGTGTCCTTCGGGAAGCGGGCGTTCGTATTTTCGGCGGTGACGGTAACTTCGCCGTCATACTTCGTCTCGAACCGCCACGCCACGCCGTCGTTGCGCGCAACGAGAACGAGCGCCCAGTCGCCGAAATCTACGCGCGTCTCGTTCGCCGCGAGATCGACTTCGCTCTTCTTGTAGATTGGCGTCGCGAGCTTGCCTTCGATCTTGCGGGTCGTAGCAGTTGGATTTCCACCGTTCATCCAACCGTGCTCTTTGGTATGAAGGGAGATTTCGGTCGGCGCGACGAGCGCCTTGCCGCGCCGCAATATGGAATACTCCATCCCCTTTTCTCCGACATCAAGCCGCAATTCGTTTAGCCCGTCTGGCGAAACGGCGCTGAAACTCCCCCCATGTACCGGCACGAGCGCGAAGCCGTCCGCGACGGTGAAGCCCTTGGACTTGGCGGGCACGATTGCAAGCGTCGCGCCGGGCTCGATGTCGAACTCCCCGATTCTCTGCCACGAGCCGGTTCCCTGCGCCTGGTCAAAGAAGAATTCAAGCGTCTTGCCGCCCGTCTTCAGCTCGAACGCAGTCTTTGAGCCTGGATGCGCGCCGTAGGCATATGGCGTCTTGCCCATAAGCACGTGCCGCCCCGCCTTCTCAACCGGCAGTGGGTAGGTCGCCTTCCATGCGCCTTCCCGGGGGAAATGCGTCCAGTCGCCGACCTGCTCGCCGTTGTTGTTGTGGCGCTTCGTCCAGCCCTTGCCGAACGTCACGCCTTCAGACTCGTCGTCTACGACCAGCCAGCCAGCCGTCTTTTGGTCCGGCACGCCGGGGAAGCCGCCACCAAGACGCTCCTGGAGCCTGCGCACGTATCCGTCCTTCCAGATGCCGCGCGGCGAAAGGCCAAGCTCGCGGCACATCGCCGCCGCCTCGCCCGCCGCGACGCCGAGCTGCGAGAGCGTGCTGATGACGCGCGGCGCGCCGAGCCCCACGTGCGAACAGCTGAAGCAGCGCCCGACCATGAACAGGTTACCTACGTTGCGCGAGTATATCGAGCGGTACGGAATCCAAAAGCGCCCGACGTGGTCGAAAGTGTTTCTTGAGAGGAAGTCCACGCCCTGCTTGAATCCGTCGTAGTGGAGGTCGATGCCCCACGAGCCAGTCGCGATGGCGTCCTCGAACGGCTTGCAGGCGGCGACATCGTTCTGTGACAGCACCCAGTCGCCCATGATGCGGCGCGACTCGCGCTTGCCGCTCAAGTAGGGGCAGAACTTCAGCACCTTGTTTGCGTTTTCAGGACGCTTCTTCGCGAGCGAGAACGCGCCGTATATCGCGAGTAGCATCCTGTCGCGGATCTCCTCGGCCTCGGCGATCATGTCGCGGTGGATGCCGTATTCCCAGCGCCATTCGCCTTCCGTCGCCACGACGCCCTGCGCGTGCGGCTCGGCCCAGGGCGCGGAGAAAGGCACGGTCTGGTTCGCATCCGCGCTTGTCCACATTATAGACGCTCCAAGCGTGTCGCCGTCGGCCACGTCGGGAGCGTGGCTTTCGTTGAACTCGGCCTTGGCCTCGCGGCCCATGCGCCAGTCGGCGCCTGCCCAGTACCCCACCCAGCCGTCGCCAGTCGCGTCGCAGAACAGCGGCGCCTCGAATCGGACGACGCGGTTGGACTTGAGGTCGAGCGCCTTGACCGCCGCAATCATGCCGTCCGCGCCCTTCTCTACGCCGAACGCCCGCGTCAGCGTATGCAAGTCGATGTTCTTCTCGTCCTCGACGATGCGCATGCGCCGCCTGTCGCAGAGGGGGATGTTGTCGTCGCGGTTCATGAAGTACCCGCGAAGCTCCTTCACAATATCGTGCTTAGCCTCGCCTGCGCAATAGACGCGAATCTCGCCTGACGCATTGCCGCCAAGCACTGGTCTGTCCTGCACGAGCGCGACCTTGAGCCCGCGCCGCGCCGCCGCGACCGCCGCACAAGTCCCTGGCATTCCGCCGCCGACGACCACGAAATCGACCTTGACCGTCTCGGCGACATTCGCCTCGTCAGCTTTTAGCGCACCTTCCGGCTTTTCTCCGCCATTCGCGAAAACAATTCCGGCGCAGCGTCCGTCGAAGCCGGTCAAGTCCTCGAGCGCGACCGTCGCCGTTTCGGCGTCGATCCTGACAACGCCGCCATCTTCCCACGCCCATTCGCGCGGCCCGGCGCCGAACACCTTGCCGAGCGGCTTGCCGTCGACGAGGACGCGGAATCTCCCCGGTGCGCCATCGGCCCAGTTCTTCGTCCGCACCCAGACGCGGTACTCGCCCGTCTCCGGGAACGCTACGCGCGCCTTCGCGTCAAGGACGCGGACGCCAAGCCCGTGCGCAATGAGGTATGGCGAGCCCATCACGTCCATGAACTGCGCATCAAGGCCCCACCCGCCCGCATCGAAGCTCTGCGGATAGACATTGACGCGGGCGGCAATGGCTGACGAGAGCACCAACGCGGCAGCAGAAGCCGCGACCGATTTTGCCATGGTATGTAGTTTCATAGCGGTTGCCTATGTGTCTGTGTCGAGTTGATAGTATATTTTCTGGATGTCGAGCGGTAAAAGGGACTGCACCTTGCCGCGCAGCTCGATCTCAAGCGACGCTGGGCAGCATGTGAACTTCACGGGCAGGCCGAGGGCGCCCGCTATTGCGTCTGCATACGGCATTGACGAAAGAACGGTCGCCGCCGTTGTCTGCGGGCCGAGGTTCGTGTTGTTGACAAGCCCGGTGAAAGGCAGACGGCAGGCTTCCTCTATCTCGCGCAGGACATCGAGCGCGTCGCCCGGAGTGGACGTCAGCGGGCGCGACGCATTCACTACGGCAAGCATGTCGTAGTCGCCCTCGGCGCGGATGTCGTCGACATACCGTCCAAGCGCAAGAGCGCCGCGGTCGTCGCCGCCGACGTCTACGACGACGCTTGCGCCTCGGTCGGCGAAAATGGCGTACGCCTCCTTCGGCATCGCCGGGAAATCGACGTTCGAGTTCGCGTAGTCGCTGACGACAAGCTCAATCCCCTCGGCCGCGAGATCGGCGGCCGAGTCCTTCGTGCGGAAGTAGGGGTTGACGATGTCGAGGTCTGCAACGGCGACGCGCGGCACGGTGCGCTTCAGCTGCCGCGCGAAGTTGAGCGCGACATTTGTCTTGCCGCTGCCGTAGTGTCCCGCGAACAGTGTGACGCGCTTTGCCATGCCGGCGTCCGTCACTTCTTCGGATTCGCGGAGCACGCGTGCGGGCAGGACGAGCAGCCGTGCGCGCACGAGCCTGGCATCGAGACGTCCTCGCCCGTCCAGCAGTACGTGCAGAGCCGGTCGCGCGGAAGCCCGATTGCGGCGACGAGATCGTCTACAGTCTGGAACACAAGAGAGGTAAGGTTCAGCTTCTCGCGGATGAACTCGACCATGCCCTTGTAGGGCTCGCCGTTCGGATCGACATACTTCGCGATGTCGGCGTTCTCCCCCTCGTGCCCGCGCACGTAGCGGCGGGTGATGAGGTCGTACTCGTTCTTGGAGCGCGAGAAGTTGATGAATCGGCAGGGGTAGAGAAGCGGCGGGCACGCGATGCGGACGTTCACTTCCTTGCACCCTTCCTTGTAGAGACGGTCGGCCTGCTTGCCGAGCTGCGTGCCGCGCACGATCGAGTCGTCGCAGAAGACGAGGCGGCGGTCCTTGATGAGCCCAGGTATCGTTATAAGCTTCATCGACGCCACCTTCTCGCGCTGGCGCTGGTCCTGCGGCATGAACGACCTCGCCCACGTCGGCGTGTACTTCACGAACGGACGGGCGAACTTGATGCCCGCCTCGTGCGCGTAGCCGAGCGCGTGGGACGTGCCGGAATCGGGAATCCCGCACGCGGCGTCGACTTCTGTCGGCGTGCGCTTTGCGAGCGCGGAACCGCAGCGGTAGCGAGCCATCTCGACGTTGCGCCCCTCGTAGGACGACGCCGGATAGCCGTAGTAGACCCAGAGGAACGAGCATATCGCCATCTTGTCGCCCGGCTCGATGACAGTCGTCATGCCGTCGGGCGACATCTCGACCATTTCGCCAGGCCCGAGGTCGCGGACGTATTCGTAGCCGAGGTTCGGAAGCGCGCAGCTTTCCATGAGCGCGATCATCCCCGACTCCTTGCGGCCGATCACTATCGGGGTGCGCCCGTAGCGGTCGCGCGCGGCATAGAGCCGCCCGTCGCCGGAGATGAGCAGAATCGAGCAGCTGCCCTTCACCTTCTCCTGGACGTAGCGCACACCCGCGACGAGCGAGTCCTGGGTCGCGATCAGCGCGGAGATTACCTCGGTAGGGCCGACCATTCCGCTCGTCGTCGAGTACTGCAGCTGCGCGTTGTGCTCGAAGAGTTCCTTCTTGATTTCCTCGATGTTTGTCACGAGCCCGACGGTCACTATCGCGAACGCGCCAAGCTTCGAGTACATCACGAGCGGCTGAGGATCGGTATCGGATATGACGCCGATGCCGACGTTGCCCGCAAAGTGCGTGACGTCATTCTCGAACTTCGAGCGGAACGGCGAGTTCTGGATGTTGTGAATCGACCGCTGGAAGCCGCTTGGCCCAAGGACGGCCATGCCGCCGCGATGGGTGCCGAGGTGTGAATGGTAGTCAGTGCCGAAAAAGAGGTCGCTTACCGCATCCTCTTTCGAAACGACGCCGCAAAGTCCGCCCATTTAAGTGTTCCTTTCTCCTCTTCAGTTAGCGGGAGCCGGTGCCGGGGCCTCTGCAGCAGGCGCCGAAGTGTCGTTTTCGGCGTCAGGCTTGCAGCTCTTCGTGCACGGACAGCACAGCCAGAGCGCCGAGCCGATTATCGCGAGGAGGACGACGAGCCAGCAGATGATGCGGCAAATGCGGCACGGAGCGCAGATGGTGAAGCCGCGCGCGCGCTTGATCGAGAAGCGCATCGGGCGGTTGATAGCCCAGCCGCTTGCGTTGAGTATCGCGCCGAGGTCGCGCTGGCGGAGCTTGAACCACGTGAGGATCACGCTCGGAAGCGAGACGACGAGGATTAGCGCCACGATGGAAATAGCGATCTGGAGCGCAGTCATGTTCGAGATCGCGGCCATGAGCGCCGCAGCAGCCGAACCGACCATCGCGACGCCGATGCCGATGGCGGCGACAGAGCTCGCCATCGCGGCGCCTCCCGCCTGTGCGTTCTGCGTCCCGGCCTCGACGTTCTTCTGCGCCGCGGCCTGCTTGTCCCCGAGGAACTTCTTCACCGCCGCCGCGACGCCCTCGCCAAGCTTGCGCCAAGGAGCCCAAAAGGCTTCGGCGAGCGACACCTGCGCCTCGACGACCTTGGTGATCACCGCATCCCAGTCCTTGCCGTCACGGTCGTAGAAGACACCGTTCCTGCCGACGTAGAGCTGTGCGACAGCGCCAGCCGTGACAACGGCGCAGATCTGCCGCGTCGCGCCCTCGGAAGGACGAGAGAGCTTGAGGTAGATGACGCAGCAGTTCGACTTCTCGACGAGCGTCGAGTGAGCGGCCTCGCTCTCGACGTGGAAGCAGAGGTTCATCTCCTTCGCGTCGATTCGGAGAACACCCGTCTGGAAAACGGCGAGTTCCTCGAGGTCGTAGAGACGGCGCATGTTGACGTAGTTCTCGAGGAACTCGACGAGGTGCAACTTGTAGCGCAGGACACGCTCTTCGTCGTCAAGCTCGCCCTTCTTGCCGGCATTCATCACCGGCTTCGCGGCGATCCACGCGCGGTAAGCGGCAAACGCGCCCTTCACCTTCTTCCATTCGAGCCGAGAAAGCGTGTCCTTTTCGCCGAGCACGGGCTTTACGCACTTCTCCGCGAACGCGAGAATCGCCTCAAGGTGCTTCGGGTTCAGATGGTCCTTGAGCGGCAGAACCTTGTCGGGATCCTCGGTGACGAGCGGCATGTCCTCAGGGGGAAGGAAGAACGCGTCGATCACAGGCTCGACCGCCGCGAGTGCGGCGTCGGCGTCGGCAGTCCCGTCGCCGGCGACGGCGACCTCGGGCGTCTTGCCCTTCGCCTCCCAGTCGGCAAGAGCCTTCTTATCGTCGGCGGATGGTTCAAGCGCAGCGAGGTCGGCCTGCTTCGACGTGACGTCGGCGAGCGCCTTTTCCTCGGCCTCTCCTGCGGTGAAGAGGGAATCGAAGTCGACGTTCTTCGCCTTGAGGAAGTCTATCGCAGCGAGGACCTCGGGCGTGCGGATTCGTCCGTCGTGGTCGGTATCCATCAGCTCAAGCATGCGAAGGTCGAACCTGACGCCAGTCGTCGGCATCGAAAGCGCGATCCACTGCTTGCGGTCGAGTTGCGCGAGGGCGGCGACGTCAGCACCGCACGTAAGCGAAACCTGGCGCATTCTTCCGGCCCTGAACCATTTCCAGCTATAGCTCATCTTGATTCTCCTTGATATTTTTACTTGAAAGGCGTTGCCTCATATTTTACCATAAAAACCGCGTCATGCACATGGAAGCGCGACACTTTTTGGCGGCCGTCGGCGCCATGGCGCACGCAGAAGGCGGTCAAATGCCGCGAAGACGCGAAAACTCGTCGAAGAAGCCAGGATACGACTTCGCCACGCATTCGGCGTTGTCGATCTCCACGGGGCCTTCCGCAACGGTCGCGCCGACTGCGATCGCCATCGCGATGCGGTGGTCGTCGAACGAGTGGAACTCACCGCCCCTGAACCTGCCGCCTGTGCCGTGGACGAGAAACGAGTCCTCTTCCACGTCGGTGTCCACGCCGAACCGGCCAAGCACATCGGCCATCGCGGACACGCGGTCCGACTCCTTGAGCTTCAGGCGGCGCGTCCCGGAAAAGCGCGTGAGTCCCGCAGACGACCCCGCGAGCACGGCGAGCGCGGGGAAGAGGTCGGGGCACCCCGAGACGCTGACATCGACCTTCTCGCCCTTCCATGCCGAGGCGATGCGCGGGGCAAGTTCCACTATCGCGCGGTCTGGCTGCGACGAATGAGCGTCGGGCTTCTCGAACATGACAAGGCTTCCCATGGAGTTCATCGCATACCAGAAGGCCGCGCCCGACCAATCGAGTTCGACTTTCACATCCGGCTGGGGAAGGTATTTCTGGCCGCCGGGAACATCAAAGCCGTCGTCCCTTACCGCGACGTAGACGCCTGCGCCGGAAAGGACGCGAAGAGTCATGTCTACGTAGCCGCGCGACTCGAGCGGAGAGGTGAAGCGTATCCGCGAATCGCCGTCGAGAAGCGGAAGCGCGAAGAGAAGCCCCGTCACGAACTGCGACGAGACGTCGCCGGCGAGCTCATGGAGCCCGCTCTTCAGTTCGGAGTAGTCAAGCTGCGGCCGCTCGGAAAGGCGCCCGCGGGTGAGGAACGTCACGGACTTTCCAAGCGCTGCGGCGACTGGGGCGAGGAAGCGCCGCGTCGAACCGCTTTCGCCGCAGTCGAGTACGGCGAGCTGGCCGTCGCCCTTCAGCGCCTCAAGGCACCGCTTCGTGGCGACGATGTCCTCGCCGTCGCCGTCCGATGGCGCAAGGCGGGAATAGTCGCCGGCGAGAAAGTCGGCTACAAGAAGCCTGTGTTCATGCGACTTCGAGCGCGGGATCGAGACGGAACCTGTCCGCTTGCCGGGTTGAATCGTGGTCATCAAAGACTCTCCTTCGAAAGATCGATCCTGATTCCGCGCACATCGCCCCAGCCGCACGGCAGGGCGAATACGACGGTACCACCATCGCGCTTCTTGTCGCCGCGCATCAGCGGCACGAGCGCTTCAGGCGAAAGCCCGTCAGGGAGCGAAGTCGGAAGCCCCATGGCGGCGAACCGCGCGGCAAGCTCACCGGGCCACGACGCCGGGGCGAGGTTGCGTCGGACGGCGACCTTCGCCTCTTCGACGCAGCCGATGGCGACAGCTTCGCCATGCGAGACGCGGTAGCCCGTCGCCTTCTCGATCGCATGCGCGACAGTATGCCCGCAGTTGAGCAGGATCCGCCGTCCAAGCGTCTCAAGGGGATCCTCGCGAACGATTCGGACCTTCACCATCAGATTCTCGGCGATTTCGGCAGGCGACGGCAACCCGCTACTTTCGACTTTCGGCTTTCCGGCCAGACCTATCGCCTCGTGCTTGACCATCTCGGCGCGGCCGTCGGCGACAAGCTTCGGAGAAAGCGTGTCGAGGAAGTCGGCGTCGATTGCGACGAGCTTCGGGAAATGGAACGCGCCCGCGAGGTTCTTGCCTTCCGGAAGGTCGCACCCGGTCTTGCCGCCGGTAGACGCGTCAACCATCGAAAGAAGCGTAGTCGGCACGTTGATCCAGGGAATGCCGCGCATCCACGTAGCAGCGGCGAAGCCAGTCAAGTCGCCGGCGACGCCGCCGCCGAGCGCAACCACCGTGTCCTTGCGGCCAAGCCCCCTTTCCGCGAACGCATGCCAGAGGCTGGCGACGGTCGCAGGCGTCTTGTGCTCCTCACCCGACGGAATGGTGGCGAACGGCGAGACGCCGAGACGCCCAGCCCAGAGACGCGCGACAGTCTCGTCCGCGACGACGTTGCGCCCCGCGAGGATTGCGGGCGCGATGCCCCGGCCGACGACCACGAGGGAAGACTGCGCGTCGAAGAACGCTGCGACGCGGTTCGGAAATGAAGCGTAGTGCGCCGCGCGCTCCTTTGCTCTGTCGCCGAGGGGGCGCGACCCGGGCGCCGCGCCGATGCGGCGCGCAAGCTCCTCGTCGGACGGGGTGTCGAGGCAGAAGACGGTGCCGCGCTCTTCGCAAAGCGCCCTATTCTCGTCGCGCAGGAGAGTGCCGCCGCCGAGCGAGACGACGACGGCAGCACCATGGCGCAGATTGAAAGACGCCTGTTCCCCGGCCAAGCCGGAGATTAGGTCCCGCAAGACTTTACTCTCGATGTCGCGGAACGCCGCCTCTCCGCGAGTCTTGAATATTTCGGGAATTGACGTGCCTTCTTCGGTCACTATGCGCTCGTCAAGATCGACAAATCCGACGCCAAGCCGTTCGGCTATGGCCCTGCCGAGCGTTGACTTTCCGCTCGCAGGCGCGCCGTATACGAAAATGGCCCTTCTAATGTTTTCCACTCTATCGCCCATTGGAATCCTACTCGATTGTCGCGGCGACGGAGCCCTTGCCCTTGTCGGCTGCCTTCAGCGAGACTTTAATCGTGCCGACAGTGACCGTCGCCTTGACCGATGCCATTGCGAGTATTGAGCCAAGCCGCCCTTTGCCCATGAAGCAAGCGAGAAAACGCCGCAAATGCCAATAGGAAAACAAGGCCAGCATGGCCAAAGCCATACACCCCAACACACCTATGCACACATATTGCAACATCATCTGAAAAGATTCAACCATACGCATCTCCATATTTGATGGAAGACAACCACGCGTAGGATAGCAAAATGCCGCGTCGAAATCAAGCGTTGCAACTTCAAAAAATCTCCATGCCTACGGCATCTCAACCGCCGTCATGAAGATTCTGCAAATCGCCGCGCCGACCGATGGTCGCGGAAGCGGCGGGGAGTGTTTCGGCGAAATGCGACGCGACGGGGAAAAAGACGGAAGCGACCCGATTTCGACGCGTCGCCATTTTGCCGAGAGGCTC
>CADCAK010000015.1 GCA_902799385.1 uncultured bacterium | reverse complement strand
AACGACGCGCTTGACGATAGTCTTACCTCTGCGGCTCATGTCTTACTTCTCCTCTTTCTTCTGGCGCTTCATGCCGTACTTCGAACGGCTGCGGTTGCGGCCCGCGACGCCGAGGGAGTCGAGCTTGCCGCGAACGATGTGGTAGCGGACGCCAGGAAGGTCCTTCACACGGCCTCCGCGCACGAGAACGACGCTGTGCTCCTGGAGGTTGTGACCTTCGCCGGGGATGTAGGCCGTCACTTCCACGCCGGTCGTAAGGCGCACACGGGCGACCTTGCGGAGAGCGGAGTTAGGCTTCTTGGGGGTCATCGTCTTTACGACGAGACAGACGCCGCGGCGCTGGGGGCATGCCTTGAGCGCCGGCGACTTCGAATGCGTCGCTAGGGGGCTGCGCCCCTTGCGGATCAACTGATTGATTGTCGGCATTTATCGTTTTTCCTTGTGCTTTTCCAAAGTGGGAGATAGTATATCATTATTTGCCCCCTCCTGACAAGGGGGCAAAAGCAATTATCTGCAATGTGATGGAGCCAAGGTGAGGCCTTCATCCGACCCGTCACTAAGTCCGGAGACCCGATGGTTTTGTGTCGCGTCCGCTTCGGGATGTGTTTTGGCTTAGGGCTCGCTAGCTTTGCCGCGAATACGCGCCAAAGCTCCGGTGAAAAAGCCGGTGGCGACATCGATTTTGCGACCTTTTACATTTTGCCAATGCCGTCAAGCCTCTCGGCAAAATGGCGGTGCGTCAAAATCGGGTCGCTTCCGTCTTTTTCCCCGTCGCTTCGCATGCCGCCAAAACACACCCTCCGCGTCCGCGACCATCGGCTCGGCGTGGCGCGGCCTACGGCCTAGGCTTCGTCCCCATGCATGACGGCGTATTCATGCAGCGCATCCAGCTGTTGCTTGCGTGTGCTGGTTTGCCTTCCAGTGTGCGGCTTTGTTTCGGGCAACCGTGCTCGCCCTTTGAGGCGGGCGCCTTGCCCGTCCTTCGACCCACTCGCCGTATACATATACGGCTTCTGGGTCGAGTCCTGTGCAATCCGCCTCGCCTAAAAGGGTTCCGCCCGGCGTTGGCCCAAAACAAAGCCGCGCAGTGCACCCTCGGGAACTGGGCAAACGTCGCATGCGTTCGTCACTCCCTTCGGGGAAAAGCGCGACTCCTCCCGCGCGCTGCATCCACCGTCCGCAGCGCGATACTTCGTCGGCGGAATACCGCCTCCTTGTCTCGCGCGCGTCCTCTGGCGCATCACGCGAACCGGAGTCTTGCCGTTCCCCTGCGCTCGCTCCTCACACATGCGCCGTTAGCCCGACCTTCCGCTATGGCGCGTTTCTTTTCGTAGCTTTTGCGCTCGCCGACGCATCGTCGGCTCGCTTAACTACCCCCGGGGGTAAGTCAGTGAGTTACCCCTAGGGGTAGCATGCCCTTACCCCTAGGGGTATGAGGTGATTACCCCCAGGGGTATGAACCCCTTACCCCCGGGGGTAAGCGGTAGCGCCCCTCCAGCAGCGCGGCAAATCCGACGCGCTACACCTTATCCACCAATTTCGTCAACTCTGCGCGGAGGCGGGCGGCCTCGGCTTCGTCTTCATGCATGACGGCGTATTCAAGCAACGCACTTGACCCGCCGCAGCCTCGGCGAAGGTGGTTCCAGCCGCTTGATTTCCTCAACTTGTCCTCTATAGCTCGCAAGAGCGAAGGAGGATCGTTTCGTCTCTCTGTGGCATCGCCATTTGTGCAACCTTCTACTGTATAACAGCAGTTTTGTTGAATTCATGCCAAGCTTCCTATGCCAAGCTTCTTCAGCGAGACAAACCCTCTGCCTTCCGCACTATCCGGCGAACCAAGAATCAAGTGATCGATGACAGGGATTCCGACTATGCGCCCTGCATCAACAAGCCGTTCCGTCAGACGGATGTCATCCCTGCCCGGCGTTGGATCACCAGAAGGATGGTTATGTGCGACAATGATCGCATGGGCACCCCATCGTATCGCCGCTTTGAACACTTCACGCGGATGTGCCAGCACCTGATCGACTAGCCCATATGTGACACGCAATGGCGCCGTGCATAGTGGACGGTTTTTTGTGTCGAGCGGTAGAACATAGAAACCTTCCTGCTCCTCGCCCAAGAACGCCGCCTCGCGAAATATGCGATAGGAATCTTCCGGATTAGTGATCCTGACCTTCCGAATGTCCTCGCCATCCAATTCATATCCGCGACGCACAAGCTCAAACGCCGCCGCAAGTTCCAGCATCTTCAACTGTCCAACGCCTTTTATCTTCCGATCGGAATGACGCTTGTTGTAATCGCGGATGTGACGCTCCAGCGTTCGCCAGTCGCTTTTAACAAGCTCCGACACGGATCCAAATGCATCGAGAAGCCGCCGCGCCGTCTCCAGCACATTACACCCAGCCGCCCCAGTGCGCAACAGAATCGCCAACAGCGCCTCCGGTTTCAATTCAGACGGCGAGACAGCATCGCGCAGTTGCTCGCGCGGCTTTACCTTGTCGGATAGTTTCTTGAAGTCGCTTGCCATTCAAATTCCTCTTCTATGCGCTCTTGCGTCCGTAATATGGTGAAGGCACTACAGGGTAGACCTCATATACATGGCTATAAACTGCTTCCGTCCTGGCGTTAATCTCCGACTCGGAATAAGCACCTGGAAGTCCCGTAGCATCGGCAAACAGGAAGTCATATATCTGCCGCCGAACGCCGTCACGCGTACTTTCCTTGTCGCGCCAGTGGTCAATCTTAAGTTTCTCCGCCTTCAGCGTCGTGAGAAGCCCTTTTGCGACAGCCTTCACCTTCTTGTTCTCAGACTTTGACAACGCTGGTTTCTTCAAGAGGTCATAGATTGCCAGAGTTTCTTCATCGAGCCCTTCCCGGACCGCACGTTCCTCCTCTTCCGACATCTCGGCGATGAACTTCAAGAGCGCCTCGAACGTCTGCTCAATTGTCTGCCGGTCCTTCTCGCTGTTGTAGGCGGCGACGATCTCTTCGTACCTGCGCTGGAAATCGGTGCGCAGGGGATTCCGGGCAAGAAGCGCGGCAAGTTTCGCCTCGACCGTCGCCTTCATAGACTGTACGGCTGTGCGTTTCGACTTGGACGTGGCGAATTCCTGTCTCAACCGCTCAAAGTCAATGCGGCTGATGTCGTATGGTGCTCGTTCGTCGCCAACGTTTTCCTGCGGAACAATAGCCTCATCTACGATCTTCTGCAGTTCACGCATGATATCAGAAATGTCTGCATCAGCCTTCCCCTGCAGAAGGCTCATGTAGACAACGCGAATCGCCGCGTATTCGTCGCGATGGCGATTAACGCCAGCAAACGTGATACAGGCCTTGAACTTGGCGAAGCACGCACGACACAAAACCTCGAATCGCTTGCGCGTCTCGTCGTTTTCGTTGACCGCCTCCTTCGCGGCGTTGATGGCGGCGTTCTTGGCGAAACCAGTTCCGTCAATGATGGCCTGCAGAGACGCTCCGTGCGCCTCCAGCCATTCCCGAACAAGCCCAATCGCCTCCGACAACTCCGCTAATAGTTCCCCCTCCGGTTTCACGGGATCAGTCTCGCCGCCTTCCGTGCCTAGCCCGCCCGTTCCCCCGGCAAAGGTCGCCAATGCCTGACGCAGGTTCTTGAGAATGCCGCAGTAATCGACGATCAGGCCGTTGTTCTTGCCCTCGTTCACGCGGTTCGCGCGGGCAATGGCCTGCATGAGCGTGTGCGCCTTGAGCGGCTTGTCGAGATAGAGCGTACCCAAGGACGGCACGTCGAACCCCGTCAGCCACATGGCGCAAACGATGGCGATGCGGAAGGGATGCTCCTCCGCCTTGAAGGCCTCGTCAACATCCATGCGGTCTCGCCCCACATACTCCAGCTTTGACTTGAACGACTCGGGCAGACTCATCCCCTCCTTCATCACCCTGCGGTGCGGCAGGATGTCCAGCCCCCACTTGGCGAACTTCTCGTCCTCGTTCTGTTCTTCGCTGACAATGACGGCCTTGACCGTCTCCTTCATCCACGCCACCTGTCGCCGGAGGAATTGCTCTTCCTGCTCGTCCTCCGTGGCGTAGAGCTTCGCCTCCAGCGACCTCGTTTCCTCGTCCCAATACTTTGAGATGAGGTCGTACATCTTCACGCATGTGATCTTGTCGATGCACACGAACATCGCCTTGCCGTTCTCCCACGACGCGGAATAGTGCCGCACGAAATCGCGCGCAATCTGGTCGAGACGTTTTTCCGCTGTAATGACGTGGTAGTCGCGCTTCAGTTCGGACTCCAGCTTCTCGGCGACATCTACGTTCTCCGCCTCGTACGCCGCCAGCTTCTCGGCTATCTTCTCGTTGATGTCCTGCGTGGCGACGTTCAACTTCTCCCCGCGCGCGTCATAGTAGAGCGGCACCGTCGCCCCGTCGTCCACCGCCCGCTGGAAATCGTATCTGGACACGTAGTCCCCGAACACCTGCTTCGTCAGCTCATCCCCCTTGAAGAGCGGCGTTCCCGTAAACCCGATATACCCCGCGTTCGGCAAGGCGTTGCGCATGTTGAGCGCCAGAAGCCCGTATTGCGTCCGGTGCGCCTCGTCGGAGATGACGATCACGTCGTCGCGCGTGGTGTACGCCTCTCCGGGGCGCACCTCTTCGTTGAATTTCTGAATGAGCGAGAATACGTGGCTCTTGTGCTGACCCAAGAGCGCTTTCAGATGCGCCCCACTCGCAGCGCGGCACTCGTCCTTGTCGTTGTCAACAACCCCGCATCCCGCGAACGTCTTGTAGATCTGAGTATCCAGCTCATCGCGATCGGTCAGGATCAGGAACGTGTAGTTCCCGCCGAGCTTGCGGTGCACCTTGCGCGTGAAATAGACCATCGAATAGCTCTTGCCCGAACCCTGCGTGTGCCAGAACACGCCCAGCTTGCCGCCCGTGCCCTTGCGGTTGCGCACCGCCTCCACCGCGCGGTTCACGCCGAGGAACTGGTGGTTGCGGGCGAGGATCTTCGCCACGGCTCCCGCCGACTCGTCATAGACGATGAAATTCTCGAAGAGGTCGAGCAGATTCGCCTTGGAGCATGTCCCCTTCAACAACGTCTCCATGTCCACCGCACCTGGTTCGTCCTCGGAAAGACGCTTCCAGGCGTGGAAGAACTTGAACTTGGCGGAGTGCGTACCGATCTTCGCATCGATGCCGTTTGCGAGAATCACGAACGCGTTGAAGTGGAATATCTGCGGCACGACCTTGCGGTAATCGCAGAAGTTGTCGCGGTAGGCAATGGAGATGTCCTTCGTGACGTTCTTCAGCTCCATGAAGACGAGCGGTACGCCGTTCACGAACCCGACGACATCCGCACGGCGGCGACGACCGAGCGAACCGCGCAACCACAGTTCGCGTACGCAGAGGAAGTGGTTGTTCGTTGGCGTATCGAAGTCAAAGACACGCAGGTGGACTTTCTTCTTTGAACCATCCGCCGCCGTATAGCGGACGGGAATGCCATCAAGCAAAAGCTTATATTTCTCACGGTTGAGGGAATCGAGGCTCGCGGCGACATCTGTCGCGGCAAGAATGCGGGCACCCTCATCGTAGGCCTCGGCGGGCAGGTCAGGATTGAGCTTTTCAAGTGCGGGACGCAAATAACGCACCAGCAGCACCTCGCCCTCGTCAACGCGCCCCAGCGTCCCCGCCGCTCCGAAGACTTCCTGCATGGCATAGACGCTCTCGTTCCAGCCAAGCGAATTGACCAGATACTCCGCAGTCGTCTTCTGCACCAGATTGTCTTCGGTATAGATGCTCATGAGGTCGCCTCCTTCAGACCGATCTCCCAATGGCCTGCTTGCAAGGCCCCAACATGTTTGAACTTAATGAACGTTCTAAGCCGTTTTATATGATACTTTATTCCATTCGAGGTCAACCCCAACACTTCCGCCATCCCATCGATATTGATATGCGGATTCTTCATCACAAGCGAAACAATGTTACGCATGTTCCCAGGAGGAACAAGTTGCAAAAGCCTTCTATTTGAAATTTGCTGGGTAGTTTCTTGGGTAGTCTGTTGGGTAGTCTGTTGGGTAGTTTCTTGGGTAGTCTGTTGGGTAGTCTCAGGTACTCTGCCACCACTACCAGACAGCCCCGTATTCACGCCATTAGGCCTCCGCAGAACGACGCGGAAATCATCGTCATCTTCAATCCATTCCGGCGCAGGAATACCCCAGTCGGCGCACTTGGCAATCATGTCCTCCGTGCCAGTTCCAGCCTTTTCGATATAGCCCTTCAGATACATCGCCCGCGCCAGAAATGGATTCACCGGCATTGATTTGTGCGTAGTGGACAACTTCTTGATCGTCATGCCACGCGGCAAACCACCCGGGCTCCACACCTCCAGCCGATCTTTGAAAAGCATGACCTGGACGCTCGCAAGACTGGTATAGTCGCGATGGACGATGGCGTTGACAATGGCCTCCTTCACGGCGTCATACGGCAACTCGAATTTCGTCGGCACCTCCGCCGTATCGCCGGTCTCGCGCGTTCCGACCCAATTGGATACATGAGTCATCACAAATCGCGTTGCCTGATCCACCAACTCGAAGACATCCCCCATGTATATCTGGTAATCTGCCATCGGCTTTGAAACGCGGTCGGCGTAGAACTGTGCACACTTCACTTCCGACGTTACGAAAAATCTTTGCGGCCGCTTGGCGAAGAGCAACGCGGCGGGATTGAGTATCCGACCTTCGTCATCGATAAGTTCCAGTGCTGTCAACAATTTCTCCGGCGACGAATTCACCGGCAACGGGAACTGCCGCTTCTCCCGTGCCGTTCGTATGAAGTTGCGCATCTTGGTAACGGCCAAATCCTTCATCGTGACACCTGCCGAACAAGATGCATCGAATGGCAGCACGCTGATCAGTCCCTTGTCAGACAGATATTTGCCAAGAGCCGCATACACACTAGTACGCAACTCGTCATAGTCATTAAAGCTCTTGCGCACGACATCCTTATTGACACGTGCAATAAACGCGGCTTGCTGTACCTCGGCGGGCTTGTCGGACTTCATCACGAAACAGATGCGCGGCTTGTGACGCTTAAACGCACGATTGTATTCCCGCTCCGTCGCTGATACGCCGACTGAATCAGTGTTGCCGTAAGTGCGACCGAGTATGCCGAGGTAAATGTCGCATGAATCCACCTCGCCAAGATAGACATCGTCGGCCGTGCGCTCCTGTGCTGGCACTTCCTCGAAGAGGAACACGTCGAAGAATCGTCCAAGAATGGCATCCTTACGAATGTATTCTGCAAGCGCCTTGCGCTCTTTCGCAAACTCGCGCTGCACGCTTGATATGAAGATTCGGTAGGTCATGGGGCACACATTATATCAATTTCCAAGTTTTATCCTCGTAGGGCAAGCCATGTAATTATGCATCCCGTAATAGCCAAAACCGCCACCACCGCAACAATAGGCCATGAAACCTTTGACAAAAAGGTTGTCGCCGTTGCAACGATTTGTGCCTTATCGGCAGCAGACTCATCTTGACCGCTTATCTTGGAAATCGCTTGTACTACGCCAAGAGCAGGTCGCTCTTTATCAAAAACCTTTTTCCCTGGCTCATCACCAATTTTCTGTAAAAATGTCTCGGCCAATACTGCTATCGACTTCACAGTTTCGCCTTCTGGACGTGGAGGCAAATCTATATCAGCAAGTTCTTTCTTGAAGCCAACATACGATTGCGCGATTGCCTCTTTGTATGCATAGGCTTCTGCCAGTCTAGAACTTACATTATAATTTCGGCGAGCAAACTCCTCAATTATAACAAGTCCGGCAATTATCACGATTCGAATTGGAATGGCAGACAATGGTTGGTTCACCACCATCTTGGTCAGAGACCACCAGCCAAACCAGACAATTAAACCAGCAGCTACGACAAGCAATGTAGCCCACCACCACTTATTCCGCTCAACAGCCTTCTTACGATTCTCAAAAGCTGACGATAACGACAGGGACGTTGCCCCTGGCAATAATGTTCTAATATAATTTTCTAACTCTTTAATCCGTTTTTCGCTGTCTACATAAAGCTTATCAAACCTACTTTTATTATCTGTACTCAGATTACCAAACGTTGCCTTTGACTCATTAAACACGGCATCTTGTTTTTCTTTCAATCCATCAAACTCAGCTTGCAATTCTTGTATCTTCTGACGCGCAGCTGATATTTCCGATGTAGCATTACCAACCTGCGCCTTTAAGTTTGCAACCTCTTGTGATTTATCTGTAATAGATGCCGTAGCCGTAGCAACCTTATTCAACATTTCATCTATTGAAGCCTTCCTCTCATTCAGTTGTGCGAGATATGCATCAATTGATTTTGTTGCTTCGGCAATCTTAGCCCGGCTTCCCTCGATTTCCTTATTAGACACATCACTATTATCGGCTATACCTTGTATCCGCTTTAAGGCGCTTTTTGCCGCATTCAGTCGCGCCTTATGCTCTTCTGTGTCCTTTTGAAGGGCCTGCACTTCTGTCTTTATCTTAACAATTTCTTGTGCGGCACGACTCGCCGTTTGCACATCTTCAGGAGTCTTCTGGTCTGCCACTTTCTTGACCGCAGTGATTTTTGCATCTAACGCCTGCATCTGCGTCTGCAACGTCGAAATTGTAGCCTTGTCAGTTTGAGACAATTTCGCAATTGCCTCTTCCAAAGCTTTTTTGACAGCATTTAACTCATTCCAGAGTTTGACGCGTTCTTCATCAAGATATCCTATCGTAATATCCATAACTATTTTTCCTTCTTCCTTTGTTTTTAAAAGTCACCTTTCATCAACCTCGGCAGCAACATATCACGGGCGGCGGCGAGGGCGGCGGATTGCCTAGTTAGATTCTCAATCTGGTCAAACATTGGTGCAACTTCCTTTTCATAGCGATCGAGGGACGCTCTATCAGGAAGAACAAAATCCATCTTGCGGACGATATCAGAATTAATCGCTTTAGCTATTGCCGAGGTTGAGCCAAGTTTGTCATATTGAAATAGCGACAAATAAAAATATGTATAGTCTCGCAAAGCCCTATCATTCGTTTCAAAATGAGCGATAGCCTCATTAGTTGCCATATAATCGCCTGCGATAACTACCACGCCAACGGTCAACTTGAAACTGAGGAAAATAGTTCCTGGCGGACTAATGTGTATCTTCGTTTTCTCGACGCCGAGTCCAGTCAATCTTTCGCTGGAATCAAACGCAAATACTCGACCAGCCTTCATATCTTTTATCGAAAGCCATTTAACATCTGACAAATCATGCGAAAAGCATTCTTCCGACTTGCGCGGTGGCGTTCGCCCTATTGAAATGTCAAAAAAATCAGAAACTTTCCCCACTGTATCGTTACACCCCACTTCTCCACCAAACCATTTGCGGTAGGCGAGGCGGGCGGTTTCTTCAAGGATGGCGATGCGGCGGCGGTTGTTCTCGATCAAGTCGTCATACGCGGAAAGAATGTCGGCAATCCGCTGCTGAACGGGAAGAGGGGGCAGGGGAACATCTATATTTTCAAAATCACCTTTATTAATTATCGGCACTGCACAACCTGCATTGAGCGCACGTATCTCGTTTGTTAGAGACCGCATCAAATAATAGACAAACCTTGCGTCATGTACTTCATTTGGGACGATCGAATTAATTTGTTGATTTGTTAAAACTGTCTCACGACTTAGCCCTATTTTACCGATTGTCGATCCAATGCAAGTGTACATCGTCGACATTGCGGGGATAAAGCGGTTGTAATACTTCTCGTACCCTTGTTTTGATATACACCTCTCAGTTTTGGAAATGAAATACGAATCAAAATCAAGATCCGAAGGAGTTACAAATAAATAATCATCTCCATAGTAGGCCTGATGCTTTGTCGGCGGCGTCATACCTGTTACGACCTTACCAATCGCCCCCAACTTCACCTTCGGCCACGGGGCGCGAGACGTTAGACCCGAGACGCGACTAGGCGTGAGACGTGAGACATGAGACGTGTCTATCGTCTCGCGTCTCGCGTCCTTCTTTCTCGCGTCTGATGTCTCGCGTCTCATGCCCATTCCTCATCCCTTAGCCGTGAAGTTACGCGTGCCGTTGCAGTCAGGGTAGCCGGTGCAGGCCCAGAAAGGGTTGCCTGCGTTGCGGCCCTTGCGGGCGACAACCTTTCTCATCAGCTTGCCACACTTGGGGCACTTTGGCGCACCTGCAGCTGCCACTTGCGCGTCTCGCGTTTCCAGCCGTGCCTTGCTCAAGCGCTCGGTGAAGCCACCCTCTTTGCGAAACGTGTCGGCAATGCTTTCCATCTGCCGATGAAGCAGCTTGCACGCCTGATCAATAGCGATTAATATTGAGTTCGCCGCAACAATCGGGTCGGCCGACTCGAGAAACTCCGAGAAACGCTTACGCATAGCCAGAATGTATTCGCCGTAGTCGTGGCGATCCAGCGGGCCGGTGTAGCGGTCAAGGACGAGAGACGACAGTCGCGAGACGCGAGGGTCGCTTGCCGCCCACGGGAGTTCGCCGCGGCCAATCAGGAACGCTTCATAGTCGCCCGCCAATTCTTCAAGCGAACCTTTCGCAACATCGTAGAGCCGAAGCTCTGTTTCCTTGCTCGTCCCTGCTCTGGAAGAGCCCTCAACGATATTCTGCCGTGCCGAACGTGCCGCGCCGATCATCTGCCCGACTGTTTTGCCAAGTGCATCGTTCTTGTAGGAATAGTTGCGCTCGCAAAACACTTCCGTCGCGTGGTAGATAAGACACGCAAACCCAAACGAAAGCGTTTTGCGATAGCCGCCGTATGCGCCGATGATTTCAGTCATTGTTGGGATCCTTTTTGCGGGGCGAAAGCAAGCTTTGCTGGGCGTGAGACGCGAGACACGAGACGAGTAGTAGTTGACGTGAGACGTGAGGCGTGAGACGCGTCTAACGTCTCATGTCTCGCGCCCATCATCCTCGCGTCTAACGTCTCTCGTCTCACGCCCCTTCACCTCCCATCAGCTCCTTGAAGTTGGCGTCGATCTTCTTGGCGAGCGCCGCCGCCTCGGCGTTCAGCTTGCGCAGTTCCTCATGGAGCGACGCAAACTTCTCGGCGAAGTCCTCGTCGTTGTCGTCCGTCTCGGCCACGCCCACGTAGCGCCCAGGCGTAAGCGACCAATCGTTCGCCGCGATCTCCTCGCGCGTCACCGCCTTTACCAATCCTTCGACATCGCGATACTTCGCATCGGGGAAGCGTTCCTCAAGCCACGCCGCCGCTTCGTCCTCGCCGATCTTCCTGTACTCGGCAAGCAACTTCTTGTAACGCGCTGTTTCGCCGCGATAAAGCCAGACGATCGCCAAAAGATTCTGTTCCTGCTCAGGCGAGAAGTCATTGATCTTGCGCGTCACCTTGCGGTAGACGTTGCGCGCATCGATCATAAGCACCGTGTCCTTCTGCTTCTCCGTCTTCTTTGCGCGGTTCAGGAACCACAGGACGCACGGCACGGTCCGCGTATAGAAAAAGTTTGAGCGAATAGAAACCATCACATCGACCGCACCCGTCTCGACCAACTTCTGGCGCACGAGCGCGTCGCCGCGTCCGGACGACTCCGCACCCGCCGCCATAACGAATCCGGCACGCCCCGTTTCGTTCAGGTAACTGTAGAAGTAGCTGATCCACACGTAGTTGCCGTTCGAGACCTTGCCCTTGTCATTCACGCTCGGCAGACCGAAAGGCAGACGCGGATCGTTCTTGATCTTGTCCGCGTCAATCTCATCAACATTAAACGGCGGATTTGCCATCACGAAATCTGCCTTGCCTATCAGTTCGTGCGGGTCTTCGTAGTAGGTAATCGCCTTCTTTATGTCGCCTTCAAGTCCATGGACAGCAAGGTTCATCTTGGCCAGGCGAATCGTCGTGGCATTCTTCTCCATGCCGTAGAACGTCAACTTCTCGGACGGGTTCTGGTTCTGCCGTTCCACGACACGCGCGGACTGCACAAACATGCCACCGGAGCCACAGGCTGGATCCAGCACGATCCCCGAATCCGTCTCAAGAACCTTGGCGATGAACGACACAAGCGAAACAGGAGTAAAGAACTCGCCGCCATCATGCGCCTTGGTGCCCGCAAACTGCGTAAGAAAATACTCGTAGATGCGGCCAAACACATCGCCCGACATCTTCTTGAGTTCTTCCGGATTCAGCTTACGCAAAAGCTGTCCAAGAATCTCGTTATCCAGCTCGTTATATTCTTCCTTCGGCAGAACGCCGCGAAGCGATTCATAATCGGCCTCGATGGACTCCATCGCCTTGATGATGGCCTCTGCTCGGTTGGCAGAGTCCGGCAGACCCACAAGATAGTCAAACTGCGCCTCTGGACGAAGAAATACAGCCCCCTTCGTGGAGAAGTCCTCTTTGTTGATCGCACGCGTCTTGCCGCCTCGCGACGGAAGCGACTTAACCACCTCGTCCTTCACCGCAAGAAAACGGCTATACGCATGGCGCAAGAAGATAAGCCCCATCACAGGCATGAAGAACTCATTCGCGGCGAAATTAGAGTTCGCCCGCAGCGTATCCGCCGCGCTCCAAAGCCGCTTCTCTATCGCCTCTATATGCTCTAACTGTGCCATGCCCATATTATATCATTTTTATAGTTGGCAAATTATCAAAATCGAAGTTTCTATGCCCCCATGGACGAACACCCTGCCGCGGCATTTCCGTCGCGGACCAGCCAGCCACAAACCTTTCGACTTTCTTCCATCATTCTACCCGTTCTGCATGTTCCTCGCGGCTAAAACTTTTTGTGTCCATCGCCGAGTTCGCAACCATTATACCAAACGAATCTTAAATCTAATCTTAAATCGTAAAAAAGTTTTGCGGCAGGAAAATGAGGCTTTAGACAAGCAAAAACCACGGCAAAAACTGGAGAGGCATCATAATATAAAGCGCCCACAGGAAGAGAGGTGGTGACGCGCCCCTACCGTTGCGGCGCGTTATGATAACGCGTCATTTCCCCGATTTTCCCGCAAACCCCGCAAAATGGTGCGGAAGTTGCTTAATTCTCGAGAGACCAGAGCCGACTGACGCCACACTACTTTATTTGGAAGCGAAGCGAAGTTGGCGGTGGAGCGAAGGTCCGAGCGAGGGGATACGGCGTATTCGCCGAGGGTTCCCCGAGGAGGAGCCTTCGGACACCGCCAACGAGCGCGGCCAGGCGTAGGCCGCGCCATCAGGCGGCGCGGCGGCAATCAGACCTGCCACTCCTCGTGCTTTTCCTTCTGCTCGACGGGTTTTGAGTAGATGTTGGACTCGTCGGGCGGCGGGGCCTTGGGGTCGAGCGCATGCTCGAACTTGGGCAGTTCGCGCCCGGGCGCGTCCATCTTGAGGATAGCTGGCCTGCCGTCGCCGGTAGTGGCGTTGGCGCCGACCATCGCGGCGGCAGCGGCCTTCTCCTCCTCACCGGCGGCCTCGCGAGCGTCAACCTCGGCCTTGGCCTCGGCATCGACTTCGCCAAGCTTAGTGTGGCGCGGCGGAATCGGCTTCATCAGCGGATCGTCCGGACCGATGACGGTGCACTTGAGCGGCTCGTTGATGTACGCCTCGATTTCGGGAATCTGGCAGCTCTCGTACTCGTCGGCGAACGAGATCGCGATGCCGGTCGAGCCGGCGCGCCCCGTGCGCCCGATGCGGTGGACGTAGTCCTCGGCCTCGTAGGGGAAGTCGAAGTTGACGACGTACTCAAGGCCCTTCACGTCGATGCCGCGCCCGGCGACGTCGGTCGCGACCACAATCTTGACCTCGCCGTCGCGGAAAGCGTCGAGCACCTTGAGGCGCTTGTTCTGGTTCACGTCGCCAGAAAGCATCTCGACGGAAACCCCGCGCACGCGGAGCGAGTCGTAGACGTCCTCGGTCGTCGACTTGCGGTTGCAGAACACAATCGTGCGCGCCTCCGGGTGGAGCGCGATGTGGTTGAAGAGGACTGTGAACTTGTCCTTCGCCTGGATGACGTAGACGACCTGCTTAACCGTGTCGGTCGCGTTCGTCTCGGACTCAACCTCGGCCTTGTAGGGAGCCTCCATCCAGTTCATCGCAAGGCGCATCACCGTGTCGTTCAGCGTCGCCGAGTAGAGCATCGTAGTGCGCTTCTGCTTCGGCGGGAGGTTGCTGATTATGCGTCTCACGTCGGGAATGAAGCCCATGTCGAGCATGCGGTCGGCCTCGTCGATGACGAGCGTATCGACATGCGAGAGGTCGATGACGCGGGACTTGACGAAGTCGAGCAGACGCCCCGGCGTCGCCACGAGAAGGTCTACGGGCGCCGCCTTGACCTCATGGCGCTGGCGGTCGTAGTCCATCCCGCCGTAGACGGCGAGCGAGCGAAGGCCGGTGTACTTGCCGATTGCGTCGGCGTCCTTGCAGATCTGTATGACGAGCTCGCGCGTCGGCGCGATGACCAGCGCACGCGGAGCGCCGCCCTCTTTGGCGCGATTCTCAGGCGTGCGGAGATAGCGAGTCAATATCGCTACGAGGAACGCGGCTGTCTTGCCGGAACCAGTCTGCGCCTTGCCGGCGATATTCTTGCCGGCAAGCGCCTGATCAAGCGAGAGCGCCTGTATCTCGGTGCAGTACTTGAAGCCGAGGTCTGCGATGCCGTGCATCACCTCGGACGGAAGGTCGAAGTCGTGGAAACGCCTCTTGCCCTCTACTGGCTCAACGGCAAAACTCGCGGGATCCCACTTCGCATGGGCGGCCTCGCGAGCCTTCAGCTCCTCGGCGGAAATCTCGCCGCCCGGACGCATCTCGTTCGCGGCAGTATTCACGGGAGCGGGGCCGCGCCTGCCGCGCCCGCCGCGCTGTCCGCGCGAACCCTGTCCGCCGTCTTTGCGCTGCGGACGGTCGCCGCGCTGTTCGCCGCCTCTCTGGGACTGGCCCTGCTGGGCCGACTGCCCCTGCTGCTGGCGCTTCTGCTGCTGGCCGCCCTTCTGCTTCTGCTGCTGCTGGCCGTTGCCGCCCTTGCCGCGATTGCGACCGCCGCGACGTTTTTTCTTCTTCGCGCCGTCCTGCGCCTGGTCCGGCTTCTTGCCGGACAGCGCCTGCGCGATCTTCTTCAGGAATCCAAATGCCATGTCTGAAACTGACAACGAGAACGGCGGCAGAAACGCCGCCGTCCCCGCACCCAGCGTTTGTACGATTAGCGCTTGGAGAACTGGAAGCGCTTGCGGGCACCGGGCTGGCCGGGCTTTTTGCGCTCCTTCATGCGGCTGTCGCGAGTCATGCAGCCAGCCTTCTTGAGTGCCGCGCGGGTCGTCTCGTCGGCGGCGACGAGCGCACGCGCGAGGCCGTGGCGGATCGCGCCCGCCTGGCCGGAGATGCCGCCGCCCTTCGCAAACGCGACGACGTCGACCTTTTCCATGTCGTAGCCGGAGATTGCGACGGGCTGCTTCAGGTAGTCGCGAAGCGCCTCGGAGGGGATGTACTCCTCGATGGCGACGCCGTTGACAGTCCAGACGCCCTTGCCTTCGACGAGATTCACGCGGGCGGTCGCCGTCTTGCGGCGGCCGGTTCCTGCGGAGATTGCTTTCTTGATGGCCATTTCTTAAATTCCTTCCCTTAGAGCTTGATCTCGACCGGCTTCTGCGCCGCGAGCGTACCCTTGTCGGCCTCGGCCGCGAAGACTTTGAGGCGGGTCATCATCTTGCGGGCGATGTTGTTCTTCGGGAGCATGCCCCAGACCGCCTCCTTGACCATGCGGTCGGGATGCTTCGCGCGCATCTCGGCGGCGGTGAACTCCTTGAGCCCGTTCCTGTAGCCGCTGTAGCGCTGGTAGGTCTTCTGCTCCTCCTTCTTGCCCGTGAGCTTCACGAGCGCGGCGTTCGTGACGACCACGAAGGCGCCTGCGTCGACGGAAGGATCAAACGTGGGGAGATCCTTCGCGCGGAGCTTGTTTGCGACGACGACTGCGAGGCGGCCGACCGGCACGTCCTTCGCGTCTATGATGAACCAGGCGCGCTTGTCGCCAGGGTTCGGAGCACGATAGCTCTTCTGCATCTTCTCTTTACTTTCCTTTTGGCGGATTTGTGCCCGTTTCCCAGGGTTTTGTCCGCGGTTTACAAGGCGAAACCGGTTAGCCCCCGATCTCGCATGAAGAGGTAGTATACCATATTGCCGCAGTCCGCGCAAGTGGGTGATTAGCCAAAATTGCCGATCAGCGCTTGCCGCCCGCGAGGGTCTCGGCGCAGTTGAGGTAGTAGGCGCGGATGCGCTCGTAGGCGTTGATCACGTCGAGCTCGCCCAACACGCGAATCGACGAGCCGGGGTCCTCGGGCCCGACGCGGCCGAGCTGGATGCGGCGGCACTCGCGTACGAAGGCGTGAAGCTCCGACGAGCGCTTCTGCAGGGACTCAATGTCAAATGGAACGCGCGGCGAGCGGATGAGGGGCGTGATGTCCGCGGCGAACGACGCCACCCTGTCGTGGACATCGAGAAGAAGCGCGACGGACTGCTCAGACATCTTCTGGCCCTGCTTCCTGAGGCGCTTCACGACCTTTAGCACCTGTGCGCACTCGTCCGAGACCGACTCAAGCTCGTCCGTGAGCCTGAGGAGCCGCTGCGCGCGCTCTGCCACGTCGCGCGGCAGTCGCTTCGACATCATGCTGCCGAGGAACTCCGTGATCTCGCGCTGGACGTTGTCGAGAATGTCCTCGCGGTGGACGATGTGCTTCTCGGGGCCGTCGTCCTCCTCGGTCTCGCCAGACAGCACCTTGCGCGCGCAGTCGAGGAGCTCAAGATTGGAGCGCTTCATGAAGTCGACTTCGAGAAGCGCCTGGTCGCACGCGATGACAGGAGAGATCTTCGCGCCGAAGTGAAGCGCGGAAAGGTGGGGCTTCTCGTCCTCGGGCTGGGGCACGAGGCGCTCGACGAGGCGGCAGAACGGCTTCACGAGCGGGAAGAAGACGAGGCCGCGGCAGACTGCGAAGAGCGTGTCCGTCACGGCAATCGCGGCCATCGTATGCGGGTTGCCGGCTACGTCGCACCCTGGGAAGAGCATCTTGCCGAACCCGACGAACAGGCCGAAGAACCAGATAAGGGCCATTGAGCCGAGGAGATTGGAGAGCGTGTGCGACAGCGCGGTGCGGCGGGCGTCGGCAGTGCCGCCGATGGCGGCGATCCAGCCAGTCGCCGTCGTGCCGATGTTCGCGCCGAAAAGGACGGCAATCGCGACTTCGTAGGTGATGAGCCCCTGTGCGGCGAGCGCCATCGCGATTGCTATCGTCGCGGCCGAGGACTGGACTACCGCCGTGAAGGCCGTCGCAACGGCGGCTACGGCGAAGACGCCGGAGAACGAGCTCGCGGAAAGGCGCGTGAACATCGCGGCGACCTCGGGATCCTCGCGTATGGGGGACACGCCCTTCGACATGAAGTAGAGCCCGAGGAAGACGAGCCCGAGTCCAATCGCGGTGAGCCCGAGGTTGTGGACCCTCTCGCCCCTGAGGAAGAAGTACAGGATACCGCCAAGCCCGAGGCCGAGGAAGCCGAGGAGCTGGGGGTCCGGCGCATAGGCGATGATCCAGATCGTCGCCGTAGTGCCGATGTTCGCGCCGATTAGGACAGCGAACGCCTGCGGGAGGGTCATGAGCGCCGTCGAGACGAAGCCGACGAGCATCACGGTGATGATCGACGAGGACTGGACAATCATCGTCGAGACGATGCCCGAACCAATGCCGACGAGCCGGTGGCTCGTCGCCTTGGCCATGAACTTACGAAGCCCCCCTCCCGCCGTCGCCTGGAGGCCCTCGGAAAGGTGCTTCATCCCGAGGAGGAATATCCCAAGCCCGCCGATCAGCGGAGGCAGGATCGCAAGCGACATGCTCATGCAGCGGGCTCCGCCTCCTGGCCCTGCTTGTGTTCCTTGCCGTCGCCGATGCCGAAGACCTTCTCGACCTTCCACGGATAGAACATGCCGTACATGCCGATGACGGCAATGACGTACATGAAGGCGACGAGCAGGTGTACGGGCGCGAAGCCGCTCTCCGGCACCATGAGCCGGGTGAACCGAAACACGGTCGCGGGCAGTAGCATGAAGATGCCCATTATGGCGCGCGTCACGAGGTGGGGGCGCATCCAGAGGAATGTAAGGACTGTCAGGACCGCCGCGAGAACCCACACGAAAAGACCGCCGGTGCGCTCCTTCATGAGGATCGTGTCAAACACGTCTATGCCGATCGTGTCGCACTCAAACGCCGTCCAAAACCAAGCGACGGCGGTCAAGACCGCCGCCAAGACATCTGAGCTTTTCTTGTTCATCATCAGAAAAGTTGGAGGTGGGAAGCGGAGTTGAACCGCTGTAAGCGGATTTGCAGTCCGCTACCTAACCGCTCGGCCATCCCACCTTTAGGCTTGAACCAAACTGAGGGTAGTATATCAATTTCTGCCGCCGCTTGTCAATAGCCCGCGAGAGCCCAAGTTCAACTTCCCCAAAGGCGCTCGCCGTCACGCCCCAAGTAGCAGCGCGAGGTTAGCGCAGGCAACGGCGTCGTAGAGTCCGTCGTGCCACGTGCGCCCTTCAATCTGCGGCACCTGGCCAAACATCTCGCAGAGGTCGCCGAGCCTGTACGACGGCAGCTTCGGATACCTCGCCTTGGCGAGCTTCATCGTGTCCACCCACGGGCCCCACTTCGTAAGCGGCGCGACTCGCGTAAGGATGGTCCGCTCGCACGCGATGTTGTGGGCGACCAGCCGCACGCCCATGAGCTTCGGCGCCCATGTCTCGAACGAGCTCTGCAATGTGCCGAGCGCGTCCGGCTCGTGCGCGCGCGCCGGCGCCCCCTCGACGTCGAAGAACCACTCGCCCGCCTCGACCAAAGCGCCGTCCTCGACTCGGGCGAACCCAAGCTGCCACGGCTCGTTGCCGCAGCCGAATTCGTACCCCGTCGTCTCGAAGTCTATAGCAAGGAAGTTCATGGCTCCACGACCACCCTCGTGCCGCTGCGGCACATCGCGTAGAGCCTCGCGGCGTTCCAGTTCGCGAGGCGGAAGCATCCGTGCGAGCCGGTGAAGCCTATTGACTCGGGGCGCGGCGTTCCGTGTATCCCGTAGCCTGGGAGGTTAAGCCCCAACCATGCGACGCCAACGGGGCAGTTCTCCCCTTCCGGCCAGATGTGCCGCTGCACCTTCTTCCCCGGGGGCGTAAAGTCGGGCGTGTATGTGAAGTTCGGCCAGGGGATGCAGGTGGTTATCCTGAGTTCGCCGTGAGGCGGGACCTTCGCCTTGTCAGCCGCGATTGAGCACGGAAAAAGCGCAAGAAGCCTGCCTTCGTCGTCATACGCCTTGATCTGGCTCGACGAAATCGAGATCTTCACAAGCGAGGCCTCGGGGCGCTTCGGCCGCCCCCTTTCGCCCGCCGCAATTTCCTCCTCGATTGATGGAAAGCTCGGAATCACGAGTTTCAGCCCCGGCTTCACGTTCTCCCAGTCGACGCCGGGATTCATCTTCGAAAGCGCGATCTGCGAAAGGTGCCCGCGCTCCGCGAACATCTCCTTTACCGACTCGTAGCCCATGCGCGGCAACTTCGCGCGTCCTGCCGGATCGTCGGGGATCCTGACGAGCGCGTCGATGTCGGCGCGCGTCACCTCGACAATGCGGAACGGATCGGGTGCGTCTGCGAAGTAGCGGTCGTACGCCTGCTCCGGAGAGGCCGCAGGCGCAGGCTTCAGGTCCTTTGTCCGCTCCGCCTCGTAGGCCCTCAGCGCACTTTCGGACTTCACCCCCCACTGCCCGTCGATCGTGCTGCACGAGAAGCCCGCGCGATCAAGGTGAATCTGCAACGCAAGCGTCTTGGAGTCGGCGAAGCCGAGCGCGGCGGATGCAAGGACGACGGCGACCAACGCGGCTTTCAGCGGTGATGCGAACTTTTCTGCGGCTGTGGCATCCATGATCCTCCTTTTGTCAGTTCAAGCCTGCCCGACATTATACCATAAAGACGCCCCGCCGGTCGGCGCGGTCGCACAGGCCTATGCCCGCCCCCCTTCGCGCAGCCTGTCGCGCAGGTCTTTGTCGCGAAGGTGGCGGTGGTAGGTTATGGCGAATCGGTGCGCCTCGTCGCGGAGGCGAGTGCAGACGAAGAGCGCCTCGGAATCGCGCGGCAGGAGAAGGTTCTCGCGCCCGTCGTCGAACACGATCTCCTCCTGGCGCTCGGCGAGCCCCACCGTCGGCACGTCGTCGATGCCAAGCTCGGCGAGCGCGGCGCGCGTCGCGCGTAGCTGAGTTATGCCTCCGTCGCAGATGAAGAGGTCAGGCTTCTGCAGCCCGAGTGATTTCGCGCCCGGTGCGGCGTCGTGCGTGAAGCGGCGGCGAACGACCTCGGCCATCGAGCGCGGGTCGTCGGCGCCCTCTATCGTCTTTATGCGGAAATGACGATAGAGCCGCTTGTCGGGCATGCCGTCCCGCGCCACAACTAGCGAAGCGACGGAATGGCTCCCGAAGAGGTTTGAGATGTCGCAGCACTCTATGAAGTGAGGCGGCGCCTTGAGTCCTATCGCCTCGGCGAGCTCCTTAAGCCCCTGCTCGACGTTGCGCCGCCGCATCTCTGGCGGAGTCCTCACGAAATGCGCCTTCGTCATCTCCTTGAGGGCGAAGAGCGTGTCCCTGAGCCGCGCAGCCGTTTCATACTTCCCCTTCTCCGCCGCCTCGCGCATCTCGGCCTCGACTTCGGCAAGTACGCCCGGGCGGTGGCCGGAAAGGAACTCGCACGCCTCATCGAACCGCGCGCGGTACTCGGCGTTCGATATCCTGCCGAGGCACGGCGCCGAGCAGGTGCGTATCACGTCTGCGAGGCAGTGCGTGTGGTCTTCCATGCAGGGACATTCCGACTTGCATTCGCGTATGCCGTACCGCTTCTCGACGAAGTCCTTCGCAGTCCTTACGACGGGGCTCGACGGGAAAGGCCCGAAATACTTCGCGCCGTCGTCCTTCACCGTGCGCACACACGAGAAGCGCGGCCATTCCGCCGTCGAATCGCCGCGTAGGGCGAGGTAGCGCTTGTCGTCGCGCATGAGGATGTTGAAGTGCGGCTTGTGGCGCTTGATGAGCGCGGCTTCCGTAAGCAGCGCCTCTGCGTCGTTCTTGACCGTCATCCACTCGAAGTCGAAGACAGTGTCCACCATGGAGCGCACCTTCGGCGCATGGTTCGCGCGCGGGCGGAAATAGGACGAGACGCGCCGCCTCAGGTCCTTCGCCTTGCCGACGTAGATGATGACGCCCCGGCGATCTCGCATGAGATAACAGCCGGGGCGACTTGGGACTTCCTTGAGTCGCTGTCTTATAAGTTCGCTAACCATTCATCTGCAAGCACCAACGGCATTGCCGTGAAAGCACCAAGCCCCAGCGCCAAAGGCGCGAAAGCACCATCTCTACGCCTTCTCAAGCTCCTTGGCGGGCTTTCCCTCCGCCTCGGCCTCTTCCCTCTCGCCTTCCGCGAGGCCCTTCTTGAACTCGCCCTTCGCCTTGCCGAGCGAACGCGCGAGCTCAGGTATCTTGCTGCCGCCGAAGAGCAGCGCGATTACGGCGACCACGATGAGCAGCTGCCACGGGCCGATATTCTGAAGAAATCCAAAAACCATGATTGACTCCTTTTCCTTTTGAAACTGTCCGCTAATAGGATACCGAATTTTCCGCGCAAAATCAAGACTGGCCGCGTACGATTTCGCCGCCGGTCAGCCGCGATAGCCCTCTATTACAGTCTGCCGGGGGCGCTTCGACTGGCGGGGATAGTCGAGGGTGAAGTGGAGCCCACGACTCTCGCGGCGCCTCTGCGCGCTCTTGACGATGAGCTCGGCGCAGACGGCGAGGTTGCGCAGCTCCAGCGTGTCGGGAGTCACAAGATAGCGGAAGTAGTAGTCGCGAATCTCCTTGCGAAGCGTCTTGATGCGGTGCGCGGCGCGGGCGAGGCGCTTGTTCGTGCGCACGATGCCGACGTAGTCCCACATGAGGCGGCGTATCTCGTCCCACATGTGCGAGACGAGAACCGCCTCGTCTGGCGGGACGGCGTTGCCTATGCGCCAAGCGGGAATATCGGGCATTTTTCCCCGTTCCCCATTCCCCGTTCCCCTCTCCCCAGCAAGCCGAACCGCCGTGAGGCGCGCGCACACGAGCGCCTCCATGAGCGAGTTGGACGCAAGGCGGTTCGCGCCGTGAAGGCCGGTGCACGCGCACTCCCCGACGGCGGAAAGCCCTGGAACGGAAGTCTCGCCGGCTGTCGTCGCCTGAATGCCGCCGCATGTGTAGTGCGCCGCCGGGACAATCGGTATCAGGTCCTTCGCCATGTCGATGCCGAACTCCATGCACTTCTGGTAGATGTTCGGGAAGCGCGTCATCAGGTAGGCCCTGCCCTTCTTCCTGATGTCGAGGTACATGCAGTCGTCGCCGGTGCGCTTCATCTCGCTGTCGATCGAGCGCGCGACGATGTCGCGCGGCGCGAGGCTCCCCCGCGGATCGTACTTCTTCATGAACTCTCGGCCGTGCTTGTTCACCAGGACGGCGCCTTCGCCGCGCACGGCCTCGGAAATGAGGAAGCGCTTCGCCTGCGGATGATAGAGGCAAGTCGGGTGGAACTGGATGAACTCCATGTTCTCGATCTTCGCGCCCGCGCGCCACGCAAGCGCTATGCCGTCACCGGTCGCCGTGTCGGGATTGCAGGTGTAGAGGTAGACCTTGCCGCAGCCGCCAGTCGCAAGCACCGTGTCTGGCGAGCGGATCGCGCATATCTCGCCAGTCGCCTTGTCGAGGACATACGCGCCGATGCAGCGGTTGGGACCCTTTATCCCAATGCGCTTCGTCATCACGAGGTCGATTACTATCGTCTGCTCCCTGACGTCGACGGAAGAGCGGCGTATGCTGCGTATCATCGACGCCTCGCACTTCTCGCCTGTGATGTCGCCCGCGTGGAAGATGCGCCGCGCGCTATGCCCGCCCTCGCGCGTAAGCTCCCACGAGCCGTCCTTCTTCTTGGCGAACTTTACGCCGCACTTGACGAGGTCCTGGATTCCCTCGGGCGCATGCTCGCATATCTCGTGCACGACGGCGGAGTTGCCGAGCCAGGCACCGGCGATCATCGTATCGCGCGCATGCTTGTCAAAAGTGTCTGACGGGTCGGCTACGCAGCAGATGCCGCCCTGCGCGAAATTGGTGTTGCAGTCCTGGAGCCGCCCCTTTGTCACGAGTACGACCTTGCCCTTGTCCGAGAGGTGCAGCGCCGTCATGAGCCCTGCCATGCCGGACCCGACGACGAAATAGTCGCAATCGACGATTTTCATTGTGGAGCAAGGCCCCTACAGTTTGTCTCAGCCGTAGAAATTGCCGTAGGCGCGGATCTTCTCGTAGCGCTTCTCGATTAGTTCATCCACTGGGATTTTCTTAAGCGCCTTGAGCGCGGCAAGAATGGACTTCTTCACGGCGGACGCTGCGGCCCTATGGTTCTTCTGCGCGCCGCCAGCAGGCTCCTTGACGACCTCGTCGATCGCACCGAGCTTGAGGAGGTCGGGCGCGGTGAGCTTGAGCGCCTCGGCGGCCTCGGGGGCCTTAGTACCGTCGCGCCAAAGGATGCCCGCGCAGCCTTCGGGGGAGATGACGGAATAGATTGCGTTCTCCATCATGAGAATCTTGTCACCGACTGCGATCGCGAGCGCGCCGCCCGAACCGCCCTCGCCCGTGACGACGACGACGACTGGCGTCTTGAGACGGGAGAAGAACTCAAGCGACTTCGCAATCGCCTCGGCCTGCCCGCGCTCCTCGGCCTCGCGGCCAGGATACGCGCCGGGGGTGTCTACGAACGTGACGACTGGCACATGGAACTTCTCCGCGAGCTTCGCGAGGCGCATCGCCTTGCGGTAGCCGTCGGGGTTCGCCATGCCGAAGTTCGCCTCCATATTCTCCTCAACCGTCGCGCCCTTGTTGTGGCCGAGGACGAGAACCTTCTCGCCGCCGACTGTCGCAAAGCCGCCGACGAGGCCACGGTCGTCGTTGACGAGCCTGTCGCCGTGTAGCTCCTCGAAGTCGGAGCAGATAAGCTTGATGAAGTCTTTGAGGTGCGGACGCTTCGGGTCGCGCGCAAGCTTCACACAGTCCATTGCACTCTTTGCCATAAATCTCCTCTCCTAAATTACAGACTTCTGACCCCTGGCTACCAACCACTCAGAAGCCCCAGTAGCCCAGCATCTTCGCGAGGAAGCCCTTAAGCTCGCTGCGCTCGACTATCTTGTCGATGAAGCCGTGCTTCTCAAGGTATTCCGCCGACTGGAAGTCGTCGGGCAGCTTCTGGTGGATCGTGTTCTCGATGACGCGCCGCCCAGCGAAGCCGATGAGCGCCTTGGGCTCGGTCACATTGATGTCGCCGAGCATCGCGTAGGACGCGCTCACGCCGCCAGTCGTCGGGTCGGTGAGGACGGAAATGTAGGGAAGCCCAGCTTCCTTGAGCTTCGCGATCGCGGCGGAGGTCTTAGCCATCTGCATAAGCGAGAGGATGCCCTCGTGCATACGCGCGCCGCCGGACGCGGAGAAGAGAACGAGTGGACGATTTTCGGCAATCGCCTGCTCGCATGCGCGGGCGATGCGCTCGCCAGTGCCGGTTCCGAGGGAACCGCCCATGAACGCAAAGTCCATGACGCCAAGCATCACGGGGTGGCCATCGATCTTCGCTGTTCCCATCACGACCGACTCAGTCTCGCCCGACTTCGCTATCGTCGCCTCGACCTTCGCCTTGTAGGGGCCGGTCGCGTCATGGAACGCGAGGTGGTCGGAGTAGGACACAGCGCGGAAGACCTCGGAGAATGTTCCCTCGTCCGCGACCTGCGCGATGCGCTCGCGCGCCGAGAGACGCCCGTGGTAGTTGCACTTCGGGCATATCGCGTTGTTCTTCTTCCAAACCGCCTTTTCAAAATGGCTGCCGCACTTCGGGCAGATGGCCCAAAGCGCCTTCGCCGGCGGGATCTTGGCCTTTTCGGCCTTTGCTTCAAACCAGCTCATATAACCACCTTTACCTTGCGCCGAAGCGGAATTCGGTCGAGGTCCTGTACTTTTCGCCGGCCTTGACGAACGTCGTCGGCCACTTGGGCTTGTTCGGAGAGTCGGGCGCGTGCTGTGTCTCGAGCGCGCAGCCGCAGCGGAACGAAAGGTGCTCGCCGCCCTTCGCGGTCTGGTTGTAGTCGCACCAGTTGGCGGAGTACATCTGGATGCACGGCTCGGTCGTGTAGACCTTGACGAAGCGTCCGTTCAGCGGGCAGAAAAGCTCGGCGGCGAAGTTCATCTTGCCCTTCGCCTTTGGCCCAAGCGACATCTCGCCCTTGTCGAGAACCCAGTTGTGGTCGTAGCCGCGCCCGAACTCAAGCTGCTGGTCCTTCTCGTTGATGCGCTCGCCGATCCTCATGCCCTTCCTGAAGTCGAACGGCGTGCCGTCCACCTTCGCGAGCTTGCCGGTCGGGATCTGCCCCGCGTCTGTGGGAGTCACCTTCGAGGCGGCGATCTTGAGGACGTGGTCCTCGATCGTGCCGCCGGACTCGCCCTTGAAGTTGAAGTAGACGTGCTGCGTCATGTTGATCGGCGTCTTCCTGTCGGGCACCGCCTCGTAGTCGACGCGCCAGACGTTCTTCGCCGTGAGCGTATACGTGACCTTGACCTCTACCCTGCCGGGGAAGCCCTCGTCGCCGTCGGGCGAAGTGTGCGTGAATACGACGCCGACGCTGTCGCCCTTCACGAACGGCTCGGCGCCCCAAACATACGCATCCCAGCCACGCTTGCCGCCGTGGAGATTGCAGCCGATTCCCGCAGGCGCATTGTTGAGGGCGGGAAGCTTGTAGGTCTTGCCGTCCATCTTGAACTGGCCCTTGGCGATACGGTTGCCGTAGCGCCCGATTATGCAACCCCAGTAGGGATCGCCGTCGTCCCAGCCGGCGGGCGAGTCAAAGCCGACGACGACGTCCTTCATCTTGCCCTTCCTGTCGGGCGTGAAGAGGCGCACGACCTTCCCGCCGTAGTCGCTCACTTCGAGAACGACGCCGCCCGCGCCGTTCAGGATGTACTTCTTCGCCTTCTCGCCGTACTTCGTCTTTCCGAAGTCCACGACCTTGAATGATGCCTTGGCCATTTTGCCTCCTTATGATTTTTCAATCAGCCGAGAAATATTCTACCATTTCTTCCCGGTCATTTCAAACGGACGGGGGCTTGCGGTCGGAAACATCGCCCTTCGCGGCGCGCCCAATCGCGAATGCAGCGAAAGCGACTGCGACGACGGCGGACACAAGCGTGGCGACGCCGACGGATAGACCGCCCGGGACAAGACCCCACGGCTGGCCGCCGGTTCCAGGCGTCCAGAGTATGAACGACACAACCACCATCGTCATGAACATGCCGGGAAGAAGCGTGACAACAGACCCAAGGCGCTTTCCCTCGCGGAGAAGCCACACCGTGCCCGCCATCAGCGTCGTGGCCGAAATCATCTGGTTGCCCCACGCGAAGTAGTTCCAGAGATTGTTGAACGACTTGGCGCTCTGGTTGGACCACCAGAGCAGGAACGTTACAAGCGCGATAAGCGGGATGCATGTCGCTATGCGGCGGACTATCGGCACCTGGTCTATCCGCAGCATCTCGCCAACGCTCAACCGTGCGCTCCTGAGCGCCGTGTCGCCGCTCGTAACGGCGAGAACCACTATCGCGAAAACCGTGACGCCGCCCATCCACTTCCCGAGGAAGTGCGTCGTAATGTTGCCGAGGACGGCAGGGCCGGGGAGGGAGAGGTTGTCGGGCGCAATGTTGTAGATCGCGAGAGCGGCGGCAGCCCATATCATCGCAATCACGCCTTCGGCGATCATCATTCCGTAGAACGTGGCGCGCGCCTGCCGTTCGCTTGTCATCGTGCGCGCGACGATAGGACTCTGAGTCGCGTGGAAGCCTGAGATTATCCCGCAGGCAATCGTGACAAAGAGACACGGGAAGAGCGGGTTCTTCGCCTGGAAGTCGGCAAAACCCGCGCAGTCGTCAAGGAGGTGCGGATTCCCGAAGCCCGCCACGACAAGCGCAACGGAGATCGCTATAGACCCAACGACAAGCAATGCGCCGAACACGGGGTATATGCGCCCGATGATCTTGTCGACAGGGAACAGCGTCGCCGCAACGTAGTAGGCGAATATCGCGCCGACAGCCCACCAGAAGCACGACGACCCGGGGAAAATCGTGCGGACGATTAGATTCGCCGGAACGTTGATGAACACGGTTACGACGAGCAGGAGAAGAAGAATCATCACGCAGGAGAAGACGGCGGAATACGTTCGCCCAAATGCGTCCCTGACAATCTTCGGCACATTCGCGCCACCAGACCTAAGCGACATCATGCCCGCCGCGAGATCGTGCACAGCCCCCATGAATACACAGCCAACTGGTATTATGAGAAGCGCGACCTTGCCGAACTTTATGCCGAGTATGACGCCGATGACAGGACCGACACCAGCTATGTTGAGAAGCTGGATGAGCATGTTCTTCCACTCTGGAAGAGGGACGAGGTCGACGCCGTCCGGGTTGGCAATGGCCGGCGGCTTGCGGTCGTCAGGACTGAAGATGCGCTCGACGATCTTGCCGTAGGTGAAATACCCGAAGATGAGAAACGCTATGCCGCCAAGAAACCAACTCATCTTACAGCCCCCTTGTCCCGAATGCGTAGGCGTTGCGGAACATCTTCATCCACGGGCCTGCCACCTTGAACGAACCGTCGTTGTAGCTAAGCTGGCACGCGCGGAAGGCACGCTCGGGATGCGGCATCATGATAGTCGCTCGACCGTCGGCGCTCGTGAACGCCGTCTGCCCGCCATAGGAGCCGTTCGGGTTGAACGGATAACGCATCGTCGCCTGGCCGCGACCGTCGACGAAGTGCGCAACGCAGATCGACGGCGTGAAGCCATCGGTCCAGACTCGGCCCTCGCCGTGGGCGACTGGAATCGGAAGACGGGAACCTGCCATGCCCCTGAAGAAGATTGAAGGCGACGGCTCGATCTCGATTGTGGAAAGACGCGCCTCGAACTGCTCGGAGACGTTCTTGACGAACTTCGGCCACCCTTCCGCGCCGGGGATCAAGTCCTTGAGCTGCGAAAGCATCTGGCAGCCGTTGCACACGCCGAGAGAGAACGTGTCTGGACGGTGGAAAAACGTCTTGAACATCTCCCTGAGGCGATCATTGTAGAGAATCGACCGAGCCCAGCCGGAACCAGCGCCAAGGACGTCGCCGTAGGAGAAGCCACCGCAGGCGACAAGCCCCTTGAAGTCGGCGAGATCGACCTTGCCCTCGATAAGATCGCTCATGTGAACGTCGACGCAGTCGAAGCCGGCGAGCGCAAACGCAGCCGCCATCTCAATGTGACCGTTGACGCCCTGCTCGCGGAGGATCGCCATGCGAGGAGCCGAGTTTTGTAGTTTGGTGGTGCGGTGGTTAGGTAGTTCGGCGTCTGGATCGAAGGTGAGCTTGTATGTCAGCCCGGGATCCGCCTCGTCGAGGCCATTGTCGTATTCCTCGCGGGCTGAAACCGGATTGTCACGAAGCGCCTGCATGCGGTATGTAGTCTCGCTCCACGCGCGGCGAATGAAAGTGAGGTCGGTCTTGAGCGCAAGACGCTCGCCTACAAACACCTCGAAAGTGCGAGAGGCGCGCGTGACCGCACCTGCGACCAACGCAGGAACACGAGCCGCCTTGAACACGGCAAGAACGTCGGCGACGTTCTTTTCAGCGACCTGCAAGATTGCGCCAGGCTGCTCGTTGAAAAGCTGCTCAAGCGCATCGCCGCCAGGGAGCTTCGCGATAATGCCGCGTCCGCCGGTGATCGCCATTTCCGCGAGCGTAACGGCAATGCCACCGTCAGAGCGGTCGTGATAGGCAAGCGCCTTCTTCGCCTTGACGATCTTCTGCATCGCGTTGAAGAAGCGCTTGAGGAGAACAGGATCGGCATCGGCGTGTGTGTGGCCAAGCTGTCCGTAGACCTGCGCAAGCGCAGTCGCGCCAAGCGGATAGTCGCCCTTCGAAAGATCGACGTAGATGAGGAACGTAGACTGCCCTTCAGGGTCTGGCTTGAGGTCGGGAGTAAGAGTGAGGCGCACGTCCTTAACAGGCGCGAAGGAGCTGACGACGAGCGAGAGCGGCGCGACCTGTTTTCTCGGCGTGCCGTCTGGATCGTTCCAGACGGTATGCATCGAGCAGGAGTCCTTGCCGACAGGAATCGAGACACCCATCTTCGGGCAGAAGTTCAAGCCAACTTCCTTGACGGTATCGTAGAGAATCGCATCTTCGCCCGGCTCGCCGCAAGGAGCCATCCAGTTCGCGGAAAGGCGGATCTGCGAAATGTCGCCGACATCTGCGGAGGCGAGGTTCGTAATCGCCTCGGCAATCGCCATGCGGCCTGACGCGGGGCCGTCAAGAAGCGCGATCGGCGAACGCTCGCCAGTCGCCATCGACTGGCCTTCGTAAGTCTTGTAGCCCATCGTCGTGACGGCGCAGTCGGCGGCAGGAAGCTGGTAGCGTCCGACCATCTGGTCGCGCGCGACACGTCCCGTGACGGTGCGGTCGGTGATCGTGATAAGGAACGTCTTGTCCGCGACGGCAGGGAGATGGAGAACGCGCTTGAAGGCGTCGAACGGCTTCACGCCCTCGAAGTTCGTGCCTGCGTGCTTTTTCGCGACGCGCTTCACCTTGCGGACCATGCGAGGCGGTTTGCCGAGCAGGACCTTGATGTCCATGTCGATCGGAGAGTCGCCGAAATGCGAGTCCTCGAGGACGAGCTGTCCGTCGCCAGTAGCAACGCCGATGAACGCAACAGGGCAACGCTCGCGGCGGCAGAGTTCCTCGAAGAAGAACCGCGCCTCGGGACGGAGCGCGAGAACATAGCGCTCCTGCGCCTCACAGCACCAGATCTCCATCGGGTTCATCGACATCTCTTCGTTGTGGACCTCGCGGAGCTGGAACTTGCCGCCAGTCGCCTCGACGAGTTCGGGGCAGCCATTCGAAAGACCTCCAGCGCCGATATCGTGGATCGACATTATCGGGTTGGCCTTGCCGAGATAGGAGCACGCGTCGATCACGCCCTGGCAGCGACGCTGCATTTCGGCGTTACCACGCTGGACGGAGTTGAAGTCAAGCGCTTCGGAATTCGTGCCAGTCATCATCGAAGACGCCGCGCCACCGCCGAGGCCGATGCGCATCGCAGGGCCGCCGATCTGCACGATGAGCGCGCCGACCTTGACGTCCTTCTTCTGCACCTGGCTGTGGCGAATTACGCCCATGCCGCCCGCAAGCATGATCGGCTTGTGGTAGCCGCGAAGCTCGCCCGCGATCTCGCCCTCGTAAGTCCTGAAAAAGCCACAGAGCTGCGGACGGCCGAACTCGTTGCCGAACGCCGCGCCGCCAATAGGCCCATCAACCATGATCTGTAGAGGCGTCGCGAGGCGCGTCGGGAAGGACGCAAACTCACGCTCCCATGGCTGGGGGAAGCCGGGGATGCGGAGGTTTGAAACCATAAAGCCGCAGATGCCAGCAATAGTGCGCGAGCCCTGGCCCGTCGCCGCCTCGTCGCGGATTTCACCGCCAACGCCGGTAGCGGCACCGGGGAACGGAGAGATAGCCGTCGGGTGGTTGTGGGTCTCAACCTTCATCAACTGGTCGAGTGTGTCCTTCTTAAAACCGTACTCGTTCGTCTTGGGATCGATCGCAAATATATCGGTCTTGAAACCAGTTACGACTGCGGAGTTGTCCTTGTACGCGCTCAAGGTGTCCTGCGGACGCTTCTTGTGCGTGTTCTTGATCATCTCAAAAAGCGACTTCGGCTGCTTCTTGCCGTTGATGACGAACTCAGCTCCAAAGATCTTGTGGCGGCAGTGCTCGGAGTTTACCTGGCCGAACATCACGAGCTCGGTGTCGGTCGGGTTGCGTCCGGCTGCGGCGAAGTTCTTGGCGAGATACTCCATCTCGGGCTCGGAGATCGCAAGGCCGATCTCGGCGTTCGCCTCGCGAATCGCCTCGACGCCCTTCGCCATCACGTCATAGGTGCGGCCGGGCTTCGGATCAGCGACGTCGAAGAGGTCGGAAAGGTCGTCGTAGACGCCCTCGGTCATCTTGTCGTAGAGGGCGGCGAGCCACTTGGCGCGCGGGAGCGACTTCTTGAATTCATCCTGCGTGATCGGCGACCATGGGTTGGCAAGCGAGACGTTGTAGCGAATTCCGCGCTCGACGCGCTTGATCGACTTGAGGCCGCAGTTGCGGAAGATGTCGGTCGCCTTGGAGCTCCACGGGCTGATCGTGCCCTTTCTCGGAGTCACGTAGAAGTCCGCGCCGTCGCAGTCGCCTTCGGCGTTCAGGAGAGATGCCGCTCGTTCGAGCTCGGAGACGTCGAACGCCTCGTCCGAAAGTTCAAGGGCGTACACCCACCTTGCGTCGATGGCCAACGGGCCAAGCGCGGGATCGATTTTTGCGACGGCTTCCTTTATCGCATCCAGCCTGAACGGCGAATACGCCTCCGAACCAAGCAGCAGAACCATTTTAAGAGCATCCTTTCGAAAATGGAGCCGGGGATCGGATTCGAACCGATGCGTCCTTGCGGATCCTGATTACAAATCAGGCGTAGTCAACCACTGTACCACCCCGGCAATGTGACGATATTATACCAAATTTCTCGACGCCCATGTGATGTCAATTCAAGCATTCCTTCGCGGCGCCAAGGCGGCTACGCTCGCAGGCAAAGCCCATGACATGGCTTTCGACGCTCGCCTCAAGGCTGGACGAAAGGAGGGAGAAGTCGCGCCTGTCGACGGCTTCGAGGAAGTCGCGTATGAGCGCGAGGTCGCCGCCTGCGTGTCCGCTCTCCTTGTATGACTCCCCCTCCGGCGGGACAAACGTCCATGGATAGGACTTGCCCGTGTCGAAACGGTGCAGCGTAAAGGTCTTTCCGTCGCCCTCGATGTAGCCGAGCGTTCCCATGACGCGCGTGCGCCGCCCGCCCCACGGCGTAAACGCGTCCATCGTGAAGCTCGCCGTCGCCCCACCCTCGAAAAGAAGCGTGGCGACGATGTGGTCGGGTTGGTCGTTGTCCATGCGGTAGGCGCAGCGCCCGTAGTCGGTAGTCCGCAACTTCTCGAGAATCGCCTCCGAGGAACAGTCCTTCTTCAGGTCGAACACATAGAGAAAGAAGCGCTTCCTGTCGTAGATGTCGATCGCGGAGTAGGGGCACGACTTCTCATGCGGGCAACCGTCCGTGCAGCGCGCAGGAGCGCCCGCCGGCGCCTTGTCGGCGCGGAAAAGCGCGATGCCGCCCTCGGCGCCCACCCGCACGCAACGCCTTCCGACGAGCCACTTGAGGATGTCGAGGTCGTGGCAACACTTTGCGACAATCATCGGCGTGGTCGCCTTGCCGTCATGCCAGTTGCCGCGCACGAACGAGTGGGCCATGTGCGCGTACATCACCGGCTCCTGGTGCTGGATGTTCACGAGCTCCCCGACGAGCCCCATGTCTATCGCCTTCTTCAGCGCGCGGAAATACGGCGAGTAGCGCAGCACGTGCCCGACGGCCACCATGACGCCAGTCTCGCGCTGGCGCGCGAGCAGGTCCAGGCACTCGCGCTCGGTCTGCGCCATCGGCTTTTCGAGAAGGACGTCGTACCCCTGGCGCATCGCTTCCATCGCGGGCTCGAAGTGCAGGGCATCGGGAAGCGCCACGAGCATGATGTCCGCGAGCTTGCCCGACTTCCCGGCCTCGAGCATCTCGTGGTAGTCGCCGAAGCGGCGCTCCGGTGGAACGCCCCACTCGTCGCCCATGCGCTCGCGGCGCGAAGCGTCGATGTCCGACACTGCGACGACCCTCATCGTGCCCGGGAACATCTTCCCGTAGGCGGGATACTCGTTGCCGCGAGAACCCGCGCCCATCACCGCGACGGTGATTTCACGGCTTGTCGCAATCCTCAGCGGCTTTACCTTCGCCAGCTCCGCAAAAGCGCGTTCAATGTCCATGGTTTTCCCTGCCATCTCCAAGTGTGGAAATCATGCCGCAATTATATCATATTCCGCGCATGCTCCACCACTCCGAAAGCCCATGGCCAGCGCCAAGCCGCCCTGCGGATTTTGCGCTACGGCATCCCAAGCGCGAGGCGGAGTGCGTCGACAAGCGTCTCGCCCGTGGGGGCGACGGCGCGAAGACGCCAGGCGGCATGGCTCCCCTGGGCGCAGAGTATGCAGTCTACGCCAAGGGCGTCGGCCACTTCCTTGTCGTGCAGCGCGTCGCCTATCAGAACGAAGTGCGTGCCGCTTGGCACGGTGTCGCTTAGCGTCCGCAGGAGAACGCGGGCGCGATCAAGCTTTGAGGCGCCGTCGAGGTTGTCGGAGCCGCAAATGCGCTCGAAGTATTCCGTTACGCCGTTTCGGGCCATGTCCGCCTCAAGGAGATCCTGCCTGAGAGCGGAGACTATCGACTGGCGACATCCCGCCTCCTTCGCCATCTCAAGCGCGGTGACAGCGAGGGGGTTGAGTTTCTTCGGCTGCCGCCCGTACACTTCGTGGTATTCGTGCGCAATTCCGTTCCATTCGTCCTCGTCGTGCGCGACAATCCCTATCTTGTCGTAGAAAGGCCTCACGGGAAACGCAAAGTGGTCGCGGTAGAACTCCATCCCTATAGGTTGCCCGCCGCGCTTTGCAATCATCTCGTTGAGCGTCGCGAGCGCCGCCTCGGTATCATCAAGGAGCGTTCCGTTCCAGTCCCAGAGAATATAAGGCGCGCTCATTGGTGATGATTATTGGTAAGAGTTATCACACAGAGACACGAAGTCACAGAGCTCAACAGAATCTCTGCGTCTCTGCGCCTCTGCGCGATATTTTCAACCAAAAAACTTATTCTTAGCATACTTCAATCCTGACTCAAGGTCGGCAAACGCACCATCAAGCTGCGCGTCGTATAGCGCGGCGAGGATCTTGCCCATCTTGGGTCCAGACTTTATTCCAACGGCAATCAAATCTCGCCCTCTCACTATCGGCTTCGGGGCAGAATCCTCGACGGCAAGGCGCTTCGTCTGTTCCGCAAGCCACTTGAGCGGCTCTGGCTCGGACGGGAAAGGCGGCCGCCCAGCATCGTCGGCGGCTGCAACGCGCAGAAGCCGGTCGATGCGGACGACTTTCGCGGCGAGCCGCCTTATCGCGCCATCCGACGACTTGTCCTTCCACATTGCGAAAGGCCGCATGTGAAGCCGCACAAGCGGAGGAATCTCCTTGAGAAGCCGCTCCTCGTTCGTAAGGCGCTTAAGGAACGACAGCGTAGGCTCGACACCGCGTTCGTCGTGGCCGAGCGAGCGGATGCGCTTCTTCACTGGATCGTAGAACGTGCAATAGGGCTTGCCGAAGTCGTGGCATAGGACGGCGAGCCCTACAAGCAAATCCTCGGCGTCGTCGCCTATGCGAGACGCGGCAAAGGCGTCGAGGCAGCAGAGCGTGTGGTTCCACACATCGCCCTCGGGATGCCACTGCGGATCCTGCTTGCAACCGATGAGACGTTTGAGTTCCGGGTAGTACTTCGTCCAGCCGACGGCACGAAGGAACTCAAGACCTTTAGAAATCTTGACGCCCTTCAGAATAAGTTTCGACCACTCACCGAGAAGACGTTCGCTCGCAAGCCCTTCGGGAGTCATCGCCCTGCACACCTCAATCGTCTCGGGAGCTGGGTCGAGGTCGAAGCGGGCGACGAACTGCATGCCGCGAAGGACGCGCAGAGGGTCTTCGCAAAAATGGTCGGAGACATGGCGCAGCATCCTGCGCTCAAGATCGGCGCAGCCATTCCACGGATCGATGATTTCGCCAGTAAGCGGGTCGCAGTAGATGGCGTTTACGGTGAAATCACGCCGAGCAGAGGCATCGCGGACCGTCAGCGTCGGGTCGTATTCCATCTCGAACGCACGATGCCCGAGGCCAAGTTTTGTCTCGCGGCGAGGAATTGCGACGTCAACGTCGAGATGCGCAAGCTTTATGACGCCAAAGCTCGCGCCGACGAGATCGAGGTCGAACTTCTTTGCAAGTGCGGCCTTTAAGTCGGCAGGCGCGATTCCAAAACACTCAACATCAAAGTCCTTTGGGTCGCCGCCGAGAATGGAGTCGCGAACGCAACCGCCGACGAGAAGCGCGCGGCCACTCGCCGCCTTCACGATCTGCGCGACTTCGCGCACCGCCTCCATACCCGATGTCGTATTCATATTAAGGGGTCGTAACCGCCCCTTGCGGGTGGGCGCGACCCTTGGGGAAGCGACCGAGCCGAGCGGAGCGAGTGCCGAGCACGGAGGGGTCAGTAGTCAGTGCTGAGGGGTCAGGAGATTTGCTATGACTCTGCGCCTCTGCGCCTCTGCGCGAGATATCAAGCGTTAGCTCAGAAATCCACGAAAGTTCACGGCGGCGCATCGCCTGATAGTCCTTTGGCGAGAAATCGTCAGCACCGGAAAGATGGTCTATACCATGGGCGATATAGAGAAGAAGCTCCTTAGCGGGCGACCAGCCAGACCGCTTTGGCGCCGCCTTAAGCGCGCGGTCGCAGTTGACGTAGACTTCGCCGTACACGCCCTTCTCCTCGCCGGGAATTGGATCGTAACCTTGCGTAATCGCGTCCGTCGGCCCTTCAGCGCCGTTTACGGCAAGGTGCACTTCGGCGGACGACGCATCATCCTGGAGAACTACCGCAACAGAGCGAAACGGAACACCGACGCGAGCGGAAGACTGCGCCGAGAAAAATTCCGCCGCACGCTTGATTTGCGCCTTCGTGAGCCCTATCGACTTCGGGAGCCGACCGTCAACCGTAACTTCCGTGCCTTTCGGCTCGCACTTGCTCGGCACGGTGCAGAAGGAAGATATCGGGCAGCCGTCGCACTTCGGGCGCACAGGCGCGCAACGCGTCTGGCCAAACGAGACGAGATGGCTATTCCATGTCTTCCAGTACTTTACGGGAAGGATTCTCCTTAAGGCCATTTCCGTATCGAACGGCGTCTTCGTCTCTATAAGCCCAAGCCGGTTGCAGATGCGGTGGACATGGACGTCTACGCAGATTGCGGGAAGGTCGAAGCCGACGGCGACTGTGAGGTTCGCCGTCTTGCGTCCGACGCCCGGAAGCTCGCACAGCTCCTCGACAGTGTTGGGCAACACGCCGCCGAATTTCTCCTTAAGGACTTTCGGAAGCTCCTTCAAGTGCCTTGCCTTGTCGTGGTAGAAGCCGACGGGGAAGATCAGCTTTTCTATTTCCTTTGCCGTCAGCCGCTCAAGATCTTCAGGAGCAAAGCAAGCGCCCTTCGCCTTTGCAAAGAGCCGCCGCACTGCACCCGCAGTGCATGCGTCCTTCGTGCGAGCAGAAAGAATCGTCCCTACGAGGACGCAAAACGGATCATGCGTCTGCGCCTCAATCAACTCAATGATAGGCGCAGAATGCGCCTTGAACTCTTTTTTCAGCGCACGGTCGACTTCTGGTATGTCGCCAACTTTCACGCTAACCCCTAATCACGCCATCCCCGGTGACCGTGTACTTGTACGTCGTAAGCTCCTCAAGGCCCATCGGGCCGCGGGCGTGGAGCTTGTCGGTGGAGATGCCGATCTCCGCGCCCATGCCGAACTCGCCGCCGTCGGTGAAACGCGTAGAGACATTGTGGTAGACCGCGGCGGAATCGACGTCGCGCAGGAACTCGGCCGCGCGTGCGGCGTCGTTCGTCACGATGCAGTCGGAGTGGTGCGAGGAGTGTTCGTTTATGAAGTCTATTGCAGCGCGGTAGTCGGCGACAGTCGCGACGTTTATGTCGAGCGAAAGATACTCCGTCCCCGCCTCGTTCTCGTGGAGCGTCACGCCCTTGTCCTTTGCCCAGGCCTCGACCATCGGCATAAAGAGCGGCGCAAGCTTCTCGTGGACGAGAAGACACTCGGCGGCGTTGCAGACGCCAGGACGCTGGGTCTTTGCGTTGTCGAGGATCGAAAGCGCCATCGAAAGATCGGCCTTGTCATCGACATAGATGTGGCACACGCCCTTGTAGTGCTTGAGGACGGGAACAAGCGCCGCCTCGCACATCGCACGGATGAGGCGCTCGCCGCCGCGCGGAATCGCGACATCGATGAGCCCCACGGCGCGGACAAGTTCGGTTACCGCCGAGTGGTCAAGCGTCTCGACAAGCTGGACGGCGTCACCTACGCCGGCATCGCGGACGGCGGCTGCGAGGGCCTTGTTAGACTCTATCGCCTCCTTGCCGCCGCGCAGGATCACGGCGTTGCCCGTCTTAAGGCATAGCGCAGCCGTGTCAATGAAGACATTCGGGCGAGACTCGAAGACGACGGCGATTACGCCAAACGGCACGCGCACCTTGCGGATCTTTATCCCGCTCGGGCGCTCGCGCGTCCAGATCGTCTCCCCTACGGGATCGGGCAAGGTCGCCACATGCCTGACGCCTGCGACCATTGCATCGAACCGCGTCGGCGTGAGCGTAAGCCGGTCGAGCATCGAGGGAGAGAGACCCGCCTCCTTCGCATGCGCCAAGTCGATGCCGTTCGCGGCGACAATGGCCGCGCGGTTCTTCTCAAGGGAATCCGCCATGGCGAGAAGCGCGGCGTTCTTCCCGTCCGTCGTCTTCTTCGCAAGTTCGGCGGCTGCGGCGCGGGCCTTCGTCGCCATTTCAAGTATGGTGTCGTGTACGTTCATCTGCGCGTCGGCCTATCGAATTGCCTGATCGTGTCAAGTAGATATTCCGCGAGGTCGGGATCGACCTCGAAGATGTTGTCCCTCTCGGAGTACGTGATGTTGTTGATGTTCGCCCTTACGGCCATGAAGCGCTTGTATTCCTTCTTCTTTCTCTCGGACTTCGCCCACTTCTCGCGATCAAGGACACCGCGGTTCACGAGGTCCTGGAATATGTCGTTGATGTGCGCGGGATCTATGTCCATGCGCTGCGTGTGGATGTCGCCCCACTCGTCGTCCTTGTACTTCTTGGCGAAGTCGTCGGATATCTGCGGGCTCGTCCCCTTCTTGATCTCGACATGGCCGGACCCGGCGAGCGAAAGTGACACGCGGCGCACCGGCTTGCGGTTCGTGTTGTAGTAGTGTATCTCCATCCAGTTGAGGTTGCTTTCCTCGACCGTGATGTACGGATTCACCCAGAACGGCCCGCAGCCGTCCACCGACAGCAACGCCACGCACATGGCGAGCGCGCCAAGACCATGCCATAGTTTCTTCATGCCCTCGTCCTCTTTCGATTGATAAGGACTATTATACCAAAAAGACGGACCGTAGGCACTACGCCGTCATGCCTACGCTCGCTATTAGCCCCGCGCCGTAGAGCGTCAGGGTCGGGTCTATGACGAAGGGAAGGTCGAGGTCCTTCAGTACCCACTTGGCAAAGCCGCCGGTCGCGACGAGATGAAAATCTGTCTTGAAGTTCTTGCGGAGCTCGGATACGATCTCGCGAACCATGCCGCGATAGCCGACGAGCGCGCCAAAGCGCATCGCCTCCTCGGTCGAGCGGCCGATCTTCGGCGCGCGCCCGGAGCCGATCTTCATACGCGGCAGTTTTGCCGTCCGCTCGAAAAGGTAGTCGCGCATCAGCGGGAACCCGGGCGCAATCACGCCGCCGCGCCAGACGCGGTCGGAAGTGACGACGGCAGCGGTAAGCGCCGTTCCAAAATCCATCACGAGAACTGGCGCACCATAGCGCGACACCGCGCCAGCGGCATCTGCGAGACGGTCTGCACCGATAGTCTCGGGCTTGGGGTAGTCGATGGAGATTGAGGTGCTTGGTGATTGGTGCTTGCGCGGCTTCGCCGCTGGTGCTTGCGCCTGCGACTGGTGCTTGGTGCCGGGGGCCGGGGGCGTATGGAGAAAACAGGCGTGGGAGACCTGGCGGAAGGCGAGGTTGTGAGCCTTGGCGAAAGACTTCCATTTCCGGTCCACCCGGGGAACCACGGAGACGTAGGCGAGAGAAAGGGTTTGAGGGTTAGTGGGTTTGAGGGTTTGAGTCAACGACTCGACGACGCGGGAGGCCTCGGCGAAACCACCGTCGCAATGGGCCACATGACTCACACGGCCGTCGGACCAGAGTCCCACGGCCGTGGATGTGTTGCCGACGTCTATGGCGATGAACTTCACTCGCAGAGACGAAGCTGCTGGTCGCAGAACGTCCGTACATAGCCGTCGTCCGTCGCCGCCCGCGCGCGCTTAAGCGCGGCGACCCATGTCTTGCGGTGTTCCCGGGACGGCGACGATCCGGCAAATACGCACGCCGGCTCATTCAAAGACTTCGGACACATGACGAGCTGCGTGACGGCGGCGATCTGCGTGAGCGCAACCGGGTCGCCGTCGTAGGACGTGCCGATCTTCGCGAGCAGCGCGTCGGCCGCCGCAGGCGTCTCGACGAACTTCTTGAGCACCTCTGGCTTCGTCGCGTCCTCGACGAGCTTGGGGTTCGCGCGCTGCCACTCGTAGGCCATCTGGTAGCCGTCGACGTGCGCCATCGCCTTGCCATACGAGGCGTAGACGGTCGGCTTGGGCTGGCCAAGCTCGCCCTTTGGCGTGAACTCCCCGTACTTCTGTTCGGTCGCGCAACCGGCCGCGAGAAGAAGGACGAGCGACGCAAGCCCAGATACACGAACAAGTTTTTCCTTCGCAATCATTTTAAACTCCTTTCATTTTACACCAGCGCCGACGACTCTGCGTCTCTGCGCCTCTGCGTTAAAACTCAGCCAAACATTTCCTTGCGCCACGGCTCGCGCATCATGTCGTCCTGGTAGAGGAAGCGCTCTGCCGCCTCGTCGTTCTTCGCATGAAGCGTGACGGGGTCGAACTCGAAACCGCGCCCGAGACGCCAGGCGACGATCGCGAGGTTGAACATGGTAGACGAGCGGAAGCCGTTCGACTCGTTGAGCGCGAACGTCTTGCGGTTGATACACGAGTCGATGAAGTCCGTCTGCTGCTTCGCGGGCTTCGGGAGCTCGGCAAGCGTCTTGAGAACCTTCTCCTCGGGCCACCACGTGCCGTCCGCCTCGCGGATGCGGAGTGTCTTGCCGCCCTGCTTCTTGTAGACGCAAAGCCCGTTCGACCCGCGCAGAAGCGGCTCGTCCTTGAGCGACACGTCGCCGTCGAGGATCACTTCCGTGCCGTCGGCATAGGTCAGCGTGAAGCGGTCGAAGCTGCCGACCGCCTCTGGATGCTGCTTGAGCCCCTTGTAGTCGATCTTGACGGGCGAGGTCTCGTCCTTGCAGAGAAGGTACTGCAGCGGGTCGAGGTAGTGCTGCGCCATGTCGCCAAGCCCGCCCGAGTCATAGTCCCAGTAGCCGCGGAATGACGTGCCGAAGCGGTGGTCGCTGTAGGGTTTCCACGGCGCGGGGCCAAGCCACATGTCCCAGTCGAGACCTTCAGGTATCATCTGCGCCTTGTCCTGGACGCGCCCGGACCAGCCAAACTTCCACGTGAAGCCCTGGCCCTCGCCGAAAACGCACTTGAGGGGGCCGTTGCCGAGAAGCCCGTTCTCGACAATCTGTCGAATCGGCTCGACGGTAGTGCCGAATCCGTAGAACGTGTCCTTGAAGCGGAACCACGTGTTGAGACGGAACATGCGCTTCTGGGCCTTGATCACCTCCTTCACGCGAATGCCCTCGCCGACCGTGCGAGTCATGGGCTTTTCGCACCAGATGTCCTTGCCAGCCTTCGCGGCCATCACACTCTGGACGCCGTGCCAGTGGGGCGGCGTGCAGATGTGGACGATGTCAACGCCTGGGTCGTTGATCAGCTCGATGAAGTTCTTGTAGCCCTTGATCTTGCCCCAGCCGCACTTCTCGGCGGCGGCAAGGCCAGCCGTGACGCGAGGAGCATAGCAGTCGGTGAGGCCGACGAGCCGCGAGCCCTTGAACGGCAGGTGGTTGGCGCTGTGCGCGATCTCGCCGAAGCCGATCAACGCGCGCGTGAGCTGGTTGGAAGGAGCTGTCGCCCCCCAAAGGACCTTCGCCGGGACAATGTTGAACGCCCCAAGCGCGGCCGCACCCTTCAGGAATTCTCTTCTTTTCATGTCTCTGTCCAATTCCCTTTCGTGTATTTAGTGTATTTTGTGGTTTTAATTTCGTGGTCTTGCAATCGCCAGTATCAGACCTTGCGCCATTCGAGCGAGAGGTCCACCGACCCCGCAGAATGGGTGAGGCAGCCGAGCGAAATCGCGGTGACGCCCGTCGCGGCGACCTCTTTTGCGCGCTCAAGCGTGATGCCGCCTGAGGCCTCGGTCTTGGAAATTCCCTTGCACATCTTAACGCACTTCTTCATGTCTGCGCAGGACATGTTGTCGAGCATAATCCACTCGGGCTTCGCCTTAAGTGCGCTCGCGCACTCGCGCAAGCTCTCTACTTCGACCTCGACGGCGAGCTTAGGGAACTTCTTGCGCGCCGCGACGACGGCCTGGTCGAGCTCGTCGGGATTGCCGCCCTTCCAGAGACGGCGGTGGTTGTCCTTCATGAGGACGCGGTCGTACATGCCAAGCCGATGGTTCGTGCCGCCGCCGCAAAGAACGGCGTACTTCTCGAACACCCTGAGCCCCGGCGTCGTCTTGCGCGTATCGAGGATTAGCGTCCCGTAGCGCTTCGTAGCGTCGACGAACTTCCGCGCAAGCGTCGCAGTCGCACACATGCGCTGCATGAAGTTGAGGGCCGTGCGCTCGGCTGCGAGAATCGACCGTGCCCTGCCTCGGAATGAAAGAATCGGCTCCTTCGGCTTCACTACGGAACCGTCGGGCCTGTGAATCACGACCTTGATCTTCGGGTCAACCGCCTTCATGACGGCCCTTGCGACAGTCGCGCCGGCGACTACGCAGCCAGCGCCCTTCGCGTATATCTCGCCCGTCGCGACCGCATTTGGATCGACAAGCGCCTCGCTCGTCGCGTCGCACCACTTCGACTTGCGCGCGTCGAGCGCGTCGGCAAGATCCTCGTCCAGCGCGAGCCGTACGGCTGCGCGGGCCCTTGTGGAAAGCATGACGTCCTTCATGGAAGAGACGTCCCTTATGCAGGCATCAGGAATTCCCAATGCTTGTATATAACCACCGTGAGCGTGACGGTGATCACAAAGGCAATAAGGCCGAAGACAAGCGCTGTCGTAGCCGCCTTCTTGCTGATATAGCCGTTGCGCGTCGCGGTGGTGTCGACTGGATCGAGCTTGAACCTGTCTGCAATCGCGGCACCGCCGGTGCTTTCGCCACCGGCCGGTTTCTTCGTCATTGGCTTCTTGATTTTCATGTCGTTAATTATACCTAAAAACCGCCCTCAAAGTCAAGGGCGCAGCAAAGTTTCTAGCAAGTGAAAGAGCCGCGCATCCGAAGATGCACGGCCCCTTCCTTTCGCGTTTGATTCCGCGAGGAGCTTTAGTTGAGTTCCATGCGGCCGCGGCGCGAACGGTTGCGGATGCGGGCGCGCTGGGATTTCTTGCGCGCCTTGACGCACGGCTTCTCGAAGTAGCGCTGGTCGCGGATGGTCTTGAGAAGGCCCTCCTTGTCGAGGATCTTCTTCATGCGCTTCAGCCCGCGTTCAACGGACTCGCCCTTCTTGAGCTTGAGCACGATAGCCATTATTTCACCTCCTTCGCCTGCTCTTCGGTAGCGGCCGGGGCAGCGAGTTCCGCCGCGCAGGTCCACTGGAGGATGCACATCTCGGCAGCGTCGCCCTTGCGGGTTCCGAGCTTGACGATGCGGGTGTAGCCGCCCTTGCGATCCTTCATCGCGGGGGCGATCTTGTCGAAGAGCTTCTTGACGGCCTTCGGCTGGAGAAGGCGGCTCGCGGCGAGACGGCGGGCCGCGAGATCGCCCTTCTTGGCGATCGTTACGATCTTGTCCGCGTCCTTGCGGGCTTCCTTGGCCTTGGGCAGTGTCGTCTTGATTGACTCTGCGAGGATAAGGTTGGTGACGAGGCCCTTCATGAGCATCGCGCGATGCTCGGAGGAGCGCCCGAATTTCTTCATTACTCTCTGGTGACGCATTTCTTTAAACCTTCCTAAATTACTTCTTGGACTCCAGGAGGTCGGCGTCGAACTTGTAGCCGAGGCTCAAGCCCAGCTGAACGAGCTTCTCCTTGATCTCAGTGAGCGACTTCTTGCCGAAGTTGCGGTACTTGAGCATGTCTGCCTCGGTCTTCGAAGCGAGCTCGCCGACCGTCGAGATGTTCGCGTTGTTGAGGCAGTTCGCCGCGCGGACGCTGAGTTCGATCTCGTTGACGGACATGTTGAGGAGCTTGCGGAGGCGTTCGCGCTCGTCGGCGTCCTTCTTCTCGGTATCCTCGAACTCGAGGGTCTCCTCGCCGGCGTAGTCGACGAACACGTCGAGATGGCGGCGAAGAACCGCGCCAGCGGTCTTGAGGGCCTCCTCAGGGTCGATGCGGCCATCGGTCCAGATGTCGAGCACGAGCTTCTCGTAGTCGGTACGCTGGCCGACGCGGGTGTTCTCGACGAGGAAGTTGACGCGCGTGACGGGCGAGAAGATCGAGTCGATGGCGATCTTGCCGATCTCCTGGTCGGGCTTCTTGTTTCCGTCAGCGAGGCAGAAGCCGCGCCCGGTGCGGACGTCGCACTCCATCTCGATGGAACCGTCAACGTCGAGCGTGCAAATCTCCTGGCGGGGATTGAGCACCTGGATGTTGTTCGCGGTCGCGAAATCGCCGGCGGTCACGGTGCAGGGCCCCTTGGCCTTGAGGGTGATCGTCTGCGAGTCGCGGGTGTAGGTCTTGAGAAGGACGCGCTTGAGGTTGAGGATGATGTCGGTGACATCCTCCGCACACCCCTTTATCGTGCAGAACTCGTGGCTCACGTCCTTGATCTTGATCGCCGAGATGGCGGCGCCCTCGATTGACGAGAGCAGGACGCGGCGGAGCGAGTTGCCGATCGTGCGCGCATAGCCGATTTCGAAAGGTTCCGCAATGAAACGAGTGTATGTCGCGGTTGCCGTAGACTCGTCCTTCTGGACGCCCTTCGGCATTTCGAATCGGCTCAAACGGATAGGCATTGGTTACCTCCCTGTGAAGTGGTTGAAACGGACGATTAGCGCGAATAGAGTTCGACAATTGCCTGCTCGTCGACGATCGGAGCGATCTGCTCGCGAGTCGGGACGGCGAGGATCTCGGCCCTCAAATTGGCCCTGTCGAACTGCATCCACACGGGGAGCTGCGCCCCGGTGGCGGCCTCTACGGAACGGTTCGCGGCGTCCTTTGACTTCGCGGAATCCTTCACAGAGACGAAATCGCCCACCTTAACGACCATCGACGGAACGGCCGCCTTGCGGTCGTTGACGAGGATGTGCCCGTGCAGCACGAACTGGCGCGCGGCGCGGCGGCTCGGCGCAAGGCCGAGGCGGTAGACAATGTTGTCGAGACGCATCTCAAGCATCTGGAGAAGGATCTCGCCCGTGATGCCCTCACGGCGAAGCGCCTCTTCGAAGAAGCGGTGGAACTGGAGCTCGCCCATGCCGTACTGGCGGCGGAGCGACTGCTTCTGGCGAAGCTGGGTTCCGTACTCGGACATCTTCTTGGCGCGGCGGCCGACGTGCATGCCGGGAGCGCCCGTGCCCTGTTCGATCGGGCACTTGGCCATGTAGCAACGAGCCCCCTTGAGGAAGAGCTTGCGCCCTTCGCGGCGGCACTGACGACAAACTGGACCTGTATAACGACCCATGATTAGACCCTCCTGCGCTTGCGGGCACGGCAGCCGTTGTGGGGAACCGGCGTTGTGTCCGTGATCTGGGTTACGCGGATGCCCGCAGCCTGAATTGCGCGGACGGCGCTCTCGCGGCCAGCCCCTGCGCCCTGCATGCGGACTTCGCACTCGTGCATGCCCTTCGCGACCGCGACGCGGGCCGCGTCCTGCGCGACCATCGTGGCGGCAAACGCGGTGGACTTGCGGCTGCCCTTGAAGCCCGCCTTGCCGGCCGAGCTCCAGGAGATCACGCCGCCGCGCGCGTCGGCGATTGAAACCTGCGTGTTGTTGAAAGTGGAGCGGATGAACGCGATTCCGGCGGGAATCGACTTGCCGCTCTTCTTGGCCTTGGCCTCGCCCTCCGCCGCGGGAGCCGCGGCGTCCGCGGCCGGAGCGGCCGGGGCGACCTCGTTCTTGACTTCTTCGCTCATTTCTTAAAGCTCCTTAGCGGCCGGCCTGCTTGGGCATCGCGATCGAGA
>CADCAK010000014.1 GCA_902799385.1 uncultured bacterium | reverse complement strand
GACTTTGCCGAAATGAAGCGCAGGGTTCCCTCCTCCTTCGACGACAAGGACGACGCAGGCAAGGACAAGCCCTACAACGTCTCGGAGCGCACGTACTCCGTCGAGGTGCCAGAGTCCTACGACAAGGGCAAACCTGCTCCGCTCTTCGTGTGGATAAGCGCCACGGATAGGGGCGGGATGCAGGGTCAGCTGCGAGAGTCGCTTGCGAAGCGCGGATTCATCTATGCGGGCGCAAACGGCACGGGAAACGAAATCTGGCCGCCGATACGCTTTCGCGCCGCCATCGACGCCGTCTTCAACCTGAAGAAGCTGTACAACATCGACCCCAAGCAGATTTTCATTGCGGGGAACTCGGGTGGCGGACGCTGCGCGTCGATGGTCTCGATAACATATCCGGATGTGTTTACCGGCGGCGGGTTCTATGTCATCGGATGCGACTTCTGGGACAATCTTCCTGCCGAGAAGCCCGGGCACCGCTATCCTGGCTTTCTTCCGAAGCGGGACAAAAAGCTCTTTGACGTTGCCAAGAAGCACTATTACGTGTTCCTCACGGGTTCAAAGGACTTTAACCGCGACGGGACCATCAAGGCCTACTACGGCTACGGCAAGGATGGTTTCCGCAACTGCTTCTACAACGAGACCGACGGACTTGGGCACACAACGCCCCCTGCCGCCGACATCGAAAAGGCGTTTGCGTTTCTGGACCGTTCGCTGCATGCCGATGCCTTCGCCGCCTGCGAGCAGGCCGCGAAGGCCGTCAAGGCGAAGCGATATGCCGACGCGGCGAAGAAGCTCGGGCCGTTCCGCGGCACATGCGCCGCAGTGGACGACAAGTGGGGCGAATTGGTCGCGCTCGCGGACTCCGAAACCGAGAAGATCACGTCGAACGCCGCTCTCAAGCCGAAGCTAAGGAAACTGAAGCTTCAGGGCATCGTCTCGAAGTTCGGGCCCGTCCTCGGCGAGAAGGCGAAAAAAGCCCTTGCCGAGCAGGCGGAGTAGTTTCGTCCGCACCGCGATGTCGCCTCGCGCGGCGCATCCGCCGCGGATTTGGTATAATGCTGAAACAAAGAAAGGGGTAGTGAACATGAAGTCTGTCATTGCCATGACCGTGATGATTGCGTGTGGAGCGGCATTCGCATGGATGCACTGCGACATTCCTATGTTGGCGTTCAGTCTGCCACGCAAGCAAGAAACTCAGCTGATGCAGAAGATGGTGGAGCAAATCAGAGACAGGTCTGACAGGTTGTCCGACCGTTTTGCGCGCATGACGGACAATGCCGCAACGCGCGCCATATGTGACAGGCTCGGCGTCAGCAACGAGTTCATGCGCGTAGAGGAGGACGCACGCGCGGCGCGCGCGCAACTTGACAAACTGATCGCAGATCTACGCAAGCTGGAGAGCGCGCTGGACGAAGTGGAGATTGTTCGCAGACGCGAGATTGACGCGCAGGTGATTGCGCGCATGAAGAGCATCACGATACCAAGACTGTCAATAGGCCCAGACGAGACGATAATCGACGCCATTGAATTCCTGAGAAAGGCGTCTAAAGAAACACCAGGGCGTGGAATCAGTTTTGTCTACAGAGGTCCGGTGGCGGACACGAATTCGGGAGAAGAGAATGATTCAGAAAATGATGTAGGCAAAGCTTGCGTGAAGGAGGAATCCATGTCGGCGCATTTCAGACGTATGCCGCAGGTGTCCGCTGCGGACATTTCGTTCTACGATGCGTTGACGCTCATATGCAACGCCGCCGGCTGTCGCTGGGAAATCGCTGATGTCGGATTCCCCGCGGCGCATTTGCCGCGTGGTGAGGTTTAGTCATTGTCCGGCGGGTCGATTTCGGCGGCAGCGCAGAAGAGGCGTCCGATGGCCCAGGGATAGAATTCTCCTGGAAGCAGACGGAAGATCGCGAGAGGACTTGGCTGTTCCTCGGCGGATGCGTCGTTCCCGATGAGAATGGCAATGGGATATTCTGACGGCGGATTGTTAAAGAGGCGAGTCTGGATGGAGAGGTAGGTCTCTCGGTCATATACAAATTCAGTCTTCTTCTCGAACTTTCCGAAGCCGCATGTATAGACGCCTTTGCCGTTTTCGAGGGTGATGCGGTGGAAGGCGAACCGTCCCCATAGCATGCGGAGAATGAAATAAAGTGCCGAAGCGGCGGCGGTCGCCGCAACAGCGCAGGCGATGGCGACGCTCGGGACGATCGCCAGCCGCTTCGCCAACTTCAAAGGAATGAAACCAAAGGCCCAGAACACTGTAAGGTTGCATAGTGCGTCTTTTGCAGCGCCGTTCCACCATGCGTTCGGGCGGTAGATGAAGCCGTTGCGCGTCTCTTCCACGCTCCGAGGCATGAACTTTGGCTGTGATTGGTAGGCGTGTGCACGGTAGTAATGAGCATATTGGCACGACCATTCGGAATTGCAGCTGGGGCATGTCAGGCATTCGGACTTCGCGTCGATGCACTCGGACGGAATCGACGCTCCGCATTTAGCGCAAAGGAAGGGTGTCCCGCCTTCAGCCCTGCCGAGGTGCGCGTCAAGCACAGCGTGGACAAAGGCCGCTCGCGCTTCGTTGCGCCTGCCTCGTTCGCTCCAGATGACCTGCTGCAGGAGCTGACTATATACGCCGAGGGCAAATCCGACGGATATTGCCTTTACGCGTCCTTTGTCGTCGCATATCTTTTCTAAGCCGGCGGTTGCGTTTTCGTGCGGCACGAAGCGACGGCGCCGTACTCTCATAAATCCGAGCCAAAGCGTGTCGACGACGATTGCCGCCTGCCCCAGCGAAAGTCGGCGGGCTGTCAGTCTGCAAAGTGCGATAAACCAGATAAAAAACGCCACGCTGCCGACGAGGATGCCGAAAAAACCTTCCGCAATGCTTTTGCCGCCAGAGCCCAGTGAATTGAAGTTGTCGATAACGACAAAGGCTCCTGCCGCAAGCACGAACGGCAGAACAATGGCCGCCACGATCCAGCGTCGCGGAATTCTGTCGCGCACAACGATGTTTCCTGTTGCGTCTCTGCCAAGCGAGACGCCGCGCGGAGGATGCGCGATTATGTCTGCGCGCTCCTCAAGCCCGGGCTTTTCGCCGGTATCGAGGGGCGCGACGAAGTCACCGCAGTTTGGGCAGTAGCAAACCTCGTCACCGGCATTCTTTCCCGACAGGATGGCGCCGCAGCGCGAGCAGCGTTCCTCGTCGTCCTTCGTTGGTGAAGGGGAGTTTGTGTCGGTTTGTGATTTGTGTGCGTCCATGACACAGACAGTATACCATATTGCGCGGCGGATTCGCCGCGGATATGGCATAAGGCGTCATTCCGCCGCGGCGAGGAGCAGCGAAAGGGCGTGCTCGACGGCAGCGGCGCGCACTTCGGCGCGATTGCCGGGGAAGACGCGCTTTTCGGTCTTTGTGCCTGTGGGCGTGGCGACGCCAAACCACACGAGGCCGACCGGCTTCTCGGCGCTGCCGCCGCCGGGACCCGCTATGCCGGTGACGGAAACGGCATAGTCGACTCTAAGGAGCCTGCGCGCGCCGACGGCCATCTGCTCGGCCGTCTCGGGACTCACCGCGCCGACAGCGGCAAGAGTCCCGGGGGAGACTCCGAGGACGCCCTGCTTCACGGAGTTGTCGTAGCTGATGACGCCGCCCATGAAGACCGCGCTTGAGCCCGGGACTGCCGTTATGGCGCTCCCGATGCCTCCGCCGGTGCACGATTCCGCCGTTCCGCAAGTCCGGCCGAGTTCGCCGAGCCGTTCAACGAGTTTTTCCGCTGTCGTCATTTTCGCCGCCTCCTCACGTAGTATAGCAAATATCCGCCGCGATACCAACCCGCCCCCCACTTGACCTTGTCTGCGTTTTTTAGGATAATACCAACCTATGGCAGAAAAGATCAGTTTTGAGCCGCCTCGCGGAATGAGGGACTTCTATCCCGAGGACATGGCGTGGCGCAGCCGCGTCTTCGACGCGTTTCGCGCCGCAGGCGAGGCGGCGGGCTTCCGTCAGTACGACGCGTGCGTCGTCGAGAGCTACGAGCTGCTTGCCCGCAAGGCGGGCGAGGAAGTCGGCGAGCAGATCTACCACTTCCTCGACAAGTCCGAGCGCCACCTCGCCCTGAGGGCCGAGATGACGCCCACGCTCGCTCGCATGGTCGCGCAGCGCCAGAAGGAGCTTTCCTTCCCGCTCAAGTGGACGACGATTGCGCAATGCTTCCGCTACGAGCGCATGACGAAGGGGCGCAAGCGCGAGCACTACCAGTGGAACCTCGACATCATAGGCGAGGATTCAGTTCTCGCTGAGGCCGAGGTCATCGGCGCCGCCTGCGACGCGCTCAGGCGCATGGGCCTCTCATCCTCCGACTTCAAGGTGCATGTCTCGTCCCGGAAGTTCCTCGGCGAACTCCTTGCGAAGAGCGGCATCGCCGCGGACAGGCACGCCCAGGTGTTCCTTGCGCTCGACAAGCGCGGCAAGATGCCCGACGCCGAGATCGCCGCCATGCTGAAGGACGGCGGACTTTCCGACGCCGAGATCGCGGCGACCTTCGCCATCATGGAGACGAAAGACCACTCCACCTGCCCCGAGCTCGTCGAGCTCTTCCGCCTTGCCGAGATTGCCGGCTTCGTGGACTGCCTTGAATTCGACATTTCCGTCATCCGCGGCCTCAGCTACTACACTGGCGTCGTCTTCGAGTGTTTCGACACGAAGGGCGAGTTCCGCGCCATCTTCGGCGGAGGAAGGTACGACAACCTCCTGACGACGATAGGCGGCGAGCCGACGAGTGCCGTCGGCCTCGGGTTCGGCGACGTCGTAGTCACCGAACTCCTGAAGGCGAGGCTTGGCGAGGACGCCGCCGCCGCGCGGAAGGGCGTCGCGGTCGGCTTCATGTTCCCGGAGCAGCGCGAAGCGGCGGTGTCCCTTGCGGCGAGGCTAAGGAGGTCGGGCGAGTGCGTGGACCTCTCGCTCCGTAGCCAGAAGCCCAAGAAGTTCTTCTCGCACGCGGCTGAGTCCGGTGCCGCGAAGGCGGTGTTCCTCGGCCCGGACGACGTCGAGAAGGGCGTAGCGCGGATGAAGGACCTTTCGACGCGCGAGGAGAAGGAGATTGCGCTCGCGCCATGAAAAAATTTCTCTCGGCATTCCTGCTTGCGGTTCTCGCCTCGACTTCCGCGGTGGCGGACAAGTCGTCCGACGCGATAGTCAAGCTCCTCAATTCGCGCGCGTCCGGCAGCGTAAGGGAGTTCAAGGAAGCGGCCAAGGTTGTTGCAGCTGACGCAAAGGCAGGGCGTCCGCTCCAGCAGTTCGTCATCGCGCTCGTCGCCAATGACAGGGATCTCCCGCGCAAGCTGCGCCTGAAGCCCGAGGTCCGCAAGGAGTATCTCGACCAGTCGCGGGACAAGATACGCCGTCTCGCCGAGGAGCGGAACAACGCGCTTGCGTGGTATCTCCTTTCGCTTGAGAGGAACGACATGTCGTTCCTGAAGCGGGCGGCAGACGGCGACAACGTGCAGGCGCTCAACGCGTGGGGCACCATTACGCTAACCGAAGCGTTCAGGAATCCGTCCATTGAGACGAACGAGATCGACAAGATCCTCGTGAAGTGCTTCGGGCTTTTCAAGAAGGCCGCCGACACGGGCGATGCCAACGGCCTCTACAACCTCGGCATGTGCTACATGCAGGGCTACGGCTGCGTGCCCGACCAGGACCTCGCCTATAAGTGCTTCCGCGCGAGCGCCGAGGCGGGCCATCCCGAGGCGATAAACAACATCGGAGGGTTCTACCGCGACGGCATAGTCGTGAGGGCCAATCTCGAGACCGCCGTCAAATGGTTCGCAAGGAGCGCCGACATCGGCAACGCCTACGGCATGTTCAATTATGCGCTCGCCCTGCAGCGCGGCGAAGGCGTCGCGAAGGACGTCGACAAGGCGGTCGGGCTTCTCAAGACGGCCTCGGAGCTCGGCAACGCCGAGGCGATGAACGCATACGGGATGTGCTACTACACGGGCAGCGGCGTGGCGAAGGACGAGGCCGAGGCCGTCAAGTGGTACCGTGCCTCCGCAGACCGCGGGTTCGCGCCCGCCATGGACAACCTCTCGTCATGCTACGGCCTCGGCACCGGCGTAAAGAAGGACGAAAAGGAGAGCCTCGCCTGGAAGGTGCGCGGCATGGCCGCCCGTGGCGACAGGAACGCCGCCGCGTGGCTCCAGCAGAACGGCTATTGACGAAGACAGTGAAGATGCTGATGATAGGCGACGTCGTCGGTAGCCCCGGCAGACGAATCCTCGCAAGGGAGCTCGGGCGCATCAGGCGCGAGCTTTCGCTTGCCGCCGTCGTCGTCAACGCCGAGAACTGCGCGGCGGGCTCGGGGCTTACCGCGGCGCTCGCTAAGGAGATCTTCGATTCTGGTGCAGACGCCATCACGCTTGGCGACCACACCTGGGGGCAGAAGGAGTTTGCTGGGCAGATCGGCTCCCTTGAGCGCGTCGTCAGGCCCGCGAACTTCGCCCCCGAATGCCCAGGGCGCGGCTGGACGCTCGTCACCGCGCCGACCTTCCGGTTTGCCGTTGCCAATGTGCAGGGCCGCGTCTTCATGCAGGCCGTGGACTGCCCGTTCAAGGCGATCGACCGGGTCCTCGCGGAGATTCCGAAGGACGTCCCCGTGTTCGTTGACTTCCACGCCGAGGCGACGAGCGAGAAGATGACGATGGCGCACTACGTGGACGGGCGCGTGACGGCGATAGTCGGCACCCACACGCACGTCCAGACGTCCGACGCACGGCTTCTCCCCAAGGGGACTGCGTATATCACCGACCTCGGAATGACGGGTCCGTACGTTTCGTCGATAGGGCGCGACCTCAAGCCCGTCACGAAGAAGTTCGTCACCGGCATCCCCGCCCGCTTCGAGGTCGCGGAAGGCCCATGCGTCATCGAGGGCGCGATAGTCGACTTCGACCCGGTGACGAAGAAGGCGGCGTCGATAGAGTCGTTCAGGATACGCGAGTGAGATGGGCGGCCTCGTCGAGAACCTGAAGCGCAGGGCGGAGATAGTCCGCGCCGTCCGCGCGTTCTTCGACGCCCGCGGCTTCACGGAAGTTGCGACGCCCGTCCTTGTTTCGGCGCCCGCGCCAGAGCCGCACATCGACTGCCCGCCGTGCGGAAAGGGCTTTCTGCGCGCGTCGCCCGAGCTCCAGATGAAAAAGCTCCTTGCCGCCGGAATGGACAGGATATACCAACTCGGGCCGTGCTTCCGCGACGGCGAGTTCGGTGCGCGCCACAACCCGGAGTTCACGATGGTCGAGTGGTATCGCATCGGAGCTACGTATCTCGACATCGCCGCCGACGCGGAGTCGCTGCTTGGCGAGATCATGCCCGGCGCCGCCGCCCCTTTGCGGCTCACCGTGCGCGAGGCGTACATAAAGTGGGCGGGGTGGGACCCCTGGCGCGAATGGGACCAGGACCGCTTCGACTTCGACATGGCTGCGAAGATAGAGCCGAACCTCCCCAAGGTCCCCGTGTTTCTCATGGACTATCCGAAGGAGGCCGCGTCGCTTGCGCGGCTCAGGGGCGATGTCGCCGAGCGCTGGGAGCTCTACGTGGGCGGCGTCGAGCTCGCCAACTGCTTCACGGAACTTTGCGACGGCGCCGAACAGAGGCGTCGCTTCCTCGCGGCGAGGGAAGAGCGCCGCCGCCTTGGCGAAAGCGACTATCCCCTGGACGGGGAGTTCCTGGAGCTTCTGCCGCTCGTCGGAAGCGCTGCGGGAGTGGCGCTTGGCATCGACCGCCTCGTCGCGCTCGCGCTCGGCGAGGCGGACATCCACGCCGCAATGTGCGGCGAATGAAAAGATGTCATGAAAGGCGCATCTCAATCTTGCATCTCGGGCATCTGAACGAGCTTGATCCCCATCCGGCGCAGCTCTTCGTTGCGGCGGTCGACCAGCTCTGCGATTTCCGCCTTGCCGACGTTGCTCTTTACCGCCTGCGCCACCTCGTTGCTCGTGCGGTTGTAGATTGCGATCTCGTCGTCCTGTCGGGCTGCCAGCCTGCGTCCATATTGTTCTATCGTGCCGCCCGCTTTTACGAAATTGCGCAGCTCGTCTTTCATGCCATCCACCATGGCCTTGATCTGCATCGTCGGATGTGATGGCGCTGGACACAATCCCGCGCGCGTCTTCATTCCGCTCCAGCTCCTTGTGCTGTATGAGGGAAATGGCAATCGTCGGCCCAAGCACGGCGACGAGGACCACAATGGCGAACCCTCGCCAGCCTATCGAGCTTACCTTATATGAATAGACGAACTTCACTTGTCGTTCTTGGGATCTAACTTGATCTTCATCGGCTTGTCTGGGATTTGGTGGACCTTCTCCCAGATCGCCTTCTGAACGTCATTGGTCGGAGTGGGGGCCCAACCCTCGCGACAGGCACAGCTGTCCGCCTGTGCGCTTGTACTGCGCCTCCGGCGACATGTCCACTTTCGGTCTTGCGGTCTCGGAGTTGGCAAACGCGGCAATCGCACCGCACATGGCGGCGGCGGCAAAGATCGACTTCATCTTCATTTCGGATCCTCCTTTGATTTCTCGTTACTGTCTTTGATCAACTTGCCCAGACGGACGGCGTGCTTTACGGCCGAGGGCAGCTCAAGTGGCTTTGACCCGCGCTCCGCGAGCATCTTGTTGGCCGCAGCCACGAGGTCGCCGAGGGAATTGGGTTCAAGGTGTACATCGCAAACCCCTGCCGCCTAAGGATGATAGCAGAGCACGTCCCCCACTTCACCCAAAAGCGAAAAAATGGTAAAATACCTAAGTGATGGACTGGATAGTAACGTATAGAGACAAAAGCGGCAGTCAAGAGCAGATGTCGCTTGAGGCAGAGTCGCGTGAGGCGGTGTTCAAGGAACTCGCCGAGCGCGGCATTTCCGCCATTCGCATTGAGCAGTCGGCTGGCAAGAAGCGCAAGCCTTCTGTTGCAAGCAAACGCACGGCAGGCTCGCCCTCGCCCGTGCGCGGCATAGTTGCCGCCGTAATCGTCGTGGCCGTTGCTTTTGGCGCATGGTATTTCCTGACGAGGGGAACGGGGAACGGGAAAAGGGAAACGGGGAACGGTCCGAAGAAGACTGCGAAAATCGAGAATGTGACGCCCGCACCCGCTGTATCGCCGAAGGCCGAGAAGACAGAGGCGGAGCCGGTTCAGATGATCACGAACCGCCACGGCAAGGTCGTGCAGAAGAAAAAGCCCGAGACCTACATCGACGCGGCAGGCGTCGAGAGGTACAAGAAAGGCAACGGGCGCGTCCCCCTGGAGCATCCCGAGAAGTACCTCGTAAAGTCGGTCGTCCACCCGAACGCATACCCCGACTTCAAGCACGATTCCGAAAACGAGATAGCGAACCTCCTGACAATAGAGAGCGGCGGCATGATATTCGGCGACCGCGAATACGACAAGCGCTTCGAGCAGGATTTCGTACAGGCGCTCATGGAGCCCGTAGAAATCAACGAGGACGACAGCGAGGAGGATCGCCGCATAAAGGAGAACGTCGAGGCTGCAAAGCGCGAAATCGCCGAGCGCATCAAGCAAGGCGAGAACCTTGGCGACATCCTTACGGCGGAACGCGAGGAGATTCGCCGCCTTGCACAGTACAAGCAGCAGATGGAGGAGCTGTTCCACGAACATGTTTCAACTGGAGAGATTCAGTCGGAGCAGGACTTGGACGACTTCTGCAAGGCTGTGAACAAAATGCTTGAATCCAAGGGCATAGAGCCGTTCAAGATTTCCGGCCTTATGCGCCGCCGCCTCGGGCTTGACTGCGAGAAGAGAAAATCGACCACTTCGAAATAACCAACTTAACAAGGAGAACAACTTATGAAGATGAAGACAGTATTTCTGGCCGCTTGTGCTCTTATGAGCGTCGCCGCTTTCGCCGCCGACGACATGTCTGCGACCACAAACGCCCCCGCGAAGGTGAAGCTTCCACGCGGAATGAGACGCTACGGCGGAATCATCCAGGTTCCGAACTCACAAAAGGGCACCATAGTCATCGTCAACGCCCAGAAGAAGCTGCCCCTCGACAAGATCCGTGCTGGGATGGACGAGTTCGCCCAGGCGCAGAAGTTCAACGTCAAATTCGTGGACGGCGATGCCACCACTCCCGAGAAAGCTTCTGCGGACATGGTGAAGATCGGCGCAGACGTCGCCGTGTTCATTCAGGAGAATCCCGAGTCGTCGATTACGCTTCTCAACGCTCCCGAACAGCGTTGGACAATCCTCAACTACTCCGCCATTACGGCGGACGCGCGAAACGACGTGTTCGCGGCAGCCCGCATCCGCAAGGAGCTGACGAGGGGCTTCCTTTGCGCGGCCGGGGCGATGAACTCTCAGTACCAGGGCAGCATGATGGCCGCGATCAAGGAGCCCAAGGACCTCGACAAGATGCTCGAGGACCCGCCGATCGACGCAATCCAGAGGGCCATCGACTCGCTCAGGGTCTACGGCGTCACTCCGCAGGAGGTCACGACCTACAAGAAAGCCTGCCAGGAGGGTTGGGCACCCAATCCAACGAATGAGTGGCAGCAGGCTATTTGGGACGAGACGCGGCAGATTCCGGCAAAGCCCATCAAGATTGAGTTCGACAAGGCAAAGGGCAAATAGCGTTTGAAGTTCACATACCAATACAAGACGAGCGACGGAGTGCGGCATACGGGCGAGTATGCCGCACGTTCAAAAGCCGCTGTCTATGACGAACTTCGCACCAAGGGCATCAAGGCATTCGGCGTAGAGCCTGCGCCGGGATTGCTAAATCGACTAGGCGGGATCGTCGGCTGGCGCATTGCCATCATCGTCTTGCTTGCGTTGGGTTTTGTCGCCGCTTCGCTTGCCTACTTCTGGGAAAAAGCCGAAGCGCCAGTTGTCGAGGATTCCGTGTTTCTGTCGAAAACCCGGCGGCAGATCATCGGCGACGCAGCGGTCATCGAGGCGGGCATCAAGAACGGCTGGCGCGATGTTTTCGCCGAGGAGGGAGAGAGGTTCCTCGCCTCGTTTGCGGTCCCTGGCGTTCCGGCTGGCGTAAGGACGACAAACGCCAACGAGCTTGAGAAAGCCCTCGGGCGGGTCGTTCAAATCTCCGACGACGACGCGATGGAGGCGAAGCAGATAAAGTCGATGGTCGAGGGCATGAAGGACGAGCTTCGCGGCTATCTTGCGGAAGGCGGGACTATAGCTCAATACGGCGAAAGGCTCGTCGAACGCCAGGAGCAGGAGCTTTCATACTACAGGCGAATCAAGGAAGAGATCGAGAGCGCGGCGAAGTCGGGCATTCCCGAAGACGAGCTTGAGGCCAAGTGGAAGGCCGGAAACGCCGAACTTCGCAACATGGGCATCCGCCTCGTCCCGATGCCGGAAACGGGAAACTGATTCGGCTCCCTCCTTTCGCTACAAGTCGAAATAGATCGTCGCGTTCGGTGCGCCCATTGGCGGGTCAGATTTGTAGGCCATAGTTTCCTTTATCGCTGCTTCATGCGCCGCCGCGAAGTGAATCTCCGTTAGCGCGGCACATTCGTTGAACGGAACCGTCCCCGACCTGCCGTTGACGACCGAGACGGGCTGAAATGCCGCGTAGGTCAGGTTCACGCAATGGCGGAAGCAGTTTGCCTGAATGGTCGAAAGCCGCGCTCCGTTCGACTCGACACGCAGAACCATAGGCGCATAAACCTCGTAATAGTCAGGGTCTTGCAACGATGAGCCTGATTGCTTGATCGACGATGCGCCATCGGAGATTCTAATGTCGAAGTCGCCACCGTGCGCGTATTCGTGTGTGACGTGGTCTAAATCTGCCGCGAACTCCTGAACGCTGCCGTCGCCCCAATCGATGGTGAACGATTCCTCGCCATCGGCAAGAACGAGGTTGTTGAGGCCAAACGTCCGCGAGTCGTCAGGAATGCGGACGCGTACCATCGTCCCGACGAAAGGCGGTTCCGGCGCTGCAACAAGCCTGACAGTTTTGTTTATGATGATCATGATGTGATTCCTTTCTTTTAGACAGGATTAACAGGATTAACAGGATTAAGAATGCTCGCGCAGAGACGCTGAGACGCTGAGAAAGTTTTTAGACCTTTGAGGTCTGGGGCGACGCCCCAGATAATCATGTAAATCATGTTAATCCTGTCCAAAAAACTCTGCGCCCCACCCCTGCTAGGGCATCCGCTTTGCGGACAGCCTTTGGCTGGGGGATACGCGCCTCTGCGCGAGACATTACCCGCTTACGCGGCGGCGACCAGCGTCACGACCTTCGTCATCTGGTAGACGGAACCGCCCTCGATCCCTGCGCAGGTGCGAAAGGAGAAGGTCAGCTTCGTCCCCGCCTCGACCTCCGCGAGAGCGGTCGGCCATGCGAAGAGCATGTGCGAGTAGTCGCTCTCGGTAGGCGTTACGGTGATCGACTGCGCGGACGCTCCCTCGCCCCACGAGATGGTCGCGGTGTCGCCCTTGGCCGCGTCGAAGAAGAGGTTGCGTCCCGTGGCGAGAATGCCCTTGGTCTTGACGGCCTCCCAGGGCTTGCCGCCCGGCGAGAGGATCATCTCGACCTTCGGTATCACGCCCGAGTCCTCGACGTTCGTCCAGCTGAAGTCGCTCACCTTGGCCTTGAGGTCGTTCAGCGTGGTGATGCGGACGCGAAGCTCGTTCTCGTCCGTCAGCTGCCTCGACTCGCCGACGGTGCCGGTGAGTTCGGCATGGACGCGCAGCCAGTTGTTCAAGTTCACCGCCTTGCCCATCTGACCGAGTTTCTTCACCGCCTCGATGAGTCCGTTCGCGTTGCCCTTGAGGTCTTCAAGCTGACCGCGAATGTACCCTGCGTTCTTGGCGAAGTCAACGACCTGGTTCATGTAGTAGGTTTCCCTGTCCACGATCTGAGGCCGCTGTATTGAGCCGCCCGTGCGCGGGTTGTGGCCCTGCACGACGCGGAATTTCATTTGTGGTTTATTGCTCATTGGTTTACTCCTTTTTTGTTTGGTTTTTTGGACCCTCTTCCCTCATTCGCCGTGGCGCACACTCGCGCACCTCCCGGCAAAGACGTACGGAATCGAAGAACATCTATGCGCCAATTTTTCTTCATCGACCGTCTCCCACGCGGCAATGAAGCGCTCCTTGAAGTCCGCCCATTCGCGGCGGAGAAAGGTCCGAGGCGCAACTCCGAATGAGAGGGCAACGGTCTTGATCGAGAGCAACCGCAAGAACCGCCGCGCGATCTCCTGGTCAGCAGGCTTCAGCGCGGCGATTGCCGCCCTTACGCGGAGGCAGTCGAAGTCGCGGAAGGAGGAACGCTGCGAGACAAGCGCATAGTCTTCTAGGAACTCCCGATATGCGGCCTGACGTGCAGCGTCGGCACATTTGCCGCGCCCGCCCTCGTTGGCCTTTGCCTCCGCCTTGCGAACCTGAAACGGCTCCAGGCATGAACGGTTGTGCTTCGACTCGTCGCGGGACTTACCCAGCGACTCGTAAACCGCCTTCAATGCCTCACCGGGCGTTTTTGCGTTTGCCCTCCAGACGGCGGTCAACGCCTTGTTGAAAACATCGTCCTTGGATTGTCCCCAAAGGACTGGATGTTTCCATATGTAGTTGGCGACCGTCTTCTCGACGAGCCGAATCACTCGCTGCGGTTGTTTCCTTGCCTTCTTCATTGCGTACCTCCTTGGTCTTTGCCAGCCGGTCATTCGGCTGGTTGTTCCGAGGAGGTACGGACACGAGAATCACACCTGTGCCAAAAAAGTTGCTCCTTGAACAGCCGCTGATTTCCGGCTTTTCAAGGAGCATGATAATTCCACTGGACACAAGAAAAGAAAAATGTCCGCAGCCTTTTGTCCGCAGACATATGAATAAAAAAAGAAACCCCTGAAAATCAGGGGTTCGTCACATGGAAAAATGTTTTACCGGATTCGGGACAAATAGCGTATTATGTCCGCAGTCCTTCGGCATCTGCAAGCCTGTCTATCTGTTTCCGCAGAGCGTCAATGTCTGCCGGAACGTTCTTGTAACCGTCATCGCGCTTTGAGTAACGGCTATCTTTGATGACTTGCCGAGCGGCCTCCGTCGAGGTCAAGGTGCCGAGTTTTGCCTTCTTGATGAGTTCGAGACCTTCTACTGCCATGTCACGCCTTACTTGTCCGGCTCGGGACTTTTGCGACTGTTCAACGCCTTTCTCGCCGCTGGAAACGGTGTAGAGGATGTCGTTTCCAATGGCTCTGTTTGCCCTAAGTTCGTTATGTATCTTCTTAAGTTCGGCGCTCATGTCGGCATTGTCGACACCCGCTTTGTGTTGGACCGTCTCTTTTGCATCCTCAATCTGGTTCTCTACGCAGACAAGAATTGCCGCGATTGAGTAGATTTCGGCCTTGAAGTCCTCGACTAGTTTCTCGCTGTCGGCGACATACATTCTCACAGTCCCGTATGCGGGGGACTCAAGCCGCTGGATGAAGTTGCCGAAATGCGTCTTTGCCTTCTCGATCTGGCCTGTGCATTGCAGCATGACATCCTTTGGCAACGATGCCCTTATGGCATCCATCGCCACCGAGAAAACGTGTCCGCAAAGCCGCATATAGACTTCATGCTGCCGCCCCTGTTCAAAATATTCGCGCGGAGCGAAGCGTAGCACGTCCTTCATCCGCCAGAACAGTCTGTTGCCGCCGTCCATCGGGTTTTTCAGCGCAAGCGATCCACGCGCAGGCTTCAACTCGCCCGACTTGTATTGCTTTGCCGCGTCGAACAGCTTGTATGCCATGTCGAAGAATGCCGCGTAGAACGGGTACATGACAAGTCTCGGCATCTGGACGATCTGCTTTATGTCGAGCGTGATGTCATTCCGGAGCCGGAGCGACTTGCCCCAAAGACGGTTTATGCATTCGTTGACGTAGAACTTGCCGCCATACAGGCTGGCCGCCGAGAAAAGGCACCCGCAATCCACATCATGCCTGAACCATTCGACCTCGGGCAGTCCGATCCCGTCGCTTGAAGACGGAATGCATCCGTGAAGCTCCGCCTCGTCAGGCGGCGGGAACTGCATGGCCAGATCCGTTAACAGGGGATATTCGGCGGACGGCACCGCTTCGTCAAAATACGACTGGCTAACAAGTCTTGCCGCGCAACTCATCATTCTGTCGGCAGCTTCTTTAGCCTTTGAAACTCTGTATTCGCTGGAGTCTTCAAGCGCATCGCGCACTGCGGCGGCGAAATGGGAAACCGCAGCCGTGGTTTCGATTATGATGTCACCGTCTGCGACTTTGGGCTTGAACCTGTCCGTGAGGTCAACGAGGGCAAGCATCAAATCCGTGATGCTGACGGAAAGATTGTCCTTGACAACCTTGCTCTCCGCCGACTTTCGCCGCATTTCGTCAATGTCGAGGCGGAAGAACACCTCGGCGGCTTCCCTGTACGCTTTTTCCACAAGCTCTTTTGGCGGCATTTCACTGGGCTTTTCCAGTTTTAGATTGATGCCGCCTATTGGCTTGCACTTGAGTTTGAGATATTCTTCAATCTCCTCGATGCACTGATTCAGAGGCTCGAACGCATCAGCCAGTGTCTGTAGGTAGATGACTTCTTCCATGATATCCTCCCTCTTCTCAACCAATCGCCGCTGGATCGAGGAGAAAGTCGTAGATGCCGAGATTCAAGACCCCGGCTTCATTGAACCACCTCCTGCCCGTGTCGTGGCGGACGACGATTTTCCTGAAGCTGTCGCCCGTAAGCGAGAAAGGCTTTAGTTCCTGCTCGCGCTTTTCATCGTCCGGGAACGCATAGGCGGACTGGATGTACAGTCTCTCGCCAGACCGGTTCACGACAAAGTCGATCTCGCGCTGTACGCGGATGTTCTTGCCGAGCGAGTTCCGTTCGTTTGCCACGACCACCCCGACATCAACGCTGTAGCCGCGCCCGACAAGCTCGTTGAATATTATGTTCTCCATTATGTGAGTCATCTCTTGATGGCGGTATCCCGTGCGGGCGTTCCTGAGTCCGACATCTTCGCAGTAGTATTTCTGGGGGTAGTCGAAATACGTGTGGCCTTTTACGTCATAGCGCTTTGCCTCAGTGAAGAGATAAGCGTCCTCCAGATGGTCGATGTAAGAGGCAACGGTGTTGGTCGCAGCCTCCAGGCCTTGAACTTTCGCAAGAGACTTCGCAATGTTATTTGCGTTCGTGAGGGAGCCGGTGGAGGAGCAGAGGAAGTCGAGGGTTTGCGCCATGATATCGGGACGCTCAATGCGCTTGCGCTCTACTATGTCCTTGAGATACACCTCTTCAAAAAGCCCCTTGAGATATTCTTCCTTGCCCGCATCGTCGGGAATTGTCGCCGCGAAAGGCATTCCGCCGTATCGCATGTACGCCTCGAACGCCTCGGCCTTGTCGCCGCCGACGGCGTTGAAGTATTCGCCGAAAGAAAGAGGATGTACCCTCACCTCGTCGCCGCGCCCGCGAAATTCCGTCCTGATGTCCTTTGAGAGCATCTTGGAATTGGAACCGGTCACATAAACGTCAAGATTCTCCATTGCACGAAATTCATTCAATGCATCGTAGAAAGTGATCTTCGCCCCGTCCGGCATTGCAGGATTCAGCACTTCTCCGCACATCTGAATTTCATCAATGAAAAGATAGCGCCGCCCGGTCGCACCGCGCATCCATTCGCGGACATGTTCGCCCAGCGCGATTGGGTTGCGGTACGCGGAGAACCGAAGTTCATCTAGTTCAAGCGTCAAGATGTCGTCTGGCGAGGCACCGTTTTCAAGCAGATATCTGCGGAAAATCGTTTTCAGCAAATAGGACTTTCCCGAACGTCTTATGCCAGTAATGACTTTGACTTGCCCATTCCACATGCGTGAAATGAGCTTGGCAAGATAGGATTCGCGCTGTATCTCCATCGAAGGTCCCCTGTTTTGTTCTTTTGCGGCATTCCGCACAAGCTGTCAATATTATAACATATCTTTGGGGTTTGCAGCAACCCCACATCTTAAACTTGATGACATTTCCGCAAAAGTTCTCAATGCGCATCCATCTTTTGCCCATGTGCCCCCAATTCTGGTAATTCTGTAAATCATGTGTCTAAAAACGCCCCATCCCTCTTCCCTCTTCCCTCACCTCCCCTGCGCACCGTCAAAGGTTTTACTGCGCAGTAAAAGCACAAACGCTGCGCACCATTTTCCTTACGCGGCAGATGTAACGCTCTCCGGGGTGTAAAGCAGACGGGTCGCGGCTCTGCATATCTCTGCACTTGCCCTGCACAAACCGCCGCGTGATACGGCCTGTTTTCTTGCGCCCCGCCTCTTCCTTTCATTGTCGGCTACCAGAACAAGGGATTCGAGAATCAGGGCTACTCGATTGCCGCTAATACATTCTTGCCAGTAGGGGGTACTGCAGAAGGTATGACACTCGGCGATATTACGCCCAATGAGGACTTTGAGCTGAGTTCCATTCAGTTCATGACAACCGGTGGTGCTACTGCCAAGGTTTCATTTGGGGGCAAGACCGTTTCCGCTAAGTATGTTTACTGGACTGACGAAGACGCAGAGGATGGCGCGGGATGGTATCTTGACGCGGACTCAGACGCGACTGTCAACCAGAACGATTTAGTTGCGCTTGATGCCGGTGTAGGTTTCCTCGTAAGCCGTACTGCTAAGGAAACAAACGCTATGTTGACGATTCCGTCGGCTCTCTAATAACAATTTTGTGCGGTGCATGGTGTGCCGTGCAGAAAACAAACAAAGGAAAATAAAACAATGAAGAAACTAATGATGGCTATCGCAGTATCTGCCTTTGCAGTCTGCGCTAACGCTGCGTCGATTGTTTGGAATTCGGGCACTGTCCTTGATCCAAATGGCGATGTAGCAAACAAGTCTGTCACTGCCTATCTCTGGGTTATTGACGCTGAGACCTACGCAACCTATTCCAGCATTGCTGATGGTGCGGCCATGTCCACCAAGGTTTATGATGCATATGGTAGCTCAACCGCTACAGCCTATGCATCGGGGACGACAAACAAGAAAGGCGTCATAAACCTTACCGATGACAGCAAGAGCTATTCTGAAGGGAATACCGCATACGCGGCAATCCTATATACCTATGGGACTGGTGATGACATGAAGTACATGGGCAACGTTGGAGCTGTAACGTTTGAAAGCGCTCTGGACGCTGAAAGCGGCTATATGTCCGAAAACATCTTCGGAAGTGCAACCGCTGCTGCCACTGCGTGGTCCACGGCTGCCGTTCCTGAGCCGACCTCTGGCCTGCTCATGCTCCTCGGCATGGCGGGCTTGGCTCTCCGCCGCCGCCGCGCCTAATCGGTTCTATCCGACAGCGAAACAAGCCGTCACCTTTGCGGGTGGCGGCTTTGTCGTTATCAGTATGCGATCAGTTCTGGCTTTAACATGAAGTCCATTAGACTCATGTAGGAAATGCCGTGTTCATCAGTATAGAGCGGCTGTACGCCATCGACAATTACCAGTTTCCCAAATGAATCTGGGATGCGCCGCAAGCCGCGAATCTCCTGTTCGCGTTTCGCCTTATCAGGCAATCTGTAGGAAGATTGTATGTAAAGCCGCTTCCGGCCACTGTTTACGACAAAGTCTATCTCCAACTGTTTTCGCTCACGTTTGCCGTCGGCGTTCACGGACACGACCTCAAGCATCCCTACATCAACACCTAATCCGCGTGCCTTAAGTTCGTTGTGGATTGCACATTCCATGAGATGATCCTGTTCCACCTGGCGGAAATTCAAGCGTGCATTGCGCAGTCCGATGTCCGCCGGATAGTATTTTGATGGCGTGGAAAGGTATTCTCTGCCCTTGATATCGTAGCGGTCGACTTTGCTGAAAAGGTACGCGTCTTCGAGGAACGCAAGATATTTGGCGACCGTCCTTGGATCAGGCGATCTGCCCGAGATCGTGCCTATGTGATTGGCAAGTCTTGTCGGGTTGGTGAGACTGCCAGATGCGCTCATCAGGACATCGTTTACCCTTCCAAGAAAGAGGTCGTCTGGCAGATTGTTGCGCTCGACGATGTCCCTGAAATATATCGTTGTGAAGAGTCCGTCGAGATAGGATCTTTTGGCGGCATAGTCCGTGAGCCCCACAAGTTCCGGCATCCCGCCATAGAGAAGGTAATCTGACCACGCATCCGTCTTGTCGCCGCCTATGGCCGAGTAGTATTCTCTAAACGAAAGAGGGCCGATGTGGATTGTCTCGCCGCGACCTCTGAATTGTGTGGCTACGTCCTTGACGAGAAGTCGTGAGTTGGAACCCGTGACGTACAGATCGATATTGTCTCTATCACGAAATTCGTTGAGTATGTCGTAGAACTCTTGTTCCCTTTCTGCCTTCTGCTCCGGCGTTTCGGCTGCCGAAATCGGCGGACGCTTACATTCCTGGATCTCATCAATCAGGATATATGTCCGACCCTTGCGCTTGGAGGTTTTAGAGGCTAGAAACTTGTACATGGCGTCGGGATTGCGGAGTTTCGCATCCTTCTTTTTGTCAAGTTGTATCTCGACGATGCTTTCGCGAGGCACACCTTCCTTCAAGAGGTGGGACTTGAAGAGCCTAAACAGGAGATAGCTCTTGCCGCAGCGCCTGATACCGACCACTATTTTCACGAAACCGTCGCCCTTTGCGCGGATAAGTCTGTCAAGATAGTAATCTCGCTTTATCGTCATGGCGCATATTGTACCATTTCAAGGTGCCGACAGTCAACCATCCGATTCCAAAAAAAGGTGCATTGAACCCTTTTTATGGAATCAACGCACTCCGGGACGAGCTTGCAAAACTACACAATGACAAAGAAGCCGCACTCGAAGGAGCGCGGCTTCTTTGTCCTTTATCGGATAGAACCGATTAGGCGCGGCGGCGGCGAAGCGCCAGACCAGCCATGCCGAGGAGCATGAGCAGACCAGAGGTCGGCTCCGGGACGGCGGCAGTCGACCACGCAGGAGCGTTCTTCGTGGTGTCACCCAGCAAGAATGTGGACATATAACCACTCTCTGCGTCAAGCGCAGACTCAAACGTCACCTTGCCGACGTTGCCCATGTACTGGAGGTCATCACCAGTGCCGTATGTGTAGAGAATCACGCCATAAGCGGTATCCCCTGCGCCATAAGCCTTGCTGTCGTCCATGAGGTCAGCAACGCCTTTCTTCGTGGTAGTACCAGAAGTGTAGGCATCGCCAGTCTTGCTACCATAGGCGGCATAGACGGCATCAGACATGGCGGCACCAGTCGTATTCGCGGCTAAAGTGTCGTACGTGGCTGAATCAACTACCCAAAGATAGGCAGTGACGGACTTGTTGGCAGTTGCGCCGGTGGGATCGAGAACAGTTCCCGACTTCCAGGTAACTGCTGCAGCGTTCGCGTAAACAGCCATCGCTGCCACCGCAAGCGCAATCATTAGTTTCTTCATTTTTTGTTTTCCTTTGTTTTATCTGCACGGCACACCATGCACCGCACAAAATTTATTAGAGAGCGGAGGGGATGGTAACCTTTGCGTTTGGCTCTGCCGCACCTTTGCTGACGAGGAAGCCAGATCCGGCAGGAATCGTAACAAGGTCGTTCTGATTGATTTCGCCATCTCCATCCACGGAAAGATACCAGCCAGCACCTTCCTCAGGGTCATCCTCTGCTGTCCAATATGTATAGGTAGCACGAACTGTCTTTCCCTTGAACGTGGTATTAGCGTTTGCACCACCAGTCGTCATAAACTGAATTGAGGAGTTTATGAAGCTGTCATTCGGTGTGATGTCCCCAAGCGTTATATCCGCAGGGCAGCAGTTGCCAACGAGGTTATACCCTGCGCTTGGCAAATTTGGAGTAACGGGTTCACTGTTTACCTCGCCAGAGAATACCAGGGCTGCGCCGGCTTCAGATGCACCACGGCTAACCAAGAAGCCAGAACCCATCGGGATTTCGACATCGTTCTGATTAATCTCACCATCCCCATCAGCAGAAAGATACCACCCAGCACCTTCTTCAGGATCGTCCTCAGCCGTCCAATATATGTACGTCGCGCGAACTGTTTTCCCCTTGAATGTCGTATTAGCGTTTGCACCGCCAGGGGTCATAAACTGAATAGTAGAGTTGATGAACGAGTCGTTCGGCTGAATATCACCGAGCGTGAGATCATCAGCCGTCTTGCCGACAGGAAGGAATGTTCCACCGGCAATGTTGTAGCCGGAGTTCTCGAATCCCTTGTTCTGGTAGCCGACAACGTTTGCGGATTCGACTGCGAACCCCGTTGCGCTTGCTGCGACTGCGAGAGCCGCGATCATTTTCTTGTAGTCCATTTTGGATCTCCTGTTTTGTTGCCCTGTTGGGCGGTTTTACACGAGTCCGTCGTGCACGGTTGCCGAGGTTTGTGTAGAACGACTCTACAATTCACCTTTGACAGCGCACATTGTAACATAATTTGCGTCGAAGTGTCAACGGGGAATTTCCCCCGTAAGGGGGATATGCGACCTTGTCAAGCGGAAAAATTTTGTCGCAGCACTCATCCTCCAAGGCGCGATACTTCAAAAACCCTTGATTTTATTGAGTATAAAAGGGAAACGGGGAACGGAAAACGGGGGACGGGCAACTGGAAAGACAGCTAAAAAAAAATTTTTTCGCCAACTCCAATCTCCCGCCGCTCGCGCCTTTCCTCACCCCCGCGCGGCGGAACCGCCGGGCAAACGATGCGGGAAGAAGTGTAAAATCAGATTCCAAGCAAGGCGCAGAAATCTGTTGGGGTAACTATATAATCAGCTTTAGGATAGTGCCGTGGATTGCGACTTCCTTGCCTTGCGATCCTTGCGAACCCTCCCCTGCAAGGATTAGCATTCTGCCCTGCTGGGGTCGGCGTTCTCCCTAGTACGAGGATTTCGACTTCACTGCACGAGTGGCGGCTCTTCCCCTCACGGGGTGGCGCTTCTGCCTACACGAAGGGTTTGACTTCCCCTCATGGAGGTTTTGACTTCCCCACACCGAGCAACGGCACTATGCAGATTGCATCTTTGTTAGTCAGTATCACTTCGCAATCCGCTACTGCCTATTACTGCCACCATACTGCACATTGGCGAGGGTAAATGCGGTGGATTTGCCAATACACTTCGGGACGAGACGTGCAAGTTGCCCGAGAAGCCGACCCAGATCAAGTTCGACCCAAAGAAAGGCCGGTAGTCGCCACGGCGCTACGACAGACAGGCCGTCACCTTCGCGGGTGGCGGCTTTGTCGTCAATTGTCGGCGTCTCTGAAGCGCCGGAAATTGTAGACGCCCACGTCGTCAACATCGACAGGCGGCATGTCCTCGTCCCCGTCATATATGAGAACAGGATCTGTCACATTGCCGTCGCTCTTCGCCAACGTCCGCAGGTTCTTCGCGAGCGAGCGGTGGTATGTCATTGCCGACTTTATTTCCACTGGCTGAATCTTCCCGCCGCGAGAGATTATCAGATCGACCTCGAAGCCCTTGTCCGTGCGCAGGAACGAGAGCCGAGCATCGCGGCCAAGGTTGAGCATTTGCTTGCGCACATCGGCGATTACCATGTTCTCGAACAACTGGCCGCGCAACGGATCGCGGGAGATTTGCTGCGGGGACTCGAGCCCGAGAAGCCACGCCGCGAGCCCGACATCGGTGAAATAGACCTTGGGTGATTTTACTACTCGCTTGGATATGTTGGAGAAGTATGGCGGCAGCCTGAACACTAGGAACGCGGCCTCCAATATGGACAGCCATTCCCCTATCGTCGTCGCGGAAACCCCCGTCTCGCCGGCAAGAGACGCGCAATTTACGACTTGCCCGATTCTTCCGGCCAACAGTGTCACGAACCTTTCAAACAGGCTTAGGTTCTTTATGTTGACCATTTGCCGCAGGTCCCGTTCGACGTATGTCTGAAAATAGTTTCGGTAATAACTGGAAGGCGGTATACCGCGAACATGGACGTCTGGCATGAAGCCGCGGAACAGCAGTTCGTCTGTCGAGAGCCGGATTCCATTCGCAAGCAACTCGTTTATGCTCAGGGGCATGAGGGAAAGGACGCTTGTCCTTCCGGCGAGCGACTGGCTGACTGTTTCGGCAAGCCTGGGTTGTTGAGACCCCGTGAGAATGAATGCGCCCATATCGTCGCGGCGTGAATCGACAAGAACCTGCACAGAAGAGGCGAGCGACGGCACACGCTGGATCTCGTCTATGATTACAGGCGGCGGATGCAAAGCGAAGAATTTTCGCACATCGTTCGTGGCAAGCTCCCTTGTGGGTGGATCTTCCAGGTTGACATAGCCGTATTCGGCGAAACATTGGCGAGCCAACGTCGTCTTCCCCGCCTGCCTTGGTCCAAGGAGCGTGATTACCGGGTACAACGCCGCATCTCTTTTCAAGATATCTGTAATTTCTCTTTCAATCATAGTTTAGAACCCTTTTGCTCAATGGATGCGCATATTATACCACAACAAGGGCGCAAATCTCAAGCGCCACTTTTGATTTGCGCCCATCTGAACGGCCATCTTTCTGCCATTCTCTGCCCTTACACTGCACCTTGGCGGGGGCGAATGCGGCAGAATTGCTGGAGTTTTCGCATTTTCGCCCGTTGTCGGCTACCAGAACAAGTCGCTTGGCGAGAAGTTCAACTTCGTCGTGAACACGTTTGTCCCTGTTGGGACGGAAAAGGCGGCTATGACATTTGGCGACATAAAGCCCAACGAAAACTTCATCAACTCATCCATACAGCTTCTCACATCTGGCGGTGCTACTGCGACGGTGACGGTCGATGGATTGGGGACTGTTAAGGCAATCTTCTCCTATTGGGATGAGGACGATGCGTCTGATGGTGCTGGTTGGTACCTTGATGCAGACGAGGATGCAGAATACAATCAGAACAGTCGTGTAATTCCTTTTGGCGATGGCTATCTAGTAAATCGCCCAACTTTGGAAACAGGCGCAGCTCTAATATATTCTGGCGAAGTCCAGTCTGCACCAATTACAAAGGAGCTTGGAGACAAGTTTAACTTCTTGGGGAACTGCTGCCCGCGTGATATCACGTTTGGTGATTTGGTTCCTAATGAAAACTTCGTCAACTCATCCATTCAGCTTCTGACTTCTGGCGGCGCGACTGCAACTGTGACAGTTCCGGGGCTTGGGACGGTCAAGGCCGTTTTCTCGTATTGGGAAGAGGATGATGCAGAGGACGGTGCTGGTTGGTATCTTGATGCCGATGAAGATGCTGAGTATAACCAGAATAGCCGTGTGATTGCCGCTGGAGAAGGTTTCCTTGTGAACAGGCCGACGCTTGAAACCGGAGCCTCGATAACAATTCCTGCGGCTCTCTAACCAATTCAATTTTTGTGCGGTGCATGGTGTGCCGTGCAGGAAACAAAAAGGAAAACAAAAATGAAGAAACTAATGATCCTCGCAGCCGCGATGGTGGCAACTGTTGCCGCGAATGCCGCTGCGGTATCGTGGAGCTCTGGCACGATTACGTTGCCAGGCGGAACCCAGGCCGGAAAGAATGATGTTACGGCATATCTGTTCAACGTGGAGAAATCCGTGTATGACACCTATGCTGCAATGACCGATGCGACAGCACTTTCTGATGCTATCTATTCGGCATACGGTTCGTCGATTGCTGCTGCCGATGCGACGAAGGCGTCTACTGCTAAAGGCGTTGCAAAACTGAGCGACGGCTCGGATTACGGTGTTGGCAACTATTATGCAGTTGTCCTTTACACCACCACTCAGGACAGCAAAGATTATTGGATGGGCAACTATGCAACAGCGGCTGTCGAGGCAACGATGGACGTTGAAGTTTCGTTCCTCGCTACTAACCTCGGCGGTACTGGTGGTGCTACCGCTTGGTCTACAGCTGCCGTTCCTGAGCCGACGAGCGGGCTTCTGCTCCTCCTCGGCATGGCTGGTCTGGCGCTTCGCCGCCGCCGCGCTTAATCGGTTCTATCCGATAAAGGACAAAGAAGCCGCTTCCTGAAAAGGAGGCGGTTTTCTTTATGCCAGTAATGAATAGTCAACTTATTGACGACAGGATTGTGTCGTCAAGCATAAAAGGAATCACCCCAACATACGATATGCCGTTATCGTCAGTGGAAAGACGACGGTTGCCGTTCGTGACAACGAGCTTGCGGAATGAGTCGCCTGTCTTCAAGAGCGATATGGTTTCCGCCGCCTGGCGAATTGGATCGTCTATGTTGAATGCACTTTGTATGTATATCTTCCCGGCTGGGTTGTTAAGGATGAAATCGATTTCATGCTGGCGGAATATCCGCTTGCCGTTTTCCGTAGTCTGGATGTCCACGACTCCGACATCAACTGAATATCCTCTGCGTCGCAATTCGGTATAGACGGCATTTTCCATCAGATGCGTCTGTTCGGGTTCACGAAAGTTGACGCAGGCGTTGCGAAGCCCAACATCCACGGCGAAATACTTGCTTGGCGTATCCAGATATCGTTTGCCGCGCACGTCGAACCTCTGCGCATTGTCGAAAAGGAAGGCATCCTCTAGATAGTCGAGATACTTCTTCACCGTAGGCGCGGACGGAGCCTGCTTCCCTTGTTTTGAACGCAGCGTATCCACCAGTCGCTTTGGATTGACGAGTGAGCCAACTGCGGAGGCAAGCGTATTGGTGACGGAACGCAAAACGATGTCATCTTTGAGTTTGTGGCGCTCGACAAGATCGCGGAAATACACATAGTCGAAAAGCGAGCGTAAAATCCGTGCGGCTTCGCGATCATCCGGTTCCAGTACCGCTTGCGGCATTCCGCCAAATATGAGATACTTTTCCCATGCATCCGACTTGTCTCCGCCTAGCGCCAAGTGCACTTCAGCGAAGGAGAGCGGCCACACCCTTATCTCCGTTGAGCGACCGCGAAAGACTGTCGCTATGTCACTTGAGAGCATCTTCGAGTTGGAACCCGTCACGTAGACATCAACGTTTTTGCGGTTGTTGAGGCCGTTCAGAACGTCATAGAAGGTGACATATGCGCCTTCGCGGTCTTCCGGCGCGATTCGCTCTAGGTCAATGCCTTGCGGCAGGGTTTTGCCCACGCGCTGTATTTCGTCCAGCAAGATGTAATATTGGCCGTTGTCTTTTATTAGCGAGCGCAGATACTCTCCAAGGACTGTTGGATCCCAGAATCTTTCATTGCCTTCAGATTCGAGATCTATGGAGATAATGTGGCTCTGTTCTACGCCGCGCATTTCAAGTTCACGGCGAAACATCGTAAGCAGAAGGTAGCTCTTGCCGCATCTGCGCACCCCTGTTATGACTTTAACCGTGCCGTTGTGCATGAAATGAATCAATCTATCAAGGTAGGCATCTCGCCTAAACTCTATATTCTTATCGTGCATGTCGCGGGAAATTATATCACACACCCACGGCTGAAATCAAGTGCAATTTTATATTTTGTTGCACTGCAACTTTTAGTAAAGCGTCGAGCCCGGCAAGGCAAAGTTCTTGAATAGGGTTTTATCTTCGCTATTTACTGCCTTTCTCTGCACCTGCACTGCACATGGCGGGGGCGAATGCGGCAGAATTGCTGGAGTTTTAGGGTTTTCACCCGTTGTCGGCTATAATGGGAGCGCGCTTGATGTTGACTTCGGCGCAGTTATGACTGGTCCGCAGTTCCTTACTGTCGGTGGGTCGGCGTTCAGCCTTACAAACCTCAATCTTGTTTCCGAGGCCGATGTGAGCTATAGCATTCAGATTCAGACATTGAACAACTGGGGCGGACAGGACGAGACCACTGAAGACTATATGTGGAACGGCACTGGTTGGGAGGATGGCGACGGCAATCCCGCAACCGATGTTACTTTTGCTCCCGGCAAGGGTCTTTGGGTCTACAACTTTACTGGTGAGGCCGTCACGTTCCAGTCAGCCGGTCAGGTGAACGATATTGACGTGACATATCCACTCGACACTGATTTCGGTGCTGTTGCAATTGTGAATCCTTATCCAACGAATCTTGCGCTTGCCGACATCACGTTTGTCACCGAGGCTGATGTGGCCTATGGCATTCAGGTTCAAACACTGAACAACTGGGGCGGACAGGACGAGACCACTGAAGACTACATGTGGAACGGCACTGGTTGGGAGGACGGCGACGGCAATCCTGCCACCAATGTCACCTTCGCTCCTGGCAAGGGCCTTTGGGTGTACAACTTCACCGGCGAAGCAGTGGGCTTCCACATGCCTGCGCCTGAACTCTAATCTAAAACAATTTACAAGGTGGGCGGCAAGGGGTCACCCGCCGATGTAAACAAAGAAAAAGGAAAAACAAAAATGAAGAAACTGGTAATTCTCGCGGCGGTCGCCCTTGTTGCGGCTTGCTCGCAGGCGGCCTCCTTCAAGTGGTCTGCCTCTGGTATTACGGACATCACGGGCGCAAGTTCCTATTCGGGCGAAGCGACGCTCTATGCCATCATTGGCGGTGTTGACACCGTTATCGACACAACCTCGATGAGTGGCGGCGCAATTGCTGCAAACCAGAATGTCTTTTCAAGCGACGCCCTTGTTGCGGGAACGCAGTATGACTTCTACTACACGATGACAGACGCCGCTGGCAACGTCTTCACCTCTACTACGAAGTCTTCCAAGGCGCAGGCCACTGCAACGCCCATTATTGGTTTCGGCAGTGCAGGTTCCTGGGCGGCTGCGCCTGTTCCTGAGCCGACGAGCGGGCTTCTCATGCTCCTCGGCGTCGCGGGCCTTGCGCTCCGTCGTCGCCGTGCGTAATCGCATAGAAGCACTAAGCTAAGCAACAGAAAGCCCGTCCGCATCGCGCGGGCGGGCTTTCTAACTAAAAACCAAAGACAATTTACGACAAGATGGCTTGGAATAGAAGTGTTGATGACGGGCGCAACGGTCCGGGCAACAGGCGGGCGGCGAGGCGCAAGCCCGCGAACGCGGCTTTCATGGGCGGCTTGGCGGCCATTCTTGTAGTCGGCGGGGCGATTTGCGCATTCTTTCTTCTCCGGGAGGAGAAGATTATTGTGCCCGAAAAGACCGAAACGAGGCCTCGCAAGACAGCGAAGGCACCGCCAGCGCCTATCAGACAAAAGAATCCCGACGCCGAGCCGGAAACGCCGAAGGAACGGCCCCCGCAGAAGGTCGGCGAGATACGCGATGGCAAGATGCTTCTCCAGTCTGGGCGGCTCCACCCCGTCAAGGGTGTGTTCACCAATAAGCAGGAACGGGCCTGGAGTTCGATATTCCCGCATCCGAGCGAGAATGTCATAGCCGGGCTGCTTGCGGCGAGGCCCGGCGAGGCGTTCGTCGGAACGCCGCACTACAACGGCAGGTTCACAAAGAACTTTCTCGAAAGCCTCAAGACGCCTATCGTAGTCGACGATGGGGATCCGGACGAGATAAAGCAGCTAAAGCAAGCGGTCATCGAGGCAAAGCAGGAGCTGAAGGCAGCGTACGACCGTGGAGAGAACATTGAGGATGTGCTGCAGAGCGCACGAGAGGAACTGCAGAGGATGTCGCGTTACAAGCAGGAGCTGAAGGCAGACATCTACGAGTACACCCACAAGACGGAGGGAATAACCGAGCAGGACGTGGACGACTACATTGCTGCGGCGAACAAGCTTCTGGAGTCAAAGGGGATCGCTCCGCTCAAGAAGAGCTGGCTGACCGGACTGAAGCTGAGGATGAACCAACACAAGGAGGACAACCAATGAACAAATCAATGCTTGCCGCGCTTTTTGCGGCGTGCGCCTTGTCGTGCATCGGGGCCGATGCGGAGAACGGCGCAAAGGACGGCGGTGCGGCCGCCGCCAAGGCGGACAGGGACGAGCGCATGATAAAGGTCACCGGAGGCCGCATCACCAAGCCCGGGACGCAGCGCGGCGAAATAACGTGCGTCGACTGCCAGAAGTCTGCGGAAACGGCGTGGCTGGAGGAGAGCGTCGCCTATTTCGCCAAGTGCTCGCGCTTCAAGGTTACTCTCGCGGAAGGCGCGTTTGACATCCAGAAGCCGCAGGTCAAGGGGTCGCTGTCTATCTTCGTCGTGGACGACGCGAATCTTCCCGCGCTTCTCGCCGCGCCGGACGACCGCTGGGCGCTCGTCAACGTCGCGAGGCTGAGGAGCGACAAGGAGCCGTTCTTCAAGGCGCGTGTGCAAAAGGAGCTTTCGCGGGCGTTCTCGATACTGTGCGGGGCGTTCACTTCAACGTTCCCGCAGTCGCTGCCCGGGGCGATAACCAGGGCCGAGGACCTCGACGCCTACGTAGACCCGTCGATCCCCATGGATGTCATATCGCATTTCGCCAAGTACGCCAAGGCGTTCGGGGTGACGCCGGCGGTCGTGACGACGTACCGCAACGCCTGCAAGCAGGGCTGGGCGCCCGCGCCAACCAACGACGTCCAGAAGGCGATATGGGACGAGATGCGGCAGATTCCGACAAAGCCCATCAAGATCGAATTCGACAAGGCCAAGGGCCGCTGACGATTGAAGCGCGCCTGGCTAAAGCTTGACTGCGCGATTGTCGCAGTCATAACTGCGCTTGCGTTCGCCGCCGCGTCCCGGTACGGTCTGGCGTACTGCGACGACATCCTCTACATATCGAGCCAGCCGATGGTAATGGGCGGGCTGGGGGCTGACGCGGTCAAGTTCGCCTTCACGGACGTCTCGCAGGCGATATGGATGCCGCTCGCCTACCTGAGCTACATGCTGGACGTCTCCGTCGGCTGGGGGTATGGCGGCATGCACGTGCAGAACATCCTGTGGCACGCGGCGGGTGCGGTGCTACTGTACCTGCTTCTGGTGCGGCCCTTCGAAAGCCGCGCCGCCGCGATCCTCGGCGCACTGGTCTGGTCGGTGCATCCACTGCGCGTCGAAAGCGTCGTGTGGCTTGCGGGACGCAAGGACGTTATTTCGACGTTCTTCCTCTTCGCGGCCGTCTATTCGTGGGTTTGCGCAGGTCGGCGGGACTATGGGCGCATCGCCCTCGCGCTCGTCCTCGTGTCAATTGGCGCAATGGCGAAGCCGAGCGTCATGGTGTTTCCGGCGTTCGCCCTCGCAATCGACTACGGGATCACGGGCGTCCGAAAGGAAAAGGAGGCGTACTGGCTGGCGATAGGCCTCGCCGTCGTTGTTGCCGTCGAAGCGCAGGTGTTCCAGACGGCTGGCCATGCCACGGGGTATTCCGCGCTAATTCCGCTTTGGTACAGGGTCTTGAATGCCCTTGCGTCGCTGACGGTGTATGTTGGCAACTTCGTCTGGCCGGACAAGCTGGCTCTTCAGTGCATGATTCGCTACCCGGACATGCCGCGTTTCAGCGTCACGGGAGCAGTAGTCCTCTTGGCGGCGCTGCTCTGGGTCGTGAAGGCCGCGGTGCCGCGCTGCATGTCGTACATGCGGACCCGTGACGCGGAGGCCCTGTTCGCAGGCGGGCGCGCCGAGAACACGGCACTGGCGGGACTGGCCATATTCTTCGCAAGCCTGGTGCCGTTCCTCGGCGTCTCGGGCTTCGGATACCATGCCTTCGCGGACCGCTTCACCATCCTCCCCGCTGCCGGGCTCTCCGTCGTGATTGCGTCCGTCCTCAGTTCGTGTGCGTGGAGGAAGGCGGCACTTGTTGCGACGGCCGTGGCGCTGTCCGCGCTCTTCCTGCGGACGCTGGACCAGACGCGGATATGGTCCGACAACGTCAGACTTATGGAGAACACGCTTGAGGTCGACCGGGACAACAACATCGACACGCACCGCGCCCTTGCCGTGCACTACTGGCAAACAGACCACGACATGGAGAAGGTGTACCACCACATGAAGAAGTGCTGGGACTACGCGTGGAGCGACGAGGTGCGGGACGGGATAGGGATAAGCGTCTGCCTATTCGTGGAGGCGTGCTTCGACACCGGGCACCGCGAAGAGGGCGAGAAGATGTACCAGTGGCTCAAGGAATGGTCCTGGCGGAGGTGGAACGCAAGGACGGCGGAGTTCCTGATGGCGCAGGCCGTCTTCGACCTGAATCAGGACACGCCGCTGGCCGTCAAGTACGCGGAGGATACGCTAAAGGAAATAAAGTCGCTTGAACCGGATTCGTACATCGCACATGAAATCGCCTACCGCATTGCGCTGAAGAAAAACGATCCGGTTGCGATCAGGGCCGCGCTGGAGGAATGCGCAGGGGAGCCGTCTGACACTGGCTGCAGTTGTACCGTATGGGCTTCGCGGCTTCTTCGCGAGATGGACGGGCGCACCGACACCAGCACAGACGAGTAAACGCAGATTAACTGTTGTGGACGTATGCTGCGATTCTCGAAGGAGCGAGGCTTCCTAGTCGGTATAGAAGATCTATGCCCCCAATGCGGCGAGCGGCACGGCATAGAGACCCTCGCCGAAGCGAAGCGTGTGGTCGCCTGAATAGAGGACAATGCCCGTGAACTGCTGTTCCTTGGCGAGATTCGCCGCGAACCACTTAAGATGCTTGAAATCGTCCTTGCCTAACGTAGACCCCGCCTTGACCTCTATGCCAAGCATCGCCCCATCCGAGCGCTCGACTATGAAGTCTATCTCGCGCTTGCAGGCATCGCGGTAGTGGCTGATCGAGTATTCTAGACTGGTCTCGGCGATTGCGGAGAGCTGGTTGTACACCCAAGTCTCGACGAGTTTGCCATTCTGACTTTCGTCAATATAGGCGGAGTCCTCGTCCCAGCGAAGAATATTGGCCACAAGCGCAGAATCGGTCGCAAAGAACTTTTCCCGCTTCCCGATTAGCTCGTAGTCGCTTTTGGCCCAGGCTGGAACGGAGTCGAAAAGATAAAGTGCCTTGAGGGCCGCAATGTAGTTCTGCAGCGTTATCTTGGCAAGTTCGGCCTTTGCCGAGAGTTCGTTCACGGCGATGAACTGTGCGGAGTGGGCGATGAGCGAAATCGCCACCTTGTGCAATGTGTCCAACTTGCGGATTTCCGTTATGTCCTGTATATCCTTGGTAAGCAAGTCGTCAAGGTAGGTCTTGAACCACTCTTGGCGGTCCACGGGAGGCAGTTCCCTTGCCTCAGGATAGCCGCCCATGAACGCGAGGTGCAGGACATCGCGCTTGCCTAGCCCCGTGAAGTCGCGCCCCTCGAATCCTCGCTTGAACGCGGTATCGAGAAAATCAGGTCTGCTGCCGTTCATTTCCGCGAATGCAAGCTGCCGTAGCCTCACGACGCCAAGCCGTCCAGCCAGCGAATCCTTGACCATTTTTGCAAAGCGGAGGTTGGCGCTCCCGGTAAGAAGATACTGTCCCCTGGAATTGTCGCGGTCGACAACCATCTTGATTGAATTCAGAAGCCTTGGGACTTTCTGTATTTCGTCTATTATTATGGTCTCGTTCGGACCATGCTTGACAAAGCCGTTTGCATCGTCCGCCGCAGCCTTGCAAATGTCGTCATCGTCGAGCGACCACCTTTTGGCATTAGGCAGATTCAGCATTTCGGTCAGAGTCGATTTGCCAACCTGACGCGCACCAGTCAGGTTGACACCTCTTCTGCACGAAAGCAAATGCTTTACCTTGTCTGCTTGCCAACGCTTGAACATCTTGTTAATCTCCTATTTATGTGAGCGGCATATAGTATACCAAAACTCTTAGGAATGGTAAAGTAGGGTGTATAGAAAAAGTAAGCTATTCAGTTCGGGATTGGTAAAGTAGACCGCTGTGAAAAAGGCAATTACAAATCTTATCAGTGACAGATCTTCTGCCTTTCTCTGCATCTTCACTGCACATTGGCGGGGGCGAATAAGGCGGATTTGCCAATACACCTCGGGATGAGACGCGCACGCTGCCGGAGAAGCCGATCCAGATCAAGTTCGATCCGAAGAAAGGCCGGTAGGCGCCAAGGCGCTATTTCAGTCGTTCCTGACGTATGCCGTGGTTCGTCCGTTGCCAATCTTACGGATGGAGCCGTCGTCCAACATCGCCTTCAATGTCAGTTCAACCATTGCCACGCTTATGTCAGGGCATTTGACAAGGATGTCGCTCTTTGACACCTTGCCGAGAGATTTCGCAAAGACTGCTCGAATGCGGTCCGCCTTGCTCATGCGAGAGTTGACAATGCCCTCGACACGATTTTCGAGTTCGCGATAAGCCTTCAAGACGATGCCGAGGACATATTCAACAAAGGGCTTGTAGTCGTTTGCGTTTTCGTACCATCCGTCCGAACTCGTCCGCAGCGCCTCATAGTATTCCGCCTTTGAACTCTCGATGAGCATTTCAAGGCTGATATACTTTCCGACGGCAAACCCTGACCGATAGAGCAGAAGCAGCGTGAGCAAACGGCTCATCCTGCCGTTGCCGTCATGGAATGGATGAACACAGAGGAAGTCAAAGACGAACATGGGAATCAGCAACAAGCTGTCAAACCGTTCCGCATCGATCGCCTTCCGATAGTTTTCGCAGAGCGACTCCATCGCCATCGGCGTTTCGACGGCGCTTGCTGGGCGAAACCGGACAAATTTCTTGCCGTTTGCGTCCGTCTCTTCTATCACGTTGTCATTCAGCTTCCAATGGCCACCCGTACCATGCGGATGCTTGGAATACAAGTCCCGATGCAATTGTAAAAGAACATTGGGGGTAATTGATATGAAATCATGACTCTCGTGAATCGTCGCCAACACGTCCCTGTAGCCGGCGATCTCCTGTTCATTCCTGTTTCTTGGCGTCGTCTTCTGCGACATCAACTCACGCATCCTGGCATCTGTAGTCGAGATGCCCTCTATGCGGTTTGAAGAGGTCGTAGACTGTATCTTGGCAACCTCCATCAATGCGTTCAGGACATCTGCACGGGCATTCAAGTAAAGATCCTGTTTCCCCTTGTATTCACGAATCGCGCCGACAAGCGCCATGATTTCTGGCGTTAGTAGTGCTCTTGGCGAGTTTTCGTAGTCAAAGATGTGCATATTCTTCCTTTCAGAATCTGCCTATATTATACCACATTCTGCCTAATTGAGCAACGGCACTATGCAGATTGCATCTTTGTTAGGCAGTATCACTTCGCAATTTGCTACTGCCTATTACTGCCTCCATACTGCACATTTGCGGGGGCGAATGAGGCGAATTTGTTAGGGTTTTCGCATCTCCACCCGTTGTCGGCTACCAGAACAAGGGATTCGAGAACTCAGGCTACAACATCGCCGCGACAACTTTCATCCCTGTCCAAGGTGAAGAAAGCGCAATGACTCTCGGTGATCTTGTTCCGAACGATGAATTCGTTTATAGCTCGATTACTTTCATGACTCCGGGTGGAGCGACGGCCAAGACGACTTTTGGCGGAAAACAAGTCGCGCAGAAGTATGTCTATTGGGCAGCGGAAGATGATCCTGAAGAAGGCGCTGGTTGGTATCTCTATGCCGACGAGGACGGAGAGACTAATCAAAATGCGACGGTGCTTCCTTTCGGCGACGGGTTCCTTGTTCAGCGTTCTGCAACTGAGACAGAAGCCAACTTGGTTTACTCTGGCTCAGTCAAGGACACTCCCACTACCAAGGGCTTTGCAAATAGCGGTTACAATATTTGCGGAAACTGCTCGCCAACAGGAATCACACTTGGAGACATCACTCCGAACGATGAGTTCGTTTACAGCTCAATAACCTTCATGACTCCTGGTGGAGCGACAGCCAAGACGACCTTTGGCGGCAAGCAGGTCGCGCAGAAGTATGTCTATTGGGCAGCGGAAGACGACCCTGAAGAAGGCGCTGGTTGGTATCTCTATGCCGACGAGGACGGAGAAACTAATCAGAATTCCTTGCCTCTCGCGGCTGGCGAGGGCTTCCTTGTGCAGCGCTCCGCAACTGAGACAGAGGCAACATTGACAATCCCCTCGGCTCTCTAACAGATTTTGTGCGGTGCATAGTGTGCCGTGCAGATAAAAAAAAAACAAAGGACAATAAACAATGAAGAAACTGATTATGGCGATGGGCGTCATGGCAACAATGGTTGTCAGCGCGGCATCCGTAAACTGGAATTCAGCTGCCATTACAATGCCGGATGGTTCGGCGGCGGTCAAAGGTAGCGTAACAGGGTATCTGTTCGTGATCGACAAGACCACTTACGATTCTCTTGTTGCAGAGTTGGGTACTGGCGGCGGCAAGGAACTGTCTGACATTATCTATTCCAGTTATGGAAGCAAGACAGACACGGCCTATGCGACCAAGACCTCGCCCAAGGCAGGAACCGCAAACATGACGGACGATTCTAAGGATTATAGTGCGGGATCAACCGCTTATGCCGTCCTGCTTTATACCGCTACCCAGGGCGAAAAGGATTATTACATGGGCAACATAGCCTCGGCTTATGTCGAGGGCGCGATGGACGTCGATGTTGATAATTTGGGACGTGCTGTGTTCGGTGGTACTTCTACGACACCTACGGCTTGGTCCACGGCTGCCGTTCCTGAGCCGACCTCTGGTCTGCTCATGCTTCTCGGCATGGCGGGTCTGGTGCTTCGCCGCCGCCGCGCCTAATCAGGCAAGGCCAAAAGGCAACAAAGAAGCCGCACTCGTATGAGCGCGGCTTCTTTGTCATCATGGCACCACCTTATGCCCCCAGCGCGGCGAGAGGCACGGCGTAGAAGCCCTCGCCGAAGCGCAATGTCTGTTCACCTGAATAGAGGACAATGCCCGTGAACTCGTCTTTTGCAAAGTTCTTTGCAAACCACTTCAAGTGCTTGAAGTCCGCTTCGCCAAGGGACGACCCGGACTTGACCTCTATGCCGAGCATCGCCCCGTCCGAGCGTTCTACGATAAAGTCTATCTCGCGCTTCTTTGAGTCTCGGTACTGGCTCAACTCGCAGTCGCCCTGAACATCCACAAGGCTGGCAAGGTTCTGGTAAACCCATGTTTCTATTGTTTTCCCGCTCATGTCGCCATCCATGTAGATGGACTCATCGCTCCACCCAAGGATGTTTACGACCAGACCTGCGTCCGATGCGAAATACTTGCTACGCTTGCCGATTTTTGAGTAATCCCCCTTTGACCACGGTGGCACCTCGTCAAAGACGTAAAGGGCTTTGAGCGCGGAAAGGTATGTGTCAACCGTCGCCTTGCCGACACCGGTTTTTGCGGCAAGTTCCGAGACCTCGAAAAACTTGGATGAATGTGCCAGCAGCCATACGGCGATTTTCCGAAGGACATCAAGCTTTCTGATTTCGGTTACGTCGCGGATGTCTTTTGTGAGAAGGTTGTCGAGATATTCTTGAAACCACTTTTTGCGGAATCTCGGCGCAAGTTCCATTGCCTCTGGGTATCCGCTTTCCGACGCAATGCCTATTATCTTTCTCTTGTCGAAGTCAGGAATGACATCGGGAAAATCCCTCTCGAAAGCCCTGTCGAGGAAATTCCCCTTGCCGCCAATCCGCTCGCCGAGCGCCAAAGTCCGCAATCGCACTCGGCCTATGCGCCCTGCCAACGAATCAGACACAGCTTTTATGAAATGAAGGTTTGAGCTGCCCGTCAGCAAATACTGCCCTTTGGCATTGTCCTTGTCGACGCGCATCTTTATGGCGTTCAGGAGCTCTGGCACCTTTTGTATCTCATCGATTATGAAGGTTTCGTCACCTCGCCTGGCGACAAATCCGTATGGATCATTCGCCGCAGCCTTGCGTGTTTCGTCATTGTCAAGTGCGAATCGCCTTGTCTGCGGCAATGAAAGCATATTTGACAGCGTGGTCTTGCCACACTGTCTTGCGCCAGTCAGATTTACAACCCTGAAGTTCTTCAGTGCAGACAGGACTTCGTTCTCTTGCCAACGTGCAATCATTTGCCATTCTCCAAGTTTGTTGGGCGTAGTTTAGCAAAACCGGGCGCAAAAGTCAATTACGAATGGGCGCAAAAGCAACATAGCCTCGGTGCTGAAATCAAGTTACCTTGTGGGTTACAAGTGCCTTTATGTCTTGCAGCCAAGGAGTTATGAGGGCGGTCTTCTGCTTTTCTCTGCACTTGCCCTGCACAAACCGCCGCGTTGAACGACCTACTTTCAGCCACCTCGCTTCTTCCTTATATTGTCGGCTACCAGAACAAGGGATTCGAGAACTCCGGCTACTCGATTGTGGCCAACACGTTCCTCGCAATCGGTAAGACAGCAGATGAATTGACCCTCGGTGATATCAAGGTCAACGAGGACTTCGTCAACTCCAAGCTCGTATTCATGACGACTGGTGGCGCTAATGCCAAGACAACTTGGAAAGGCAAGTCGGTCAATAAGGAATATGTGTATTGGCTTGATGAAGATGCCGAGGATGGTGAGGGCTGGTATCTTAATGCAGACACCGACGCAACTGTGAACTGCAACGATGTAGCACTGCCACTTGGTGATGGTGTTCTTGTGAGCAGAACAGGCAGCGAAACCGATGCTCAATTGATTTGCTCTGGCGAGGTCTATACTAGCCCCGTCACAAAGGGTTTCGCGAACAGCGGATACACGCCAGTAGGAAACTGCTGCCCCACGGAAATCACTATTGGTGATATCACGGTTAACGAAGACTTTGTTAACTCCAAGATTGTTTTCATGACCACGGGCGGTGCAAACGCCAAGACAACTTGGAAAGGCAAGACGGTCAATAAAGAATACGTTTATTGGCTTGATGAGGATGCAGAAGATGGTGCTGGCTGGTATCTTAATGCAGACACCGACGCTACCGTTAACTGCAATGACACCATTACATTTGCGGCAGGCGAAGGTTTCTTGGTCAGCCGTACAGGGTCTGAGACTGATGCAACGATAACGCTCCCGTCTGCTCTCTAATACGATTTTGTGCGGTGGATGGTCTGCCGTGCAGATAAACAAAAGGAAAACAAAAATGAAGAAACTCATGATTGCGCTTGCTGTTGCGGCTGTTGCCGCGATTGGCAATGCCGCCTCGGTCAATTGGGGTGCTGGAACGGTTCTTGAACCGAGCGGCGCTACAGCGAACAAGTCCGTTACTGGCTATCTGTTCGTGCTTACGGCAGATCAGTATTCGGCTCTCAACACGGCGTATGGATCAGCTGCTGGCTCTTCTGCCGGTGAGAAGATGTCTAATGCCGTTTGGGCTGGGTATGGTGATAAGTTGAGCTCCGCCTATGCATCTGGTACAACCAACAAGAAAGGTTCGCTCACTCTCATTGATGACTCCAAGTCCTATGCGGCAAGCGAATCGGCTTATGCTGCCATCATCTACACCTACGGTACCGGTGATGACCTTCAGTACATGGGCAACATCGGCTATGTGACTGTTGAAGGTTCAATGGATGCCGAGGGAACTGATATGGCTGTCAATCTGTTTGGTTCGTCCACAGCTGGGGCGACCGCATGGGCTGCTGCCTCGGTTCCTGAGCCTACGAGCGGGCTTCTGCTCCTCCTCGGCATGGCTGGCCTCGCCCTCAAGCGCAAGCGCGCGTAAGGCGAACAACAAGCCAAGAAACGATGAAGCCGCCCTCGCATCGAGGACGGCTTCTTTCTCGTTATGCGTTGCGACGGATCAGGACAACTCCTTGGCTTTGATCTTTTTGAGGTAGTTGCGCTTGAAGTCTCGCGGGCCGCCAAAGAACCGCATTTCCGATTGAGTCATTTGAATCCCGTGCAATAGTCGCAGCTCGATGAGATGTAGAGTACATACAAGGTCTGCGATTTGAAAAAGCCGATATCGGGATGGCTTCACACCCTGCTTGAATTCAACCACTTTGCCGAGCGCGTCGGCAAATGTCTGTTGAAGCAGATTTGTAACTGGTGATTGCCCGCAGTCATAATAGACTTTGATTTTCTGCACCTGCGCAAGTGCATCCCTGTGAGAGTCAATGAACGAAAGAAGAGACTTGCGTAGATGGTCAACAATCTGATCAGCGGAATCTATAAACTTCTTATCGACGCTCAGGCATTTGTACTTGAAGTCAACTCTTGATGCGAACGCCATCATTCGCGAAAGTATGCGACCTCGAAAAGTACGGCTCAATATCTCGTAGCACTTCTCCTTGCGGATGAGAGGCCCGGCATGAAAGCAATGGTTCTCGATGCCTATTTCCGACTCCAAACGGGCAAGGTCAGATACAAGTGATGAAATGTCATTGGACTGATCATGGAACACCATTCCAAGAATGTAGAAGCGCGAACTGGGATCGGGATGCTGAAAGCGTCCCGATTCGTCAACGAATATGCTCAGCTCCTCCATTCCTTCATGCTTTCCCTGTTCTTCGTTCTACAAAGAGAAGGTGGCGGGAATCACTTCCTGCCACCTACGCGAGGACTTTCCCCCGCATCCCGATGATCCTCCCTCTCAGAAAGATCGATAACTATTATACCATATCGACCGCGCAAATACAAGGGGGAGCGCACGGAAAAGCAGGAAACATCAGCTCCCATTTCAATTCGCTGAATTTGCCGCCTCCGCTGCCGCGTTCCTGAGCCGACCTCTGGTCTGCTCATGCTCCTCGGCATGGCGGGCTTGGCTCTCCGCCGTCGTCGCGCTTAACAGGTTCGAGTTCAATTCCGATAGCGACAAAGAAGCTGCGCTCGAAAGAGCGCGGCTTCTTTTTGATGAACCTAACTAATCAAGAGCCTGTCTGCCGAGGAGAAAGTCAATCACGTTTAATGTCCGTATGCCATCATGGTCGGCGACAAATATCTCGTCTAGCGTCAGCAGATACTTGGGATGATTGTCATGGATGCCGTCGAATACCGACAGTTCCTGTTTTAGTTTTGCCTCGTCGGCAATGCTTACTGCAACTTGGATATATCGGATGCGCCCGTCATCTTCCTGAATGACGAAATCCACCTCTTTGTCGTCCACCTTGCCTGTGGAGACCTTGTAGCGACGCCTCTTTAACTCAAAATACACCACATTTTCCACCAACTGCTGCAATTCCAGCGTAGGATTATGGAGGATGTAGTACTTGAAGCCGAAATCAGTCAGATAGTACTTGTTGATCTGCTTGAGGAGCTCTCCACCGCGCACATCAAAACGGTCGGATTTGTAGAAAAAAAAGCAGTCTGTAAGTCGTTCAAGATAGGAAACAACCGTGTTATAGGCCGGCGCCGCTGTTTTGGAATAACGGACTTCCTCCGCAAGGCGATCCGTCAGCCGTTTAGCACTTGTTAAATTGCCGACATTGGCAGTTATGTAGCGAATGATTCTCTCTACGAGGAAGCGACCTTTTTTTGAGCGCTTCAGCACGTCCTTTTCTATTATGGTCTTGAACACCGACTCGATATATTCGCGCTGTGCGCTTGACCCATTTGCAAACTCAAGCGAGCCTGGCAGCCCGCCGTATGAAATGTAATCTGAAAATAGCCGCTTGGCGTTGTCGTCCGTCAACCCTCTGCCGGAGGCGTATTCCCGAAAGGATAGGGGTAGCACATTGATCTCCACATACCGCCCCGTAAGGCGCGAGGCGATTTCCGAGGATAGCAAGTCGGCAGTAGAGCCGGTTATGTAAAGATCTATGCCATCTCTGACGTAAAGACTGTCCACGACTTTCTCGTAGTCCTCTACATGCTGAATTTCGTCGAGGAACACATATGTCATCTGTCCCGACGACAGTCTAGACAAAACTTCCGCGTGCAGCTTAGCGGGATCAGTCAACGGCTCAAACTCCAGTTTCTCGAAGTTGATGCAGACTATCCTGTCGCTTGACACGCCTTCATCCATAAGGGATTGCATATACATTTCAAGAATGGTGGACTTGCCTGATCGCCTAAGACCAGTTAGCACCTTTACAAGTTTCTTTTGCCGAAACTCATCCAACCATTTCATGTAATCATCTCTGCGTATATGTCCCACTGTTTACTCCTTTTCATGCTGACAGGGCATATTATACCATATTTTGCCGTGCCAATCTGAAAACTTCTCCTCGAAATGGGAAAAGTTTTCAGATTGGGACTTGATTGTTCACTGCTTTTCTCTGTACCTGCACTGCACATTGGCGGGGGCGAATGGGGTGGATTTGCTGGGGTTTTCGCATTTCCACCCGTTGTCGGCTATCAGAACAAGGCGACGGAGACGGCGCAGATGAACTGGACGTGCAATACGTTCGTTCCGGTTAACGGTGCTACCTTGACGCTCGGTGACATCAAGGTTTCTGATGGATTCGTTAACTCTGTGCTCACGTTCCTCCAGCCAAGCGGCCTCGGTAAGACGGTCTATTCCGAAGATCTTGGCAAGACTGTCAATGAGCAGTATGTCTATTGGTTCGCGGATGATGACCCCGAAGACGGCGAGGGCTGGTACTTCAAGGCCGACAAGGATGGCGAGTTTAACCAAAACAGCCGCGTTATCTCATTTGGAGAGGGCTACTACGTTCAGGGTACTAGCAAGGAAATTGGCGAGTCGCTGATTTTCGCTGGTGCTGTCAAGGACACTCCGACTGCTCTTGAGATTACCACCGCGCAGATGAACTGGTTTGGTAACTGCTCGCCTACTAAGATTACCCTTGGCGACATTACGGTTTCCGATGGCTTCGTTAACTCCGTCGTTACATTCCTCCAGCCAAGCGGCCTCGGTAAGACGGTCTATTCCGAAGATCTTGGCAAGACCGTCAATGAGCAGTATGTCTATTGGTTCGACGATGACGATCCCGAGGACGGCGAGGGCTGGTACTTCAAGGCCGACAAGGACGGCGAGTACAACCAGAACGCGCGCGAGATTGAGGCTGGCGAGGGCTTCTATGTTCAGGGAACAAGCAAGGAAATAGGCGAGTCCATCGTCATTCCTTCCGCTCTCTAATCAATTTTGTGCGGTGCATAGTGTGCCGTGCAGATAACCCGCCTTCGCTGAGCTACGGCGCGGCGAAGGCAACAACAAAAAAAGGAAAACAAAAATGAAGAAACTAATGTTGACTGCGGCGATTGTCTGCGCGGCGGTCATGTCATACGGTGCTGCAGTCTCTTGGGACGCTGGCACGATTCTCGATGCTAACGGTGATACCGCTGGCAAGGCGCAGGTCGCTGGCTATCTCTTTGCGATTACCGCAGATGCCTACACCAACTACTCCAAATTGGATGCATCGAAGCTGTCGGAGACCATCTACGCCGACTTCAAAGGTTCTCTTGGCTCGGCAGTTGCGACCGACACATCCAGCAAGAAAGGTGCGCTTACGCTCGAAGGCATCGATGCAGCTTCTGGCACACCTGTCTATGCCGCGCTCCTCTACATCGACGAGACGCTCGGCGCCGACCCTTACTACATGGGTAACGTCGCTACGGTCACTTGGAGCGGCGTAGGCTTTCCTAGCGTTAGCGAGCTCGCAAATCAACTAGGTGGGTCGGGCTCTCCCACGGCGTGGGCGACTGCGGCGGTTCCTGAGCCGACGAGCGGGCTTCTGCTCCTCCTCGGCATGGCGGGGCTTGCTCTTCGTCGTCGTCGCGCCTAATGGTTGCAGACAACGTGGAAACCCGCAAGGGTTAAACTTGAACCCTCGGGAAACCGGGGGTTTAAGTTTTATTTGGGAGGTTAAAGAATGGCTTGGAATGCTCCACAAAGCGGCAAGATGCCGCAAAGGGTAAAATCGAATGGAGGAGTGCGACCTCTGTTCTTGGCTGGTGCCGCGCTTGTCGTGGTTGCCGTTGTCGGCATTGTCGCGTGGCTTATCATGGGTGGGGAGAAGCTGCTGGAGAAAGCCGAACCATCCAAGGTGAAGAAAACTTCGCCTATCAAAACCGTTGCGCCTGACTTGGAACCCATAAAGACACTAGCCAAGGAAGAGCCCCCCAGCTTCCGCACGAATCGGTGGGGCGAGGTTGTCAAACGGAAGAAGCCCGAAACTTATGTGGATGAGCGCGGCATTTTGAGGTACAAGAAAGGAAACGGTAGAGTTCCAAACCCCGACGACTTCAAGAACCCTATAAGGATTTCCACAAGGGGCAATATGCACGAGTTCAAGCACCCCGTGGAAAACGAAATTGCCGCGCTGATAATGGCGCAGCCTGGGGAGCCTCTGGTCGGAGAACCCGACTACTCGAACATGAAACAGGATTTCGTAAACGCGCTTATCGACAAGATCGAGATTAGCGAGGACGACAGCGAAATGGATCGGGAACTGAAGCAGAACGTCGAAGAACTCAAAAAGGAGCTGGCCGAGCGCGTCAAGAATGGAGAGGATATAGTCGAGATTTTCAAGGAGGCAAGGCGTGAGCTTCGCATGAGTGCAGATTACAAGCAGAATCTAAACGAGGTCGTTCTAGAGCAGTTGTATGACCCCGACATTTCCGACGAGGACTTGGCGACGACAATGCAAGCCGCAAACAAGATGCTTGAGGACAAAGGCATTGAGCCTATCAGCGAGACTCGCTTCCTAAAGGTTCGGAAGAGGATGCTTCGCGCACAGGCTCGCCGCGACGCAGAAGCGGCGGCCAATCCCAATTAACAGCAGCACATCCCATGAAAAGGAAGCCGTCACCTTCGCGGGTGGCGGCTTGTTTCGTTAATGGCAGGCGCGTTTAGATTTCTTTTCGCTTGAGATACTTGAGGATGTTGCGTTTGAACATGCGCGGGCCGCCGAAGAATGCATACTCCGAATCGGTCATGTGCTCGGCGTTCAAAAGTCTTTGCTCAATGAGCGAAACAGTGCAAATCAGGTCCGCTACCTGAAACAACTTATAGTTTTGCGGTTTGACGTTCTGAGCGAACTCTACGTGGCACCCTATATCGTCAGAGAATGTATTGTGCAGAAGGTTCGTCACTGGAGACTGTCCGCAGTCGTAATAGACCTTAAGCCTATCGAACTGCTGCAGACGCTCGCCCTGCGACAGGAGAAACGCTTCAAGCTCCGACTGGAGTCTGACGACTATGGCTGATGCCGAGTCGATGTATCTCTTGTCTACGCACAGGCAATGGTACTTGAACTCTGCACGACGGGCAAAGTCGAACAGGAGCTTGAACACTTTTGCTCGCCATTCGCGGCGAAACGGAGCAAAGACCTTCTCCTTGCGGATAAGGGGCCCAGCATGGCTTGCGAACACTTCGGGATCAAGCCCCATACGTGCCGTGGCCACATCCAGTTCGTCAGCAAGCCGCTGGATGTCAACGGTCTGGTCGTGGAATACGAGTCCGACTATGTAATAGCGTGAGAACGGATCAGGATGGCGAAAAGTCCCCGATTCGTCTACGAATACGCTTAAAGTCTTTTCTTCCTTTGGCATGACCTGTTCTAAAAAGAGAAGGCGGCGGGAATTGCTTCTCGCCGCCTACGCGAGGTCAGTGTCCCCGCTTCCCGATGATCCTCCCTTGCGGAAAGAACGCACGTATTATACCAAATCCTCGTCCTGGAGCGCAAGTAGGCCTTGCAAAAGAGAAAAACGAATAAGTCCAAAAGTATTCTTTCACTAAAATTCCCTTTCGTCTTCTGCACATTACTGCCTTTGCACTGCACATTTGCGGGGGCGAATGCGGCAGAATTGCTGGAGTTTTAGGGTTTTCACCCGTTGTCGGCTATCAGAACAAGGGATTCGCTGCAAACTTCAACTACGTCGCGAATACTTTTGTCCCTGTCGGTGCTGATAAGGATGAGATGACGCTCGGTGACATCGTTCCTAACGATGACTTCGTCGATTCGTCAATTCAGTTCCTTACCCCCGGAGGTGCGACGGCAACTGTGTCGTTTGGCGGTAAGACCTACAAGGCGACGTACAAGTATTGGCGCGAGGACGACGAGCCGGAACAGGGAGCTGGCTGGTACTTTGCTTCCGACACGAACGGTGACTACAACCAGAATGATCGTATCATCGCCGCTGGCGAGGCGTTCTGCGTTGATGTCCGTGCGGCAGAAACTGGATCGCAGCTGACAATCCCCGATCCGCTTAACTAATTTTGTGCAGTGCATAGTGTGCTGTGCAGATAAAACAAAGGAAAACAAACAATGAAGAAACTACTGATTGTGGCGGCAGTCGCTATGGCGGCTATCGCTTCTAATGCGGCAGCGGTCACTTGGTCAACAGGCGGCCTCGCCTACGGCGGTGCAACCCTTGCAAAGGAAACCGCTACTGGCTACCTGTGGATCATCACGTCCACGGCATACGACGCCTACTCGTCCTACACGGACGGCGAAGCGCTGTCGAAGGCCATCTACGACGACTACAAGGACAAACTCGGTGATGCCTCAGCATCTGCTCTTTCTGGCAAGAAAGGTGCGTTGCCCCTGACCGACGGCACGGAATATAGCGCTGGCGACAGCGTGTATGCCGTTGTCCTCTACACGACTACGCAGGGTGGCACAGATTACTTTATGGGTAATGCCGGCTATGTGACACTTGAGTCCGCGCAGGATAAAGAAGTTGGTGCGATGGCTACGTTCATTGGTGGTGACGGAAATTCGGCTACTAGCTACGCTACGGCTTGGTCCACGGCCGCCGTTCCTGAGCCGACCTCTTGTCTGCTCATGCTCCTCGGCATGGCTCGCCCTCGCTTGCGCTTCGGGTGTGTTCGCGCACTGCGCGAACCACCGACAAGGGGCGGGTACGGTCTGGCGCTTCGCCGCCGCCGCGCGTAATCTGATTCAATCAAATCGCAACAAAGAAGCCGCGCTCTTTCGAGTGCGGCTTCTTTGTTGCCATAGATCCTTATGCCCCCAACGCAGCGAGCGGCGATGGCGAAAAAGCGTTGATTCTCTTGATGTATACTGCGAGCTCTTGCTCATAGCAACACCATGCCAAAAATGGTATACTATGGGCGTAACCCACAATAACCAGACAATTAAGGAACAACGCCATGCTAAGATTGAACTGCTTCTTTCAGGCCAAGGAAGGCCGTCTCGACGACGCTCTTGCCGCCGCCAAGGAACTGACCGCCGCCTCGCTCAAGCAGGACGGATGCATCGCCTACGACGTATTTGCGTCCGCGACACGCCCTGGCATACTCCTCATCTGCGAGACTTGGCGCGACGAGGCTGCGCTCGCGGCCCATTCTGCCTCCGAGCCATTTGTCAAGAACGTCGCAATCATCAATGACTGCGGCGAGATGAAGATCGAGAAGTTTTATCAATGACATTGGGCCATCAAGTGTGGCAGATTAGATTTCCGAGAGAATCTTGGCTCGTGTATCCGCGTATTCCTCCTCGGTGACATGCCCTTGCGCCCGATACTGCTCAAGCCGAGCAAGGCGGGCAGGAATACTGCCGCGCCTTGCAGGGTGATGGGAAACGGGGAACGGGGAATGGGAAACGGGTGACGGTTTCCCTATCACGGGAATCGATGCGACAGCGGAACGCAGCGCATCAAGATTCTCGTGGTAGTAGTGCCGCGTCATGGCGGTCGAACAATGCCCGACAATGCTTTGTACGACCGGGAGTGGAACGCCCGCGTTGGCAGAGAGGGACACAAAGGTATGCCGCAGCGAGTGGAACGATGCAATCACGGACTTCCGGGAGCGGCCTTCAAGCCTTACGGACATCGTTATGTTCGCCATCTTGAAGATGCGGCGCAAGCCCTCGGCTATTTGCCATTTGCGATTCAGGTACAACTCGGCTATCGCTGGATTGACGAACCCTGTAGGGGGATTATCTCGCGCAGAGGCGCAGAGACGCGGAGGTGGGGTGGGGATGGGGTTATTAGACACATAATTTACAGGATTTACAGGATTGTTGGGAGTTGGAGTTCCAATCCTGTCAATTTTGTTAATCCTGTCTGAAAACTCTCCTCTCTGCGCCTCGGCGACTCTGCGCGAGAATACTTCTTGCAGTTCTGACATGAGCGACGAATGAATGGGGATGGTGACCGGGCGACCATGCATGTGCCGCTTGGTTTTCTCTGGGATGACTTGGATGACGCTGCGGTCAAGACACACATCGTCCCATTTGAGGCGGCAGCAGTCGCCGAGGCGAAGCCCCGTGTAGATGCCGACCATGACAAGTAGCTTCCATTGCGCACCCTCTTTCGATGCGGCGGCGTAAAGGCGCTCCACCTCGTCGAGCGTGAGTTCCCGGCGGCTCACCGAGTCGTCGGCGCGCAGGCACACCCCCGCCCAGGGGTCGTGCGTGACGCCCGCCTTTTCCGCAAGCGTGCGGAATACTTCGCGCAGTCCGCAGACATGGTTGTTGTAGGTCGTAGCCGAGTGGTGGCAACGGAACTCGGCGAGATATTCCGCGACAGACGCATCCGTCACTTCGGCGAGGTGTCCGATTTCGACGTGGTTCTGCTCCATCCAGCGGGCGAACGCCATCCACACCATCCGCTTCGAGGCAAGCGTAGCCTTGGCTATGTCGCGGCGGTTTGGCGACATTTCGTAGTGGTGCCACGCCTCGGCGAGTGGAAGATGCATTGCCCCCAGTCCAATCGGGGCGAGAAATCGGTTCAAGAACGCCTCCGCCTTGTCCCGGTCTCTCGTTCCGGCTGAACGGCTCAAGCGCCGCCCGTTGACGCCTATGCGGATCGTCCAGCGTCCGCTCTTTTCCTGTTGCAGGTTGCCTGTTCCTTTTTCTCTTGCCATATATCTTCCTCCTTAGTTTTAGTTGGGGTTTAACAACACAATTGTATTGTAGTCTTTCTGATAGAGCGAGGCGGTGGTCATTTCCTCGGCGGCGGCAAGTGTGTCTTCTTGGTTCTTGATGATTTTCAAGTTGGCACTTGCGCCCGCGCGGCGTTTTTGGTATACTTCCCGCCATCTTGCCCATGGTGGGCGGGATGAAGCGAATGAGTCGGGGTAGTCCATCCTCGGCCAAAGCGGATTAATCTGAACAAAGGATTCAAGGAGAAAACAAAATGGAAATGCCTACGTCTGCCCTTACGGGCATCTCGCTCAAGGACATGTTTGATGCCGGTCTTCACTTCGGCCATCAGACGAAGCGCTGGAACCCGAAGATGAAAGGCTACATCTTCGACAAGCGCAACGGTATCCACATCATCGACCTCACGCAGTCCGTCACGCTTCTCGACGAGGCGGCCCAGTTCCTCAAGGACATCGTCCTCGATGGCAAGAAGATCCTCTTCGTCGCCACGAAGAAGCAGGTCTCCGAGCTCGTCAAGGGCGCGGCCGAGTCCGTCGAGCAGTTCTACATGACCGAGCGCTGGCTCGGCGGCACGCTTACCAACGCCAAGACGCTCCGCTCGTCCGTCCGCCGCATGCGCCAGCTCCAGGCGACCGCCAAGGCCAACGGCGGCGAGCTCTCCGAGCACAAGCAGGAGGCCTCGATGCTCCGCCGCGAGCTCAACAAGCTCGAGAAGAACCTCACCGGCGTCGCCGACATGGCGGAGCTTCCCGGCGCAGTCGTCGTGGTCGATGTCGTCCGCGAGGCGAACGCCGTCAAGGAAGCCGTCCGTCTCCACATCCCCGTCGTCGCCATCGTCGACACGAACGCCGACCCCGAGCCGATCGACTACGTGATCCCGGGCAACGACGATTCCGTCAGGGGCGTCGAGCTCATCCTCAACGGCCTCGTCAAGGTCGTCAAGGCCGCCAACGAAGAGTATGGCGCCAAGGCCGCCGAGGAGAACCGCAAGCGCGAGCAGGAGCGCAAGAACCGCGACGAGGCCGAGAAGGCCGCCCGCGCCGAGCGCCGCGCCAAGGCCACCGCGCGCAAGCCCGCCGCCGGCGGTGCCGCCGCGAAGAAGTCTGGCGTTGCGGCGAGCGTCAAGGCCGCCGCTAGGGCCGCGAAGGAAGCTGCCGAGACCAAGGCGAAGGCCGATCTCGCCGCGAAGCGCAAGGCCAAGGTCGCAGAGGCCGAGGCCGCTGTCGCCGCCGCCGCCGAGGCTCCCAAGGCCGAGCCCGCCGCCGAAGAAGCCCCTAAGGCTGAGTAATCCCAAACCACTTAACCACTTAACTACATAACCACTTAACCACTTAACTAAAATGGCTATCACAATTCAGCAGATCAAGGAACTCCGCGAGGCGACCGCCGCCGGAATGGGCGCCTGCAAGGAAGCCCTCACCGCCACCAACGGCAACATGGAAGAGGCCGTCAAGTATCTCCGCGAGAAGGGGCTCGCCGTCGCCGCCAAGCGCGTCGACAAGGAGTCCAAGCAGGGCATCGTCGCCCTCGCGGTTGCCGCCGACAAGAAGTCGATGGCGCTCGCCGAGGTCAACTGCGAGACCGACTTCGTCGCCAAGACCGAGGCGTTCATCAAGTTCGTCGACGACGCGGCC
>CADCAK010000013.1:2072-49532 GCA_902799385.1 uncultured bacterium | reverse complement strand
CGGCGGATATGTCCTAATCGTATGTCGATTTCTTTACGATATAGCTCCTTCCGCTATTAGTTCTGCCGAGCTTTGCTTGGCGTACCTGTGGCAATCTACAGTTGCTGACCCTGTTGGCTCCAGATAAGGAGAAATGACAATGCACTGCAAGACTTTGACTGTAGCGTTGCTGCTGGCGTTTGCGCTTGAAGGCTATGCCTTGACTTCCGAGGACTCGGCGATTATGAAGGACGTTGTTATGCGCCTCGCCCCGAAGTGCGGCGGGCGGCGGGCGGAAGGGCCAGGGCCGCGCAGGCCAGAACTGATAGATGCGCTCGACGTAAACGGTGACACAAACAGGCTTGCGCGAATCCTCGTTGAACTTGCCCAGACGAACGATGCATGGTATGCCGAAATGGCCATGTGGCAGCTCGAGAAATATGGGACGAGCGAGCAGTTGCCGTTCCTTTGTTCCTGCGCAACGAACCCCGCTGTCGGCAATAGGGCGGTAAGGGCAGTTCTGCGCATCGAGGGCGTGACAAGCAATTCTATTGCGGTAGCTCAGAGTTATTTTGCCATTACTAATTCCGTTACTCAAATAATGGATTACAACCGATCGGATTTGTGTGAGTGGCTGCTTAAAGAAGTCTCAACATCTCCAAGCATTGCATATCTTAAGCCAGCATGTTTAACCGCTGCAGTTGACTATGCTCAGAACGTAAGCATAATGCATAAAAGCCTCGATGAGGCAATTTGCACTGCCGATCCAACTTATCAGTACAGTAAACGTCGTCTTGCAGTCATGCGGGCGGCTCAAAATAGATGCTGGAATCCACTGCTGACAAACTATGTCACCAACACCATCAACGAACTTATGGCCTATCCCGAGGCGGACCTGCCGGATTGAAGTTTGAACGAACTGGCGGGGACAAGCATGAGTCCGCCCGCACGGGAGACGCGTTCCCTCTGCACGGGATGGGCGTTCTCCTCGCACGGGGTGGGCGCTCTCCCTACACGGAGGGTTTGACTTTCCTACACGAGATTTTGGCAGTTGATGGTTGGTGGCTAACCAGCTGGAGTCAAAGGGTCGAAGCTGAATGCCGCTAAGCATCCCTGGGAGTATGAGCCTCACATCCCCGGGAGTAAGAAGCTACAGCTTGTATGAGATACCATTACATCGGTTTCGCTGGGACTCTCCCCACGAAAGACCTTTTTTAAGCATCAAAAGCACTTTGCGAACCGCGGCGCCAGATACAGCGGGATGTTCACGAAGGCTCCATCCTTCTTGAGGTTGCGCTCGGAAAAACGAATTGCAAACTTCGGTTTTTTGGAATTGACATAGCCCTTGAAGGACGATGCGCGTTTGTCGCCGCCGGCCTTGACTTCCACAGGCACGGCATTGTCTCCGTGCTGGAGAACGAAATCTATTTCCCTGTCGGCTCGCTCTGCCCAATAGGTTTACGATTTCCTCTCTCCTTCCAGCGAGAAAACTCAATTTCTACATCTCTTTTCATCTAATATCGCCCTTTCGCAAAATATGATAGCACATTTTTGACGCAAATACAATAGCACTTTGCACATTTTCGACAAGAAATTCGATGCGCTATGCCAAATAATGCCACAACATTCCCTTTTTGCTGTCGCAAAACTTGGCGGGGAAGCGAGTCGGACGCAATTTGTCACCGCCACGCCAGATTTCACTCGCCATTAGTGTCACATCCACGCAAAGAGACACACTGCAGATATTGGTGCTGTTATACCTCTGGCTTTATGAAATCATACAGTGCGTCAAGACCATGGTCAAGTTCCGACGCACACGCCAATTTCAGATAATCATCGCTTTCAAGATATAGTCTTGTCTCGGAATCTGACAGCAATTCGAACAATTTCATCCCGCAAAGTTTGTGGTATGCCACATCCTGCGCTGTTCCGTCGCGCGACATGAGATAGCGCGTCAGCTCAATAACTTTGCCACCGGTTACAACTTTTATCTTCCCGTCTGTCATACATACATTTTCCAGTTGACCGGTGCAAATGTCATTACCGAAGATTCACTTTCCTTGGAGCACAAACAACATTGAATTCCAAGATTCTCAGGTTCAAGAACCGAAAGCAGGGCCATCTTGGCAGCCACCGACCCAATCGGGCCATACACGCCCTTCCAGTAGTTTTGCAATGAAACAAGCGTGTCGTCATCAGCAGTAGGCCCGATGACAATGTCGAATCCATGTGGGTGTGGAAGTTCTGATTCACGACACATCAAAATGAACTCAAGCCACTCCATGTCAGCGATGTCGAACACCTTCACCTTGAGTTCCGATTCGAAAGACGGCTTCAGCTGAACCCTGTACAAATGCTCGACAAACTCGCTACGTTCTGCATTGCGGCTCCTTCTCACAGCTTCGCGAAGCTTCTTGTGCATCATGCCGATTGCCTGTTTTGGAGTCATCGACATGTAAAAGCCCCTGCCGAAGTCTTTATGCGCCCTGCCGCGCGACACGTCAATTCGCTGAATCGCCTCAATCGTGCCGTGATAGAGAGGTTGTTCAAACGCCCTTGACATATTCGTCTATCTCCTTGACCATTTCTTCCTCGGTCATTGAATCGAATACATCGGGACATTCGGCTATATAATTCAAAATCGCATACTTGTCGTCGAGGGCAAGAAATTCCTTGGTAGAAATGTTGTGAGCGGCACAATATGCTCCCGACAGCAGGAACATGATGAAAATCGAATTGTTGATTCTCTTGTCGCTCATGGCGGTCGTATTATACCAAAAAAGATGGCACGACATCAATTGCTGCCAAATGCTGGAATACACTTGCAATTCCTCGCCTATACTTGCGTTTTTTGGGATGGGGTGATATAATACCGTACCATGAAGATGCGAAACGTACTGCTGCTACTCACGCCGTCGAACCCAAGGCGGTTGGAGGGCATTGCCCTCTTTGCAAAGGCGAAATCGTGGCATCTCACAATCGCCGACCATCTCACCCACTCGTTCGACGGATGGAGGGGCGACGGCGCGCTCGTTACCCTTCGCGACGACGCGGGGATTTCATACGTGCGCCGACTTCGCCGCCAGGGAGTCCACACCGTCGACCTCAGCCTGACGCGCCCCGACGTAAAGATGCCACGCGTCGCAGGAGACAACGCGGCAATTGGACGCATGGCCGCAGAGCATTTCAAGTTGAAGCGATACAAAAACGCGGCGTGGTTCTCTACGGGATGGGGAAACCAGCACGAACTGCGATATGCGGCGTTCTCAGAGGCGATGGAGGGCAACTGCGAAAAGTGGGCATGGGCGCTCGCCTCGCGCAAGTCCGGCGCCGACGACTGGAACGCCCTGTCGCGCTGGCTTGCGAACAAGCTCCGCCATGCGCCGCGTCCGCTTGCCGTGTTCTGCTTCGACGACGCCGACGCCTCACGCGTCGAATCCGCCGCAATCGAGTCGGGGCTGTCGGTTCCAAGCGACGTTGCAGTGCTTGGCGTCGGCGACGACACGGTGATTTGCGAGAACCAGGCCGTGCCGATTTCCTCAGTGCAGCACGACATCCACCGAATAGGATACGCCGGAGCCGCCCTTCTGGAACGGCTGATGAACGGCGGCAAGCCGCCTGCCAAGCCTATCCTCATAAAGCCAAAGGGCGTGACGGAACGGGCATCTACGGATGCGCTCGCCATATCTTCCGACATTGTCCGCCGCGTGCGGGACATCTACATGGACGCGTTGGCGAACCCGCCGTCCACCGCGCAGTTAGTGGAGCGCCTTGGCGTCTCACGCGCCGCGCTGGACCGCGCCTTCGCAGGCGACATAGGACTGTCGCCGTCCAAGATGCTTATGCGACTTAGGCTGGACGAGGCAAAGCGGCTGATGGCGTCCACCGATCTCTCGCTCGCCGAGATCGCCAACAAGCTCGGCTTCTGCAACCCGGCGTATTTCACCAACATCTTTAGGGACACGGAAGGCGTTTCCCCGAAGAAGTGGCGCAAGCCCTACGACTTGCGGGCGTAGCCGTCGGCCTTGGCAGACCACGCGCACAGGAAAAGCGCCATGCCGACAATCGCGAACGCCGCGATGGCGCAAAGCGCAACGCCCCACCCAAACTGCTCCTTGATGAACGCGATGCCGATGCCGGAAACAGTCGTTGAAAGATAGCCCATGATCCCCGCAAAGCCCGTCGCAAGCGCGGCGGCCTCCTTTGTCGCCTGGTTGGCGACGATTATGCCGGTCAGGGCCTGCGGCCCGTAGATGCAGAACCCCGCCCCCATCAGGAGTAGCGTCGCCTGCCACGCGGGAGCACCTTCGGGAAGGCACCAGAAGCCAAACGCAAACACTGCCGCAAAAAGCATGAAGAACACTCCCGTGCGGCATCCGCGTCCCTTGAAAACCTTGTCCGTCACCCATCCTGCGAATATCGTGCCGACGACTGCCGCGAGCTCGAACGCGATTATCATTAGCCCTCCCTTGGCGACTGGGATGCCCTTCATCTGCTTTAGGAAGGTGGGGCCCCAGTCGAGGAACCCGAACCGGACGACATAAACGAAGAAGTTCGCGAGCGCGACAAGCCAGATCACCCTGTTGCCAAATACGAGGCGCCTGCGCTCCGCATCCGTCAACCCACTCTTCCCTTCCCCATTCCCACCCCTGCTAGGGCATCGCCTTCGGCGACTCGCTTCGCTCGGGGGATACGTTCCCCCTTCCCCGTTACCCAATTCCAACGGCGGCAAGCCCGCCTCGACAGGCGTCTCCTTCACGCAGAGGAAGGTGAAGACAGCAGCCGCCACCGCGAGCGCGGCAGGAACCCAGAAGCACCAGCGCCAGCCAAAGCCAAGCGCAAACAACGCGGAGCAAAGCCCGAGCGCGAGCACCGCGCCCACGCTGTGCGAAGCGTTCCACACCGACATCTTGGTCGCAAGTTCCTTTGGATGAATCCAGTGCGCAAGCATCTTGGCGCACGGCGGAAAGCCCATGCCCTGCGCCCAGCCGTTAAGAATCCAGAATAGCGCGAAGAACAGCGTGAGACTTGAACACCCGAAGAAGAAATTAGTCACGGCGGAAAGCGCGAGCCCCACGGCCATGAAGACGCGCCCGTTGAGCCGATCGGCCCAGAATCCGTTTATGAAACGGCTAAGGCCGTATAGAACCCCGTGGACTGTCATGACGATTCCAAGCGCATAGGTGGAGATTACCCCCTCATCCAGCATGGCCGGCTGCGCCATCGAGAGGTTCTTGCGCGCGATGTAGAAGAAAGCGTAGGAGATCGCGCTGAACGCGATGAAACGCCACTGGGCCTTTATGAACTTTTCGTCCTTCATTGCTTCTCCTTTCAGCTGCCTTGCGCTTCAACCTTGTCGAAAGTGTCAACGACTATCGCAGGCGGCGTTCCCTTGTAGGCAGCAAGGTCCTCTCGCGTCGTCTCGCCGGAGAGGACGCAGACGAAATCGACTCCCGCGTTGTCCGCTATCGCCTTGTCGGTATACAGCCTGTCCCCGACGACTGCAATCTCCTTAGGCGCAAACTGCGCCAGAACCGGCGCGAGGAGCGTGGGCGAGGGCTTGCCGAACACATGGCTCGGCTTCATGCCGTTCGTAATCTCAAGAAACTTCATCATGCCGCCGATGTCGGGAATAGGGCCGCGCTCCGACGGACAGCAGTTGTCGGGATGGGTCGCCACGAAATCGACGGGCGTCTGGTTCTTCGTCCGGACCGGGCACATGGGCGACGGCGGGCAGTTCCTCATGTTCCAAAGCCCCGTCGCCTTGGCGAGTTTGTCGTACGTCAGCTCCTTGTCGTAGGTGAGGGCAATAAGCTCGTTGCGCTCGGGGTCGTAGTCGAGCGACACGCCCGCGTCCGAGAGCCGTTCCGCCATGTGCGCCTTTACCTTTTCGCCCGCAATGAGATAGACAGACCTGTAGCCCTTCTCGCGGATGTACGCCTCAAGCGTGATGAGCGGCGTAAGTATCTGGCTTTCTTCCACGGGAATCGCCGCGCCCGCGATCTTCTTCAAGTATTCCTCGGGACACTTCGACGTGTTGTTGGTGAGGTAGAAGAACTTGAACCGTCCCGAATTCGTATTGCGTATCACGAAATCGACTGCAGGGGCTATCGGGTTCGGCCCCATGAAGAGCGTTCCGTCGAGATCGCAGACGAATGCGTTCTTGCCCGCGAGATTCCACGCTGTTTGGTCGCCGCTCATTATTTCACTTCCCAGATTCCACCAGGACCGAATAGCTCGCCCAGCAATTCGTCCATGAGTCCGAGCCGTTCAACCAGGTCGAGTCCGAAATAGCGGTTGCGCATGTACGGCACGCCGCGGCATGTGTTGCGGAACCTCGCCCGTGTCACGCCGATCTGTTCCGGCTCGCAGGGCGCGCCCGCAAGGCGCAGGTTCTCCCTCACCTCGTCAAACGGCATTATCTGCGAGCGGATGCGCTGCGAAAGTTCCGGCCAGACGCGCTTGAACGTCGAAAGCTCCTCGCGCAGTTTGGCGGGCGTCGAATACTTCTTCGCCATCTCGCCCTCGGCGCGGCGGATGTGCGCGGGGCGGTCGCCGTAAACGGCGGGGAACGTCGCCTTAAGCGCGTCGAACGTCGCCGGCCACGACGCGACCGCCTTGTCAACGTCGAGCGTAGAAAGGTCGCGGCGGAGAAGGAACTCAAGCGTCTTCGTGGAGAAAAGCGTGCCGATTCCCACCTTGAAGCCGTGCGATACGGGCCGGCCGCCGAAGGAAAGGTCTTCCATGTCCCAATAATGCGAAACCTGGTGTTCCGTGCCGCTCGCCGGACGGGAAGACCCCATCGCCTGCATAGCGAAGCCGCTCATCACAAGCCCTTCGCATAGCTTCCTCACCTCGCGCTCGTCGCCCGACGCGCATCCTGACGGATTTGAAATCGCCTCCCTCAGCGGTTCCTGCACGAGCCGCCATGCGAGCGGATGGATCGCCTCGGAGCCAATCGCGTCGGCAAGCATCCAGTCCGCGCCCGCCGGAATCTTCGCGATGAGGTCGGCATAGCCGCTTGCCGTCATCTCGCGCGGGGCGGATGCCGCGACCGCACTATCGACGATGCAACCGAGCGGCGCCCTGCAGGAAAGCGTCTGCTTCATGCCGTCCTTCGTGATTGCCGCGCCGTAGGCCGTGTAGCCGTCCATCGACGCCGCCGTGCCGACGACCATGTACCGCAGCCCCAGTTCGTCAGATGCGCGTTTCGTCAGGTCGTTCAGAGTCCCTGACCCGACAGCCACGGCGACGGCTCCGCTTGCGCGGATCGCCTCGCGTACCTCCTCGACCTTCGCGTATGTGGCATGGAAGTCAGACCCGTCGGGATTCACCACGTATTCGGCCACCTCAATTCCCGCCTCCCTGAGTCGTGAAGCCACATTGTCGCCGGCGACGGACTTAGTTCGTGGATCTTCGACTACAAGCGCCTTTGCCGCCGACGGGAACAGCTTGCGGAACATCGCCGCCGCGCCGTCCGCAGCACCGGGACCGACCATGCATTCCTTCGTGTCCGTTGCGACGGCAAGAGCCTCTTCCATCATCGCCATGCTTCTTCCCCTACTTCAACACATGGCGTTTGCCGAGTTCCGGCAGGAGTTCAAACAGCGCAAGTGGATCGTCCGTGGCAAAATTGTCGAATCCGAGATTCCATATCTTGCGCAGGGCTTCCTTGTTCGCGCCCTCGGTCCATGTGAACGCCTGCACGGTTATGCCGTTTGCATGAAGCCGCTTGATCGCCTTGCGGATGCAGTCGGACGACGGGCAGAACGGATCGGGACAGGACAGGTCCGTGCGGATGTGTATCTGGACCTGGCTTACCCCCTTCCATCCCGTTGCCTCCATACGGTCGAGAGTGCCGCTCAGGAACTTGTCGGCGCGAGCGACGGACTTCGGCGAATTGTCCTTCGGCCACGTCCCGAGCCAGACCATGCCAAATCCGCCAGGAACGACATCCTGCCATCGCGCCACAAGCTCGAACTTCGGCGACGTGTAGTATATCTGCTTTTCGACGCCGTGCTTGCGGGCGAGTCCAGCCACCAGCTCCGGCGGTGCACCCTTCTCGTCGAGATACAGAAGTCTGTCGGGCCGCCCCGCCATCGCGGCAAGCACGGAATCTATCGTCGTGATTCGAATGGAAGAATACGACGGATCGAGATACGAGCCGGTGTCCACATCCCGAATCTGCGCCCAGTCGAGGTCTTTTACCTTCGCCGTTGCAAGTTTCTTTGAAATGCCGCGCCCTACGCGCGCAAGCGTTTCGTCGTGGAGCGCGATTGCGACGCCGTCCTTGGTAAGCCGGGCGTCGGCCTCCGGCGCGACGCCGTGGCCCCAGCACCAGAGAAAAGTCTCAAGGGCATTGTCGGGGCGAGTGTCCCGCCCCCCGCCGCGATGCACCTGGCACCTGAACAGTTCCGTTCCCTGCGGCGGAACCACAGCGGCCGCCGCCGCGCCGCCGCACGCAACCAACGCGCCCGCCAGAACCGTCGCCAATGCGAGGCCCTTCATCGCGAAAAATCTCCTCCCGTGTTCATGCCGACAATTATCCCAAATGCGGCTATGCAAATCAACGGAGGAGAATTGTAATTTTTAGCCTGTACTTACACTTTAGCCTTTGCGGCGACCAGCGCCCCGGCGCCTCAGAGCTCGACCCAGTCGCCCGACTTGCAGGAGACTTCGGAGATCTTTCCGCCTCGGCGGATAACGAAGGAATCCTTGCCTGACGCGTTCATGACGAACGTCTTCTTCTCGGGGACGTCCACTATGCGGCCGTCGTCGTAAAGCCCGATGACGACCTCATTGTCGCCCTCGGCCTCGATGACGGGGTACTGCAGTTCGGGATGGTGCGGCGTGAACTTGCCGTTGAGAAGCGTGTCGCGGTGGTCCTGCGAGAACTTGATCCACTTCTCCACCATCGCGAGATGTTCCTTCGGCGCGTTGCGGAGCATGACAGAATACTGCACGACGCCGAACATTGCGTTGATGACGTATAGCGCCGCATGCTCGGGGCTCTCCGCGAAGTTCCACTCTAGCATGTCGGAATGGACTGCGGCGCCGCCGGAAGCGAGGCGCAGGTTCGCCGTCGCGAAGCGGTTGCGGCGCATGTTGCCTGGGCAGTCGCCTACGCGCAACATGTTGCCGTACTTCCTGATCGCGGGCCCGACGTAGCTCTGGCGGAATTCGACGAGGATGTCGGGCTTGATCGCGGTGAGCGCTTCCTTGACCTCTGTCATAAGCGTGTCGACGGCAAGCGGAAGCGACTTGATGTCGCGTCCGGCGTACTTCTCCTTGACGGCGGGATCCTTGCCCGAGAAACGGAAGGCGTCGATGAAGTCGAGCTTGAAACCGTCGATGTTCCAGTCCTTGAGCGCCTTTACGTATGTGTCGACAAGGAACTTCCTCACCTCGGGGAAGCGCGGGTCGAGAACTGCGGTGCTAAGGCTGGACCTCTCGCCGATGTACTTGCCCTTGAACCGCGCAAAGTTCGCGCTCTTGTGCCCGACAAACGGAACGGAGTACCACATCATGTACTTGATCCCCATGTCCTGCACCCTCTTCACGTGCGCGGCCATGTCGGGGAAGCGGCGCTTCGACACTTGCCAGTCGCCGCAGTACGCGTAGCCGCGGTTGGTGTCGTCGGTCTGCCAGCCGTCGTCTACGATGAATGTCTTCATGCCGAGCTTCGCGGCGATTGCGAGCTCCGCCTCTATGTCGGCGGCGAAGACGTCCTGATGGAAGTTGTACCAACTTGAGTAGAGCGGGTCGCAGGCTGACTTTGGAACGGGACAGGGCACGACGCCCGCCGTCTTCTCGATCCACGCGACTGCCTCGCGCACCGCGTCGGCAAAGCCCTTCGCGCGTGCATCGAACCTCACGCGCGTCTCGTAGTGCGAGATCGGGGCCTCGGGCGTCTCGAACCAGGCGATGCCGATTTCGAGAAGGCTCCCTTCCTCGCGGACGCCGCCCACATGGTTGAGGTGGCGCACGCACTCCTCGGCCGCGACGGAGAAATGGCTCGTGTCGTTTCCGTCGAAGTAGACGAAGACCGGCATTCCTTGCGCGACCTCGGTTTGCGAGCGTGCGCCCCAGTTCGGGCGCATTCCGCAGTCGCCCGTGTTGACGTTCCAGCAATAGTCCATGCCGACCTGGGGAACCACCAGCGACAGTCGCGTTTTCGGCGGGAGCTTCGACTCTGCGCAGTCGAGCGAGATCTTCGCGATCTCCGCGCCGTCAGGCGCGACCTCGCGGGAAAACGCAAGCTTCCAACCGTCGCGTTCCTCGCAATCGACCTTGACCTCTCCGAATGAAAACGCCGCCGTCGCCGCAGCGGCAAGGACCATCGCCGTCATAGTCTGCAGAACTCCTTTCTTGACATAATTTGACTTCTATTATACCATAACTTCACCAACTGCATCACAAGGAGGCCTGCGCCCGACCCAGTCGCCTTGCGTTCGCCTAACAATCCACGGACCCTTGGCACCGATTCTACGCCAGCGATTTCCTCGCGCCGCGCCAGTGGGCGAGGCGCTGGACGAGACGGCGGACCGGAGCAAGCGGAATCTCGGGCCATCCCTTTGGCCTTGGCAGGAGATACGCAAAGTCGCGTAATGTTTCGCGTGCCGCACCAAGAAATTCGCGGGCAAGCGAGGGCCTGACCCCAAAGATGACGCGGTCGGCGACCCCCTCGCCACGGAAGCGCTTCCACAGTTCGCGTAGCGTGTAGTTGTGGGAATGCTCCACGCGAGAGTCGGGGCAGTAGACGACCTTCACGGGATCGTCCTTGCGCCGCGAGTTGCGCCAAGTCCACTCGACGTCCTCCGAATACTGTATCTGCTCGTCGAACGGCACGTCAACGAGGTTCTGCCGCCACGTTGCCGAACTCGCAAGCGAAAAGAAAAACTTCCACGTGGCCTGCACCTTCCCGTCGCCAAAGGCGCGTTCCGAATCCTTCCTCACGAGCATCGTCGCGTCCGGGCGCGGCAGCTGGTTCGCAAATGCGAACGCCCCCCTCTCGGCCACGAGCGGGCGCGCGAGCGCCGCGAGCCAGTGCGGGTCGCAGGGCACTGCATCGGAGTTGTTGAACACCACCACGTCGCCCCTGGCCTCGCGCACGAGGGCGTTTAGGGTGCGACCCGGCTTGTACGGGCCCGCCGGACGCTCGACGAACCTGACGGGGAACTTCGCCGCGACTTCGCGCGTGCGGTCGGTTGAATTGTCGTCGCATACGACGACCTCGAACGGCGGCGGCCACTGTGAGAAGATCGCCTTGAGAGTCTTCCCGACCAGCGCTTCGTCGTTCCTCGCCCTGACGAGCACGCTTACGCGCGGCCAGTCCGCAGGGGCCTCGCCCACAAGCCGCGCGGCAAATTCGCCGCGCGCACGCGAAAGGCGCGAGAGAAGCCCTTCGTATGCCCTGTCGCGCACATTGCCCCATTCGCCACGGCCCTTGAGCGCCGCAAGGACTCGTCCCGTGACCTTTTCCCAGTCGCAGTCGCGTACGCTCCCCTCGACGGTCTGGCCGAAGTTCGAAAGCCAGTTGGCGAGCTTCGAGCCGCGAGCGATGCCAAGCCCCATGGTGCCGACATTCGCCGCGAGGATAAGAAGGTGAAGCCTGCTCGACAGCACGACGTCGCAGTTTGCGGCGGCAGACATCACCGCTTCCGGCGTCGCGCCCTCAATGCACTCGACGCCAAGCCGTTCGAGAAGCGCACGGTCGGTCTTCGGGTTCATCGGGATGCCAAGTACCTTCGCGCCAGATTCGCGCACCGCCGCAATGAGGCCTTTCACCCCGTCGAGGTCGGCGACCTGCCTCTGCGTCGAAATGCACAGGCCCAGCGTAGGGCCCCCAGCGCCTCCACGCCCCTGCGCGAGGCCTTTCCCATTCCCAAGCAGTATCGCCGTGTCGGCGGCGACGGAGGCGTTCGCGAAGCCGGTGGACGCGAGCATTGCCGCGCTCTGCGGGTCGCGCAGCCATACGCCCCTGCAGCGGGGCAGAACCGCCGCGATGCGACGGCGCAGTCTTTCGCGAAGGCGGCGTTCGTACCATCCGACAAGACCGAGGCACCCGAGCGCGAGACGCTTCTTGCCGTGAGCCCTGAAGAACACGGGGTTGAGCTCGTCGTCCATGCCGACGCCCCAGACATACGTCGCGACACCGGCTCTCTGCGCGATCTCAAGGAGGTCGAGCGCGACGTGCGGATAGTCCGAAAGGCCGGTCGCCCCGCACCAGACGTATGCGTCGTGACCGCGAACCGCCTCTTCGAAGCCCGCGAGTCCGCGCCCCGCAAAGCCGTATGGCGGAACGACACCGACGCCGAGAAGCCCGGCCGTCGCCGGGTCGGCGGTCGCGACCGTCAGCTCAACGCCGGGGACGGACCCCTTCAGCATGCCCACGACTGCGGCGATTATCGCCTCGTCGCCGATGTTGTCGCAGCCGAGCGGAATGCCGCCTAGAAGGATTTTCACCGTCCACCTCCATGCCATGTCAGGATGTCGCCAACGGCAAGCCTGGGCGAACGCGCGACGTCAAACTCCTCGGGCGGCGTTCCACACGCAATGACCTGGACTATCGCCTCGTTCGGCGGGATGTCCAGCAAGCGGTGCGCCTCGCGGTCGGCGTCTGGAGAGACGCTCCAGTGGAGTATGCAGTGCGCCACTCCGAGGCTGTGCAACGCGTAGCAGAGGTTCATGACGAAGATACCGCCGTTCACGTAGCAGTCGTGGCGTTCCCATGCCCAACGCACGCACGATAGGTCGGCGGTGACGACGAGCACCTTGTCGGCATCCGCACCGAAGCCGCGCGTCCCGCCCTGCACGGCGAAGAGCCTGTCCCTGAGCGCCGGGTCGTCTACGACGTGGACGCGGGCGTGCTGGCGGTTGCATGCGCTGGGCGCGGTGGCGGCAATCTCGACGGCCCTCTCGACCGTTTCCCGGGGGACAGGCCCCGCGAAATGCCTGCAAACATGGCGCGAGGCGGCGAACTCGGGGAACGGCGCATCCTTCGCGGCGAAGAAGTCCGAACGGGAGACATGCGGCTCGACGGCGGCCGGGACGTCGCTCCGCGCGGCGAGGAAGGCGTCGAGGCGGGGCATGGGCTCGGGCCATTCGCGGTGGAGCTCCCTGTACGCCCGCAGCACGCCGACTGCGTGCGCGACCTGGCCATCCTCACCGAAGCGCCGCTCGAACGAATCGACCAGGTTCATCAAGTGCACGACCGCGCCCTTGCCGAAGCCAAGCCGGCGGCGCGGCATGGTGAGCCCCTTCTCCACGACGTGGTAGCCCATCACGATCTCCGCGCGCGCGGCCGCCTTACGGTCGAGGTGCAGCGCGCCCGCGTTCTCCATGAACTGCGCCATGTCGTACCGGAACGCCGCGCGCGCCTCGCGCCTTGTGCGCGCCATGAGGATCGCCGCCGCGACCGCCCGCTTGACCTTCCTCAGCGGCGTCGCCACGATATTGGGTGCCGTCATTGACTGCGCCCCGCATGCGCCGCGCCATCTTCCTTAATCATGCCCTCGGGCATCTCCCTGCCCCATTGGGCACGGTACCTGGCGCGGGCGACGGCATTCCTAATTTCGCGCACCATCTCCTCGGTCACGAAATCCTTGTATGCCTTTTTCGTGTAGAAGCTCGCGACAAGGCCGAGCTTCAAAAGGCGATCCGCGTTCTCCTCCTCGTACGCCTTCAGCATCTCGCCGCCGACCCCCTCGCCGATGAACGCGAAGGGCCGATTGCCCGTGTGATGCCTGTCAAGATACCACTTGATCGCCATCTCGACGTCCTCCGGCGCGGCGACGAGAGGCGAGAACACGCGAGCGAGCCCGTCGAACTTGCCGTTGCCGACGGCGTCCTTCGCATAGGAATACATCGGCGCGACGTTGTTCATGTCCACGTAGAGGTCGCCCTGCACGTATATGATGTCAACGGCGACGGCGAACGGACGCACCGGGTCCTCGCGGATGAGCCAGTTCTCAAGGTGGTCGTATGGCGACCTGGATGAGAAGCAGCCGCCGACGAGGATTGACGCGAAAAGAAGGGCCGACTTGTTCATTTCTTCACTTCCGGCGCAGCTGCCTTGGTGGTTCCGTCGTCCGAGCATGCGAGGCGGAAGCCGAATATGCAGTTCCTGAGGCTCGGCTCCCTCTTGAGCCTGTAGGCGCAGCGGCAGTCCCTCTCGTAGAAGAACCAGCATCCGCCGCGGAGGACCTTGAACGACCCGGAAGGCGGACCCTTGGGGTCCACGGGCTTACCGGGAAGGGCCGAGAACCAGTCCGAGCACCACTCGAGAACGTTTCCGTGCATGTCGTAGAAGCCCCAGGCGTTCGGCTTGATGCGCCCCACCTCGTGCGTCTGGCTGTCGCTGTTGCAGTCGTACCACGCGACGTCCGCAAGCGTGTCGGAACCGGACACGGGCCCGTCGCAGCCAGCGCGGCAGGCGTACTCCCATTCCGCCTCGGTCGGGAAGCGCGCCAGGCCCCCGAGCTGGGCGTTCACCCGGCGGACGAACGTCTCGCAGTCCAACCACGACACGTTCTCCATCGGCCTATCCGGGCCCTTGAATCGGGAATGGTTGCTACGCATGACGCATTCCCACTGCCGCTGCGTGACCTCGTACTTCCCGAGCCAGAAGCCCTTCGTTATCGTCACCGGGTGGCGCGTTTCGTTGTCGAATCGGCCGGTCTCGTCGACGGGACTGCCCATCTCGAACTTCCCCGGCGCGCACCATATCATCTCCATCTTCACGCCGCCTGGCAAGGTGATGGTCTTAGACTCTCCGCTCCTGCGCACCTGTCCGGCGGCCGGCTGCGCCGCCGGTTCCCCGGCGGCAAAAGCTGCGGCCATCGCCGCAAATGCGAGGCACATTGTGGACATTTCTGCTTTCATGTATTGTAGATTATAGCACATCTCGGGCGAAAGTGGTATAATGTACGTCACAAATCGAACTTGCAACTGCATCACATCAATGAAAGTCATCATCACTGGTTTCGCCGGCTTCATCGGCTTCCACGCGGCGCGTGAATTCCTGCGCCGCGGGTGGGAAGTAGTCGGCATCGACAACTTCTGCGACTACTACGACGTGAAACTCAAGCGCGACCGCGCGGCAATGCTCGGCGGCACGCCCGGGTTCTCTGCGCGCGAGCTCGACATCTGCGACCTCGGCGGACTTAAGGCGGCCTTTGCGGAGGAATCGCCTGACGTCGTCCTAAACCTCGCCGCGCAGCCGGGAGTGAGGTACTCGACGACGCACCCCTTCGTCTACCAGAAGACAAACGTCGAGGGCTTCCTAAACGTCCTCGAGTGCTGCCGCCACGCCGCGAAGGTGCCGAAGCTCGTCTTCGCGTCGTCGTCGTCCGTCTACGGCGGCAACACGAAGATGCCGTTCGAGGAGTCCGACCAGGTCGACACCCCCGTGAGCCTCTACGCCGCGACGAAGAAGGCCAACGAGCTGATGGCGCACACGTACTCGCACCTCTACAAGATGCAGACGATAGGGCTCAGGTTCTTCACCGTCTACGGCGCGTGGTACCGTCCCGACATGGCGCTCTCGCTCTTCGCGGACGCAATGCTGCACGGCAGGCCGATTAAGGTGTTCAACAACGGCGACATGCGCCGCGACTTCACGTTCGTGGACGACATAGTCGATGGCATCGTCCGCGTAGCCGAGTCTGGCGGGCTGCCGCTCTACGACATCTACAACATCGGCAACCATAGGAGCGAGAAGCTCCTCGACGTCATCAAGACCCTCGCGGACGCGCTCGGGGTGGAGCCCAAGATGGAAATGCTTCCGATGCAGCCGGGCGACGTCTACGCCACCTACGCGAGCATAGAGAAGCTGAACAAGGCCGTCGGCTACGAGCCGAAGACGACGATCAAGGAGGGCATCCCAGTGTTTGCGAAGTGGTACAGGGAGTACCACGGGCTATGAAACCCTTTTTCTCGATAGTCGTCCCCTGCTGCGATGTTGAGCCGTACCTGCGCGCATGCCTCGAATCCGTGCTGCGCGACCCCTTCACCGACTGGGAGTGCATTCTCGGCGTCGAGACGTCGAAGGACGGGACCGAGGAAATCGTGCGCGAGTACGTGGCGAAAGACCCGCGCTTCAGGATGTTCACGGGCCCGCGCAGCGGATCGTGCTCGGCCTCGCGCAACACTGGCGTCGACATGGCGACCGGCGAATACGTCATCTTCCTCGACGGCGACGACACGATTGCCGAGGGATCGCTCCAGCGCATCCACGACAGGATCGCCGAACGCCCCGGGGCCGACATCTACCCCTGCGCCATGCCGGTAATCGACGAGGTGCACGGTGGCAATGCGCCCCTGCGCGACAACTACCCGCCCGACTTCAACGGCGAGCTCGACGGCCCTTCCGCGACATTGATGATATACACGCGCCGGCGCGACCCCTGCCCTATGCTGCAGCTGTCGGTGTTCAGGCGCGGGCACCTCGTCTCAAACGGGCTCAAGTGCCTGCACGGGATGAAGCGTCAGGACAGCGAGTTCGCGCCACGCGCCCTGTACCTCGCAAAGCGCGTAATCCCAATCCACGTGCCGTACTATCTCTACAGGATAAGGGCTGGCTCGATATCGACGCTCGCGAAGAAAACGGACTACTTCCTGAAGGACTACGCCGCCATACTGAAGTCGCTTCTCGCGTTCCACGCCAAGGTGTGCCGCGAACCGGGGTTCGACCGCAGGATATCGGCATTCTGGTCGCGCCACTGGCTGAACTGGATATGCTACTACTGGTTCGCGCCGCGCGTCATTAGGGGCACGCCGCGCGAGCGCAGGGTCGAGACCCTACGGCAGCTCTTCGCGGACGGATTCGGCGACTTTGACGCCATCACGCGCGCAGCCACCGCCCAGCGCCGCGTCGCCTCCCTGTTCGTGAAACTGTTTGTGAGGCATCCCTCGATGGCGTGGCTCGCCGACGCGTTCTTCCGCAGGGCGTACTTCCCCCTCACGGAACTTCGCGACAGGCTTCACGCCAATGCGGCGGCGCAGTCTTGAGCGATCTGCGCCTTGAGCGCATCGGGAGAGTCAAACTCGCGCTCCGCTCGCAGGAAGCGGAAAAGCTTCACTTCCACGAGACTTCCTTCCTGCGCGTCGGGCATCTGCCGCAAAAAATGTACCTCCACGACCGGCTCTTCCCACGCGCGCTCGCCAAACGTCGGCGCGAGCCCGTAGTTTGCAACCGCGCGCACTCCGCCCAGCTCGGCCGCATAGACGCCGAGCGGAAGGCGAATCCTGAGCGCCCTCGGCTTGACGTTCACCGTGGGGTAGCCAAGGCGCGAGCCCTCGCCCTTCCCCGCAAAGACCTCGCCGCGCACCTCGAACGGCCGCCCAAGCATCGCACATGCGTCCTCGACTTCGCCACGCTCGAGCGCGGCGCGGATGCGCGTCGAGGAAACGGCTTCGCCGCGATACTCCACGGCGGGAACAACCTCTGCCGAATAGCCATGCGCGCGAAGCCAAGTAGCATCGGCCGTTCCGCCGCGCCCGAAGCGCCAGTTCGCGCCGCAGCGAATCTTCGTCTCCTTTGAAATCCCCGCCATCGCGAGAAACTCCTCTGGCGAAAGACGAGCAAACTCGGGCGTAAAGTCGAGGGCGACGACTTCCTTCACGCCGCAGGCGCGGATCGCGGCAAGGCGCTCTTCGACATCCATCAAAAGACGCGGCGCCCTCTCGGGCGAAAGGACGGCCAGCGGGTGGCTACGGAAAGTAAGCGCCGCCTCGGCACCGTCCAGTATGGCCTGGTGCCCCAAGTGGACGCCGTCGAAGAAGCCTACCGCAACGCTCTGGAAATCGGCACTACGCATGACGGAAGGTTTCCGATGTCTGTTTCAAGGAGCTTGTCAAACGGAATCGCGTCGTCAACGGAAAGCCTGCCGATCTTCGTGCGCCTAAGCGACATGAGCGTCGCGCCGAGGTCCTGCGCGAGAGCGCGGACTATCACGCCCTTCGAGGCGACGAGCGAAAAGGCGGACTCGCCCGACGACGCGTCCCTCTCGCCGACTTCGAAGCGGTAGACGTGCGCGAGGAACTGCGTGTGCTCGCCCGTGTCGGCTATGACGTACTGCGCCGAGCCCTCGCGGCGGACGGCGCAGAAGCGCGGCTCAATCTGGAAAATATCGCCCTTCGCCTCTTCCGGCTTCATCACGCGTTCGGGAAGAGGAACTGGCCTGCCATAGCGGTCGCCCGTGTCGGTCGTCTCGCCGAACTTCATCGTTCCCGTGTACGAACGGTCGGCGCCCATTATGTCGCCGACAAACTTGTTCGCGCCGCCGAGGAGCACGACGAAAAGCCCAGACGCCATCGCGTCCAGCGAGCCGCCGTGACCGACCTTCACGAGATTGAACTTGCGCTTTACGGTCTTTACGACAGATGAGAACGCGATGCCCACAGGCTTATCGACGAGAAGAAGCCCGTCAAGCTCCTCAAGCATCCTCAGCTGTGTCAGGTTAGCCATTTCCGAGCTTGTCCAGAATCGCCAGCACCTCGTCGCCCTTTTCAAGCGAACGATCGAGCTGGAAGAGAAGCCGCGGCGTGAACTTCAGCCGCACTTCTCGGTTGATTATCTGCTGGAAGCGCCGCGCATTGTGCTTAAGGTGCTGAAGCGCAGCCTCCTTGAGCCCGTCGTCGCCGAACACCGACACCTTGACGGTCGCGTCGCGGAGATCCTTCCCGCAGTGGACATCCGTCACGGTGATGAGCCCGGGAGCGACCGTGTCGCCCTGCATGACGGAGAACATCGCCTCTGCGATGACCCGCTTGAGGAGACTGTCTACCCTTTCTATCCTGTCGACAGCCATATCAGACGTTGAGAGCGGTTTTGCTCCAAGGCTCCTTGCCGGCGAGAAGCGACGGCGTCGTCATTTCGGGCGGCACGGGGAGTCCCAGCATCTGCAGGGCCGTCGGCGCAACGGCCGAGAGCTTCGCGAGCGGGGTGAGCCGCACGCCGGCGGCGTCGTTCGCGACATAGAAGCAGTCGACAAGATTCAGCGTGTGCGAAGTCTTCGTGAGACCAGACTTGTAGTCGACCATCTGCTCGGCGTTGCCGTGGTCAGCGAAAATGAGAACGTGCGCGTCGAGTTCGAGCAGGCGCGGGAGAATCTTCCCGATGCACTCGTCGGTCACTTCGACCGCCTTCGTCGCGGCCTTCTCGTCGCCCGTGTGGCCAACCATGTCGCAGTTCGCGTAGTTGACGACGATGAAGCCGTATTCGGTGCTTGGTGCCTGGTGCTTGGTGCTTGGTGCCGAGGGATCTATGCCGATGCGGCGGAGGAGTTCGTCAGTAACATTGTAGGCGTCCATTTCGGGATGCGACGCGAACGTCGCCGGGTCGAATCGGCTCTTCACCTCGACCTGATCCTCGCCCGCAGAAGGAGTCGTGGACTTGCCGTTGAAGAAGCTCGTCACGTGGCGGAACTTCTGCGTCTCGGCGAGGCGGAGCTGCTTGATGCCTGCCTTCGAGACGACCTCGCCGAGAAGGTTGTCCATTCCACCGCCCGCGCCCATCGCGCCGAGGAGGTAGTCCTCGAACTCGTCCCAGTAGCGCGTGAAGCCGAGGAACGTGACCTTCGGACGCGCGCAGCGCCCGCCGGCGTAGTCGTCGCAGACGAAAGCCTGCGTGAGCTGGATCGCGCGATCCTGGCGGTAGTTGGTGTGCATGACGACGTCGCCGTCCTTCATCCCAGCGTAGCCGCCGATGACGTAGCACGGAATGTACTCGTCGGTCATAGGCGTTCCGTCAGGCGTCTTGCCGCTTTCGTACTCCGCCTTGACGCACTCCTCGATCGTCGCGGCCTTCTTGCCCTTGCAGCCGACGATGCAGTCGTAGGCCTCGCTCGTGAGCTTCCAGTTCTTCACACGGTCCATGCCGTAGTAGCGACCCATCGCGGTGCCGATCGTGGCGCCCCCGACGGCGGCGAGCTCGGCCTTGAGGCGAGCGATGTACTCCAGCGTCGAACGTGGCGGCGTGTCACGGCCATCGAGGAACGGATGAACGACGATGCGCCCTTCAGGGAACTCCTGACGCGCACGCTTCATCAGCTTGAAGAGATGCTCCTGGTGGGCATGAACGCCCTCGTCCTGAAGAAGGCCGAAGAAGTGGAACTGCGAGTTATTCTTCTTCCAGTTCGCGATGAGGTTCTGCCACTTCGGGCTCTTGAAGAGCTCGCCGGATGAAAGGCCGTCGTCGATACGCTTCAATTCCTGGACGACGATGCGCCCCGCGCCCATGTTGAGGTGGCCGACCTCGGACGATCCCTGATAGCCGTCGGGAAGCCCCACCGCCTCGCCGCAGCAGTCGAGAAGGCAGTGCGGGTAGCGCGCCCTGATCTGGTCGATAACAGGCGTCTTTGCGCCATAGACAGAATTGCCGTCAGCACGGGGATTGACGCCCCAGCCGTCGCGGATGATGAAAACAACAGGTCTCATTTTTTCTCCTTTGATGGGATATTATATCATAATCCGACACTGCCGGACTGCACGGCGTCGCCAAGTCATCCTGCCCTTCGCGAAGAGTATTCAAGCCCCGGGACTTCGCACGGATGGTCGCTCGTGCCGAGGATCGGCGCAAACGTCCCGATCCACTTCCAGCCGCCCTTTTTGGGCAGGGTCATCTTGACATGGTTCACGCCCTTCTTCAAGTGGATAGGCGTCGGCGCACGGTACCAGTAGTCCTCGTCCACGAGCGGCGTCTCGCCGGAATTCGCGCCCGCGCCGGGATGGACCCATTCTGGCGGGGCGATTATCTCGCCGTTTACCGCCACCGTCGCGCCATGCTTGTTCCACTCGCCATGTTTTGGCGTGGGGGCGTCGCGCTTCCTCCCGTCGGAGCGCGAGAAGCCAGTCATCCCGATCCACGCGCCGCAGTCCACGTCACGCTCGCTCGTTATCCACGTCTCAAGCGTCACCACGCCGTCGCCGCCAGGCGCGTATGCTCCCTGCGGGAACCAGAAGTGACGCGGGTAGACAGTCGCCTGAGGTATGTCGGCGGCGAGGACGTTTCCGGCGCCATCCGCCATCCGCCAGCGCATCTGAGTCTGCGCGACGTAGGGGAATGGATGCCTAAAGCCCTTGAGCATCTTGTCGCGCTGGGCAACGGTGCGGCGCTCCAAATCGGCGGCAAGCGCAAAGCGCGGGTCGTCCGGTGCGGGAAGACGGGCGTAAAGCGAGGGTTCGTCCTTCTCGCGCCCGCGCCAAAAGCTGTCGGAGAGAAGAACTATCGCAGGATACACGGCGTTCATGCGCACGACGTCCTCGGTGTCGGCAATGGCATCGTCGTGCCAGACGCAGATTTCCGCACCAAACTTCTCCCCTTTCGCACCCCACCTGCATGGCTGCTGATATGCCGCTACGGAAAGCAGTTCCTCTGGATCGACGTGGTTGATGTAGAAGCTGTTCTGCGAGTCTATGTAGGGCGTCGCATCGCCACGCGGGTCTTTCGCGCCCATCCACAGCTGCTTGACGCCCTGTCCAGGAAGCCGCAGACCCGGCGACCAGCCGACCAGCGTCCGCCCGTTGTCGGTCACCTTCTTGGCCCAATAGTCGAGATGCGACTGCGGAACCTTTTCGCCGCGCTCCCGCGCCTCGTCCGTGCCGAGGTGGATCATCGGCATGTCCTCCGCAGACGCAAGCGAACAAAGCTCGTCTATGAGCTCGCCAAGAACAATCTTGGCCCTTTCGTCGGAAAGGTCGGCGAGTCCCGTCGCCTTGCGAAACGCGAGAGTGTGTCCCGGCATGTCCAGCTCCGGCACGACTGTCACGCCATGCTTCTTCGCGAAGGCGAGGACTTCCCTGAACTCGTCCTGCGTGTAGAACTTCCCGACGTTGCGCGAGAACGCCTCACCCTTCTGCAGCTCGGGATGCCTCTTCGATTCCAGACGCCAGCCGTGGTTGTCGGTCAAGTGCCAGTGAAAGGCATTGAACTTGTAGGCGTGAAGCATCAATATGACGTCCCTGATGGATTCAAGGCTCTGGTAGTTGCGACCGCAGTCGAGCATAAGCCCCCTGTACTTGAATTCCGGCCAGTCTACTATCGTGCAATCGGGGACTTTCCCATCCCCCGCGAGCCTGTTTAGCTGGGTCCATGTCGCACGCGCATAGCGCTTGCCTTCCGCATCGCCCTCAATCACCGGCTTGCCGCCACGCACACGAAGAGTATAGCCGCCGGCGAATGCTGCATGCGTCGCGTTTATGTCATCAGATCCGCGATGGACGATCCTCGGACGCGGCATAAGCTCGTCAAGGCAGTCCGTCTGCACAGCAGACACGACCGTCGCCTCGGCGGCGGCTTTTGCGGCAAGGTCGGCGAATACCGTCTTGTCGCGAGGATGGACGTCGTTCGGATCGCCCAAGCCAGCGGCGAAGGTGTCTACGAAGATCGCACCCGTCTCTTCGCAGACTTGCTTCTGCACGGCGCGATACTGCTCCCACGGACGGTTCATCTTGGGAAGCCCCATCATGATAAAGGTTTGGTGGTTTAGTGGTTCCGTGGTTTGGTGGTTTTGTGGCATGAGGCTACGCAGTTCCGAGACGAGGGCGCGAAGCGTCTCGAGCTGGTAGTCGCGGTCTGTCGGCTTGTCTGGCGCAACGCATGTCGTCGCGTTCGACTCGCCCTGATACCATAGGATGCCGTCAATCTGAATCTTGCCACTCTTTATGCGCTTGATGCCATTGTCGTACATAAGCGACACAGGCCACCAGTAGGCCTCTTCCTTGTTCGCGCGGCGGCGCGGATACTCCCTCGCGACCCATGCGCACGGGAAGTCCTTGTTCTGGTCAAGGCGGTGGCGATTCGTCGCAATCGCGGCAAGATGCGGATAGAGCGGCTTGCCGTCCTTGCCAATCGCACACATCGTCTGCTCGGAGAGGAACGATTCCGTAGGCGCACCGCCAGCCGCGACATAGAGCATGCCGATGGCCTTGCCCGTAACTTCAGCGCGACGGATCGCGAACGAAACGCCGAATGCGCTCTTGCGCAGCGCGTTCTCGGGCGTCAGCCGCGTCCACTTGCCGTCGTTGAAGTCCCAGAAGTGTATCTCGCATTTCGCAAGCCGCGCCATTTCGCCCTTCACGCGTTCCTTCTCGGCGGGCGTCCAGTTGAACTCGTTCCATCCCTTCTGCATGTTCGACTGGCCTGCGCAAAGCCAGATCTCGGAAGGCTTTGTCGTCTTGAATGTCGCGGGAGCTGACTCAATATCTGGCATAAGCGCACACGGGAATGGCTTGGTAAACAGTTTTGCAAACGTGACTTCTGCGATGATCTTCGCGCCCTCGGCGTTCGGGTGGATCTTGTCGCGGGCGAAGATTTCATCCATCTTCTCGCGAAGCGGCTCCTGCATGTCAATGCCGACGGCGTCCATCTTCTTCGCGACCGCCTCGAGGTCTGCCTGCATCAAAAACGGCTCGGGGCTGCGATAGAACTTCTGCCCTTCCGCAAGCGGCGAGAGCTTCGTCCAAATGGCGAATTTCGTCTTTGGGTTTACCTTGAGGTAGTCTTCGAGAAGCGCGAGGTAGTCGCCTTCGAACTGTCCGCGCTTCCGTCCGCCGGTATATTCCTTGATATACTCGCCATTGTCGTTTATTCCGAGATTGCAGATGACGATGTCCGGCTTCCATTCGAGGGCCGCCTTGTGCTCGGGCATGTAGCGGAACCCGCGCTTCTCGTTGCCGCGCATCGAGTCGAGGTAGATGCCGCGCCCGGAGTTGCCGAAGTTGCGAACCTCGTACTTGCCCGGCTCCGACTCGTCCAGCATCTTCTGGAGCTGTGCGGGATAAGACTCGCTCGCACGGTCGGCGAGCCCCAAGCCGTATGTTATCGAATCGCCAATGCAGGCAACCTTTGTCTTCTCTGCGGCGCAGACCGACAGCGCCACAAAAACTGCAATTGCAGCAACGCCTTTTTTCATTGTCCTGTCTCCTTGCTACCAAGTCACCCTAACGCGGAAGAAGCGGTTGGTGTCGCCTGGCTCGTCGAACTCGACGTCCTGCCAGTCGTTCGTAAGCGCCGGCTTGCCCTGAAGGATGTACTCTATCGCGCCGCTCGCCCTCAGCAACTCGTTCGTCGGCGAGAACTCGACAATTGGCGTCGTGCCGTCCATGCGAATCGTCGCCGTGAACTTGCTCATGGAGTTCGTCGGCTCCAGCCCCAGCACGTAGCTTTCCCAATACTTGTAGCCATTGTCGCCAGACGACTTCGCCATTGTTTCGTACATTGCATCGGGCTGCCCCGAGATGCTGGGGAAGCAGGCCTCGATCCACGAATAGGGGACAGGGAAGTCCGTCGTCGCCGTTTCCTTGTCGCCATCAGTCGCCTTTGTCCAGATCTCGATACGCTTGACCGAATAGGCGTCGGCGTTCATCTTGGGCGCATTGGCAGTATAGGTATAGTCGAGCGTCTGCGCGTCACTTGCGCCGCGATAGAAGTGCGACGAGAAGTTGCCGATGCCGAACTCAGCCGTCGACGAGCTGGACTGCCAGTTGTTGTAGGCGAACAATACCTGTCCGCCACGGGTTATTCCGTCAGCCGCCGCCTTGGCAGGCGAGAAAACACGATGCACCTGCATACAGCTGTAGGAGCCGGATTCAGAAAGCGTATCGTTCCAATCGCAGCAAGAACCATTGCCCGCCGGTGCGCCAGATACGCCAGAAGCATTACCATCGTAGTTGTATGGCGAGAACTCGACAAAGCCAGTAACAGAATCGTCACCCGCCGCAATATCGTCAATGCCATTGTGGTTGGACTTTACATGAAGCTTAGTAACCACATGCTGATGGTTGGCCGATGGCAGTCCTACATCGCCAATCGTCGTACCGAAGGCGTCCATGTCCACCCACACCCACTTGTGGGCGTTGTTGTCGGCGCGGACGTATTCGACGAAGTAGGCGACCTTCTCGATGTTTTCCGTCGCGCCATCGCCAGTGGCGGCGTATGGATTGGCGGTATCGAGGTTGCTTGCGGCGTCAATCCTGCGCGCCAGCTTGAAGCCCTGGCGATATGCTTCAAGTTCCGTCTTCGCCGCAGCACCAAGCTCCTCGGCTGTTGGCGCTGTAGGAACAGTCGCGGACGGGAATGTCTGAGTCGAGGTGAACTGGTTGGTGACAATAGAGAGCCACCCTTCCGCCATCTGGTCGTGGCCCCACCAGTCGGGATGCAGGTGGTCGTCTGCATATAGGATGCCATCCTCGCCACTCTTAACGTAGGAATTGAGATCCGCCAGAAACACCTTGCCGACCAGTTCTTCGGGCAAATTATCAGCATAAGTCTTCAAGAGCGCATTGACTTGAGGAATCATGTTGGTCACATGGTTGTAGTTGTAGCTAGTATACCCAGGTTCGACATTGAGCTGATTACCGACGACAATCTTCGAGTCCGGCAGGTTCGTAGCAAGATGCGCGACAATGTTCGTAATCGAACTTACCACCTGCTGGGCAGAGCGACCGGTCGCAGGAACTATGTCGTTTGCACCGGCGAGGAGCAGCACGACATCGGGATTGCCCGCCTGAGCGCTCAAGGTATCGACATTCTCGCAAAGGTTGGCCCTAACCGCCGCGCTCGTCGTTGGACCGGCAGTCGCACCATGCTTGGCGGAGTGCCACTTCCACGCGTCGGGGATTGCCTGCCCCGAAGGATCAATGCCATCCGCATTATTTATCTTGTCGTAGCAACCGACCATCTCAACGTTGTAGCCGAGCATCGAAAGCTTCTGGGCCAAGAGGACGCGATAGTTCGCTCTGGTTCCGCCGGCATTGAAGCCCTCTGTGATCGAGTCGCCATACGGCCAAACCTTGATGGTGCCCTTCTCCGCCTGGGTCGTCGGATTCCAGACGCGTAGATAAATCGCCTTCGCACCATAGACAAGTTCGGCTGAAAGTCCAGCGGGGAGACCTGTGACATCGAGCGTGCCAACACGGCCGTAACCAGTTGACTTCTTCTGCGCCGTAGTCCAAGTAGCGAGAGGATACGAGCCCTCTGTCAGCTCGGCGGCATTGGTTATTGCAATAGTGCCGCCCGTGCTAAGCGTTCCAATGTTCGTATATGTCCGCGTCGTTCCCGCGGCAAAACGCCACGTCTTGCCATTGCCGATTGCAAGCGTGTCCGCATCTTCAGGAATCGACACATAGCGAATTTCGTCAGGTGTATAGTAACCGTTGAAGACAACGACCTTTTCGACGACGAAGCCGGTGAACGGTACCATGTTTGCATCATTGCTGGAGAGTTCGGTCTGCCCGCCAATTCCAATTTTCCTCAAGGTGCTATTGGAAATTTGCATGCCTGCCGTGCAAACCCCACCCGTCATATTGTCTAGCGTATCGCCAACATAGGCGAGGCATTCGTTGTATTTTCTAGCACAGACCAAATATCCTCCATCAGACGACAAAGTCGGATTGCCATCAACAGCATATATGCCTCTCATCCGGCTATTGTTGTAGATAAAACTGTAGTAGGCCGCCAATTGTCTATCCACAGATGTATCAGTGCAAATGCCGGAATCAAACGTCACTGCTGCATCGCCACCAAACGTAACTACTGGAGCGCTTTGAATATTTGGGGCAGCCCGGTATTTCACAAGAACGGTAAGAGCCTCGGCTGATGTCGTATCAATCACCGCCGCAGCATCGCCGATGGTGAGCGTGCCGCCAAACGAATCGTCCTTGGCGGCAGTCGTGCCGCTGACAGAAAGCGTGCAGCCATTCGTCTCGGCAGTCTTGAAGTTGTTGACCCAACGCGCGACAGGCTCGATAGCATAGAGGTCGGAATCCTCGGGCTGAACCGCGCCCTGCTCAGGGAACTTGTAGCCCCTGATGTCATCAGGCGTGAGCCAAGAGTCGAAGAGTGCAACACCCTTGATAACCATGCCCGCCCACGGCACAGCACCAGCGACAGTCGGCCCGCCAACGCCCATACTGGTTACGCGATTGTTATCGCCCGTGAATCTCAAACCAGAAGTCTCGCCGCCGGACAGCGCAGAAACAGTTTTGCCGACATACGCAGCCGTGTAGTGGTTCCCTGGATTCTGATTCGAATTCGCAGGAACAGAGATGAGTAGATATCCTTCCTGCGGGATTGATGGTGCGGGAGAAGAAAATGCGTAACCAGCAGTTATACTCGAACCATTTAGCCAATATCCGTCAAGGGCGGACGAACCGCTGCCAGCAATAGCACCCATTTCCTTTGTCACAAACACGGACGCAGGAACGGAATTCGCAGCTGGCGCACCACCAGACGGAATCTCGTACTTCACGAGCATTGTCGCGTTGTCATAATTTGGAACTGCAATCGTCGCGCCAAGAGTGGTGGCGTTGCCGATCACGATTTCGCCAACCGCATTTGTCGTGTTGCCATTGAGCGCGAACTCGCATCCGCCATGCGCGCTTCTGTCGTCGCCGAACTCGCCAGTGACCCAGACGGCAACAGGCGCAGGCCCTTCGTATTCAGGTTCCGGTTCCGGCTCCGGTGCTGCGACAACGTATGTGTACAACGTCGGTTCACCGTCATTGACTTTTACGTAGTAGTAGTTGATTCCCGTTGCCAACTCTACAGGTTCGGTGTATGCCGTATATTCCTCATCCTCAAGTTTCTTGTACCAGATCGTGGCGTTGGGATTATCGCATGTGACGGTCATCTTCGTCCCTGCGGCAACCGCGCCAGACGCAGGCGAAACCGTCAAAGTCGGCTCTGGTTCCGGCTCGGGATCGTCGCCCGAGCTTTCCTCAGGCCAACGGAAATACTTGAGTTCAGATGTCGTAAGCACCCTGTCGAATATGGCTAGACCAGTTATCGTCATACCCTTTGCAGCCTCGACACCGGACACTGCAGCATCCCTGCACATGCCGCCGACCGCAAAGCCATACATGTCACCACCCTTAAGCGCGGTATTATTCCAAAGCGCAGTACTAGGTAACGACTCATTGATCCCCGCAACATAGGCAGAAGTGCCGCTAGAGCCCTTGTCGTAAACGAACGCGAGCGTACCAGCGGAAGGAACTGTGCTAGAGCTGGCGGAGCCGTAATCCGCATCGTTGTTGGCGGACAAGGACGCGTTCCACAGACCCTGCACCTTGCTGTCCGTGAGCAGGCGGATGCCGCAACGGTCACGCGTATAGTTGCTGTTGCCCGTCGTCGCAAAAAGGACACGCTTGTAGCTGGAGGAAGCCGCGAGGTCGGAGTACTTTACAATAACGGTGAAGTAGCCCTTTGCGCTTGCGAAGTCAACAAACAGACCTTGATTGTTGCGGTCAATTGTTACGGAAGAGTTGTTCTCTCCGTGCGTCAGCTGCCAATCAGTTAGCGTGTAGCCATCATTGGTCGCGCTGAAGTCATTGTACCAGATTGCCGTCGCCTCCGGACTGGGAACCGTATAGTCCTCTGGCTTCACATAGACCAGGCTTTCCGTGCTGGAGCCGACAACCGTGCCGCGCTGATCGACAAACTCAATTGTACCGCCGTTGAGCGTAACGCCCGTAGCCGTGAAGCCTTCCATCGCCTCGTCGTCGGTCAGCACGACCTGAAGCGTCGCGCCTGAGCAGACTTCGACCTTGCCGATGTTTGACGAGTTGCGCGAAAGCGTGATGTCGGAAATGTTGATCTTGCCGCCCATCGACGACAGGTCGCCGGGAACCGTAAGCCCGATGGCGTTATCCACGTAGATCGTGCCGGTGTAGGCGACGGGAATTCCCTGAATCACAAACGAACCGCCAGAGACGGAGGTCTTGAGGTAGACGTCGCCCGAGCCGGAGAAGAAGTTGGCACCAAGGGTAAATGTATTGCCGTTTGCGTCGAGAGTCGTGTACTTGCCTGTCGCCGCGCAGAAGTTGACCGTCTTCGTTTCAGTCACGTTCCTGGTGATCTGATACGTACCTGCCTTGAAGTTGAGAGTCGGCGCATTGTCGCCTGAAATGGCGCCGTTGACCTTTACGCTCCCGCCGTCCTCAAGCGTCAACACCGTTCCTTCGCCATAGGTATTGATGGCCGAGCCGGTAGCGAAGGCGCCGCTGACCGTGAGGTCGGCACCCGCGCCGAGATAGAGCCCGCCGTTTGCCGCCCATCCCCTACTGGCGGAGATTTCGACTTCCTTCTCGACATAAAGCCTTCCATTGCTTGCCGTCGCGTCATCCGGCATCGCATCGGCAATCGCAACGTTCTTCGCGGCGAGGTTGAACGAGCCGGCAAAGCCGGAAACATCCTTTATCAGCACCTTCTCCGTGTTGCCGCCTCCGGCGGTCGTCTGGAACGTGCCGGTTCCGGTCAAGATGTCGAAGGTAGATTGCGCGCCGCTGGAACCGTTGCTCCAGTTGAGTGCCGAGGTCTCGCCCTTGTCGACGAGTTCAACCGTATATTTGAATTCCTTGTTTGCCAGATATCCAGTAACGCCGTTGAGCCTGACTACGGAATCGTCATTTGCCCAATAGCTCAAGTCAAGACCGGCGGCCGCATAGCCGGAGAACACAACGGTGCCCTTCCAGATATCCGCAAAATACATGGCGGGCACTGTATCGTCGTAATACCACTTCATGTTGTCGGCAAGGGAACTATCGACGTCGCAGCTGATCCCAAGCCCACTTTGCAAGCGCAACTTACCCTCCGGCACAACCGCCGTCGGCGCACACTTGAGAGTAGCGATTGCAGCAATGGCCGTATTCCTGAACGTATCAACGGAAAGTGTCGCTGAACCACTCGCTGCCGAAATATTCAGTTTAGTTCCGGTTACAAGCACATAGCCGAGATTGAAGTCGGACGCGAGGTTGAGCGTCATCTCCGAATCACCGACGGTGTCGTTGAAGATGACGTAATCGCCCGCGCTCGGCAAGCCCTGTGACCACCTTGCGGCATCCCAGAAATTGCCGGTACCCAAGCTGTCGGGAGTCCAGGTGTTGGCGCTGGACGAGATGGCGTATGTCGACTGGCTGATAGTCCAGGTTTGCAGCACATTCCCGGACTCGTCCTTGAACACTACCGAGCCCCAACCCTGCATCGTTATAGCCGATGTGGAATATCCGTATGCGACCTGCGCCCTGGAAAGAATCAGATTTACGGTGCCATTGTCGATGACAACGCCCTTTTCCTGTCCGGCAGGGATGGTAACTGTGCCGGAATTGACGAAGTCGCCAAGGCTGATATGGCCAGTAAAGCCACTGAGATTGCCGAATGTCGGCGCACTACCGACGACCATGATGTAGCCGCCACCCGTGATCGCCGCATCTACGGTCACGTTGTTGTCGATGTAAAGCTGCGTCGTGCCGCCGATATAAACCTTCGCCTTGCTGCCAAGGCTCCTCGCGAGACGATAGGTCGAGGCGTACGAATCAAAGTTGAGCGTACCGGCGAAGTTGCCCATATCCGCTGGGAGATTGACGGTAACAGACGGCGCCCACTTGAGCGTTCCCGTGAAGTTGTCCAAGCCCTGGAACGTGAAAGATCCGCCGCCGGTCGAGTCGGCGAGCGTAATCGTGCCCGTGCCGCAGAATGCACTTGCGCCGAATGTCACGTTTTGCCCCTTCGCGTCGAGCGTGGTGGTGCCACAGAACCACACCGCATTGTTCGCGGCGGTTTCGACGATGTCATACGTGCCGCCCAGTTCCTGACGCATCGAGTTGAAGCGGAGCATCAGGTTCTTGTACGCCTCGGTGCCGTCGTCGTTGGCTGCGACGAGCGTGAGAATCAGCATGTCGCCGTCCCAATCCTTCGCCATCGTGGTCGCATCGACATTGACCGTCCAGCTTCCGTTGCCATTGTCCACGGTGCTGACCTTGTTATCCGGAAGGACGGTCAGATGGCTGGAATATGTCTCGAGGCTGGTAACGGAGGTCGAGCATGTGACGTCTATCGTGTTTGTGACACCGCGTCCGCATTCAATGTAGAAGCCCTGCTGGACGAGGTCGATTCCGCAGGCGACGGAAGAGACGCCAAGGATTTCCGGCGCAGCCTTGGGCGTGCCGATTGTCGTGACCGCGACATTGGAACGCGCTTCCGAGCCATCGCTCATGATCGGCGTGACGGTGAAGGTGTAGGAACCGCCGTTCTCAAGGCCCACCGCCGTGTAGGTCGTAGTTTCCTCATGCGTCGCAACCGTATCGACTGTCGTTGCGCCGCCCGCCTTTGCGATTTCAACCGTGAATCCCGTCGTGCGGTTGGTGTAGCAAGGCGGCAAGTGCCATTTGAGCGTCATGTTGCCTGTGCTCACCTTGGGAACCGGCTCGAACTGAACGATCTTCTGCGGACGGTAGCCGATCTGGAAGTCGGCGAGCTTGCCGCCAGAAGTGCTTTCCGTCACAGCCGTAAGGAGATTTACCCACCCTTCCGGGCTGCCCCACCCGTAGTTGATGTTGATGTAGTCGACTTCGTTCGCCTCGCCCTCGTTTTCGATTGCGTAGCCGTCAACGACCATCTGGTGCCCGGGGGAGTTTACCTGGATCGGCGAGCCGAAGTCGAGGTCGGCCTTGATTGCGTTCCAGAGGTTAGTGTAGCCGTCGCGCCAATAGCTCATCACGGGACCGGCCTCAAACCAGTACTGTTCGGCGAAGTTGCAGAGCTTCTGCGTGCCGCCGGACGCGCCGGGCTTGTAGCCCATGCCCGTCAACGACTGCATCCAGAGGGAGAGCCATGCCGTCTGATAGGTCGCCTCCTTGTCAGTCGCCCACGGAGTGGAAGATGGATTCGGGGCATAGGCCACCACCTTGTCGTAGTTGAACGGCACGCGGCCGTCAGGGCGCAGCACGTGGTCCGAGTATTCGCCAAGCGAGTTCCTGAGGCCGTGAGTTCCCTGGCGCGACTTCTCGTAGCGATAGGGCCAGCGCCAGTAGCGATGCTCCTGTCCGGCGGCAGTCGCCATACAGCCGCAGAGGCTGGAAAGCGGAGAGAGGTCGTTGAACGGCGCACTCTGTCCCCAGCCGCAGTTCATCAGAGGGACAACGACGCCGGTCGTGCCCGACGGCGCGGCGCGCAGACGCCGGGTCCTGCCGACGGACGCAGTCAGCTTCGCCCACTCAGGATTGACCTCGGCCGATTCATCAGCCTCCTTCTCCGCCGCCCACGCGCTATCGGCGGTGAGCTTGGCCGCAAAAGGCGAGCCGACTTCCGGCTCGACAAAGTCTTTCGACGAGAAGAACGCGATAGGCGGGCACTTGTCCGAGCCGGCGACGACGATGTGCCCCGACGGCTCAAGCGCGACGACCCAAAGGTTGCCCCATGCAGTGGCGGACGCGACCGAACGTCCTGGCAGAAGCCGCGCGCCGAATCCTCCTTGCCCGACGAAGCCGTTCGCCGCCGCGAGGGCGGCATCCTGAGTAACGGTCGCCGCAGCGACGGGAACCGCGAAAGTCCCGAGCAAAGCCGCAACTGCTCCAAATACTGCTGTCAGTGGTCTTTTTTTCATAGTCGGATTCCGCTTAGTTTGCCAAAGGTGCCTGCTCAGTCATTATGAGGACTCTCAAGGTCCTTGCCTCTATCCTGTCCATCCGCAGGAATTCCATGCGCTGCCTCTCGGAAATGCGCCCATCGACGTTTAGGCAATACGCCGGCGACTTTGCGTTCACTGGCGCCGGAGTTCCCTCGCCAGCTTTTGGGACTGGGGCACCCTTGTCGCGTTCCGCATCCCACCAGAGGACAAGTCCGTACGGCATCAGTGACCTGAACCAGCCAACCGCCCCGCGGTCAAGCGACGCATCGCCCCTTTGCATTCCATAGGCCAGCCGCACGAATTTCTTCATCTTTCCGTACGGAAGGAAGTATTTCAGCAGCCTGACATCCGAATCCTCACGAACGGACAGGGCGGCGGTAAACGCATACGGCAGAATCGCCAGGGCGAACCCGGCGACACCTCGCCATGGCGACGGCTTGACCTTTATTCCATACCGCCTTTCGAGCCATATCCTCATGGCAAAAGCCGGAGGCAGCAGCTTAAGCGTCTTACGAAGCGTCTTCACGCTTCACCTCCCTTCTCGTCAATTGCGCAGATCTGCTCGTAAAGGTGCCTGCACACGTCTTTGCGGTACTTGAAATAGCCGTCTGAGACCTTCCGCTTTTCCGGTTCGAGCCTGAATCCCGAATCTGCGTATGCCTCGACCATTTTAAGCACTTCCTCGACCGAACCGACGCGATTGAACATGTTCACGCCCTGGTATTCGGCAAACACCACTTCCGCATAGTCGTCGCCTCGCAAGAGCCCGTCGTAGCGGTCGGGCGACCAGAATATGCACGGCTTGTCGAGGAAGAGGAAGTCGAAGCTGACGCTTGAATAATCGGTAATGCAAATGGAGGCGTGGCGAATCCAGTATGAAATCTCGGACGACGCGACCAGCTCGACCGGCAGGGCGAAATCAAGGTCCTTCACATGGTTCACGAGATGGTGATGCGCCGCCATGACAAGCCTGAGATTCCGCTTTTTCAGCCTTGCAAGGTTCTCGTCGCTGACGAGCCGGCGCACACCCGAGAAATATGCCGACTTGGCAATCGTGTCCATGCCGCTGTTGAACGCAGCGCGCCATGTCGGCATGTAGAACACCACCTTCTCGCGCTCCCCGCCGCTTTCGTCCTTGAGCAGGTCCCAGCGTGGCAGGCCAGCGATGAGGTATTGTGGCTTGCGGCCGGTTTCCCAATGCTCGGGGACATACTGCTCGAGGAACTCCTTTTCCCGTTCGGAGGCGACGTTGACGTAGTTCGCGACGGCAAAGGCGCTCGCGAGCTTCGGCCCCATCTTCCAAAACGTGGGGCCATGCTGCATGAATACGTAGCTGCAGCCCTCCAGCATGTGGAAATAGCGCCACGTTAGCGGATTCAGGGCCGTGTTTTCCATAACCACGGCCTTGAGCCTGGGCAGCAGGTCTGCCGTCCTTTCGATGAACTCGTAGTCGTCCACTCCGTTGCCGGAAAGGAGTATTACGTCCTTCAGCCCGTTTTCCGCGCGCATGCGCCCCACCATGCAATGCTTCCGCCAGGCGACGTAGCGGCACGGGACGCCGTTTGCCTGCAGCCACCGGAAGAACGTCCAGGAGTCGATGGGCTCGTTGGAAGTCGAATTCAGCTGCCCGCAGACTATGACCATGTCCTTTGCGGTGCCCTTCCTCGCGACAATCGCACCACGCATGATCGCCTGCACCTTGCGCGGCGTCTGCCCGATGAAATGCTCGATGTCGACCACCGGCCCCGATGTCCGCCCCGCGAACAGCGCGTCAATCCGTGCAGCCTGGCCCGGGCACGCGTACTTGACGTATTCCACGCCGCCAAAAGCCTCGAATCCCCCGTCCTGAAGCCAGGCACGGACCTTCGGGAACTTCTCGCCGTAGAAAAGTATGTCGCCGATCATCCTGTTCAGGAGTGCGACGCGGAAGCTCTGCCTCGGGACTTGCGAAAGGACGCCTGCGAGTCCGCGGAGCGCGAGAACCGGGGCGTCGCTCGCATTTGTCTGCAGACGCGAAACGGCAGACGACGGATTGCCGCGGCGATAGCCGTAGAACGGGGCGTTGCAGACCCTCATCCGCCGGACCTTGGAGAGCACCGAGAGAACCCAGACGAGGTCCTCGCCGAGCTTTATCCCCGGGAACGGCACGCCCGCCTCCTGCAGGAAGCTGCGGTTCCACAGGAACGTGCAACTCGACCCGTAGACGAACAGTCTACGGAGTTCCGACGGCGCGAACACCCTGTCCTGCGGGAACTCCCCGATGTGCTTCGAGAGGTACCAATAGTGATCGACCGGCTTCAGCGTATCGTAGTCGAAGCACCGATAGTCGAACATGACCGACTCCAGGTCGTCGAGGGCGGCCGTCAGGACAGTCCGCGCGGCCATTCGCGGATGCAGCCTGTCGTCGCCGTCGAAGAAGGCGACGTAGCGGCCGCGCGCCTTTTCGAGGCCGAAGTTCCTGGCCCGCGACACGCCCCCGTTTTCGAGATGCCACACCTTGATGCGGGGATCGACGCCCGCATAGAAGTCGAGAACCTTTCCGCTGTCATCGACGGAGCCGTCGTCAATGCAGACGACCTCGAAGTCCTGCAACGTCTGCCGCCGGAGGGATTCCAGCGCGACGGCGATGTATTTCTCGGCGTTGTACACCGGCACGACAAACGAGACGAGCGGGGTCGCGCCGGCGCAAATCGCCGGAGGGGGGACCAACGGGAACCACGCTTCCGGCACGGCGGCGCGCGGCAGCCCGCACGGCTCGACAAGGTTCATGAGCTCAAACACCCGGTTCTGCACCCACGTGCGGTTGGCGCCGCAGACCAGGTCGGCATAGAAGAATGCACGGGTCCCGTGCAGGATGCCGGCAATACGCCTGCACACTGCATCCTCGATCGGCGTACCGAGGAACCGCTGGACGAAACCAACCATGTGCCGGTACAGGACGCCAAGCAGGTCGCGGCGGTTCTCACGTTCGAGAAGCTCCGCAATGAACTGGAAGACCTGCACCGCATCCGGCATCTTGCCCTTGTCTGCGGTCTTCTGCTGGACGGCCATCGTGCCGCCTTCGTTACGCAGGTAGTGGTAGTAGCTCCTCGGGATGTAGAAGCAATTGCGGATCCGGCAGAATACGGCGAAGAAGAACGCCTCGTCCTCGTTCTTGACGCCCTCGGGGAACAGAATGCCGTTGTTCCTCAGGAAATCCGCGCGGTAGAGCTTGTCCACCGGACCTACATCCGTGCCGCTCACGACGTCAAACCCGGGGCGGGACTCGCCCCTGCACGGATTGAGGAAATAGGCTTGCGTGGCCTTCTGCTCCGCTGCGGAAACCTTGTACGTGTATTCGACCGCGACCTCGCATTTGGCGACATCGCAGGCGGGATGGCACTCGAGCGCCTCGGCCATCTGGCCGAACATGTCGAGTTCCACATAGTCGTCCGCGTCCACAAAGCCAATGTACTTGCCGCCTGCCATGCGCATTCCGACATTGCGCGCAGCGCCTTGCCCGCCGTTCTGCCTGCGGACGACCTTTATCCGGCTGTCTTCGGCCGCCCACCGATTGGCAATGTCCGCAGTGGAATCCGTAGAACCGTCATCGACGACGATGATTTCCAGGTTGCGGTGCGTCTGGCCGACAAGGCTTCCGAGGCATCTGTCGAGATAGCGCTCGGCGTTGTATGCCGGGACCACCACGGAGACAAGCGGCGACGAGCTTGCGCACAGCGTCTCGGTGAACACCCGCCTGCGGACTATGTGCTTCCCCGCCCTTGCTATCGCCGCCGCGACAAACGCCTGGTCGTCGACCTGCAAGGCCGGAAGCAGGTCGGCATTCCTACGCAGCCATGCGGCGTTGAAGACGAAATTGGACACGTTCACGGCCGATTCCGAGGCAATGCCGCCGACGACATCGGCCTTCTCGTACGCTGCGGTATTGACAAGCAGCTCGAGCGCGTACTCGTTGACATAGCGGTTGCCGGGCCTGACTATCGCCAGGTAATCCTTGCCGACCCGTTCAAGCGCGCTCGCCGAGATCTCGGCGACGTCGACGATCTCGAAATCGGAGATGGACGACTCCCCGGCGTGGCGCACGAAGTCCGCCCTGCGGTCTGCATCGCCGTCCGACACAAGCAGCAGGGAAACGCCCGGCAGGCTTCTGGCGGTCGTCAGCCTTTCTATCGCGCCGGACAGCTCCGCCCTTATCTTCGGAAGTTCATCCCGCATGCATCCAAGCTCCTTTCGCGCCTGCTGGCGTTCCCTGTAGAATTTGGCCATCCACCTTCCCGAATCCGACGCCTGCCGAAGGGCAAACCCCGAAAACGAATCCGACGCCCTGAGCATCTTCAGGGAATTCGCCATGATGTCATTGCCGATTTCTCCTGGTTCAATCGACGCAAAGAACCCGTCCTTTTCAAACAGCGACTTCAGCGCCCCGAACAGCGCCGCATACTCGCCCTCGTGCTCCGACAGCGTGTCCATCGTCCTCGAGAAGCAATACATGGAAGCCAGCGCGACGCCCCTGCGATACCGATCAAGCAAGCCGCGTTCCGCCAGCTCCTTCGCGAGCAGGCTCCAGGCCGCGACAATCGAAAGCGGCGTCCTGTGATTCTCGGCCTGGAGATTCCCGGCGACACGGACCCTGTAGTTGTACAGCGGCTCGTCGACGACCGAGATGCGCTCGGCGACCGCCAGCGCCAGGCATCCGAAGCTGACGTCGTTGGAGCGTTCGATCTGCTGGAACTCCAGCCGGCACCGCTGTACGACGTCGCGCCTGACTATGCGGTTCCACGGCGCAAGGTTGAATGCGGAAAAGACGTTGTCCCCGAGGTCCGGCCCTGAAAACGGGTCCCGGATGCCAGCAGGCAACGCGAACGCGGCCTCCCTCAGGGTCTTGCCGGCGGCGTCGCGCTCGCGATGCCGCCAGAACACCAAATCGGCGTCGACGGCCTTCGCCTTTGCGTACGCCTTCTCGAAAAGCGTCGGCTCGCACCAGTCGTCGGCATCCACGAACCCGAGGTATTCCCCCGTCGCCGCGGCGATGCCGGCGTTGCGCGCGGCGCCTGCGTCGGAGTGCTCGCGCAGCAGAACCCTGACGCGGCCGTCCCTTGCCGCATACTCGCGGAGAATCGCAGCGCTTGCGTCGGTCGAGCCGTCGTCAACGCATATTATCTCCATGTCGCGCAGCGACTGGCCGACAACCGAATCCAGGCACTGCCGAAGATACGCCTCTACGTTGCATACCGGGACTACTACGGATACTCTTGGCAAGACAACTCCCTACCGCCATCCTGCACGATACGTCCGTTGACCACGTTCACGACGCGGCCGTTGGCAAGGTATATCTGCCATGCCGCATACAGATGCAGCGTAGATCCGGCCGCCGCCAGGCCATGCACCTTCTCGCCGTTCTTGTAGACGATGCCGCCCGTAGGCGACAACGCCCATCCGATGAACGCGCACTTGTACGAGCCGACCTTCACGGACCAGCCGAGCCCCGACTCCACCCATGTGAGCGACTTGGTGTCGATGACCTTGAATACCTGGTCCGCCACCGTCGACGTGCCGTCGTTCTTGTGGAACCGCACCGTATACGTTGCGCTCCTGTCCTGCCACTTTGCGTACAGATGCAGCGTTTCGCCAACGTCCACGAGATCAACCACATTCTGTCCGTTCTTGTAGATGGCACCGCCAGAAGGCGACTTGGCCCAGCCGAGGAAGTCGTAGCCGGAGCGCGTCCACCGGAGCCCCGAGCTAAGCCACAGCAGGGTCTTGGCGATTTTCGGCCTGAACTCCTGGGTTGACTTCAGGTTCCTCCCGTCATTGCTGTGGTAGACCACGTTGTATGCCTTCTTCTGCCAGACGGCATAGAGGTGCAGCACCTTGCCGGCGGCGACGAGGTCCGTCACCGACTGCCCGTTCGAGTACACGGGGGAGCCGGTCTGCGACTTCGCCCAGCCGAGGAACGTGTAGCTGAACCCGTCGGAATCCTTGCACGACCACTTGAGCGCGGAGTCGAGGTACAGCAGACGCTGCGCCTGGTTGACGACGAAGTTCTGGCTTTTCGTCTCGTCTGCACCGCCCGGGGTGTTCTTGTGGTACTTTACTGTCCATATCCTGGACCCGCCGCCACTAGGCGTCACCACGAGCTTGTCAACCCATCCGCAGTCGCTTCCCGATTTCCAGCCGCCGTCTTTTACATAGCGCCATCTTATGGTATGCGTACCGCTACCAATGGAAACCGACTTCTGCGTCCAGTCAACCTCGCCGCTTATGTTGCCCATGCTCTCGTCATCCACATAGAAAGACAGTATGTCCCAGTTTTGCTCGCTAGAAACCTTCCAGTAAAAGGAAACGGTACATGGCCCCGTGACCGTCGTCTGCAGGTAAGACGATTCATTGTCGCCGACAACGCCGCTGCACGCAGCTGAGCCGCCATAGTAGCTCACGGACGTCTGCTCGTACCACGGGGGAGTTCCGGTCGCAAGCGACACGGTAGCGCAGTCAAGTCCATAGTGCGACTCGGGAACTGGCGTCGTTCCACCGCCATTCTGCTTGAGTACGTAAAAAGACGAACCCAGCGTCGATGGATTCGACGCATACTGCGGATGCTCCTTGGTGCTTCCATAATTGCCCCAGTCGTCATATTCATAGCTGCACCAATCAGGGTGCGACGACTTTTTGCATATTTGCGAGTCATTCGCACATGCATAGTCGTTCGCCTCGCTGAAGCTGACCAGCCCGTCGCCGTTTGCGTCCGAACTGACTGAATTTCCATCCGACCACGGATATCCATAGTTGCTGTAAGAAGCGGGCTTCCAGCCTCTTATGGCCGCAATGAACGGCGCCGAAAAAGTATTGTACGCACGTGTGTAGCCTACGTTGTCCCAGACCGTCGTGACATCACTGGGCGTGATGCCCCACGAATACTCGTTGTGGTTGCATGCCGTTGCTATGACGCGATTTGCCGTCTTGCTGATGTCGTCCACAAAGCCGCCTGAGAAGCACGTTTCGATAAGGAAGGCAACGGGGCACTTGAAGCCGCTCGTCCAGCTGGCAAGCTGATCGTCCGTGAACTGGTCGGAGCCGTCGCTGCTGAAAAGCGAAGCCGTGCAGTCGTGGTTGTTCGGGCCTTGCTCCCCGTCTGGCCCTCCATGGCTCGTTATGAACACCCAGAGCTGGTCATTGGCCGTCAAAGAGCTTCTGAGGGCGGCAAAGGCGCCGCTTATCACGGAGGAACTGGCTGCGCCGTCGACGTCGCTGGAGCCATCGCCGTCAAGATCGCGAGGGGAATCGACCAAAACCGGACTGTTCCAACCGCTCAAGTTCGCATCTTTCCCGGAAGAAGTGCCGTCCGAAATATATACAAAGATATTGTCCTTGCTCACGCCATACTTCTTGGTGAGCGTGGAATACATCATGGCCGTGTCGCTCCAGAAGCGGATTCCGTTGTTCTCAGGGTCGATGCCGCCGCTTATCAGCACGAAGTAGGACTTGCTCTTGTCGCCAGTGCTGTATGAGAGGATGTTCGGCACAAGACTGTTGGCATACGCGTACACTTTCCCCGTAACGGCGTCAAGCGACTCTGCGTGGTTGTGGCATTCGCCCTGCGCTTCCGCAATGGGCGAGAGGCGAATGGCCTCGGACGTCGCCCTGGACCGCAGGCGCGGCGGCATCATCTTGTAGAGCACCGCAAAGGACGTGGCGTCTTCGGAGACGAACACATAGCGGCACGGATGCTCCCAGTTGGCGCGCGGAACGTCATCCACGAAGGCAAAGTAGAACCTCTCGAACGGAATGGCGACCGGCGCGCCCTTGTCGAGCATCACAGTATCGGCGGCAGACAGCAATCCGTCAACCATGTAGGCAGCCGATCTGCCGCCCATGAGTCCGGCGTCGGCCAGCAGGCTCGGCACATCCTGTCCGCCCGCAAGCCCGCTGACGGTCCAGTAGTACGGCACAAAGTTGCCCAGCTGTCCGTAGACCGCGAAGCTGTTCTGCAATCCGTCTGGCGTCGCAAACGTGCCGACATCCAGGCGCTCTTCGTCGGACGAGAACGCGGTCTGCCACGAGATGGTCCGCATCACCTCGTCGCCGAACACCTTAGACGCCACCGACTTCGCGGCGTCATACGCCCCGCCGCCGTTCTTGGCGGTCAAAACCGCCGACATCGACAAGGTCATTGGCGAGCGGGTGCTCCGCGCCGGCACCTTCGGACGGGAGCCATGTAGCGTGTCCCGCCATGCATCAAGACTTACATCCGAGCCAAAGGCAACCAACGTGCCCAGGGCGACGAACAACGACAGAATCTTCTTCTGCATAGACTCTCCTTGTTTTATGTTATATGTTACCAACGGTTTTTACCCATTGTTGCACGCATTATACAAAATCCCTCAGCCGATGTCAATTCACTTGGTCTTCTTGCCCCACACGCCGTAGAGGTGGAACGTCTTGCCGATTCCAGCAAGGTCCTTGACGGCATCGCCGTTCTTGTAGACGGGATCGGCCGTAGGCGACTTCGCCCAGCCCTTGAACCAGTATCCGGAACGGGTCCACCCAAGCTGCGAATCGACCCAGTAGAGCTTTGTCGGGACGCCGGCCGCGATAGGCTGGTCGCACACGGCGTTGTCCCCGTAGTTCCGGTGGAAGCGCACGAACCACTTGCGCTCGCGCCACACGGCATAGAGGTGAAGGACCTGCCCCTGCTTGGCGATGTCCTTTACAGTCTGGCCGTTCGTGTACACCACGCCCCCCTTCTCCGACTTCGCCCAACCGAGGAAGTCGTACCCGGAGCGCGTCCACTTCAGGCCGGAGTCGAGCCAGTACAGGTTCTTCGCAATGCCGGGGCGGAACTCCTGCGTCTTCGAGAGGCTGCGGCCGTCGTTGCTGTGGAACACAACCTGGTAGGCGCGTTTCTGCCACACGGCGTAGAGGTGCAGCACCTTGCCGGCGGCGACAAGATCCGTCACCAACTGCCCGTTCGAGTACACGGCAGCGCCGGTCTGCGACTTCGCCCAGCCGAGGAACGTGTAGCTGAACCCGTCGGCATCCTTGCACGACCACTTGAGCGCGGAGTCGAGGTACAGCAGGCGCTGCGCCTGGCCGACCACTAAGTTCTGGCTTTTCGTCTCGTCCGCGACGCAAGGGTCGTTCTTGTGGTACTTCACCGTCCAGATCCTGGAGCCTCCTGAGGCCTTGCTCAGGAACGACAGCATATCTTCGGCATAGTGGTAGTCCGTCTCCCTTGCGACATATGTAGACATGTTCGCTGGGTTTATTATGCAGATGAGCGGCAGGGACCAGCCAGAAAGCCCCGAAGCATACCCTCTGGCGTCCGACTGACGGTCGCAGTTGCTGTACCAGACGACATAGCCCGAATCAATCAGCGCCTTTACGTCTTCCGACACGGACGACCTGTAGAACGTCTGGCGCGTATTATAGCACTCTTCCCTGCCGTAGAAGAGCAGGATGCGCTTGTTCTTCGACTTCGCGGCCGATTCGGCCGCCGTCTTCGTCGTGACGAAGTCAAAGACGTGCTGCCACACCGAAAGCGTTGTCTGCCGTGCCAATCCGCCGCCAAGCTGCAGCGTCAGCGACCCTGTGCGCGTAGAGCCCGTGGAATTGGCCAAGACCGTAAATGCAAGCTTGGAGCCGTTCGATCCGGACATGGTGCTCGGGACGATCCAGTCAGAACTGCCCACTACGCTCCAGGCGGCCGACGACTCGATGTTAATCTCCATCGTGCACCCCGACGACGGGGCAAACGCCTTTCGGCCGTACCCCTTGAACGTCAGGGATGGCGCGGCGCCCTCCGCTAAGCGCAACGTCATATTCCCCCTGCTTCCATAGTAGCTGTCCATGGCGATCCTATACTTCACCCCCGCGGTCGCGCTGAAGGACAGCATGCTCGAATACCCGCCGAGGGGCGAGTCGTCGTTGGCCGCGACGAGCGTCAGGGCGCCAACGGACGTTCCCGTGTATATGGCGAGCTGCGTATCGAACGAGGCGTCGATGCTCCCCTCAAGGCAGAAAGTGTACTGGCCACTCTTGGGAGCCGTCCACGCCGCCCACCCGGAGGCGCCGCCCGGAAAGTCGCCCGACGAATGCATCGGCTCGCCAGTCTCCAACGTATAGCCCGAGTTGGAAAACGTGAAGCTGGTGACTCCAGCCGGAATCTCGTAGGCATTTGCGAAATTGTCGTAGCTGACGCCCATCGCAGTCTGAGCCGACAGCACGACGCCCGCAACCCCCCATGCAACTGACTTTGCCAACTTGTGCATTCCGTGTTTCATCTTGTCTTGATCCTTTCCTGAAGCGTTTTTACTTGGTCTTCGGGGTCCAGGCGCCGTAGATGTGGAGGACCTGTCCGCCCGGCACGAGGTCCTTGACCGTCTGGCCGTTCTGGTATACGGCTCCCGCAGTCCGGGACTTGGCCCAGCCGTTGAACCTGTACCCGTTGCGGGTCCAGCCGAGCTGGGAGTCGAGCCAATAGAGCGTTACCGACGCACCGACGGGGATCTTCTGGTCCTCGTATTCGTCATCGCCCGAGTCGTAGTTCCTGTGGTAGCGTATCGTCCAGCGGCGGTCGCGCCAGACGGCGTAGAGGTGCAGCTTCTCGCCAATCGCCACGAGGTTGTTCACATTCTGGCCGTTCGTGTAGACGACCGCCGTGCTGGTGGGCGCCTTCGCCCAGCCGAGGAAGTCGTACCCGGATCGCGTCCAGCCGAGGCCAGAGTCGAGCCAGAGCAGGTTCTTCGCGATGTTGGGGCGGAACTCCTGCGTCTCGGCGAGGTTGCGGCCGTCGTTGCTGTGGAATATCACCTGGTAGGCGCGCTTCTGCCAAACCGCGTAGAGGTGCATGACCTTACCGACCTCCGCGAGGTCGCACACCTGCTCGCCGTTCGAGTATACAGCGGCACCGGTCCTGGACTTGGCCCAGCCGAGGAAGATGTAGCTGAAGTCGCCTTCGTCCTTTATGGCCCAGCCGATCTGCGAATCGAGATAGAGCAGGTGCCTCGTCTCGCCTGCGGCGAAGTCCTGGTCAACCGTCACGTCCCCGCCGTTCTGGACGTTCGGGTCGTTCTTGTGGAACCTAATCTTCCATGTCTCGCCGCCCGAAGACCGATAGACGATCCGTAGCCTGATCGGGCATTCCGCGAACACCGACGACTCGTCTATGCTGCCCCTGAGATCGGCCGGCAGGGACACTTCGGCAAGGCCGATGCACCCGTAGAACGCATCCTCGCCTATGCTCGTGACGCTGTCGGGTATCGTCACCGTCCTGATGTTCTCGGCGGAGGAATCGAAGAACGAATCAAATGCATTTGCCGCGATGCGGGTGACGCCGTATGGCACCACAAGCGTCTCGGGGCAGCGCCCGGCCATGCCGCACAGCGTTCCGGCGGAGATGACGAACACCGGCGTCCCCGCCGAAGTCTCCCAAGACAACAGGAAGTCGCCCCGCTCGCGGGAGCCGTACTCCGGGGTGTCGTACAAGGTGCTGGACACGCAGATGAAATACGTCTGCCCAGCCTTCACGCTGAACTTCACCCTGCTGGACAGGTCGTCGCCGCAATCGTCGCTCCACGCGACGCAGGCAAGCGAGGCGAGCGTCTTCCCCTGGAATACCCCTATGCACGTGTCGAAGTCGCTCCAGCAGGTGTGGAAAACCGCCGACGCCGCGTTCGCCGGAGCCGTCCACTTGTACCACATCGTGCAGGTTGCGCTCTCGATGGGCACCTTGATGGGCTCCACGTCCTCGTCAGTGGCGAAGATGTTGATGCCGCCGATGGCGCCCGACGAGCCCGATATCTCCTTCGCGTCGGCGAAGTTGTCGTTGGCGTTTGCGGCGGCGAGAAAGCCCGTGTCGCAGAACACGCTGGCGTAGTCGGCCTCTATGTCGCCGGCGAAGCCCTTGAACTCCACGTCCTCAAGCCCGGAGCCGCCGAAGGCGAAGTCGCCAATGACCTGCACGCTTTCGGGGATAGACACGCTGAAAAGGCCGACGCAGCGCTCGAACGCAAACGCGCCGATTTCCGTCACGCCCTCGGGGATGTCGACGTCGCCATTGACGCCATGGACGAGGGTCTTGCCGTCCTTCGAAAGCAGCAGGCCACCCACCGACTTGTAACTCGCGCTGGAGCCCGCGACGGAAAACGACTCGAGGCCGCTGCAGCCTTCGAACGCACGCGTGCTAACGTTCGTCACGCTGCCCAGGATGGTCACGGTCTTGAGCCCGAGGCAACCGCCGAACGCCCCGTCGGCTATGGCGGTCACGCCGTTGGGCACGGTGACGCCCGTCGCGCCGTTCAGGACTACGCCCGTTAACACGCCGTTTTCGACGGTGAACTCTGGGGTGCCGGCCAACGCCGCGCCTGCAAGTGCAGCCGCTACGCCCGCGACGAGCCATCTGCGGACAGCGGACAGTGCTGTGTGTTCTTTCATCTCGTTATCTCCTTGGACTGGTTTGCCGTGCCGGGGCATGTACCCCCCCACCATGCTATATTATATCATAAATTGGCGTTGACGGCGGCGTTGAGTGCGCGAACGTCGTCCGCATGCACGCCCTTCTTTCCGCCGCGCTCCACGGTGAACGCCTTCAGCGCCGGGATGTCGCCACCGAGGATGCGGATCTTCTCGAACGTCTCGATGCCGTCGCGCAGCAGAAGCGCGCGTAGCGAAAGGCGGGGGCCCGGATAGACGAGCGCGGTGTCGCCCGCAGGCCACTTGGTGAAGTCCTGGCTCGCAAGCGGGTTCTCGACCCAGCTGCACCAGGCCCAGCGGAGAAAGCCGTCGAAGCCCATTGCCGCCGAGAACGGCGCCAGCCACTCCGATTCCGCGGGATCGCTCGACATGAACGTGTTGGGACGCGCCGGACCGCAGCACACATAGTAGGTAGTGAACTTGCCCTGCGCGCGGCGTTCCGCTGCATACTTCGCAAGACTGCCGCTGTGGTTGTAGGAGTACGACACGTCAAACGCCTCGGCATTCAGCTTCGAGGGGGCATTGCAGGCCATGACCATTCCGATGCCAGGGGCGTACTTGTGCAGCACGGCGAGCGCAGGCGCGAGGAGTCGGTCGGGACGTTCGTCCACCGCAATCTTGGTGCGCTCGAACCAGCCCTTCTTCTTGAGGTGGCGCGAGAAGTCGGCGAGCAGGTGGCCCCAGAAGTCCTCGTATTCTGCGCCGCCGGGCTCCATCCTGGGCGCAACGCTGCATCCGCTCTTCTCGTCGAAGTAGCGGAACCTGAGCGACCACGGAAGCATCCCGTAGCAGTCGATCTGTTCGGACACGCCGGCCTCCATCATGCTCTCCACGACCTTGTCGAACACCGTGTAGTCGTAGGACCAGCTGCCGTCGGCGCGTTTCGTTGCCTGCACGCAGGAGCGGAAGCGGTCGTACGTCTGCCCGTCCCACGCCTCGTCGGCAAGCGTGGTCGTTATCGCCTTCTGCCCCATGTCGGCGAGGACGCGGTTGTACGGCAAAAGAAGGCGCATGTGTTCGTCGCCGCAGAACGGCACGTCGTGCCACCTCGCAATGGCATCAGGATGCTGCCAGATGTCAAGGTGGAACTTCCAGTCCTTTACGGGCGGCAATGTGCGCGGCACGACCGTTATCTCGACGGGAAGCACATGCCTCACGCCGTTGATCATGGCGGTGACGGAATCCCTGATGACGCCGGAGGCGTTGGCGGGGATGTCGTATGTGTAGACGACAGGCCTTGTCACGCCCTTGAATGCGGTCTCTGCCGTGCCGTCGAGGATGTCGCCGTAGAGGACGCCTTTGGCGAGCGTATAGCGAAGCACATCGAGCCGCGCCTTGGCGTCGCCCGCCGATAGAAGCAGTTCGCCGAATCCCGTAGCCGAGCATGCGACGAGCATGGCGCTCACGCGCTCGCCGCGCCATCCCGTCAGCTTCGCCACGGGCGCGAGGGTCCCGGGATCCACCGCCTTGTCGCGGTCGTAGCGCGTGTAGATGTCGCCTGCAAGCAAGAACCCTTCGCCGTGACTGCCAAAATCGTACCCTTCTATCTCCACTATGTGCGCGCCGTTCACCGAACCACGCGTGTTGGACGTGAACGTTGTGCGCACATAGCGCACTTCTGCAGGCTCGAACACAAGCGTGAATCCGTCGAAACCGGCGCAGATGGAATTTGCCGTCTTGTCGTCGAGCAGCTTCCAGTTCTCGCCGTCTGCCGACCCCTCAACCTTGAAGCCGTAGATTCGCCCGTCGGCCCAATATGGATAGAGCCTGACGCACGAAAGCGACTTCGCCTCGCCCATGTCCACAGTAAGCGACTGGGGGAGGTTCTCGGCCGCCCAGTAGTAATCGCACGAGTCACGTCTGCCGTCCACGGCAAACGTCGGCGCATACTTGTCGAACTGCCCGGACGCCGTGGCCTTTGCCTTCAGGAAAAGGTTCCGAGGCCCCGACGCAACGTCGCCCGATGCGGTGCGCCCGTCAGGTTCGTAAACCGGGTGTTTCAGCGGTTTCGCCATTGCGCAAGACGCGAGCGAAAAACAAGCGACAAGAAAATAACTTACAACTTTACCAATACCCCTATGGATTTTTGCTATTATCGTCGTCATCGGTTATATCCTTTTATGGACTCCTGTCCTTGTGCGACCTTCGAGCGCTTCAAGCATGTCAAAACCACGCCTACCGACTTAGGCGTTCACTTAACATACCCTCAAGCGATGTTGCACATTATACCATATTCCACCCCTTGCCGCGCAACTACTTTTTGTAAATTTTTTCAGTAGAGGGTCCCTCCCGCACCGGTTGACAGTGCAGCGGTTTAGGTACTGCAATGCTCACTAGTTAACTGCGCAAAACCGTTTCTGTCAATGCTTCTGGGTTTTCGAGCGAGATTCCGTCATCCAGTCAGAATGCGGCATTTTAGCCGACTTGACCGAAAATGGAGTTAAAACAGGGGTGTTTTCGGCTCAGAAATGCAATATTTGCAGAAACACCGCATTTTTGCGAAGATGTTGTCCATGATGTTGTCCTTTCGCCTAAGGAGAGCCGCTCAATCGCAATTCAATTGTGAAGCGAATCGCAATTGGATTGTGAAGCACATCACAATCCA